>NZ_JBQFUN010000002.1:0-354675 GCF_056539205.1 Ruegeria sp. BC5
GTCCCGCTATCGGGTTGCGTGGTCCCACTGTCAGGCTGGGTTGTACCACTGTCAGGTTGGGTCGTCCCGCTATCGGGTTGCGTGGTCCCACCGCCGGGTTGGGTTGTTCCACCACCGGGCTGAGTGGTGCCGCCGCTAGTAGCGGTTCCAACCCAAGCGTCATAAGAGAACGGAAACTGCTGAGCCAAATCCGAACCCGCATTCAAGTTGTCAACGATGCTGCCCGGTATGACGCCATACTGGTTGTATCCATCTTGCGCGCCAGTCGCATGATACGTGAACACGCCGTCATATTGGTGGGTCTTGACCAAAGCATTGTCCGTTACATTCCAGTCCGATTGGCCGGAATAGCCATTGATCTGGGAAACAACGTTTTGATTAATCGTGACATTGGTCGAACCACTGGCCACAGATAGCTTCGGAATTGACACACCGCCGGTCAACGCGCCAGGCACTGCCAGAACCGTGTTGTTCGAGATCGTCAAACCGTTAGTTCCGCTCACGGAAATTCCGTGTGTGTGGCCGTTGTAGATCGTGTTATTTTCGATCAGAACATTTTGGTAGGGCTGGACGATTTTACCGTTCCCCATGAAAATCGATTGCGCCCAATCCCCGGACCCCATGTCCAAGACGTTGTCGCGAATGATGATGTCGGTACTTACACCCGTAAGCCTCGAAAACTGGATAAAGTCTCCATGACCTCCAGCATTCGGATTACGTTCAAAGTCGTGAATATAGTTGCCTTCGATCACGGCGCCTTTGATGTTTTCATAAAACATCCCGTCCTCACTGATCGAATGTAAGTTGTTGCCCGAGACAGTCACATCCGTGCTGATCCCCACATACATCCCTTTTAGCCAGTCGTGGAACTCGTTGTTTGTAACATTGATGTTGTCGCTACGAAAAACAAACAAGCCCTGACCCCATCCGTACCCGTCAGCTGTCGCGGATACTCCGGTGGCCACATCCCCCGAGAACGTGGAGTTATCAACCGTGATGTTCGAGCTGTTCACGATTGAAAACGGCCGATAGCTTTTTGCTTCCCCATTAAAGCTATAGTCGAAATTCAGATCTTCGAACGCAATGTTCGACGCGTTGTTCACGTTCATCGCCGTGATCGTAGCGGGTGCGTTCGCATCCGCGGACTTGATTGTTACAGTCGATGCATAGTTCGCGCTTAAGTTCAGCGCGCCATAATCACCTGCTGCAAGAAGTATCGTTTCCCCACCTTTCGCCTGAGACAAAGCCTGATTCAGCTCGGCCGCAGAGGTTACCGTAATTGTGGTCGACATGTTTCACCTTCTGTTTCATAGGCGCTGTGAGTGGCAGCGCACGAGAACCCGCTCACCCGGGACAAAGGGAACAGCCGCACAAGGGCGACAGGTTGGCCAGAATATGGCTATGTTTGGAAACTGTTGCCTGTATTGAGACAGTTTTGCCTCATTGCCTTCATTTCCGAGTGAACTCGATACTCGATACCGGGAATTGTTCCCCATCCCTTAGCGGTCATCTTAGGGTGTGACGAATTGATTCCGGGGTCGCAACAATGGTCAACAAAATGCCATAATTCAGGCGTGACCTCGCGTATCTGCGCTAGACATCGGCAATCACTTGCTGGGTTCCCCAACGTCAACCGCTCGGCGAGCCTCCCTGCCCACGCTCACTTAGTTTCATTTCGATACTGAAAAGTGGCAATGAGAAGATGAGGCGACACCGCAGAGCGCAATTGGCAATCAGCTGGACATCAGATGCAGACCGATAAAAAAAGGTTTCGCACCTCGGCCGGGTGAGCCCGTCTGGCCGCACAGCCAAACCAGGCGCTCAATACTGGCGGCACCGGGCCAATCCTTGAATCCCATCTTGTTTGTTTCCGCATTCACGACACTGTGCGCGATTTCTGCGCGCAAACCGACCTCAAAACCGGTCCTTGCGCCCAGAATTTTGGGAATAGCGCCCATTTGCCAAAAAAATTTGCGACAACAGCACAGCCTGAGTGTATAAATTAACAAAGTTGGTTTCCCTGACTGGTTGTGCAGGGCGGCGTATGAGTTCTTAAAGTTATCCGATGAGATGATCTTGTTATGATCGATATTGAGGCACGACACGAAGTCCAGGGTGGCAGCAACCGTAATTTTGGTTTCGTTTTTGCAGCCGTATTCACCATCATTGGTCTATGGCCGCTGATCCACAGCGGAGGCTTGCGGTATTGGGCGCTGGCGATTGCGGTCGCGTTTGTGCTGGTTACTTTGCTGCGCCCCTCGTTGTTGTCGGGCGCAAACCGGCTGTGGACTAAGTTCGGCCTACTGCTGGGCGCAATTGTTGCGCCTATCGTTATGGCGTTGGTCTTTTTTCTGACCGTGACACCAACCGGACTGATCATGAGGGCCTTGGGAAAGGACCTTTTAAGACAAAAACTAAACAAGGACACAAACACATATTGGATTAAACGCACGGAAAACGTGGGTTCGATGAAAAATCAATTTTAGGAGTATCGGATGTCGTTTCTGATGGAGATGTGGCAATTTCTCAGGTTTCGAAAGAAATTCTGGCTTCTTCCGATCCTTGTCATGATGGTTCTTTTTGGCGGGTTGATCGTTCTAAGTCAGGGTTCGGCTATCGCCCCGTTCATTTACACGCTGTTCTAGGACCGGGTCGTGACTGCAATTCTAGGAATCTCTGCGTTTTATCACGACAGCGCCGCGGCCATTGTCGTTGACGGCTCTTTGGTCGCCGCAGCGCAGGAAGAGCGCTTTACGCGCAAAAAGCACGATGCGGGATATCCGTTTCATGCGATCGAATATGTTCTGGATGAAGCTGGCCTTGGCATTGGTGACGTCGATCACATCGCCTTTTATGACAAGCCATTCCTAAAATTCGAACGCCTACTGGAAACTTATGTCTCTTATGCTCCACGCGGGCTGAACTCCTTTCGAATGGCCATGCCAGTCTGGTTGCGCGAGAAGCTGTTTCAAAAAGACTTGCTGAGCCGGGAACTGCGCGGACACGATCCCGAATTTCGGCCTGGTGACAAACTGATGTTCAGTGAACACCATTTCAGCCACGCAGCCAGTGCTTTCTTTCCCTCTCCTTTTGAAGAGGCGGTCGTTTTGACGCTGGATGGTGTCGGCGAATGGGCCACGACGACATTGGCGATCGGGCGCGGCAAAGACCTGAAGATTGAAAGGGAAATCCATTTTCCCCATTCGATCGGCCTGCTCTATTCGGCGTTCACGTATTACACGGGCTTCAAGGTCAACAGTGGTGAATACAAGGTCATGGGGTTGGCCCCCTATGGCGTCCCCCGCTTCAAGGATGTCATTCTAGAGAACCTGGTTGACCTGAAGGAGGACGGGTCCTTCAGGCTGGACATGCAGTATTTCAACTATGCCGTTGGTCTGACGATGACCAACCAACGTTTCTCTGACCTGTTTGGCGAGCCTGTGCGCCAACCTGAAAAAGACCCACTGACCCAGTTCCACATGGACATCGCGGCCTCGGTTCAGGTCGTGACCGAAGAAATTGTGCTGCGGCTGACCCGCTCTGCCGCGCAGGAATATGGCATCGAAAATCTGTGCATGGCCGGGGGTGTGGCGCTGAACTGCGTTGCCAACGGTCATATCCTTCGGGACGGCGCGTTCAAGGATATCTGGGTGCAGCCTGCCGCCGGAGATGCCGGGGGCGCGGTTGGGGCCGCATTGGCGGCATGGCATACGGAACTGAAAAACGAGCGTCAAAGCAGCAGCCCGTCCGACAAGATGCAAGGCTCTTATCTGGGTCCATCCTTTGCACAGGATGACATTGAGCAACGCCTGACCGCGATTGGCGCAAAATTCGAGACATTCGAAACCGATGGCATGATCACCGAGGCAGCGACAGCTCTGGTCGACGGTAAGGCGCTTGGCTGGTTCCAGGGCCGGATGGAATTTGGGCCTCGCGCGCTTGGGGGACGGTCCATTATTGGCGACCCCCGGTCCCCTTCGATGCAAAAGACGCTGAACCTCAAGGTGAAATACCGGGAAAGCTTTCGCCCCTTCGCCCCTTCAGTCCTGCGCGAAGATGTAAGCGATTGGTTCGAGTTGGACTATGACAGCCCCTACATGTTGCTGGTTGCGGATGTTCAGGAAAAGATGCGCCGCACGATGACCTCGGAAGAAACACAGCTTTTTGGGATCGACAAGCTTAACGTTGTGCGCTCGGATATTCCGGCGGTCACCCATGTCGACTATTCTGCACGGGTTCAGACCGTGCATGCCGAAACCAACCCCCTTTACCACGCGCTGATTAGCGAATTTAAGCAGCGCACCGGTTGCCCGGTTGTGGTCAACACATCCTTCAACGTCCGAGGGGAGCCGATCGTCTGTACTCCCGAAGACGCGTTCCGTTGCTTCATGGGCACCGAGCTGGACATGCTGGTCATCGGCCGTTGCATTTTGCGAAAACCTGATCAGGATCAGGCGCTGAAACAGGATTATAAAGAAGCGTTTGAGCTGGACTAGGACAGATACCTCTCGTCGCGTTGTTTGCGACACGGTCAGTATAGTGCCTACTGGAATTCGATGTATGAGACCAAAATGACGCTCGCAAGATCCAAGTCCGGCTATCGGAAACTGCTCGGGGTTTTCCTGATGGTCCCAAGTGTGGCGTTCAACAAATGGTCGGTACAAGCACTGGTCACGTCGGACAGGCAGATTGACCGGCGCCGGGACCTTGCTCAAAGCGTTGCATTGAGTGTTGCAACTCTCGGGTTTTTGACCCTGTTGATTGAACTGTCCGCCTTGACCGGCCTCATCGATTATCAGCAGATCTTTATACCCAATAGAATTAGCCTTTTAGGACCCCATAACCGGGTCTATGAGCCGGACGGGTTCTATAGCCAACCCAAAAACGACCAGTATAGCAAGACACGACCGGGGGATGCCGTGTTAACATTTGGCGCGCGCACGCGGTCTGGTCACTTCATTGACGCGGCTTGGTCTGAAGAAACGGTAATGCATTTCGCCTATCCCCCTCCCGATAGGGTCGAGGCACGCTTGGCCTATCTGAAAGAGCTATTGATACAAGGGCATGCTCTTGTTCGGGAAAATGGCGGGAAGCTTCTGGTCGCGCACATCCCGATTAAGACAGATGTTTATCGCGATTTGCTGGCCTTTCCCGATGACAGCGTCTTACAGGACTGGGTGTCATTGGAACTGGCCGCTGAACTTAAGACATTGGCCGATGAGAACGGCATAGGCTATATGGATTTGACGCCTGCCTTGCGGAAGGCCGCCGCTGACGGAACATTGGTTTATTTTCTGAACGATGCGCATTGGACCCCAAATGGGCATCAGGTCGCCGCACGGGCAGTGATTGATCACCTGACAATAAAAGGCTGGTTGGATTAGAGTGCTAGTATGAAAATTCTTTCCTTCAAATCCGGGCATGATGGGGCTGTCGCAGGGGTCGACGCGCCAAAACAGCATCTGATGTTTTCCTATGAAGCCGAGAAAGACAGCCTTCCCCGAAACTCACCAATTGACCCGAATACCCTCCTCGACGCCGGGCTGTGGTTCAACGAGCTTCCTGACGTTCTGGCGCTGAGCGGTTGGTCGACGCCGGGGGAAAGCCATACCGCCATATCCGGTGCCGGAAGCTTTGGCATCGACGAAAGCACGGCCATTGTCGGAACAAAGAACTTTTTCGGGAAACGGCTGGACTATTATTCTTCCTCGCACGAACGCTCGCTCATCTGGGCGGCTTATGGGCTGTCGCCCTTCGAACAGGGCGAGCCTTGTTATGTCCTGGTCTGGGATGATGCGCTGGGTGATTTCTATGAAATCGATCGCAACCTAAAGATACATCACATGGGGCGGGTGCTGGCTGCGCCCGGGCGCCGATTTTCCTTTCTCTATGCGCTTGCCGACCCCAGTTTTTCGGGAACGGATAATACCCCGGGAAAGGAGTTTTCCAGCAAACTGCAATCAGCCAGCGCACATGGCGAGGCAAACGTCATTGATGGCGACGCACAGGGTTTGATTGACGCACTGTTACAAAACGGCGCGGATTCTGGTTTCCTGAACAAGGAAGCGTTCAAAAACTCACCCTACTACAACATTGGCGTCACTTCGCCTAGGTTCCACAACCTTGCGGCCAGATATTCCGACGCGGTGTTTTCCCACTTCCACGATTTCGCAAAGGCCAATCTGACCAAGCGCTATCCGCTGTTGATTACCGGAGAATGCGGCCTGAACTATCGCTGGAACACGCGTTGGCGGGACAGCGGCCTGTTCCGCGATGTCTTCATCCCCCCATGCACCAATGACTCGGGCAGTGCAATCGGTACAGCGGTTGATGCCATGCGTCATTTTACGGGGCGGGCCAAACTGAACTGGACGGTGTATGCAGGCCAGCCATTCAACGACGACCGGGTAGATATGCAAGGTGTCACCAGCCGCGAATTGAATCTTAGAGAGGTCGCACAAGCGCTGCATGACGGAATGGTCATCGGCTGGGTCATGGGAAATTGCGAAATTGGCCCCCGGGCGCTTGGGAACCGCTCGATCCTGGCGGCGCCCTTTTCCAACGAAACACGCGACCGGGTAAACAGAATCAAAGGCCGTGCGGGCCTTGCGCCAGTGTCACCCGTTTGCCTTGAGGACGATGTGTCGAACCATTTCGACTGGTCTGGCCCCTCGCCGCACATGCTTCATTTTCAGCAAGTGACTAACCCAAACCTTAGGGCAGTAAGTCATGTGGACGGGTCGGCACGGGTGCAGACCGTGACTAAAGACCAGAACGCGATGCTGTATGACCTGCTAACCGAGTTCAAGGCAACCAGCGGCGTCGGCGTCTTATGCAACACGTCGCTGAACTTCAAACGCTCGGGCTTTATCAACAAGACAAGCGACCTTTACAAATTCGCGCGCTCTGTTGGACTTGATGGTTTTGTCGCCGGCAGATCGTTTTATCGTCTCTAAGACGCGCTCTGACTGGTGACAGGGCCGCGATAGACAAGGCTTTCTTTTGTGCCTAATATTTCTTGTACAGCCAATATTATAAAGAGTTATTCCTATGAGACGTATAAATATCTCTGTTGGCATCCTGTTTTGGTCCATTCTTGTGTTCGCATCTCTGGCAACGCCATTGCTTGCAGCGTCGGCTTGCTCTGGGTTTAAAGGCGGATCACAATCGCAAAACGGCCAGGTTATCCAAAACGCCCAGGGCCTCAATCAAGCCCTCAATCATGCCAGCGGCGGGGAAACCTTGCTGTTGGCCGGGGGAAACTACGACGCTTTGATCGTCAAAAGGGCTTTCAAAACCCCAGTCACGATCCGGTCTGCTGATCCCAGTTCACCGGCATGTTTCACAGGTTTACGCCTGAAGAATGCTGGCAATCTCATTCTGGATGGGTTGATGTTCGACTATTCCTTCCAGCGTGGCGACAAGCACCGTACCAACCATTTCGGCATTGCTAACGGTCACAACATCACCATCACCAATTCCGTATTCGACGGGGATTACAACACCGGCATAGGGCACGGCCTTGGCCTGCAGATCACGGGCAGTTCTAAAATAACCATCTCGAACAGCCTGTTTCGTAAATGGTGGAAAGCGCTGACTGCGTTCAAAACCACACATCTGACGCTGAGCCGAAATCAGTTCTATGACATTCGGGCTGATGGAATGGCCCTAAGCGGAATTGACAACCTGACGATCGAACTCAACAGGTTTCACACTTTCCGCGGCGGCAACAGCCGCGATCACCGGGACATGATCCAACTGATGCGGACGACGAACCGAGGCAGTTCGAATATCGTGATCCGGGACAACGTCTTTGACATCGGAGCCGGAGATTATACCCAGACGATTTTCATGGGCAAAAGCGGCAAGAATACAAGTGACCCCCTTTTGCGGCACAAGAACGTGCTGATTGAAAACAACGTGATCTACAACGCGCATATGCACGGCATTTCGGTTCATGGGGCCGACAATCTTTCGATTCGCAAAAACTCGATCATCCGGGTCCGCCAACCGAAAGGCGGCAAGGTATCGATCCCGCGCATAAATATCTCATATTCGACTTCTGTCGTAATCGAGCAAAACGTAGTCAGCGGGATCAACGGGTACCAGAACCAAAAGGATTGGGCCGTACTCAACAACGTCATTGTTCAGGATCAGTCCCCTTCGAGCCCCGGCTATTATGACCGAGAGTTCATCTATTATGCGACTGGGGCCGCCAATGGCTTTCACGAATACGGGGTGCGCCCTGGCAGCGAGGTCGACCGCCTTAAAGCCGGGTCCACGCTCGTCAATAATTACCCGACACGCCAATAGGAGCCTGCACCCTTTCTATCAGTTGTTTCTATAGCGACGTCACTTGCGCCGATAGATAAGAACGTGTCCGTCCCCAAGCGTGCCAGCAAAGGTGCGTTCAAGTTCCAGTTCCTTATCAGCATCCGTCCCAAGCCGTGGAATGACGCGCAGCATCCGGTTCGGAAACAAAACCACCAGCGCCACAGGTCCGGGTTGTTCCATCGCCTTGGCATAGCCCTCTGCATCGCCGATGGTTTTCCAGTCAGCATCAAAGTGACTTTCAAAAACAGGGCCGCCGGGATTGATGGCATAAACGCGTTCTGAAGGGCCGCGCGTTTCTTCGACAAAGGCAAAAGCCCCGGCCAGATTCTGTTTAGGAGCATCATAGTTGCGCTGTACCAGAAACATGGACACGGCAACCATCACCAAAACACCTGCGATAAACAACGGCCGCGAAATCTGAGGCCGTCTGAACAGCCGCGCCACCAGACCGGCACCATAGCCGCAACCGACAACGACAAGAACAATAACCGGACCGATATCGACAAAGAAAAACCTCGGCCAAATCCGCATATCCAGCGACATGAGAATAACCAGCGTCACGACGATATGCATGGCGATGGTGACAAAAAACAGAGGCTGTTTCGTATGCGTCCCCAACGCGCCAAAAGCAATGGTCACCAACCCTGCCACGGCCACGATCACTGTCAATGGCCCGGTATTACCAATTGCAGTTCGCACGCCTTCGAACATAGTCCAGATCGGGTTTTGATAGACCTGCATCTTGTCGACAGAGGACGTCGCCGATATCTCACCCATGGTATTCAGAACACTGGGTAAAATCGGCAAATAGGCTAAAAAGGTCAGAACCAGCGCAAGGGCAACGCCGATCAGCGGCTGCAGCATCCATTCGCGAGTCAGAGGGGCCTCACGACCGAACCCGGTCACCAGTGAGATCAGCCAGACGAACCCTAGGGCAACAAAGAAAAATGCACCGGTCAGGTGCGTAAAAACAGCGGCGGCGGCAGTCAGCCCGAAGGCGAGCCAGATTCCCATCGTCGGATTGCGCGCTCCCCGCAGAAAAAGAATGAGGCCAAGCATACTCCAAAAAGCAAGCTCGGTATACCCGCGCGCATTCTGTGAGAACCAAACCTGATGATAGGACAAGGCCACGAGCAAGGCCGAGACATGCGCGATCCAGGTGTTTGCGACCTCTTTGGTCAGCCACCAGATCGCGGCGACGATGCCGACGCCGAACACTACGGCTGGGAAACGGTAGACCCAGGATTCCTCTCCGAATATCTGAGAAAACAGCTTTGCCTTCATGCTGAAGAAATAATGATGGTTCATGGAATATTCGCGCATCATGTCGCCCCAGGGCAAACGAATATGCGTGTCGACAGTCCAGATTTCATCATACCAAAGCGGTGAGTTCAGCCCTGCAATTCTCAACGCGGCAGCGAGCAGCAGAATGAACAATAGAATTGCCAAATCACTGCGGCCAATCGCGGGGGATGGCGGCTTCATGTCAGCTTCTCCGATCACGCGCGCATCTCCGGGTACCAAACCTATCCTAACCTTGCACGAGCCAGACACAGCCGCCCGCTGAAACTTGTCCGATTATCCTCGTTTCCATCCCACGCGTCGAAGCGAATGTACCGTCGCTGGTGTATTTTGATATGGACTGTCTCTTGATTGCAGACATTTTCACTAAATGGCCCAGATTGTTGTGGGGTCGGGCAGTCCAGCCTTGCGGATATGCCCCAGTGTACAGACGGAATGCACTAATTTCGCAGGAAATGCTGATCCAGCAAGGCCGGCATAACCCAGTTTGCTCCAAACTCGCTCAGATGATCGTCATCCCGGTAAAGAGGGCGACCGTCCAGATGAATACGGCAGAACTCATCGCATAAAATATCAGCCGGACGCGCAAGCGCCGCGTCGAATTCCCGCCCGGCATCCGCCAGAATTGCGTAAGAGCGGGAATTGCGTAGATCAAACTCTTCCCGTGACGGGGGCACGCGCAACTGAGTCCCGAACGCAGCGCTGCCTGCGAGGGCATCGGGGACGTTGAACCCGATCTCTGGTATTGACCCGACGATAAGAACCTCGATACCCCGGCTTTCCAGCCTTTGAAGCAGCCGTTTCAGACCCTGTTCCACGTGTTTTGGATTATCCTCAACCCCAGTGGGGCGCTCATCGGTTGCCGCCAGAACGGCTATTCTCCCCTCTTCGCCCGAAACCCGAACACCTTCGGTCGCCAAAGCCCAACGCGACGCCACGACAACCGCGTCTAATTCGGGCAGTCGTTCGATATAGCGCACCACCAATTCGTTATGAGTGTCGCAACCATGAGCAGGCGCCATGTCGGCGCGGCGGACCCCCAACAGCGCAGGGCAGCCAAACTTTACAAAGGCCTCGCCCGTAATGTTGTTGTCTTTCAGCCAGGAATCTATGCCGGGTAACAAAGACCCGGCATGGGAATCCCCCCACACGACGACGCGAGGTTCTGCGTCGGCCTGATTGGATGCTCCTATTTTGCAGGGTTCTTTACCGTCTTCCCACTGTCTGCACGCATCCATCAGATAATGGGATTCCTTGAACTTGTTCATTTTGGCTGCCAACTCAGCCGGAACCCTGCTTGGAACGCCCTCTTTCACAACAAGTATGACGGCTAGCCCCAATATAAGCGTGGCACCTGTGCCTGCACCCGTAAAAATACTGGCTCGCGAAAAGCCCCCTTTGCTGGCCGGAATGCGAAAGGGTCGCTCGATCAGATACAAGCTAGCCGCTGCAAGCAGAACAGACAGAAATACACAAATCATCGCCGTCATAGCGGGCAGATCCGCACTGCCGTTTTGCACTCTGGCCGCGACCAGTACCGGCCAATGCCACAGGTACAGCGAATAGGAAATGAGCCCAATCCAGACTATCGGGCGCAAGGCCAACAACCGGCCGGCAGACGTAGTGTTATTCATTCCCGCCCAGATCAAAAAAGCGGCACCTGCACAGGGCGGCACAGCCATCAACCCGGGGAACGGGGTGTTGTCCGAGATCAGAACGATGCTGCCTAGGATAATTGCCAATCCAATCAGCCCGATTACCTCAGCCACCAGCGGGCGACGGAGTGCCGGAAACGCACCGATGGCCAACAGCGCACCCAGCCCCAGTTCCCAAACCCGCATTGAGGTAAAATAGAAGTTGGCAATCGGCGCAGCGGTCGTCGCCCATATCGAAAGCCCCAGAGATATGAGTGAAATCAGCGCAATCACACCAACCCAAAAGCGGCGCGATTGTTTCGCCATTACCCACAATAATATTGGAAATCCAAGATAGAACTGTTCTTCGACCGCCAAAGACCAGGTATGAAGCAGCGGCGCCAATTCGACCCCCCTGCCGAAATAGTCACCAGCCGCATCCCAAAACCAGACGTTAGACACAAAAAGCAGCGTTGCAGCCGTAGACCTGGCAAGCGCGTCATACTGGCTGGGCAGTAGAAGAAACCAGCCGACAGCCAGGCATGCGACAAGCACTATAAAAAGTGCGGGCAGGATGCGCCTGGCCCTGCGTTCGTAAAAAGATAGCAGCGAAAACTGCCCGTCCCGGATTTCCCGCGTGAGAATTCTGGTTATCAAAAAGCCAGAGATGACGAAAAATATATCCACACCGACGAACCCGCCCGGAACTGCGCTAAAACCAGCATGGTGCAGGACAACAGGAACTACGGCGACCGCGCGAAGCCCATCAATGTCCGGTCTGTAGGAAATTTTCGACACATCGTTCACACAAACTATTAAACCCAGAAAATTTTCACCACTTCTATTTCATTTCACCCAAATCCCAAGGTGCATTTTTTGACTTTATACAGCAAGGCTTGCGGCCCCCTGTTCAATGCTCCCTTCTCTCAGCCGGTCTGTTATTCCAACAAACCGTCCAGATAAGTCCCATACTCATTCTTCGCGAACATCTCGGCCCGCTGACGTAACTGCGCGTCACTGATCCAACCCAGTTGCCAGGCTATCTCTTCGGGGCATCCCGTCTGTAACCCCTGACGTTCTTCAAGGGTGCGCACAAAATTGCCGGCATCCAACAGGCTGGCATGGGTGCCCGTATCCAGCCAGGCATAGCCCCGCCCCATGGTTTCGACCCTGAGATGACCTTTTTCCAGGTACATCTGCAGCAAGTCGGTGATCTCCAACTCGCCCCGCTGTGAAGGTTTGACCTGTCGGGCGCGCTGAGGTGCCGAACCATCCAGAAAGTAAAGGCCGGTAACGGCATAGTTCGAAGGAGGTACCGAAGGCTTCTCGATAATCTCGCGTGCTCGTCCATCCGAGTCAAAAGCAACCACGCCATAGCGCTGAGGGTCGGCCACGTGATAGCCGAACACAGTCCCACCCTCGGCATGCCCATCCGCGGCGGCCAGCAATTTGGGCAGGCCGTGGCCAAAAAAGATGTTGTCCCCCAGAACCAGCGCCGAAGGCGCGCCGGCAAGAAATTCTTCGGCCAGAATATATGCCTGCGCCAGACCGTCAGGGCTGGGCTGCACCACATAGGTCAGGCTAACCCCCCACTGGCTGCCATCCCCTAGCGTGCGCTTGAACTGGTCCTGATCCTGCGGGGTGGTGATCACACAAATGTCGCGAATACCGGCCAGCATCAGCACCGACAGCGGGTAATAGATCATCGGCTTGTCATAAAGCGGCAACAGCTGTTTCGAGACGGCCATCGTGATCGGATAGAGGCGTGTACCCGATCCCCCCGCAAGTATGATGCCTTTCCGTGTACTCATGACGCGTTTTCCAAATCTTGCAAAATATCCCTTAACCCCTGCCGCCAATCAGGACGTGTAATGCCAAAAGTTGTTTCCAGTGAGGAACAATCAAGGCGGGAATTCAATGGGCGTCTGGCGGGGGTGGGATATTCGCCGGACGGAATGTCCGTTACATCACAATCAATCTCTAATTCGGCAAAAATTGCCCGGGCAAACCCGGCCCAACTGGTGTCTGGTGCGCCCGCAAAGTGGTAGATACCCGTTTTGCCCGCATCCTTGATCAGTTGCTGCGCCATGAACAGACAAGCCGCCGCGATGTTCCGTGCGGGCGTCGGGCCGCCGATCTGGTCGGCCACAATCGACAACTGGCCTCGTTCGGCTCCAAGCCGCCGCATCGTCTTGACGAAGTTGTTGCCATGGGCCGACACCACCCACGAAGTACGCAGGATGCCGTAGGCCCCTCCGGCCTGCTTTATGCCTTGTTCTCCTGCAAATTTGGAACGCCCATACGCCCCCAACGGTCTGGTGGGATCTGCGGGTTTCCACGGGGCGTCCCCCGAGCCGTCAAACACGTAATCCGTCGAAATAGAGACGAAAGGGATGCCTAACGCCGCACATTCCCGCGCCATCACAGTGGGAGCCGCCGCGTTGATGACGGTTGCAAGCGCCTCTTCTTCTTCCGCCCGGTCAACGGCCGTATAGGCCGCCGCATTGATCACTGCCTGTGGAGCCGCCGCGCGGATTGCCGCTGCACAGGAGGCGGGCTGTTCCAGATCAACCTCAGAACGGTCGAGGCATGTCACACCCGCATACGCCGCCAGTTCCCGCGCCACCTGCCCGGTTCGGCCAAAGACAAGGATGGTCATGCTTTCATACCCAATCGCTTGCCAACGCCGTCGCGGTTCTGCAGCGCGCGCCACCAGCTTTCATTGTCCAGATACCACTGAACGGTCCGCTCCAAGCCTTCTTCAACACTGACAGAGGGTCGCCAGCCCAGTTCCTGTCGAATACGGGTCGGGTCGATAGCATAACGCGCATCATGACCCGGACGATCAGCGACAAAGGTGATCAGGTCGCCATAGGGCGTGGCCCTGGGGCGCAGACGATCCAGAATACCGCACAGCATCTGCACCAGTTGCAGGTTGGTGCACTCGTTTTCACCACCAATGTTATAGCTGCGCCCGATCTGACCTTTCTGGACCACCAAAAGCAGTGCTTCGGCGTGGTCTTCCACGTATAACCAGTCTCTAACATTGGACCCGTCGCCATAAATCGGCAATGGCTTACCCTCCAGAGCGTTCAGGATGGTGACCGGGATCAGCTTTTCAGGGAAATGATACGGTCCGTAATTGTTCGAACAATTCGTCAGCACCACCGGCAGGCCATATGTTGCGCACCAAGCGCGCACCAGATGGTCGCTAGCGGCCTTGCTGGCCGAATAGGGCGAGCGAGGATCATAAGGCGTCTCTTCGGTGAACTGACCGGTTGACCCCAGCGAGCCATAGACTTCATCGGTGGAGATATGGTGGAACCGGAAGTTGTCTGACCTCCCCTGCCCTTCCCAATATGCTCGGGCCGCTTCAAGTAGGGTATAGGTGCCGGTCACGTTGGTCTCGATAAAGGCACCGGGCCCGTCGATCGAGCGATCCACATGGCTTTCAGCCGCAAGGTGCATGATCACGTCCGGGGCATATTCCGCCAGCGCCCGGTTCAGGGCCGCGCGATCCCGAATATCAGCCTCTATGAAGGTGTAGTTAGGTTCATCCGCCACCTCGGCCACATTGTCGAGGCAGGCCGCATAGGTCAGCGCATCCAGATTGACCACCTGATGCCCATCCCGAACCGCCCGCCGCACGACGGCCGATCCGATAAAGCCCGCACCCCCTGTGACCAGCAGCTTCATGGCCTGCCCTCCCAGACAAATGGGCTGTCGAATTCGGCTAATATGGGGGCCACTGCGTCCTTGTCAGACAGCACCGGGTCGCCGGTCAGGCCCCAATCCACACCGCAACTGTCCCAGCGCACTGTTGCCTCGCACTCGGGTGCATAATAGTCGGTGCATTTATAGCAAATCTCAGTATTGGTTTTCCGCGTGACAAATCCGTGCAAGAACCCCTTGGGCACCAAAAGCTGTTTTCCGTTCTCTGCCGTCAGATCAATACCCAGCCACCGCCCGTATGTGGGTGAACCTTTGCGGATATCGATCACTACATCAAACAATGCCCCCTGCCCACAGCGCACAAGCTTATCCTGCGCATGGGGCGGCGACTGGAAATGAAACCCCCGCAGAGTCCCAACACCAGCAGAAACCGAATGATTATCCTGCACAAAGTCCAGGACGATCCCATGTGCGCCCAAGGTTTTTCGGTTCCAGGATTCAGAGAAAAAACCGCGCTCATCCCCGAACCGCTTAGGCGTCAGGATAAGGACGCCAGATAAGGCGGTTTCTTCAATCTGCATGCACTCAAAACCCGTGTTAACACAACATATTATTAGCAATTGAATACAGGGCTGTCATGAATGGGCGCGCGAATAGAGCAGATCATGTTGCACCCAAAGACCAGCCCACACTTTGATCAAACAGGTGGATCGATCACCGCGCATCGGCAACGTGCCGAGTAAATCCGTCACCAACTGCATCGAATCCTGTTCGTGGAGGCGTCAAGTTGCAACGCGCTTTATTATCGCCGACACCAGATCGCCCACATTTTGGAGGTTCGCAACCTCACCGGTGCTGAACTGAAGCCCTGGAAAAGCTTTCTCGATGGCGATCAGCAACTGGATGTTCGTCAGGGAATCCCAATCCTCAATCGCTTCGGCCGTGGTCTCAGGGCTCAAGGTGATCTCGTCATCCTCGAAGACGTCCTGAAAGACCGATGTTAAACGCTGCCATACCTCACTTTCGGTCACGCAAAATCCTCCACTATTTCAATGCTGACTGGAAACGGTTCGAACCCTGCAAGTGTTCGGCTCCAATTTGTACCACTTTGTTCCGCAGGACCGTCCTTTTCAAAGTTAAGGTCGGCATAGAGGTTTTCGACCAGGCCGTTCTTTGCCGTTGGCCGGTAGAGACCCCTTACATTTGCAATCCCTCGGCGCACGGCTTCCTGCAAAAGATAATTCGCCATAGCAAACTCGGCGCCTCTTTTGAAAACGCGGCAGCTCATCAGCCAAAGATCGAGTGTCAGCGTGTCACCCACAACAGATCCTGCAGCTACGCTGATGAGGCCATTGTCACCAAAGCTGTCCTTCAACCTCATATACGCCGTAAGCGTGCTGTCACTGGCTGCCAGTGCCTCTACCTCGGATTGCGTCATCCGTTGGGTAGTCAGGTTAAACTGATTGGTTTTATTGATAAGCTGCGTAATCCGGTCGAAATGCTCTGGCTCGAACGGGCGGATCACCGCTTTCTGATTCAACGAGCGCAGATAGCTGTCATAGTCTACTGCGCTTTCCGCAAGCTCGGTACGCGATCGATTGGCTGCGTATTGTTCGGATTTCTTGCGGTCCTCACTGGTAATCTCGATTGTCTCAAGCCAGCCGGACCTGCTTAGAAGATATGGGTATTCCGAAGGATCGTCGCCCACTTCCAGAACACGCACTTCCGGTAAGCTCTGCCGTACCAAAGCACGCTCCGCCGGGTTGTCATCGACAAATATGATCGCGTCGAGCCCGATGTTCAGTTCCTTTGCGATGGCTGCGATACTATCGGGCTTGGGTCCCCAGTTTGCCTTGAACGACACGAAATCGGCGAATTTCAACGCCATGTCATCCAGCGTATCGAATGGCGCGCGCGCGTTGGCGTCTTCGTTTTTTGAGGCCACGGCAAGAAGAATGCCACGCGCCTTCAACTCAAGCAGATAGTTTTGAAAGGCCAGGAAGGCCTCACCTTCAGCGCTGCCCTGGCCAATCTTGATGCCATTCACCCCATCGTCACCGACAATTCCGCCCCACAGGGTATTATCCAGATCCAGCACGATACATTTCGAAGTCTTGCCGTAGATGGCCGCGATAATCCCAGCCATGTCGCGCACAAGCGGGATCATGCAATCGAATGAGACAGGTTGTTTGGCATGGTACCAAAAGCGGGGGTCAAACCATTGTTGGACCCCGTATTGGGCCGAGAGAAGCTCCAGGTCCAGTGTATGGACATATTTTGGTGCCCGCTCCGTCAAAAGCTGATTGATCCGACGCACGAAATTGGTTCGGTCCCAAGGCAGGCGACGGCTAAGGTGACCGGTCGATGAAGTCGGTGGCAGATGCAGGTTGCCAAGGATGATTTCAGCCCCGGATTCCCGATTGAACGTTGCGCAAATGTTGTTCAGCCACAGGTCAACAAACCGGTCGGCCAGCTTTGCCACGCCCGCCTCAGTATCCCCCACGGCTGGCCATTCAGTGATATCTGATGCCCCAAGCAGAAGAACTGCAATCTGCGGAGAGAACTCGGCCGTAGCACTGGCAGAATCCATAAGCTCGGAGACATGAGTGTTGAAGTCCGGGCGGTGAATGCGGGCGCGAAGGCCAAAGCTGTCAAGCTCTGCACGAAGAGGAAGTTCAAGGAAGTCCGTTGTTGCGCCGCTCAGAAGCGCAACCCGCAATTCGGCGCGCCCGTCATCGCCGGCGGTCCGGTCGATCTTGCGCCATTTGCGACACAACGAGAGATAGTCCTGAATGGACTCAGTCGCTCGCAGAGAACCCAGAATCCGGGTCCGCGTTTGTTCGTCGGGCATAGCTGTGACAGGGGAAAAACTCCCTGCCTTTACACCTGAAACCATTTAACCTCCCCCAAAATTCAGGGTAATTGCTTAACTAGTAACACTATAATCAATCACTTCGACAATAAATTCTCTTTCCCCCTCACATTAATTCAATAATGACTGAATCCAAGCTGTTACGTGGGCCGTCAAACGCTGTGACCCTTCTGGTATGGTGTGTTCAGCATCGAAAAATTCACTATCGTGCGCAAAAACACTCAGATCGAGAAACGGTGCTTGACCAATGCCGTCGTGGATCGCTCCGAGATAGTCGTCATACTCGAAAGTAAATCGTTCGCGGGAATATGACCGCTCGGGCATATTTACGACTGCGACGCCTATGCCATGCGCATCAAGGAACTCCATAAGCTGGCGCAGACGTTCAGCTGCAGCGCCGCTATTCTTGCGCGCATCCCAATCGAAAACGGACTCCCACCAGCCGCCTGACATAAAATTAGCAAGATCCGCTTCGCTCAGGCCAGCACTTCTGGCAAATTTGTAAGGTGATACAAGCCTTCCCTGCCTTTCGACCTGCGATTGCCACATATTCAGCAACCCGGTTTGGCGCAAGACAGACTCGCCAATGGGCCATTCTTCGAACTCGCGACCCCAATAGGCAGCCCAAGCACGCAGCGCAGACCTGAAACGCTCGGGCTGCTTTCCGACAAAGCGGATTTTGGCCCGCGCAGCGCCAAATAGCGATTTTTTGTGCAGCTCAACCCCGTTTGGACCAGTTGTCACGAACCAGGGGCTGTAGGTATCAACAATTGATTTAAAAGGCCGATCGGGCGGCAGGTTGGCAATGAAACGGGGCCCGAGGCCAAGGACGACATAATCCGGCAACGCGTCTTCACCGTATGCTGCCTCGATCAGTTTCAGCGAGATTGTCACGTCTTCAATCGTGCCCAGACTGATCCCCCCCTGATAGATGTGATAATCGGGAAACGCCTCCTGCACCTGCTCCCATCGCAGGTTCTCGCGTACTGTAGAGGGGCCAGCCAACATGATGACGGGTTTGTCCTGGACCACAAATTGCGACGGCAGCAGAAAGCGGTACCAGCTTTCCTGTTTATATGGGAACATGAAAAAGCTGCGCTCGGCGCTGATGGCCAGCCATGTCAGCGCCGAAAAGACCAACACAACGACGACCCCAATTGTCCCAATGGCCGCGAGCGAAAGGCGCAGTTTCCTAGAAACCCGTGTAGACAAAGTCGACCTCCGTCGCGGAGAAAACAAAAAGAATACCAACAAGCCCGGCTGCGACGAGAATCTTCATGGTCATCCGAACAGACCGATTGGGGAAAAGGGCCGACCACATCACAAAAGACCTTTCAAAAACGCAATGACGCTTGGTGTGTCCAACTGGAAGAACAGGAACGCAAAGGCAGCCGCGTGCAAGGTAATCGCCATTCCGACTACCCGTCCGGGCCAGCTTGCCCTGATCTTTCGCAGCCGTTTTTTCCCAAGGCGCGCCACCAAAACGTGATCCCATATCCGATAAATCGCGAGCCACGTCCCATGCACGAGACCAAAGATCAAAAAACCGATTGTGGTGCCGTGCCAAAGGCCAGAAACAAGCATGGTCAGCATGGCCGCAATGATCCCGGCAGCCAGCGGCAAACTGGCGAATGAACTGGAACTGAGGGCCTTTTTATACACCGGGTTGAACACGTAGTCCGTTAACCACAACGTGAGAGTTCTGTGCTGGCGGAGCCAGAAATCAGCGATGTTCTGGGCAAAATACGGGTTGTTGAAATTCTCGGGTGGCCGAATGCCCATCAGACTGCCGATACCGATCACGACGTCGCAGTAGCCGGAAAAATTCATATAAAGAAAAAAGTAGAAGGCTACCAATTGAAGCCAGAATTCACCCAAACTCAACGCAAGGACATCGGTGTTGGGCTGTAGCGCAAAACGGAAGATGAATGTTCCGATGACGTATACTTTGACAAGCCCCCAGAGAATTCTCAGCCCGGCATCAAGATGAGCTTCATACGTCATCTCGATGGCTTGGGTACGATCTGCCCATTGGTCGCGAAAATCCTGATACCGTTGGATCGGACCCATCATGAACGTTGTAAACGCCAAGAGGTAGTTGGGATAAACAGCGGGATCAATGCGGTCGATGACACCCGACCGGGCATCAATCATGACATGCAAGATACGAAACAACAGAAAGCTCAAACCAACTGTTTGCAGGAATGACAGGCGTGCTGCTTCCGGCAGGAACAATCCCAGGAATTCATAGTCCAGCATGTAGATAAAAACGAGGACCAGCAGAGTTGCCGACAGAATTGCCGCCCATCTGGACGCCGTAAGATGCACCCGGGTCAGCCCCCACCCCAAACCTGAAAAGAACAAAGTTGAAGCCAAACCGATTGGACCGAGAAGCGCAAAAATGAAGGCGATATTGGCGCCAAGAAAGCCGACCGTCCGCACAGGCCCTGTCGAAGACGCAACCAAGATTATGGCAAACGCCGAAAACAGCAGGAATTCCCAAGATAGCAAATCTATGAACATTTCACTCTGAACTAATACTCAAAACCGAATACTTTTCACCCTTTCCCGCGTGCCGACCCCTGAAAACATCAGATACTGAAACCAAATAGTTTCAGCACAGATCGGGCCGTGTACAGGTACACCATTTGTCAGTTTCATAGCATTTTTGAGCAAGTCAATGGAATCCTGACGTTGTTTCCAATCAAGCATCATTGTCTCATTCTCAGGCGAAGAGATGAAAGGAATGAGGAACGAGGCCAAAAGGACAAAAAAGGCCACAGACCAACGCGGCTGGCATTCTGAGTGGCAGACAACATCGTTCCCTTGACGCGGCATTTTGTGCTATGAGCGTAATGTTACTTTGTTAAAGGGTTTGTCGTGTTGCGGATTAAAGGTCAGGACCAGTCGAAGGCAATAGGCAACAAAATAAGCTGTGGGTTGGACTGAAACCGGATGTGGCGCGTCGTTGCTATAAATGCCTTGATCCTTGCGGTTCTTCTGATTGGTCTGGAAGCCACGCTTGCCTGGCTTGTCACGCGGGAGTCTCCGACGGGCATCCGCGCAGTGGACCGGCTTGCGCAAAAGATTTACTGGGCGAATGTCTCGTATGTTCAATACCTTCCGGAATGCGCACGCTACGATTCTGAGCTGGGCTATACGTTGCAGCCCGGCAATTGCACCTTCGAAAACACTGGCTTTTCAACCGAGCTTGTCGTGAATTCAGCAGGATACCGCGATGATGAGGCGTCTCTTGATGCGCCCGAAATCGTGGTTCTTGGCGATAGCCAGGCAATGGGTTGGGGTGTCGGGCAAGGAATGACCTTTGCCGACGTTATCGAGGCCGAAACCGGGCGCAAAACGCTGAACACCGGCGTGTCGTCCTATGGCACAGTCCGAGAGCTTATGACGCTGGACCGACTTGACCGCAGCAACCTGAAGACAGTGATTGTCCAATACAGCGACAATGACGGCTACGAAAACCGACGCTATCTTCACGACGGCACGCTGTCTGCTATGTCGCAAGAAACCTATGCCAAACTCGTCGCCGAAAACGAAGGGACAGGCGGAGGGTTTGGGCATTACTTGCCCGCCTTCCTTAATGAGCTTCGCTGGCGTTTCATTGGCGGCGAGGATGGCGAGGATGAGCAGTACGATCTGCAAATGGCAGACCTGAGTGGCCCCGATGTGTTGATCGAGGTTTTGGCCAATTGGGATTGGGGCCCCACCCCACCGCACCTGATTGTATTCGACGTGAACACAGGCGGTCGGGGGGGGCGTTTCACCGAAGTCCTCTCGACCTCGCCAGACCTCGACCTTTTGCGCGCAAAGGTATCTGACTTAACGATCCTTCATACGCCGGACATACTGGAGCCCGAGGACTATCTTTTCCCGGACGGGCATTTGTCGGAAACGGGTCATCAAAAGCTTGCCCGTGCGATAGTTGAGAACCAAATTTTTGGTCAAGCAGACTTAAAGTTTGGCTCAAATTGATTTCCATCAATCTGTTTAATCTGCGCCCAGGGATCGAAAGGTGATCTTTTTTGACTGAGCGAGGCGCAAATAGCCCATCGAGAACCTGAGCCCCCTTAATTGAACCGATCTACTTCGGCGATCAGAAAATGGACAACAACCGACAAAAGCCAATGGAAATTTACAGAATCTACGACGGGTTGATGGCCTTGCCGGAGAAGCGACGAAACTAACGGACGCGACGCGCAATGACCGCCAAACCAAGGTCTTCCCACCCACCATCGTGTTCGATGCAACCGTCAATTATTGGTTATGATTCCTATCGCTAGCTCTTGGCTGAACTGCTCCAATTGGCACTGTTCCACCCAACACCGTTTCCACAAAATCCCGGGACACATAGTCTGCGCCTAGAGTTTCCATTAAAGCGTAATTGACATCTGTGACTTGGCCAATGCGACGTTGGAACGCTGAGAGACTAGTTTGATTAAGGTATTCCCAAATTGGTCTGCCTTCCAATAAGTCAACTTCTAAAACCTGGCCAGTTTCGGAAACCGATACGAGCGCCCGTTCGTTGTTCTCGCTTAATCTTACTAAGCCCTGCTCTTTTGAGAACAGATAGTGTTCTGTATCACCAGCCAATGGGAAAAGGGATGTGCCCAAACCAGATACAGGGTCTATTTCGAGTATACGAGATCCACCTTGCGACGCGAGACCACCAAGATTGTCGAACAGTACGAAAGTGCCGCGCTCTGTGACGACTGGCGAATGCTGAGCAACCATTGGCCCCATTATGACACGATGAATAGTATCATCGTGCCGATCGACAACAATTAGTGAGCTCGAGGATCGTAGTGACATAGCAATATCGCCCGCCTCTGCCCCCTCAATCTTAGCAGCGGTTGCTTCATTTATCTCCACAACCCCATTGATGTGATAAGGGTCACACCCTTCGCGCACTGAGTACGCTAGCCCCATCAGACCATTTTGTACAAAAAGATCTTCAAACCGTACCGCACGTATTCTCTCCCCAGCCCGATCGAAGATTTGGAAACCCTCCTCGTAAACCGCTCCAAGTATTGAACAATTGGTTTCGATCCGAGTGGGTCCAACATACTGTTCCGGAGGCTGCTCAAGTTGAGCCCAAGGTAAAAGGGCCTCGCCGTTGTCCGCAACATAAGGCCAGTGATGTGCGTGATTAATAAAAGACCAGAGAATTTTGCTGTTCCGATCAATTCGCATCGAACCAATATGGTAAGGGAACATGTTTTTGGCCTGAAACGTAACAACCAGATCACCGTTGTCGTCTAGGTCAACTCCCAACACATTCACATTGTCTCTTCCGGGTTGTCCGCTGAAGCCTTCAAATTCTTGCCCATCAAAAAGGTCTGCTCTCGACACGCTCCAAGTGTGGTATACGTTCCCCTGGCGATCCATTATCCAGGCGATGCAACCGACCTCCGGACAGAGTTCGGGCTGTTCCTCGAACCCACCTGTAATCAGCAACAGATCGTCGTAGTCCCTAGGTTCAACAAGCCAGGTTGTCAGATCTTCCTTTGGGACTGCTACATATTCCACCTTTCCAAAAATTTCTTCTTTGGCTTCAAGTTTTCGCCAAGCGTCGTATCCTGCTTTGGCTTTTTGCAGAATTGGAACAGGAAACCATTCATATTTGTAGCTGACTGCTCCGTAGATATACGCTCCGCTCAAAATCGAAAGCCCAAACAACACCGCGGAGAAATGTTTCTCCAAAAATCGTACTAACTTCATTTGCATTACCAATCCCGAACTTAACGAAGCAATTAAAGGCCATTTTGCTTGAACTCACGTACAACGCGATGTTCATTGCCAGTTCATATTGAGGGCAAATAATGTGAAGGTTAGCGCGACACACGCTGCCTGGAACAAAAATGCTCTCGGCGATTGAATGTATGACATATTCCGCTTGAAGCAGGTCAGCAGGAACTTGTTCTCAAAACTTGTAGTTCTATTCGTACCAGTCTCAAATCACGTTTCGCAGCAGGTTCCGATGGGCGCATTCTTCCAATGCCTCATATACATCTTGCGCGGCCTTCAGGCAGATGGGGTCGAAATGTTCTGCGGCAGCCACGTCAGGCTTCGAATGAAAATACTGTTCGAAACTCTGGCCATCAGACGAAAGCTCAAGGGTGTCATACAACCCCTCCATCGTCGCCTGAGGCGATGCGCGCAAATCGTCCTGCAGAAGAAAGATACACCTATCCTTGTACTCAAGCAGTTCCCGAAAGGCGCAAGTCCAGTATTGCAGCCAGTAATCAGGTGTGTGGGTGTCCTTTTGCTTCGGTTCCATTCCGGAAAACAAAAAGGGCTTATGCAGATTGCCGAACTCGAAATGACCAATATCGGCCATGTAGCGGGTCACAAAATTGTCCTGGGTTTGCAGCTTGCTAAAGTTATTGTGTTGCCGCAGTAGGGACTCAGCATGGCTTTCAGGACGTCTTACGGGAACCACGATCCTGCAATCAGGAAAGGATTTCAGCAGATAGGGAATCCGGGCAATGTTGGCATTGTTCTTTGAACAATAGCGTGTCTTCTCAACGCTCTGCGGCCCGGCCTGAAGATTGCGCGCCCGGATAATGCTGCTCATGTGGTTTTGTAGAAACCGGTCGGCCTGTTCATTTGTATCCCCGGCCTGCCACAGCGGGATTGAGGCTTCCTTGTACCTCTCTGGCCAGAACATTCTCCAGATCACTTCCTCAAACGCTTCTGCGCTTTCAAGGTCGATCTCCATTCCGTCGCCGTGGGCACGCTGCCGTCTGCGCACCCCGCGTCTCTTGCCGCCGGCCAGCTTGTTCCACAGCACAGGTGCCGTAACAAAAGGCATATCCCGATACGTGTGAGTCGCCACTTCGGGTGCATCATGAAGGGCGTTGAGAACCGCTGTGGTGCCACCACGCGCCAGGGACGTCACAAAAATGGTTTGCGAAACGTCGGGCATCGGAGGGCGCGGTATCAGGCGCGCCTCGGCCCGTGCGGCCATTTTCTGAACCCCGGGGCCGGAAAAGGCTAAGTTGTGAACGAACTGATCCACAGGCGAATATTGGGGGCCGCTATTCTCTGCCGCTGCATCGGTACGACGCAGACGGTTGACGATCTTCACCGTTGCAAAGGCCAGGATGGAAACGATGACGATGTAATCCAACCGCAGCATGACATCCAGAACCGCGCTGCCGGGCACCAGGCCCACAAAATCCGCCAGCAAGATGGGAAGGCCCGCCGCAGCCAACGCCACAACAATGCGCCCTGCCAGGTTTAATCCCCCTAAAATTAACTGACCCCCTGCCCGCCGCGCTGCAACTTCTTTGGCATCGTCAGACAACTGGTTGTCAAACAGGGCGGCCACACCCGCCATGCTTGCACCAACAATCCCGCGGGCAATATCCGCGATATTCGTCCACCACAAAGCAAGAATGAACCCCGCCACCGCCAAAAGCGAAACGGCAACAGCCTGTATCATTGCGCCGCGTCGGTCTCTTTACCTGCTTCAGCCGCGACTTTCTTGCCGCGGAGCATTCTCTTCAACGGAAACCAGACGAGCCCGACAATAAGAAAGAGGCCGCCCAGCACCACAGCAATCGTGACCGCGACCGCGCCTAACCCGGCACCGGGCCCGATATAGGCGTGAGCCGGGCTTGCCTGAATCAGAAAAGACAGCGCTCCGGTAAGACAAAGCGGGATCAGACGTTCTCCTACCCAGATTCTCCTGAACCATTTCATTGCATGCATTCCTTCCAATCAGTTTCAAAATAACTCAATGGGTAGAGTTTTGCATTGGTGATCTCACCCACAAATTCAGCATCGTATTTATTAATATATTCCCAGGTCACGTTTCCGGCGCCGTCCACTTCTAGCACTCGGCCCGCGTCGAACTCCGTGATCAGAAGCCCGCCGTCCTCCAAAACCTCATGTTGTCCCCGAATGACCGATAACATTTCCTGACCGGGCTTGTTGCCGAAGACAACTTCGGTCTCTCGTGTGACCGGGTCAATAATCACAATGTTCGTATCTCGAGGCGCAGCCAACCTTGTCTTCTTGTGCTTGTCGTATGAGGTCAGATAAGCATTATTGTTGAATATCGAAATTTTACCGTCAGGGCGAAACTCTGGGTCGTGCTGACGAATCCATGGACCGGTCTGGTGCCATTTCACCACCCGTGAGGCAGGGTCAACTACGATGACAAGGTTCAGCCCTCGCATCGAAATAACCCAGTCACCGGCATTGAAAATTGGAAACTGTTCCGCCAGTTCAGACGGGAGTTCATCAATCTT
The DNA here is from genome assembly GCF_056539205.1 of Ruegeria sp. BC5. NCBI lineage: Bacteria > Pseudomonadati > Pseudomonadota > Alphaproteobacteria > Rhodobacterales > Roseobacteraceae > Ruegeria > Ruegeria sp. BC5. The sequence continues at coordinate 26,091 of NZ_JBQFUN010000002.1, forward strand.
GTTTGAATGAAGCAGCTCGTTCCGAACCACTTTTGCGGATGTGATCTCTTCATTGTTTGCTGTAAGCAACGCTGTCAGACCGCTGTCCATGATCATGCCTGGGATCGATACCCTTTCTAGTACCTGGCCATTGTCATCAAGCCTCAAGACCACGTCTTCCCATATCAAATCGTTTGTCGCCGGTGTCGAAAACGGCGGAAAACGGTCAACAACCTCGGCCGCATTCCAAACATTGCGGCCAAGCGTCAGGTACCCGCCTGTTTCCGATGCAACCATCGAATGATGTGTTTTTTCATCCAACCGCCAGAGTAGATTGGAACACTGATCCAACTTGACCGTTCCGCAATACTCGTAGTTGAACACAAGCTCACCCTTTGGCGTTAGCAACGCGCCGTGCACATCTGTCAACAAAGGGGCTGTAAGGTGGGCACAGGGACGATCTTGAACATCGGGGTAATGTTGAAAGTAGTCTAGTGTCCACTTTCGGATCACACTGCCGTCTCGCTTCACAAGCCTCGCCTGGTTCTCTCCTTCGAAATATCCCATCAGCAGGATCGCATCCTGGCGGTCAGGGTGTTCGTTTACCATGACGCCGTCGCCTTGACCGCGTGACGGTTGAAGATGCTGACGGTATGCTCTGGCTTTGCGTGACAAAGCTTCATAGACGAACAGGACATTATATGCCGTCCGAAATTGCGGGGCCGGAGGCCAATTTTTCTTTTGCGCAAACATCCCATAAAGAACAGACACACAGATAACCGAAACGACCAGGCAAACCCGGAACAGCCGTTCTGGCAACTTTTCAAAGGCAGGCTTCATTGTCTGTTCTTCAAACTCTGTAACACGACACTCAACACCAAGCAAAAATTACACCTTGTCATCGAAACTAAACCAGCTTGCAAAAATTACGAATAACAGACGCTCATATTGCAGCGATTTGGCAACAACTTTGCGAGATCAGTTGTATTATTGCCAATTCAGATGCCTATGTAGGCGCAAGTTAAAAGGTGACCCAAACCCTTCAATTGCCCGAAAAAGCGCACGAAGCTGAATGGATATGCCGCAAAATGGGCAGTGTGAGTTGATTAAAGCTTGATCACCAACAGACAAAATTCCAACTTTGTCACACAGATTGTAGCTTAGGATTTTGAAATTATGTCTGATCGCCTGCTTGCATTGCTGTCGCTGGCTTGCCTGTTGGCAATCACTTTCTTGGCAGGGCTTGCATCAGCTTACCTGTATCTTGCCCCTTACAGGATCGCCGTTCAGACTTGGGGGGAGATCAAAGCCTTTATGAAGGAACCTGACCGGCTGATGCCGGTGCGGTATGATTTTGAAGGTGTACGCATTCACGATGCCAACGCCATTGCCCCCGGTTCTACGCTTATCACATCGTATTTCCCGGAATTCGACTGGCATGCAGGTGTTCGGCTGATCGACGAATCCGGCGCGGTCCTGCATTCCTGGGCGCCTGATCCGGGTGAGATCTTCGGCGGGCGGCATAATTATCCCTATATTCACGGCTCGCATCTTTTTCCCAATGGCGACATTTTGTTCAACTTCGAATTCATCGGGATCGCGCGTATGTCGGCCTGTGGCGACGTGTTGTGGGCGCTGTCAGAGCCTCGGGCGCATCACTCCATCTCAGCGAATGATGACGGTTCTTTCTGGGTGTCCGGCAATCAGGAACTGCGCTCTCGTGACGGGCGGGATGAGGCGCTTTTCGATATCGTGTCCTTCCCCGTCTACGAAGACGTATTCATGAAAGTCAGCCCCGATGGCGAGATCCTGAAATCCATCAGCTCGATCGAAGTGTTTGAGAAAAATGGCCTGAGCGACGTGTACCTGAGGACAGGCAGGAATTATCATGGCGATATCTTTCACCTCAACGACATAGAAGAACTGTCACCGGATATGGCCGCTGAATATCCGTTGTTCGATGCGGGTGACATCGTTGTTTCCCTGCGGGATCTACATATGGTCATGGTGTTGGACCCGGATACGCTAAAGGTGAAATGGCGCACCTATTCAGACACTCTGTTTCAGCACGACCCGGATTTCATCGGTGACGGATGGATCGGCATCTTCGACAACAACTACGACCGAACCGAGGGTGGAGGCCTGCAGGGAGGATCCCGCGTCGTCGCAGTGCAACCCCATACGCAAGAACGCGCCATTCTCTTTCCCAAACGGCCCGACCAACCGTTCTACACCAAGTGGTCCGGGAAATGGCAAAAGCTGCCCAATGGCAATCTTCTGCTAACCGAATCCCGCGCCGGACGAGCGCTGGAAGTGACCAGTACGGGCGATCCCGTCTGGGAATGGGTCATGGACCGATATGATGCAAGTCAGGTGCCCGAGGTGATGGAGGCGACAAGATATCCAATAACTGCCGCGGAAGTCGCTGCTTGGAATTGCCCATAACCTCAGAGGGTGTTTCAAACATTCTGTTGCAAGTGTTGATCGTCATGCTTGGAAATTTAACGAGTTGATATCCGCGAACCTGTAACTATTCGGTGGTTAGAGACCGCGTCTGCTGCACACTCGAAGGGACGGTAACTTCTGACGTTGGTGAGCGATAGCACTGATGGACCAGGAGCTAGGAATTGCCAGTAGGTTTCAAACCATTCCCCTCACCTTCCGCCTTTTTCGTGACACCGGCATACTCACCGGCACCAACTTGGGCGGTCGTGGTATGGACGAGGTTCGGTGGCTTGCTCCTGTTTTCCCGGACGACACGCTCTGCGCTCGTGTTACGGTCGAAGCGCTTACGCCGTCTCGTTCCTAACCCGACCGGGGAACGGTACGGTTTCGCTATCGGACATTTAATCAGGATGATGTCGAAGTGCTGAACTTGGTCATGCATCACGTGATGGCGCGGCGGGAATAAATCGGTTCATCTATGCATTGCGAGAGTTAGGTTCTGAGCCTTTAGCAAATCGCGAAACGCACATTCGGGCGTTCTAAACCAGCTGACATTGGTGATTTTGGATCGAAAACAGCGCCCTACTTCACACCGGCAACCTTCAATTTTAGGTTTCAGCGAAAATCTTTCAGAAAGAAATCCTTGCTTCTCCGATAGTTTCAATAAGCGGGGTTAGATGAGATTTGTAGTTTAGCCATTTTTCCTTTGAGGACTTGTACAGCGGCTGGCGCACTTGCTGAACGCTGGCGGTACGAACTCGCCGCGCATCTTTGTGAAATTCAAGGCAGCGATCATCCCATTCAAGACCACAAAAGGCGATCAGGCGACGCGCTTCAAACTCAATGTTCTCGACCAGGTTTTCATAGTGAACGGTGTGAAAACTGCCCGACGGAAGGATATCATTCCAGTGTTGCATGACGCGAACATAGGCGTTGAAGTACCGGCCCAGCTCGACCTGGTCATAGCTGTGATACTGGCTGCGCTGAAAAACCCGTGTGAAACAGGACAGGCACGTATCCATTGGATTGCGCGCGACATGCACGATCCGTGCGTTGGGCATGATCGCGTGTATCAGACCAACCATCAGAAAATTCGCAGGCATCTTATCGACGATAAACGGTTTACCAGGCGCGTGCGCGTCAAGCTGCTGGATATATTGTTGGGCGCGTTTCGAAATCTCGTGATCCGGCAGAGCGGCGATCAGACTACCCGTCTTCTTGTTTCCACCACGCAGCTGATCGGTAAACAGCTTGTGCATATAGCTCAACTCTCCGGCCCCAAAAACGTAGGGGTGGCTGGCGAGGATCGACTCGGTCAGCGTGGTTCCAGATCGGGGCATACCAACAACAAAGATCGGCTGGCTGCTATCTACAGAACTTTGGCGGAGCTTTTGGACCAGCTCTGGCGTAAACATCGAAATCAGATCGTCGGCGGTTTCCTCGATCTGGTCCGCGTCAAAATCGATAATGCTGCGCTTTAGTGCGGCCCCTTTTGCAAAATGCTCAAAAGCGCTGTCGTAGCGCTTGAGGTCCTCATAGCATTTCCCCAAAGCGTAGTGATACGAAACCGATTGTTCGGGCGGCAACTTGTCGACCCCGGGCAACGCGGCCACAAGAGCCTGAAAATCAGGGTTGTCTTCGGCAACCTTGTCCAACCTGACCAACGCGATCTGCGCATTCAGACGCGCCTTGTCCCTTTCAGCCGCCTTATTGAACCAACTGCGGGCGGCGTCAAAGTTGCCGCGCTCCATCTCCAGATGCCCCAATGCGATCATCGTGGCCGAAAAATCTGGTTTTAGTTCAAGGGTCTTTTCGTAATTGGCAAAACCGGCCTCAAGGTCGCCAAGGTGCGATTTGCAGACGGCTATATAGTGATACGCAGGTGCGTGGCTGGGGTCTAAGCGCTGCGCTTTTTCAGCCTCGACAAGGGCAAGTTCATGCAGGTTTTTCTCGGTCAGAACCTGTGCAAGCCCGACATAGGATTCGGGCTTCTTCTCATCCAGCGAAATTGCATTCCGAAAACAGCGTTCGGCTTCGTCCCATTCGCACTGCAAAACGTGTAACCGTCCCCGATTGCGATGCAACTCTGCGGAAACATGTCCCTTGCCAAGGTAATCATCTGCCAGCTCTGTGGCCTCTTCCGACTGTTCAGCTTCGATCAATACGGAAATGAGGTTGTTGACACTCTCCAGATAGCCCGGGCGCAGGTCCAGCACCCGGCGGTAGAATGAAATTGCCCCTTCTCTGTCCTCGTTGTCGCGCGCGATCGATCCCATATTGTTCAACGCCGCAATCAGATCGGGGTTTAGGGCCAACGCTCTTTTCTGACAGGCTTCGGCTTCGGACAGTTCACCCATATCATAATAGGCCAACCCAAGGTTTGAATGCGCATTTGCAACCCCCGGAGCAAGCTGAACCGCACGTTTACCGACCTTGAGTGCTTCTTCAGGTTTTCCGTTCGTGCGCAATACCTCGGTAAAATTTGACAGGAACCCGGCATTGTCTGGCTGCAATCGGATCGCTTCGCGCATGGCATTTTCGGCAGGTCCGGTCTGACCGGCTTGAAACGCAATTACGCCAAGCAGTTGATGCGCAGGGGCATATTCGGGCGCAGCCTTGAGGACTTGGTTCAGAACCTTGACAGCTTTGTTCAATTGCCCTGTTTCAAATGCCTGAACACCTTGGTTATAGGCTTCTCCGATAGACAAAGTCTGGTTTTTTGGCATTCACGTAGCTCCGGGCTGGCGCATGATAGCAACCTGATACCAAGCGCCGTCAAATTGCCACATTGTGTTGCAGTTTTCCTACGAATTTCCAACAGCAATAGATCATCTTATGCAATGCAAAATTGGTGGATTGCATATATGTTAACGACTTTTTAACAGTTCATAAGCGGAGCCGATCGCGAATACGCGGCAAGCTTCGACAAAAAAAGACAAAAAAAATCTAACGGGATAGTAAATGTCTAAAAATGGGTCGGGGGTGAACGCCCCCAAGCTCCGTGGGGGGCGTCTTTTCAAGTGGAAAGGCCAAATTGTGAGTGCGGCTCCTGCTGCGTTGCTGGCACAGGTATCGATGGTTGCACTGACTGCCGGGGACGTACATGCGGATACGATCTCGAATGTGGTGACGACGCCTCAGGTTTTCGCAACCGATGCGGATCACGAAGTGACAGCAAGCGGCGCGATTGAGATTACATCTTCGACGGCCGCCGCCCTGACGATCACTACGGATTACTCAAGCACGTTTACCAATAACGGGTCGATTTCGGTCACTGCCACCGACACGGATACGGCGACGGGCCTGCGCCTGGATGGCGGCCTGCTTGAGGGCGGCGAACTGGTGAACAACGGCTCCATATCGCTGGATATTACGGGCTCTGACCCTCAGGATATTTATGCAATCCAGGTCAATGGTGATGTCGCCGGTTCGATCGTGAACAACGGCACCATAGAGGTCGATGTGCAATCGACTGATGGGGACATCGAAGCTTGGGGTATCTATGTCGACGGAGACCTTACAGAGACCGGCGAAATCTTGAACACCGGCACGATAAGGGTCGATGGGCTTATCAACACCTCCGCGGGAAGCACCGCATCTATCTACGGTATCGCCGTTGATGGCGACGTTGGCGGCTCCATCCGAAACACGGGCACAATCGATGTACGCGCCAGATCCTTCGCCGACGATTACGCCTATGCCTGGGGCATCTATGTCGAGGATGACCTGCTAGAGACCGGTGAGATTGTGAACTCGGGCACCATAAAATCGGTTGCCATCACCACCGTTGACAGTACTGCATCTGCATTCGGGATTTTCGTTGATGGCGATGCGTCCGGTGTGATCTTGAACACGGGCACTCTGGACATTTTCGCATCTGCTCCAACGACCTATGAAGCGATCGCCTATGGCATTGCTGTCGATAGCGATCTGTCCGGCCGAATTGAAAACAGCGGTACGATCAAAGTAACTGCCTTGGCGGTTGAATCCGACGCTTCGGCATATGGTATCTTCGTCGATGACGATATGCTGGAAGGCGCAACCATCATCAACAGCGGCACGATCACTGCATTCGCAAGTGCCGATACCGATGATGAGGCCTATGCAGGCGGCTTTTACCTCGAAGATCTGGTTGAAGGCACCGTAATCAACTCGGGTACGATCACCGGGACCGCGCTTTCTCTAAATACCGGTGACGAGGCGACAGCTTCGGGCATGTATATTGGCGATGACGTTTCGGGAACGGTCACCAACTCGGGGACCATGACCTTGCGCGCCGAGGCTGCCGAAGACTCGGCAACTGCCGCAGGCTTTTATCTGACAGACAATCTGAGCGGCACCATCACAAACTCGGGCAATATCACGGCCACCGCCATCTCGCGGGATACCGAGGCCGAAGCCTACGGCGTATACGTCGACGAAATCGCAACCGGAGACATCTCGAACTCGGGCAATATCACGGTCACCGCCCAGGGTGGGATGGATGGCGGTGGACTATCGCCGGACCAATCAACGGCAATCGGTATCTACGCCAACGACATGCAGGGATCGTTCTCGAACACCGGACAGATCACTGTTCATGGGACCGGTTCTGCCGGGACACGTGCTGCCGGTATCCAATTCGACAACTTTGACGGCACGATCGACGGCCTGGGAACCATCCGGGTTTCCGGCAATGACGAAGTTTATGCCGTTTATCTCGGGACGGGTTCGGGCACGCTTAACGCTGACACCAATGATGATGTCGACGGCGTCATACGGGTCGACGCGCACAACGTAAATCTCGACGCGCAGGGCGGCAGCGCTGTGTTCAACTTTGAAGACGCCACGCCCGGAGCGGGTGTTTTCACGACCACCGTGTCCGAAGAGGGCTCTGTCTGGTTCGTGCAGGATGAGGGCGGAGCAGCACCGATATATGCTGCTGTAGATGCTGATGATTTTGCGGTTTCAGGCGACGTCGTCGCCTTTTACGGCAGCGTCGTAGGCAGCAGTGGCAACGCGCTGAACTATGCACCGTCAGAGCAAGTTGCGCAGGGGTTCACCTTTGCGGGCTTCAGGCCATTTGCGATGATCGACGCACAGTATCGAGAGTTCGACCCTGAAACCGGCAGCGATCTGGACGTATCGCTTTTCAGCGGCAGCGCCGGGATTTCCGGCCAGATGGACAACGGCATTGCGTTGGCTGTTGGCATGGGCGTGTTCTCGGCGGACGGAGATAACGAGTCCGCGGACTTTGACACGACCGGCTTTTTTCTTGACGCCGCCGTGGGTCGACAGATTGGTGCCTATACGCTTGAAGCTGGGTTTGGCTATGGCTGGCTCTCGACAGACCGCACCCGTCAAATCAATGGCAGCGATGATGCTAATGCCGATTATGACAGCAGGCTGTTGACAGCGCATATCGCGGTCGAACGCGGGTTCGACGTCAGTGGTGATTTCGGGCTGCTCGGATTTGCGAACGCGCGCTATACCAACCAAAAGGACGATGGTTACACCGAAACACGCTCAAGCGCCAACGCCACGGTCGGAGATGTCACCACCGAAGTCATCGAAGCCCAACTGGGTGTAGAAGCTGAAAAGCAGTTCGGTAATGGCGGTATCCTAAGCGGGCAGCTCAGCGGTGTTCTGCGGCGCGATCTGGGAACAACGGATGCTGATGTGACCGTATTCTCATCGACTCAGTCGCTGATCTTTGCATCTACCGACTTCACCGGCGCTCGTGTCGCGGTTGGCTACGAGCAAGATATTGTTGAGGACATTCAGCTTGAACTGAATGCCGAACAAGAAATCGGCAGCGACGCCCAGGGCCCCTTCTTGCGGGCGGGACTTCGCTGGTCGTTCTAAAAAATCTCCGCGGCACCCGGGAGGGTGCCGCGGAATTCCAATTGGTCGAACTCACGCATTGCGGATAGAGCATCATTCGCTTCAACTGCTTCGACACAAGTCACTTAGTCTTCTGCATCCCATCTCAATTCTTTGGCAGGAACTACTGCGCTTCCCATGATCTTTATGAATGCAGCCTCTATGTCCTTTTTATGCTGGTCACGAAAACCCAAGTTCGAATCCGGACCACTATCTTCTGCCAACATCACCCATTCAGAAAATTCACTTGCAGCTACGTTCCCATATTCAGGAATGAAATGCGCTACATGTATCGGTTTCCCATCAACGACACCTCCGCAATAGCCATAGCGGACGCAGACGAAATCCATCAGTTCATCAAAACGATTTTGGGGCATTTAGCATTCTACACGCTAGAGCTGTCGTGTGGCGCTAGATGAGCGCAGATTAATTAGTGTAGCTTGTCAAAATCGCAGAGAACCGCTGAACGTAAAGGGCCGTTTTCCCAGGCTGTGTTGCAAAGTACGGGCTCGAACCGAACATTCGCTGCGCCGATCATATATGACCGCTCCCTTGCTCGCACAATGTCAGCGAGAACAGCGATAAATACCTACAACAAATTCTGGGAATAGGTTCAATGGTCAGGAGCTTGCCCTGATGTTCCCCGTGCAACCAAGGTCGCGGAATACTCAAAATGACGGACTGGCAGTTCGGGTGTTCGCATTCGGTCCAGAAGGATTTCAGCCGATCGCGTGCCTAGTTTCTTTGGGTTGATTGCCATGATTGAAAGGCCCGGCGTCGAAACGGCCGTGTCTTCGATATCGCCGAACCCCTGTCGAACCTCGACGCGCTGTTGCGGATGGAAATGCGTGCCGAGTTGAAGGGGGTTCTGGCCGAAAGCAAAACCACTGCCACTTACGTGACTCACGATCAGGTCGAGGCCATGTCCATAGCTGACCGGATCAGTGTCATGCATCAGGGCAAAATTGTTCAGGCAGCCTCACCCATCGAGGTATATCGGGATCCAGCGGCCGAGTTTGTGGCCAGTTTCATCCGCGATCCGCCAATGAATTTCCTTCCGGCTGAGTCTTCGGGCTCTGGTCGCTGGACAGTTGCAGGGCAATGCCTTGAGGGCCCAGCCAGCGGCAAAAACCTGAAATGGGCCATTCGCCCGGAAGATTTGCGCGTTTCGGATCAGGGCTTTGGCGCGGGCCAAGCTTGTGGAGCCATTGGGCGCGCATATGCTGGTGACGTGTGACGTGGAAGGGCACCAGTTCCGCGCGGTACTGGACAGTGAGCTTAGCGTGAAGCCCGGCGACGTTCTCACCCTGGCGCCGCAAGAAGGCCAGGGACGCTGGCTTAGCTATTATGTTCTGGATGTCAGGCTACGATCCGATCTGGATCGGTTCATTCTTTGCGACGTTCACCATGCCGTTCTTTCTGATGGTGCTGGCCGGAGCTTTGGTCATTTCCCGAACCTCGAAGAACCTGCCGGTGATCCAACTTATCAACCTGTCTGCCGTAGCTTGGGTAGTCTACCAAATTTCCGCGCGCGGCGGTTTCACGACCCCAAGTGAATACGTTGCCGTAGGACTGGCCTTGTTTGGCGCGATCACCATGTAATGGTACATCCACATCTTCTCGAACTATGGCCGCAAGCCGAACGTTGCCATTGTGAAAGGCCAAGCGTTATCTGAATTGCCGCTGCAACGGCTGGACGAAACACACACGACCTCCGCGTCCTTTACAGGCGAACAAACACTGCTGGTGTTTTTTCGCGCCATCTGGTGCCCTTTCTGCATGAACCAGCTCAAAGAGGTGAAGGCAAAGGCGGGTGTGAAGGTAAAGTTCATCCCTAACCAAGGCATCAAGAATTCCGAGAAACTGGCAAAGAATCTGATGTTACCGGCCCATTTCGAGATCCTTCAGGACAACGGATTGGCTGCCGCCAAGACCCTGGGTATCGAAGATTTGGGTGGAGCACCGTCTGAGATGCCCGGTTACCCTAGCGATACTGTCAAAGCGATTGTCATCGCACTGGATGAAGATGGCACAGTGATCTTCGGCAATGAGACCGACAACTATCGCATTCGCCCTCATCCCGACACGTTCCTGCACGTCTTCGAACCGCGCGGCAGCGTTCAGGCCTTCTCGGCGGCATAAGCGTCGCAACGAACAAAAACAACGCGCGCCTACGCGGTGCTGCTGCCCAACCAGACATTAGGTTTGGACAGTTTCTTCAGGACAGTGGTGATGCGCAAACAATCAGAAAAAGTGGTGCGGGTGGAGGGACTTGAACCCCCACGCCTTGCGGCGCCAGAACCTAAATCTGGTGCGTCTACCAATTTCGCCACACCCGCACGACCGGCCTTGAGCGCCGGATTGACGTGCTCAATAACAAAGGCTGCGACCGAGTGCGAGAGGGAAATTGGCTTTTGGCAAAGATTATTGCCCCCTTATTGGCGACAATCTTGGCGAGGCTGATCGTAATACCCGGCGCGCAGAATCCAAGCCTCTGAGGGTTCGTGAGCAGACTGAATCGGGCCAATAGTCCCAATTTATTGAATGTTTGGAACTTAGATCCCTGGCGAAAATCAGTACGACAGCATTTGATCCCTCAATTGGTCGTCCTACCAATAGTTGACGATTCATGCACATTAAAGATGGCCGAAAAATTACACTCGCTTACGTTGAGTTATCTGATTGAAAGATGGGCGCACCTAACACGGTTGCTTCGATCATCGCACCGGGAGGGTCGGAAAGCCGGCTCGTAGATAAAATCTCTCTTCTAATTTATATTGTTATAAAACAATATATTATCCGCCACTCCCTTAAGAGAATTCATCCTACAATCAACGCCTTGCTCAGCTATGGCGCCTTGATCCTTCAGTGTCGAAATTCTTCTTACTCGGCCATGAGTTGAGCGATTGTAGGGGTTGCGACCATATTTGCGCCACAATTCAAACGCCAAAAAATCTTATTCGCGTCAAAATAACACCGCCTTGCCAACAATTATGGAGAGCGGGAATTAATGAGTCTTTTTGCCTTCGGGCAAGTACGAGTTTCTTTTTTGCTCAACTCGAACACGAGGATCTTAACCGTGACCAATATGATGAACGCTGCTTCTGCCGAGCAAGACGCCATTGGTCTTGCCCGTGAAAGTTTTCTTGGTGAACTGAAGTCCTTGAACCGGAATCATCCGAACACAGGCTTCGGCGTGTCATTGCGTACGCATTCGGGGGGTCACTACCTGTTGGCCAACTCGCGCATGCCGTTGCCCCGAACGAAATCAAAAAGTTTTCCGACCGGGCGTCGCCTGGCTCTGCTGGAAAACAGTGAACAGTTCAGCGAGATCGAAGTGCTTGCCGATTCTCAAGCTTATGAAACGATCTCACCCGGTGACGAGGCCGATATTCTGGGCACTGCGCTGAATCTGATCGCGCGTATCGACATCATGACCAGCTCTCATGACGGTCAGGACCACAATCCCATCGCTGCCACTGGAACCGGAGGCTGACCATGGCCCGAAACGACCATCTTCTGTCCGTAGGAAATGAGGCGCTGACGCCGATGACTTCGGCCATGACTGCCCTGTCTACGCAGATCGACCAATTGACAGAGGTGGCAGATGCGCGATCCTCGGCGCGGCTTGCAACGCTAAAGACGAAGATGGAGAATTTTACGGCCAGTGTGACACTGGTTGGGCAGGTCAAGGCTGGCAAATCCTCGATCGTGAACATTCTGGCCGGGCGCCCCGCCCTACTGCCGTCGGATGTGAACCCGTGGACCTCGGTCGTAACCACGCTGAACATCAACACCCGCACGGAAGGCGACAAAAAAGCCAAGTTCACCTTCTTCGAACAAGAAGAGTGGGACAACCTGATGGTCGGCGGTGGCCGATTGGGAGAACTGGCCAATCGCGCCGGGGCCGATGATGAGATGGAAGATATTCGCCGCCAGATCGGCGAGATGAAGGCCAAATCCGAATCCCGCCTGGGCCAGCATTTTGACCTGATCCTGGGACAAAGCCACCAGTATGACTATTTCGACGACGAACTGATCCAGCGCTATGTCTGTCTGGGCGATGACGAAGACCCGGATATCAACCCCAAGACCGGGCGTTTTGCCGACGTCACCAAATCTGCGGAACTGTTCATGGACATTCCGCAATATCCGATTTCGCTGAAACTCTGCGATACACCCGGCGTGAACGATACGTTTATGGTGCGCGAACAGATCACGCTGCGCAGCCTGCGCGGGTCCGAGGTTTGCGTTGTTGTTCTGGCCGCCAGCCAGGCGCTGACCACCATGGATATGGCGCTGATGCGGATCATCGCACAGTTTGAAAACCGCCAGATCATCCTGTTTGTGAACCGCATCGACGAATTGTCAGATCCGGTCAATCAAGTGCCGGAAATCCGCGACCGCATTCAGGACACGCTGAAACAGAATAATATCGACACGAGCACAAGCGTTGTGTTCGGCAGTGCCCTTTGGGCCGAAGCCGCCCTGACCGGCAATCCCGACATTCTGACAGAAGAGTCGCGGCAAGCTCTGAATACCTTCTATTTGGCAGCAGGGTTTGGTGATCAGGCCCCGTCGCTGGATAAAATCTGGGCATTGTCGGGTCTTCCCGATCTGCTACTGGCGATGAATGAACGGATCGCTGACGGAGCGGGTACTCGCCTGTTGGATCGCGTCCGGCATCGCGCCCGCAATATCGCCAGCCAGATTCGGGCGACGGCTGTGGCCAAGAACCTGTCCGACGGCCAAGGGGTCGTGCGGGATCTGGATGGTGTGTCCCCCGAAGAGGCAATCGCCAAGGTTGCTGAGGAATACGATAAGAAGGCTGCGGAACTGACGACCGCCTTGCGCGACAAAGTGCTGGAACGTCTGAAATCGGCCGAGGCGAACTTTGTCAAACGCGCAACGGACTCTTTGATTTCGCATCTCGAACAGAATGGCGAGGAAGGCACCTGGCAATATGACCCGGCGGGTCTGCGCACATTGCAGAAAGCGGCCTATTTCAGCTTTGCCCGCGCGATGCGCAAAGAGGCAGGCGCGCTTTACAGTACCGCCGCGGCGGATGTCGAAGCGCTGTATCAGAAGCTTTTGGGCAACCATCTGGGTGAATTCAGCATCGAAGCCCCAATCGTCCCTCGCGTACCTCCGCCACTGGGCATCGGGCGCACCATTGCGCTGGACCTGCAAAGCACATGGTGGCGCCGCTGGTGGCAACGCCGCAAAGGGTTCGAAGCATACGCTGCCGATTATACGCGCCTGATCGCATCCGAGGCGAACTCGATCACCAAGGACCTTGAGGAAAATCAGATCGCTGCGGTTCTGGAAAATGTCCGGGCCGGGTTGTCTGACTTCCTGCGCGAGCAGGCCGAGACCCTGTTGAACATCTCGGCCTCAGCCGAGCAAGACCCAAGCCAGGCCGCGCTTATGGCCGGTATAGCACCCAAGAAATCGCGCGACGATATCCTGGGTGACATCCTGAAAGATCTTAGTAACGAGGCAGCATAAGTAGCGATATGGCAAAAGACACACAAACCCGCTTCGTCTCTCCTAAGGCATGGGAACGCATCGAGCAGTGGTCCCGACGCAAACCGATCTTTGCGCTGATGGGAGAGTTCAGTGCAGGAAAATCGACGCTGATGAACTTTTTGCTGCGCTCGCACGCGCTGCCAACGCAGGTCACGGCCACGCAACTGCCCCCCGTCTGGTTCAGTTGGGGAAAAGGTTCGGCCTATGTGCAGCGCCACGATGGTAGCCGCGAGAACATTACGCTGGACCAGCTTGATACCGTAGGAGTCAACGACGTTCAGTTCGTTCGCATTTTCCTTGAATCCGACATTCTGGAAGCGGTGGACCTGATCGACACCCCCGGCATTTCCGACCCGAAAATTTCCAGCGATGTCTGGCGTCGCGCGGTCGGGCAAGCCAATGGCGTTCTGTGGTGTACTCATGCAACCCAAGCCTGGCGCGAGACCGAGCGGGCGACATGGGTGTCTTTGCCCGAACGGTTGCAGCATAACTCGCTGCTGTTGGTGACCCGCGCAGATGTGTTGGGCCAGAAAGATCGCCAAAAAGTGCTGCGCCGCGTGAACCGCGAAGCCGGTCATCTGTTTAACAGATCAATCCTGTTCTCGGCTCGTGACGCGATCACGGCGCGGGACAAAAGCGGTGACGCCGAACTGTGGGCCCGCAGCGGTGGCGGCAAGATGGTCGACAGCTTCCTCGAAATCACCGAACAGATCATGGACAACCGCGCTGATATGCTGGCGCGTTACCAGATCGACAACAGCCTGTCAGGCGACCTTCGTGTTCAGCCAATTCGCCCCAAGCGAAAGGAAGAACAGGCCGACGAACCGGCGCCGTTGAAACTGGTCGACCCCGTATCCGAATCCGAGGCGGGTGGCGCAGACGAAGTGGTCACCAACTTCCCAATTCGTCCAACGCGTGTCGAGCGCCGCGCCGAGGATACCGACCGGGAAGAACGCATCGATGCGGCCGAGGCCGAGCGCCTACGCGCCGAAATGGTGGCGGAAAAGCAGGATGCTGAACCCGTCCAGGACGCCCAAGAGGACGAGCTGCGCGCCTTTTTCCGCGACACACCGGATACCGGCCTGAACCTGTCCGAACACGTGCGGGGTTTCGACGAGGAAGACTCGTTCGATCTGCTGGATGATGACGAATTGGACGAAGATGACGATATCAACCTGTTGTCTGACCCCGAAGTGGACAGCCCTGCCGAAGAACTGGCCGCTTCGGACCCGATCCTTCCCTCGCCAGAAAGCGAGTTGGCAGACACGTCCGAGCAGAGTGAGAGCGCCGAACAAGCACCGGAAGACCGTCGCGCCGATGTCTCGGTGTCATCAATTACGGCTTTGCTGGCGGAACAGGCGAAAGGCGCAGATGATGAGTATGAGCCCGAGCCCGAATCCAGTGGTCTTGTGGACATGCAAGTTGTGCCACTGTCCAACGGTGCTGCCCCTGACGAGGCAACCCCGGCCGCAAAAAACGGCGAAAAACTGGAAGACTTGCTGAACGTACCGGCAGGAAAACCGCTGAGCGCGGCATCCATGTGGCGCGACATCACTGCGGATGAGGATTTGCCGGACGACGCTGAAGGCATGAAAAATGTGTTCGACGCGTTCCTCAAGGAATTCGACCAGATCGCAGCCGAACATTACGCACGTCAGGCCAAGGATTCGATGCATACGGTTCCGAACGCTTCAAAAAACGGCGGGGCGGAATTCCATGTGTTGTGACCCGAAGCGCAGGTAGCAAGCGATGACAATAGAAGCCGCATTGAACACCGCGATGGACACCATACCCGACTGCATTGCAGCCGGGTATGTCGATATGGAAACGGGGATGTTGCTGGCGACCAACACCTTGGACACAGACAGCGCGGACGTTCTGGACACTTTGGCCATTGCCGTGGCTAACCTGTTTCAGGGTCGCGGCGTCAAAGCCTTTGAGGAATTGTTGCGCTCGGCCACAGCAGAAGAGTCGGATAGTCCGGGATTTGGGGAAATCGCGGTGTTTTCGAACGATCGGCTGCACATCTTTCTGCGGACCCGGGAATATCCCGATCACGTGGTCTGCTACATCTGTCACAACAGCGCCAATGTCGGGTTGGCGTTGACTAAATCGCATCTCAGCCTGGGGCCGGTAGCGGCTGCAGTTTAGACCGGACCAGAGGGGGGTCACGGCATGATGGACACGGACATACTTGATCTGCTCGACGATATCGGTCGCGCATCTGTCGCCCGCCTGAATCCGGCGGTGACCGTACCAGGCGAAACTGCCCAGGCGCGGCGCGAAAAGGTTTTGCGTACCATTCGCGGCACCATCCTGCCCCGTCGGTTGGAATTCACCGCCGCCAACGGCGATTGCCTGGCGATTGAGGTCAACAGCTCTCGGGTGACGGATGTGTTTCGCGTGCAATCCGGTATTGCCCCGGATTTCGAAACGGAATCGCGTGAGGATCTGGCCGTCAAACTGGCGCAGCTGGTCACGGACATCGCCTGTGCTCCTGCTCCGCTTGAGCTTGTTTCCCTGCAACCAGACACGGCGCTTGAGGCGGATGACGTTGGCATAACCTACAGCGAGATCGAAACCGCCTGTGAAAACATAGAAGTGCCGCCAGAGCCGGTTATTTCCATTGTTGCGGATGCCGACCCGAACGAAATAGCATCCGCCGATGAAGCTTTGGAAAGCAAAGAAAACGACACTCTTGCGCAGCGTTTCTATGACGGGTCCGAGCGGTTTGCACAGGGGCGTGTTCTGGCAGCCGGGGCCGACGGGGCAGCACTGCAAATGGCAGGTGATTGCCAAGAAAATGGATCATTACACCCCGATTCTGACCTGCTGGCCCTCTTTGCCCGCGATCTTGCTGGTTGGAATGGCGACAGCGCCGCCGTGATGGACCATCCGCAATTGATTGTCATGCGCCCTTCGGGTGGCAAAGACGCCGGGCTGGCAATCCTGAACGATGGTAAAAACCTGGCAATGGCCGTACACGAGGCGCGCAAGCTGGGTGCCGTCGTCAATCTGTGGACCAACCTGAAGAGGCCGGGCGGATGATTTCGGCCATAACATTCAATTTTTCGACTAATTCTATCCGTGATTACAAGTTACCAGGGTAAAGTTTATGAGTGAGAACAACCGTCGCGAGTTAATCCGTATTGCCGATGACATGAACGGCACCTCTAATGAAGAGACCCGCCAGTTCATTTCGCGAATTGTCAGCGACCTGACGAATCTGAAACCTTCGATTGCCTTTGTCGGGCAGATCAAGGCCGGCAAATCCCGTTTGATCAACGGCTTCACCGGGCAGGCCGAATACCTGCCGTCGGATGTGAACCCGTGGACGACGGTGATTACCGATATGCATTTCGGCCACCCATCGGGACGCACCGCAGGGGCCGAATTCCACTTTTTCGACAACCGCCAGTGGCAAGCGCTGATCGCCGAAGGCGAAGAGCTGCGCAACATGTTCCCCGATGACGAGGACAGCTATAAGCGCGAAATGATCGAAGAGCAGGTCGAGGCGATGAAAACCCGCGCCAAACTGCGTCTGGGTGAAAGCTATAAACACCTGCTGGGTCAGCATCACGATCTGGATGACCTGAATTCAGACGATCTGGCGCGCTATGTCTGTGCCGGGGATGATCCAACCGAAGAGGGTGAGCACGACCCTGGATCAGATCGTGGTCTCTACAGCGACATCACCCGCAAGGCCGAGGTCTATTTCGACATCGGCCACTTCCCGTTCCCGCTGACGGTGACGGACACGCCGGGCGTCAACGACCCACTGCTGATCCGCGAGGAGATCTCGCGCCAGTACCTCAAGGAATCCGACTTCTTTGTTGTGGTTCTGTCTGCGCATCAGGCCCTGTCACGCGCCGATCTGAAACTGTTCCGCCTGATGCAGGCGCTGGAACTGGGTCAGATCGTAGTCTTCATCAACCGCGTCGACGAATTGGGCGGTGGAGCCGAAGATGCGGGCAAGGTCCGGGCCGATGTGATGGACGGTCTGGAAAAAGCACTTGGCAATTCGGATATCGATGTGCTGATGGGCAGCGCCCAGTGGGCGCACTATGCGCTGACCGGGGACGAAACAGGTATCAACCATGATGAGGTCCTGGCCTGGCTGCGCGCGCATCCGGAACAAATGAAGCAATATCTGGACGGGGTCGAAGAAATCAAACGCGGCTCGGGCCCGATCAGCCGCGAAGGCGTCTTGCGGTTTGCCGCCATGATCGCTTCGGGCTTGCCAGACCTGCGCCGTCACGTGACTAGTGCGCTGACCGAGGGACCGCGCAATGAACAGCTGCGAATGGCTTGGCAGCACCTCAACAGTTTTGCCCAAGGCGAGCTTGAGCGCAGCAAGGCCCATCTGCGCGTCATCGAAGAGGAAATCAGCCCTGCCCCCGACAGCGGTGACGAGAATAGTAAGACGCTCGCCGATCTGCGCACACTAGTAACGCAAAAAACCTCGGAAATCGTCAATGACATGGACGATGTTCTGGCCAATCTGCGCGGGGTCATGGACGATACCGTGGCCGAGTCTGTCTCGGCTGTGGTTCGGGGACCGAATGGCGACTCACCCCTGCTTGCTAAGGGTGGGGATACCGAACTGAACTTCACTCCGCTGCGCGACCGAATGCGCGAGTTGGTTCAAGGGGCCACGCAAGTGGTGCGGCAGCGGATGCTGAGCGAATTGTACTCGATTGACATGCAAAGCAATGCCGCCTTGCGCGCCCTGCCCGGCTGGCAAGACCCAAGCGACAACCGCATGAATACCAGTGCCGTGCGCTGGTTCCGCCCGGATACCACAGCTCTGACCCGCGGCATTACGGTTGAACTGCGGGTCAGCTGGCTGTCGCGTCTGATTTCACGCAAAAGCGTTGTCGCCCGCGCCGAACGCATGATCGTTCAGGAATTCGAGATGATCGGCGATGATCTGGTAGACACCGCCCGCAGCGATTTGTTGGAGCGCCTGAACACCGTTTTGGATCACTATCTGGCCTTGCTGGCCGGGCATCTTGAACATCGCATTGGAAGCGGCGAGACCAATGAGCGCACCGAGGCTCAAATGGCCTTTGATCAGGCACAGCGCATCGTGGCAGAACTAAGCGCCGTATTCGGTGCGGATGACGTAGACAAATTACTAGCAGAGGCGGCGGAATGATCGAATTTCCCGGAACCGAACAGGAAGTAAGACAACTTGAACGCTTTCTGACCGTGACCGAAAACCTGACAGCCGATGAGGCACTGGGCGATATGCGCGATAGAGCGCTGGCCCATGCCGAACGGCTGTCCAACGCGGTCAACATCGGTTTTGCCGGGGAATTCGGGGCTGGCAAGTCCAGCCTTGCCAACATGTTGGCCGGGGCCGATATCCTGCCCACCGGGCCACAACACCTGAAATTGCCACTGGTTATCGTCGCCTATTCCGAAACTCCGGAAACCACCGTGGGCTGGTGGGATCGTGAACCCAAGGTTTATTCCGGCATCGCTCTGGAAAAAGCAGCCGCGGATGAACCCGATTTCATTTCGGTTGGGCTGAACACCCCTGCCCTGCAGGAAATCTCTTTGTTCGATCTGCCGGGAACCGGCGCGCTGGACGACAATTACAAAGAGACGCTCGATCTGCTGAAATTTGTCGATTGTGCGATCTGGTGTACCAACGGGACCAATGCCTGGCGTGAAACCGAACGGCATCTGTGGGTACAAGTCCCGCAAGAGCTGCGCGCCAATAGTCTGCTGGCCGTCACCCACACCGATCTGCCGCATGTCAGCGAAGCACTGGATCGGGTTCTGTCGCGGCTCAACAAGGAAAAGGGCGATTTGTTCCGCTCGGTCGTGCCTATTGGCACGCCGGTTGCCGTCCGCGCCATGGCGCAGGAGCCCGAGCCCGATTTTACCCTGTGGGAAACTTGTGGTGGCCAAAATCTGGCGGAACAGGTTTTAGAGATCGCATCCGCCCGCCGTCTAGCTGACCTTGAAGCCGCACAGGCAGACCTGAAACAGGACTTTCTGCCCTTTCTGGAAACGCTGGACCTGCCCGAGGCCGAGCCGCAGCCGGCCGACACTGCCTCGATGCATGCCACGCTGGAATCCGCACTGCCGCCGCTTGAAAACCCGATCCTCGAGGACTGGCTGGCCGCAATTGCCAGCATCTACGAAGACCTGCGTGAATCGTCGGATATCGAACCGTCGGCCTTTTTGCATTCGTGCCAGGAAATCGTCGAAGATTTCGCCGAACGGTTAGAGCAGGGGGGCGAAATCGACCCCACGGCCGACTGGATCCCGGGCGAGTTCGAAAAGGCCACCGACCTGTTGTTGTTGTTGCAATTTGAAAGCGGTGACGCCCCCTTGAAGGACGCGATCAGCATTCTGGCACAGCTCAGCGATAACCTGGCCTGGGCAGGCAGCCGAGTGGATTCGGCGCAGCCAAAAACCGGAACCTGATAACTTCTCGTTAAAATTGAGTCGCGATACAGCGATTCGAATGCCCCAGAATCGCACCTAAAACTTTCTGACTCCGTTGACCAAGCGGAGACAAACAGTCGATCAGCTTGCATTTTGTGCAGGCTGTTTTTCAACATTTAGTGTCTCTACCTCACCGAAATACAATATGTAGTATTGACCCGAAAACGGTCCATAGTGAAGCCATGAGGCGGCCCCAATAAAGTCAAATTTGAAACGTCTAACCGTCTTAAGTGTCCTGCGGTTGTGTTTGGTTGTGAGTTCGAGGGCGATTTAGCCCAGTTAAATAAACCGCAAAACGATCAGAACGGGCGGAAAGAAATGAGCCACAACCAGGCGGTCGGTGCATCGCACGACGAACCGAAAATTGAAGGACTTCAACCCGGCGCAAAACTACTGCGCGGTCAGTATGAAATCCTGCGTTTCCTAAGCAATGGCGGCTTTGGGATCACCTATTTGGCCCGCGACAGCCTAGAGCGTGACGTGGTGATCAAAGAGTGCTTTCCGGGTGCCTTGTGCCGTCGCAATGGCGACACGGTCGAACCCGCCGATCCTGACCACAAGGACGATCTGCGCGCCATCATTGATTTGTTCATTCAAGAGGCACGCAACCACGCGCGTCTGGTGCATCCCAATATCGTAGACGTCCACCAGGTCTTTGAAGACAACAACACCGCCTATATCGCGATGGATTTCATCAAGGGATGCGATCTGTTGGATTACGTTGAGAACTCCGACAACAAGGCCGGGCCGGATTTCATCGTACAGGTGACCGAAAGGATGTTGTCTGCGGTGGCCTTCATCCACCAAAGCGGCATGCTGCACCGGGATATCTCACCCGACAATATCCTGATCAACGAGAACGGCGATCCGGTGCTGATCGACTTCGGCGCCGCGCGCGAGCAAGCGGCACAGCAATCCGCGGCTCTGTTGACCCTGCGGGTTATCAAGGACGGTTATTCCCCCCACGAATTCTATGTGCGTGGCGCCGATCAAGGCCCCAGCAGTGACCTCTATGTGCTGGCCGCCACGCTGTATCACGCCATCAGCGGAGAACGCCCAATTGATGGTCAGACCCGCCTGAACGCATTCAACAATGACCAGGACGACCCATACTCTCCATTGGCTGGGCAGTTCAAAGGCTACCCGGATGGGTTCCTTGAAGCGATCGACAAGGCGATGGAGGTTCACGTCACTGACCGCCTGCAAAGCGCGTTGGATTGGTTGCGCATGTTCCGCGGTCCGGGCGTGATGTTCGATACGTTCGACTATCGTCCGGTTTCCGTCATCGTTGCGATGGACCGTAAGGATGATGAGGTTGAAAAAGCCCGGATCAAAGCCGAAAGCGAAAACGCCGAGGCGGTGGTCACCGCACTACTGGCTGGCAACGCAGATCTGGCTCTGGGCAACGAAGATAAAGACGACGATGAACTGGCCAAGTTCACGTCCAAGGAAGACACGGCCGTCGCCGTTGACACTGTGGTTAAAAGTGGATCAGGCGGCAGCGGAAAACTGGTTGCGGGCATTGCCGTTGTTGTGGCCGGTCTGGCGGCGGGCGGATACTTCCTGATGACCAGCGAAAAACCGGAACCCGCACAGGACATTGCAGTTGTGGCCGAACCCGCAACGACCGAGGCCACCACCCCAGCAACAACCCAGGTCGAAACTGAAACGGCAGCACCTGTCGAGCAGACTGCTGATACCGAAGCCCCTGTCGAGCAAGCGGCCAACACCGAACCTACGCCGGAACCAGTTGAACCGGCGCCCGTTACGGCAGAACCGACGCCAGAGCCTGTCGAGCAGACACAGGCCCCCTCGGCTGACACACAAGAGGCCCAAGCCCAGACAGCCGAAACTTCACCCGCGGTGGTTTCGTCGGGAACCCCTGCGGAAACGCAAGTTGCCTTCTCGCATTGGGATGTCGAGATTCCGTTCCAGTTCTCGCGACGTCGTGTATCCACCGGCAGCATCATCGCCGTTACCGGTGTTGACCCGGCACAAGACATGTCGGTGATCGGCGATTGGGTCACGCGCGGCGCTGCGATCTATACGCTGAATGGCAAACCCATCCGCGAGAATGCAAGCTTCGCCGCGCATGTTCTGGATGATCTGTCCGTTGATCCTGACGGGTATATCCGTGTGACCGCGCGTTATCGTCCGCTGGGCAAGACCTTGGCCCAGAACGGCTTGCTGGCCCTGCCTGCCATCCGTGTGATCGGTTTGGAAAACGGCATTGGCTTTACCGTCCGCAATGAAGACGGTCAGGGCTGGAAGGCGACTGTAACGAGCACCCCCACCGACACGGCGGGAAGCCTTCGGGCTGGTGACGTTCTAATCTCGGAAGCGCAAACCGGGGCCATCCTGAACGAAGAAGAAAGCCTGGATGCCCTGCTGGAAGCTCTGGTTTCGGACAATCTCACGCAGGCCCGACTGACCGTGCTGCGCAACGGGGCCGAAGCTGAGGCCGTGATGCAGCTAGCGCAGGAGTAATCTGACCGGTTCGAAAGTGATCTGCCGCAAAGTGAAAACGAAGGGTGGTGCCTGGAAATCCGCCACCCTGACGGGGACCGGCCCGTCGCGGCAGAAAAAAGTTGGTTTGATTTCCAAATTGTAAGTGCCGTTGTGCCGATGCGCGCAGAGGCGAGTAGCAGCCCCGCAGGACGAAAACCCTGTGTCAAAAAGCAAAGGTGTCGACACCATGTTCAAATATAAAAGCCCTCTCAGCCGGCTTCTCGAAGGTGCCGGCAAACCTAAAGAAGCAGAAACCGAAGTAGAAGTGGTCGCGGAAGAAGCCGCAGAGCCCGAGGCGGAAAAGCCCCAGCCGATTGCGGATTTCAACGCACTGCGTAACGCGCTGGCCGGTGGCAACATGTCGTCGGATTCCTACGAAGAAGCTGACGAACTGATCCCCGAAAAGGACATGCCTGAGTTTTCCGACGAGCCGGAAGAAGATGCCTCGGATGACGTCGTGGTGACCGAAGTGGTCGAAGAGGCCGAGGATAACATCTTCGAAACACCCGAAACCCAGCCCGAACCAGAAGAGCCGGTTGTAACCCTGCACATCGCCACCGACGAAGAGGTCGAGACGGAAGAAACCGCACAGGCCGAGGAGCCGCAGGAAGAGGCCATTCTTGAGGTTGTTGTTGAAACACTTGAGACCGCTCAGCCCGAGCCGGTTGAACCTGCGCAACCCGAACCAGTCGCTGAAATCGCGCCTGAACCAGAAATTACACCGGAACCGCCTCAGCCGGTTCAAGCGCCCGCCTCCGAGGACCGCCGTGGCCGCGTCAAGACCACGTTCCTTGGTTTTGAACGCGCCGACACGCACGTTCAGGAGATGATCGAAAGCGCAGAACCGGTAGCCAAGACCGAGACTGCGCAGGAAACCTTCCCTGTGGGTTGGCTGGTCGTAACCGCCGGACCGGGTCGTGGATCCTGCATCACCCTGACTGAGGGGCTGATGCAGATTGGCCGCAACGACGACCAGGCTATTCAACTGGACTTTGGCGACACCGGTATTTCACGCAGCAATCATGCGGTGATCGCCTATGATCCCGAAGACCGCAAATGCTATCTGGGTCACGGCGGCAAAGCCAACCTGGTCCGTCTGAACGGCAAACCGGTGCTGAGTACCGTTGCGCTGTCCAGTGGCGACCTGATCCGGATCAGCGAAACCTCAGTTCGATTTGCCGCCTTTTGCGATGACGGCTTTGACTGGCGGGATGCTTAATAGATGCTGGCGCAACCGGCATATGACATTGCTCTGATCCTGGAACAGGGTCAGCGCGACTCGCAGGAAGACGCGATCGCGGCGCGCATGTTCGATGCGGCCAATGCCAGCTATGTTGTCGTCGCCGACGGCATGGGTGGTCATGCGGCAGGCGAAGTCGCCTCGGATCTTGTGATTGCCGCCTGGCGCGAGGCCCTGGACGCTGAGCTTGAGTGCAATACCCCGACCGAAAGCGCGATAATCGACGCGTTGCCCTTGGCTGCCATGCAAGCCAATGCCGCAATTGCCGCGCGCTGCGAGGAAAACGGCGAGGGCCTCAACATGGGGTCTACCCTTTTGGGGGTGCTGTTGCTGGAACAGCGCGTGTTCTGGATTTCGATCGGCGACAGCCCGTTGTACCTGTTCCGCGACGGGGTGCTGCGCCAGATCAACGAAGATCACTCCATGGCTCCGGTCATTGACGCGCAGGTGGCCCAAGGCACTCTGACAGAGGCTGAAGCGCAGGTTCACCCGGATCGCAACCAACTGACATCAGTGGTCATGGGGGCCGAAATCCCCAAGGTCGATTGCCCGGAAGAGCCGCTGCACCTGACTGCAGCAGACGTGTTGATCCTGGGCAGTGACGGGCTGCAGTTCCTCAGTGACGCGGAAATTCAGACCATTGTGCAGGCCAACGCGCATGCATGGGCGCAGGACATCGCCGAAGCGTTGTTGCAGGCGCTTCACGCCAAGTTTGACCCCGATCAGGACAATGCCTCGATCGGTGTTGTGAAATTAACAAGAAACTAACCAAGGCAAAGATACAGGACCCATGAAAACCCATCTGTTCATATCCAGCCTGGCACTTGCTGCCGCGGCCGGAGCCGCCTCGGCGCAAGAGGCGTGCTCAACCTACGAAATCCAATCAGGCGACAGCCTGCGCGAATTGACGATCAATGTTTATTCGACCGAGGATTTCCGCATCATCTTTGATGCCAACCGCGACGTGATCGGCAACAACCCGAATATCATCCGCGTGGGCGACGTACTGACCCTGCCCTGTCTGGAAGATATCGGGCGTGCGCGGGAAGTTCCGCAAACGGAAGCAGAAGCCATGGCAGCCGAGATGGCAGCCGAACTGGTCGCAGCAGCCGAAAAGCGGGCAGCTAAAGCAATAGCCGAGGCCGAAGCCCGCGTAGCAGAAGCCGAGGCCGAAGCCAAAAAGACAAGCGAGGACGCGGTGGTTGCAGCCAAAGCCGCGGCCCGCGAAGAAATCGAAGCCGCCCGCGCCGAGGGTGCCGCACTGATCCGCGACGCGGATGGCGGGATCCGCCCCGATATTCGGGATCGCCAGTTGCTGCTGATCACCGGCGGCAACTATGCGCCGTTCACAGATGAGGCCCTGCCCCATCGCGGCCTTTATACAAATCTGGTGGAAACCGCGATGCTTCGGGCCGCACCCGAGCAGGCCTACAAGATCCAGTTCGTCAACGACTGGTCCTCGCATCTGGACCTGCTGATGCCGACACTGGCCTTTGACGGCACCTTCCCCTGGTCGCGCCCCAATTGCGAAACGGCCGAAGCCCTCTCGGAAAATGACCGCGCGCGGTGCGAGACTTACAATTTCTCGAACCCGTTCTATGAGGTTGTGGACACCTTCTTTGCCCGCGAAGGCTCGGGCTATGAACAGACGCTGACCTATGCCGATTTTGCGGGCACCACGATCTGCCGCCCTGAGGGTTGGTCACTGTCGCATATGGATGCAGTGGGTCTTTATGAACCGGCGATCACGCTGATGCGCCCGGTGTCACCGGATGATTGCTTTCACGCGGTTATGGAAGGCACCGCCGACATCGTCGCGATCGAAGCTCACTTGGCCGTCGGTGCAATCAGCCGCCTGGGCTATGAGCATCGCATTCTCGAAAACCCCAACCTGGCGGCGATCAAGTCGCTTAACGTCATGACCCACAAAGATAATCCGGATGGGGAAGCGATCCTTGAGACGCTCAACCAGGGTCTGGCAATCATGCAGCAATCTGGCGAATGGCGTGACATCGTTTCGACCGCTCTGCGTCATCAAATGGAAAATGGCTAAGGCCTCAACCGGCCTGACAACTAAAAAGTCTGGAGGAAGTGGACATGTTTGAATTCAACCTGAAGAAAGTCGCGCTGTCGGCAACAGCCGTCACCGCCCTGAGCGCCGGAGCCGCCGCCGCACAAGAAGCCTGCACCAACTATACCGTCGCGGATGGCGACACGATGGCCACCATCGCCATCGCAGCCTATGGCACGTCGAACTATCAGCCGATCTTCAACGCGAACCGCAACCTGATCACCAACCCGAACGATCTGGCCCCTGGTCTGGTTCTTGCGCTGCCTTGTGAAGACGGCAGCCTGCCGAACGGTCAATCCGCTCAGGAAGTTATTGCGGCCGAGGAACAGCGTGCGGCAAGCGTCAAGCGTTCGAATGTCTATGCGCCGCCGATCAAGATGGTCGCGGGCAACGGATGGGAGCCATTTACAACTGAAACCCTGAACGGTGGCGGTATTATGACCCGTCTGGCAACAACCAGCCTTCAGCGTGCGGGCAACCAGCGCGAATACTCGGTCAGCTTTGTTGATGACTGGAGCTCGCACCTGGACACCCTGTTGCCGCTTGGGGCGTTTGACATCTCGATCGCATGGACCGTTCCGGACTGCACTAACCGCTCGTATGAGTGGTCTGAAGCTACCGAAGCCCGCTGCACGCAGTTTGTCGCATCAGTTCCTGTCTATGACATCGTGGGTGGCTTCTTCACACTGCCGGAAAGCGACTATGCAAGTGCGACTTCTTTCAAGGACCTTGAAGGCTCGACCATCTGCCGCATGGCAGGCTGGAGCATGGTGGTGCTTGAAGAGCAAGGCTTGAACCACAACAACACAACCGTGGTCCAGCCCAATACAGCCCGTGAGTGTCTGGATGCCGTATTGACCGGCACCGCAGATGTGGCGGCATTCGAAGTGGATCTGTTCGCATCGACAATGAATGACATGGGCTTGACCTCGGCTGACATCGTTGAAAACCCATATGTATCCACCTTGTCCTCGATGAGCTTCCTCGCGCACCGCACCAACCCGTTCGCACGCGAATACATTGCGATGATGAACAAAGGCCTGATTGAGATGCGTGAGTCCGGCGAGTGGTACGCGATCATCTCGGATACCCTGCGTGAGCAGAACGAAAAGCTGAACGCAGCGTCGAACTGATCTTTTAGTTCACCTGAAACCCTTAGGGCCGGTCTTAGGACCGGCCTTTTTTTGGTTTCTGGTACCGTTATTCGGTCAATTTCTTGGGGTTCAATTGCGGAGCCTACGGGAATCCCCTAATACCCGGAATAGCTCAGAGTGATATTCTGAAATCAAATATACCGGAGAGGCGCAGCCTCCCCACTCACTCAAAAAAGGGCCGACTTTTGGGGGTCGGCCCTTTTTTCTATTTTGATCTCCATTTTTCAGCGAAAAAGCCACGCCTAAAGGCGTGACTTTCGGCGATCAGCCGATGATCGCATTCAATGTTGCGCTGGGGCGCATCACAGCGGCGGCCTTGGCCGGGTCGGTGTGATAGTAGCCACCAAGATCGGCAGGCGCGCCTTGCGCGGCGGCCAGTTCACCCAGGATCTGACCTTCCTTTTCGGCCAGCTCTTTTGCGATTGGCGCAAATTCGGCCGCAAGGTCTGCATCGTCGGATTGCGCCGCCAGTGCCTCGGCCCAATAGCGCGCAAACCAATAGTGGCTGTCGCGGTTGTCGGGCTGGCCAACTTTACGGCTGGGCGATTTGTTGTTGTCCAAAATGCCCTGTGTCGCGGCCTCGGCTGCGGCACCCAGAACACCTGCCTTGGCGTTGCCTTTGCTGTCGGCCAGGAAGTTCAGCGATTCACCCAACGCGCAGAACTCACCCATCGAGTCCCAACGCAGGTGGTTTTCCTCGACCAACTGCTGCACGTGTTTCGGAGCCGAGCCACCAGCACCGGTTTCAAACAGGCCACCGCCATTCATCAGCTTGACGATGGACAGCATCTTGGCCGAGGTGCCCAGTTCCAGGATCGGGAACAAGTCGGTCAGGTAATCCCGCAACACATTGCCGGTGATGGCGATCGAATCCTTGCCAGCGGTGATCGTTTGCAAGCTTTGCTGGGTCGCTTCGCGCGGGGCCATGATCAGGAACTTGTCAGCCACGCCAGCAGCCTCAAGCGCCGGTTTGACGTATTTGATCAGCTCGGCATCATGGGCGCGGTTTGCGTCCAGCCAAAAGATTGCCTCGGATCCGGTCAGACGCTGCCGATCCAGCGCCAGTTGAATCCAGTTTTCGATCGGAGCTTTCTTGACGGTGCACGCGCGCCAAATATCGCCAGCCTCCACCTCATGTGACAGCAGGACGTCACCGTTAGCTAGCACGATGCGGATAACGCCATCAGCAGGCGCTTCGAACGTGGTCGGATGCGAGCCGTATTCTTCGGCTTTCTGCGCCATCAGGCCAACGTTGGCGACAGCACCGGCTGTGGCCGGGTTCAGCGCGCCATTGGCTTTGAAGAAGTTGATCGCCTCATCATAAACACCGGCATAACAGCGGTCAGGGATCACACAGTTGGTGTCGCCCTTGGCGCCAGCCTCATCCCAACCCTTGCCGCCCGCGCGGATCACTGCGGGCATCGAGGCGTCGATGATCACATCCGACGGTACGTGCAGGTTGGTAATGCCCTTGTCGCTGTCGACCATATACATGGACGGACGGTCAGCTTTCAGGGCGTCAATGGCGGCGACAATCTCAGCGTTGCCTTTGACGCGGTCCAGCAGATCACCCAGGCCCGAGTTCGGGTTCACACCCAAAGCATCCAGCTCAGCGCCATATTTTTTGAACACCGGCGCCAACCAGGCTTTGACGGCATAGCCAAAGATGATCGGATCCGACACTTTCATCATGGTCGCCTTCATATGAAGCGAGAACATGGTGCCGTCTTTCTTAGTGTCCTCAATGGCTTCGGTCAGGAAGGCAGACAGGGCTTTGACCGACATAAAGGTGGCGTCCGCCACGGTGCCTTCGTCCAGCGGCCAGCCGTCTTTCAGGACAGTCACGCTGCCATCTTTGCCGACGAATTCGATCTTTGCATCGCCCGCTTGTGCCGCGGTGATAGTGGCCGATTTTTCGTTGGCATAAAAGTCATTGCCGGACATCGACGACACTTTGGTCTTGCTGTCAGCGGCCCATTCTCCCATCGAATGCGGGTTTTTCTGGGCATAATTCTTGACGGCCTTCGCGGCGCGACGATCGCTGTTGCCTTCGCGCAGAACCGGGTTCACGGCCGAACCCTTGATCGCGTCATACCGCGCGCGGATCGCCTTTTCCTCTTCGGTCGAGGGCTCTTCGGGGTAGTTCGGGATATCATAGCCCTGCGATTGCAGTTCTTCGATGGCCGCAACCAATTGCGGGACCGAGGCCGAGATGTTCGGCAGCTTGATCACGTTGGCCTCGGGCGTTTTCACCAGCTCACCCAACGCGGCCAGATCATCGGTGATGCGCTGTTCGTCGGTCAGGTTTTCGGGGAAGGTCGAAAGAATACGTCCTGCCAACGAAATATCCTTGGTTCCAACACTGACACCCGCGGCGCCGGCGAATTTGCGAATGATGGGCAGGAAGGACGCGCTGGCCAGCTCGGGCGCTTCGTCTACAATGGTATACAATATATCGAAGTTCGAATTTTCTGCCATATTCTTTTACCTTTTTTCAGCCTTTCGGGGCGTGCGATCCAAGAGTAGCGCCACATCTGCGTGGCTGGTACTGGGGCGCGGGAATCCAAGCGCCCCAACGGTGACTCTGATTTGACAGGGTCTCCCTTAAATCAGGTTTGCCTTGGGATCAATCGTCTAGTGGGGGCGCAAATTGACACGGGTCGTAAGATTACAGGGCTATACGAGCTGGAAAATGCTAAACTTGAGCCGGCAATCACTTTCTCTAGTTACCTGATGTCGCATTTTCCGAGCGAAAGCTGAGGTTCTCCAACAACTTCCCGGCTTGTATAACGTAGTCTTCAACCGCTTCGTTCAGATGTTTAGTCGACCCAGCATAGGCTTGTGGCGCAACTGACACCCCTCGCTTGCTAAACATGTCCAAGACCGCTTTTCGGCCTTTGTACGCAAGCGTTGGTAGAGCACTCTCTAATTCTGGTGTCGCCAAATCCGGGCGACCCATAACCGCAAAAAGATGACCGCGCCACAACGCTTCTCTTTTGTCCTTCCACAAATGCCAGTTAATAGCCGCGTAGAACCATCTTTTAATGAATATTCCTTTTAAATGCTCATCGCTTTCATTCATGTACGCAGCAAGCCTCTGAACGTATTCTATCCCCTGCTCTTCCTCTCCAATTGTAAGGTGGATAGTTGCTTGCATCAGCAACACCCCTTCTACATCCGAAGTCAAACGATCAACCTCTGACACTGCCTCCAATGCGCGCGAGAGGTCCCCTGTGTAGCCAAGGTGATAGTAAACTCGCACATTGTGAACCCAAGCCTGTTCCGGCCAACGCGTTGGAGCCTGATCCAAAAACGCCTTTACCCCATCTTTCCCGTCAATACGATTTAGTAAGCGTGCAACCGCATAACCGCTTTTGCTGCTGTCCGGCTTTATCTCGAGCACCCGTTTATGACCTTGGGCAGCGTCTTCAAGACGCCCATGTTTTTCGTCAATTTTCGACTTTTCAAGCAAGGCATTGATGTTGTTCGGATCAATTTGCAGCGTTTTGGCATACTCTGTTTCAGCCGCATCGAAATTTCCCTGTGCGTCCAACGCCATGCCGCGTCTTAGATGCGAGGTCGCATCGTTCGGTCGCAGGGCCAAAGCCGCATCATAGTTGGAAATGGCCTCAGCGTAACGCCGACCGCAGTAATAGGCCCACCCCCGCGCCTTCATCAGTTCATTTCTCTGATCCGGAGTGAGCCCATCGACCTCTATCAATGCCGTACATGCCGAAACAACCGTAGCCGTACTGCCATTGTTGCCTAGACATGTTGCGGTCAGCTGCGTGTATTTCGCTTCCAATCTGGAAGGTGAATTAAACGAAAGCAGCAATCACAATGATCAGGGCAGCAAGGCGTATATGCATCAAGGCTCCTTTGGGTCAGAGATACTCACCTTTAAGTGGTGATCCTCGACCCATTCTCAAGATGCCTAAGCCGTCAACCTGCTGTAAGTGAGCCATAAAAACCACACGCGCAACCTTGGCGATCAATCACACGCCCCAGGTGTCACTCAACCGGTATCCCCCGGGCCAGGGGTCATCTGGGTCCAGCATGTGCTGGTGGATGCCGGTGATCCAACCACGGCCGCTGATCTCGGGGGTGATGGCCGGGCGGTCGCCGACGCGGGTTTCGGCGACAATCCGACCGGTAAAGCGAGAGCCGATGATCGACACCGCCTCGAATGTCTGGCCGACCGTCATCTGCCCCTTGGCCGCCATCAATGCCATACGCGCCGAGACTGCGGTACCGGTGGGTGACCGGTCAACTTTGCCCGGTTGGATGGCAACTGCGGATTTGCCGGTCAGGCCAGTCTCGGTGGTCTCAAGCGGGCCACAAAAGGCGCAGAATGAGATGTGGCTCCAATCCGGGTTCTCGGGATGGGCAAAGCCAAGCTGTTCGTTGGCGGCATTCGTGATCGCCACACCCATGCGCGCAATATCGCGGGCCTCATTTTCAACAATCTCGATCCCAAGCGCGGCGGCGTCGACCACCACAAAGCTGTCGCCGCCGTAGGCCGTGTCCACGGTCAACGTGCCAACGCCCGGAACCTCCAATGGCACTGCGATCTTGTCGGCGAAACTTGGCAAGTTCTGCACGTGAATACGCTGGGCCTTGCCGTCCCGGCATTCTGCGCGGACCCGGACCAATCCGCCCGGCGCCTCGAGCGTTATGTCCGTTTCCGGTTCCTGCATCGGGATGATCCCGCCATCCAGCAACACCGTCGACACGCAGATCGAGTTCGATCCCGACATGGGCGGCGTGTCTTCGGGCTCCATGATGATAAAGGCGGTGTCCGCCTCGGGGTTTTTGGGTGGCACTAACAGATTGACATGGCGAAACACGCCGCCGCGGGGTTCGTTCAATACGAAATTGCGCAGAGTCTGATCCTGGGCGATGAACGAGCGCTGTTCCCACAGGGTTTCTCCGGGCGGTGGCTGGACCCCGCCGACGATGACATCCCCCACCTCACCTTCTGCATGGGCCGAAATCACGTGAATGGTTTTGATGCTGCGCATGTCTTGTCCTTAGAACCGGGTGGCGGAAAAAGGGGTTAGGGAAATCTGAGAAGGTTGACCGTCAATCAAAGCTCCGACTAATTCAGCCGTTCCTGCCGATTGCGTCAGACCCAGATGACCGTGGCCAAAGGCATAAATGACGTCCGGCGCGTTCGGCGAGGCTCCGATCACCGGCAGACTGTCTGGCAGGGATGGGCGGAACCCCATCCACTGCGATCCCCCATCGGTGTTCAATCCGGGCAGGAATTGAACCGCTTTTTTCAGCAACGCGTCCGCTCGTTTGTAATTCGGCGGAAGGGTCAGCCCACCCAATTCAACCGCTCCGCCGATCCGAACGCCGCCATTGATCCGCGTGGCGACAAACCCGTGGCCAGCAAATGTCAGATGCATGCGCAGGTCAAACGCACCAGCAGGAAGGGTAGTGTTGTAGCCACGTTCAGTCTCAAGCGGAATCGCGTCGCCCAGTGTCCACGCAAGGTGATGCGACCATGCGCCAGCACACAGAACCACCTTGGCTGCCTTTTTCTCACCGTCAGACAGTGCGATCCGAACGCCGCCTTCATCAGCAGTCAGCCCGCGCGTGTCATGAATTTCAATCTGCCCTCCGCGATCGCGAAAGGTCTGGGCCAGATGCGCAACCCATTTCTTTGGGTCGACAGTGTTCATCCAGTTCGGCGTGAACCCTGCATGGGTAAAACGGGGGCTCAGGCCGGGTTGTTTTTCGGCAAGTGCCTCGCGACTGTCCAGCAGTTCGAAATCGATCCCATGTTGGCGCCGCAGCTCCCACTCGGGCAGGCTGGCGCGGAACTCGGCCTCGCTTTCGTACAGCTGCATTTGTCCGTCACGCCGCATCATCGCTTCGCCGTTCACCGAAGTAACCAAACGGTCCAAAGCCGCGCGGGACAAGTCCATCAGACGCGCCTGCGCGCGCAGGTGGTCTTGATACCGTCCCGGTCGGCTGGCCCGCCAAAACCGGTACATCCACGGCGCGATTTTCAGTGCATAAGCAGGTGGTACGGACAGCGGCCCCAGCGGGTCCAGAAGCCATTTAGGGGCCTTGTGCATAATCCCTGGCTTTGCCAGAGGTTCGACCTCGGAAAAGGCAAACGCGCCTGCGTTCCCGGCCGAGGCCTGTGCTGCAACACCCTCACGATCCAGAACCAGAACGCGATGGCCCCGGCGCTGCAACTCAAGCGCGGTTGTGATGCCGATCACGCCAGCGCCGATCACGACGACCCGCGAGGTCATAGGTTGATGCCCGCCTTGAAGGGGTCATTGTCCCCAAAGATTAGCGTCGCCTCGGCCATAATATGGGCCCGCCCGGTTATCGACGGGATGACACCACCATTCGTGCCGGGCTGATAGGACAGGTGATAGGCGCTGCCGATGACGCTGTGTTGCACAATCTCTTCGCCGGGTTTCAGCACCCCATCAGCGGCCAGACAGGCCAGACGCGCGGAACTGCCGGTGCCACAGGGGGACCGGTCATAATTGTCGTCCGGGCACAGCACAAAGTTGCGACCATGGACCGTCGGATTATCCGGAGCGTCCTGAAAGATCACATGGTCAATCGGTTCACCCTGTTCTCCGCCAATCCCTTGCGCAATCGAGGCCTCTCGGATCGCAACGGTCATATCGGTCAGCTGAGGGATATTTTCGGTTTCCACCGGTATCGGGCTGGGATCGACAATAAAGAACCAGTTGCCGCCATAAGCCACATCGCCAGTCACCGCACCATAACCCGGCACATCCAGCGTCACCCCGCGATGCACCCGGCGGCTTTCGATATTCGTGACGGTGACAGTGTTGGCGTCGTGCAGGTCGACCGTCACGATCCCAGCAGGCGTTTCAATGCGATGTTGTCCAACACCGATCCGCCCCAGATGGGCCAACGTGACGGTTAGCCCGATGGTTCCGTGACCGCACATACCCAGCACGGCATCCACGTCAAAATAGATCACGCCAGTCACACAGGTCGGATCAACCGGCTCGACCAGCAGCGCGCCAACCATGGCAGGCTGACCGCGCGGCTCTAACATGATCGAGCGATAGAACTCCTCATGGTCTGTCGCCAACCGGTGGGCGCGTTCGCCCAACGGGCCGGAACCCAAATCGGGTGCGCCACTTAGGATAACCCGTGTGGGTTCGCCCCCGGTGTGGCTGTCGATCACATGCATTCAGCGATTACTCCGCCCTGTTTGGACCAGTCGGCGAACCATGTGCGGAATAGGTCATATTGCTGTTCGCAATAGTTGCGCTGCGCACCTGTCAACTCGTCCGTTTCATTGAAGTGCAGACGGTATTCCTGTTCCCCGTTCAGCACCAGAAGATGCTTGTAATACAGTACCAGGTCCGGACCTTCGTCAAAGCTGGACAGCACATGGATCGCCTCGGTCAGCTCTCGCGCGCGCTGGCGGGCCTCGGCATGGCCTTGGGCCGCCTTTTTGGACAACCCGGCCAGCAACAATGCCTCACGCGGCAAGGCGGTGCCTATCCCGGTGATCGAGCCCGTCGCGCCGCAATTGACAAAGCCATGATAAACCTCGGTATCCACGCCAACCATCAGGGTGACCTGATCATCCTGACTGGTGATGTTCTCGGCCGCATAACGCAGATCTTCCTTGCCGCCGAATTCCTTGAATCCGATTAGGTTTGGATGCTCGGAGCGCAAGGCAAAAAACAGGTCTGCCCGCGTGGCGAATCCGTAATACGGGCTGTTGTAGATGATCGCGGGCACATCCGGCGCGGCGGTCAGGATCGCCTGGAAATGGTTCTTTTGCGCTGCCGGAGAGCTGCCACGCGACAACACGCGCGGGATCACCATCAGGCCAACCGCCCCAACCTTTTGCGCATGGGCCGCATGGGCCACAGCAGATTTTGTATTGATGGCCCCGGTCCCGACCACCACGGGCAACCCTGCATCGATCAACCGTTCAACACCCTCCATCCGCTGTGCGTCTGTCAACAACGGCCAATCCCCCATCGAGCCGCAATAGACCACCGCTGACATTCCCGCGTCGATCATCTGCTTTCCCTTACGCACCAGCGCGTCGAAATCAGGCGTGCGATCAGCCTTACAGGGGGTCATAAGAGCAGGCATGGTGCCGGTGAAAACATTGGTCGTCATCGAAGTTTTCCTTCCAAAAGGCAACGTAGAGGCGGGTTGAATTCACCCTTTTGACTCGCCATAACGGATATTGGATACAAAATCCAGAAAATTTGCGACTGACAAAAAACGCACCAGATCACAGAGACCGGTGCGTTTTGCTTCACTCAGGATCTTGCGATTACCGGAACCGTTGCCCGGTTTCAGGATCGAATAGCATTGCACGATCTGACCGCACGGTGATACCGATACGCTCGCCTTGCCTGCTACGCTGGTCTTCGCGCTCTTCAATGATCAGCTTGTCGCCATTGGGGGTCAACAGATAGGTATAACTTACCCCACCAAGCGCTTCGGTCAGATCAACGGCGCAGGTTTCGGCTGCACGATCAACTTCGATATGTTCGGGGCGGATGCCCAGGGTCACCTTGTTCAGACCCGCAGGTACATTGGCCGTCACCTCCAACGGTGCGCTAAGGGCGGGATGCGAGACTTTACCGTCCGCAAAATCACACTCCAGAAAATTCATCGCGGGCGAGCCGATGAACCCCGCAACAAAGCGGTTGTCCGGGTCGCGATACAGATCCATCGGCGCGCCGACCTGTTCAATCCGGCCGTCCCGCAATACCACGATCTTGTCGGCCATGGTCATCGCCTCGACCTGATCATGGGTCACATAGATCATCGTTGCGCCGATCTCATTGTGCAGCCGCGCGATCTCCACCCGCATCTCGACACGCAATTCAGCGTCGAGGTTAGACAGAGGTTCGTCGAACAAAAACACCTCGGGTCCCCGCACGATGGCGCGGCCAATGGCAACCCGCTGACGCTGACCGCCAGACAGGGCCTTGGGCTTACGCTTGAGGTACTGATCCAGCTTCAGGATATTCGACGCCTGCTGAACCTTTTGGTCGATCTCGGATTTGGCGACCCCGTTCATACGCAGACCAAAGCCCATGTTCTCGGCCACAGTCATATGCGGATACAGAGCGTAAGTCTGAAACACCATCGCCACGCCGCGCTTGGCCGGATCCATATGGGTTACGTCTCGCGCACCAATATTAATCTGACCCTCGGTCGTCTCTTCAAGCCCCGCGATCATGCGCAGCAAAGTGGATTTGCCGCAGCCAGAGGGGCCAACGAAAACACAGAACTCACCATCTTCGATGTCCAGATCAATACCGTGGATTACCTGCGTCTCGCCATATCGCTTGATCGCCTGGTTCAGAGTAACTCCGGTCATGTCGCTTGCATCCTGTTGTTGTCGGCGCTTTGGCGGGTCTCGGGGAACCGCCAGGCCTGTGCTTCGGCTCCGATCTGTTCGGCCACTCGGCGAACACGGGGAATCCAGGTTTCCAATTGTTCGAAATTCATCCGCTCGGTCGATCCGGTGACCGAAATTGCCCCCAGCATCCGCCCGCCCGACGTCAGAATCGGACAAGCGATGCAAATAATGCCCGGCTCGTGTTCTTCATCGTCGATGGCATAGCCGCGACTGCGGATCAGGTCGAGGTCAGCGCGCAGCGCCGCCTCAGAGGTCAGGGTTTTATCCGTGAACCGGTGATAGCTCTGCTGAGAAACGGCGCGCTCCAGCGCGACCTCATCCAAATACGCCATCATCGCCTTACCGACGCCGGTACAATAGGCCGGGCCGACCTTGCCCGCCTGCGAATACATCTCGATCGGTTGGGCGGCGTTGCGCTTGTCGACGTACAGAACCTGACTGGCATCCAGCTGCGCCAGATGCACCGTTTCCCCAGTCTCTGCGCTCAAAGCATCCAGAAACGGCCGCGCTATCGGCGCCAATGAGCTTTGTGTCCAGGCCGAATGCGCAAGCCGCACCAGCCGCAAACCGGGCGTATAGGTTTGCCGATCAGGGTCATATGACAACATGCCCTGATTGGTCAGCGTTTGCAGAAACCGATAGAGCGTAGCCTTGGGGAAATCGCTGCTCTCCAATAGTTCCGCAAATCGGACCGGGCGCGCAAAAGCCGCCACCTGATCCAGCACCTCACATGCTTTTCCTATTGTTCCGTCACCTGCCACGGGCGTCTGTTCTCCTCCTATTGACCCATCGCCATCTTCACGAGGGTCTTGACAAGACTAACCGAGTCGATGTGTAGTTTTCAATATATAAAACACGGTTTCATTATTTGAAACTAAAAATGGAAGCTAAGGGAGGAAACCATGCATTCCATGTTCAAGCGTACTGCGGTGGCGCTGGCGGCCAGTGCGGCACTTGCCGCGCCCGTAGCAGCCGAACTGTCCGGCGAGCTGCGAATCTTCCTCGACACATCGAACCCGGCGCCCCGCGCGACGATGGAAGCGATGATCGATCGGTTCGCGCAACAGCATCCGGGGCTCGAGATTGAAACTACCGTGATCGACCGCGAGGCGTATAAGACTCAGATCCGCAACTTCCTTACGGCGGACACACCGGACGTTGCGACATGGTATGCAGCCAACCGGATGAAGCCCTATGTTGAGGCCGGCCTGTTCGAAGACGTGTCCGATCTTTGGGCCGAACCCGAGATCGCAGACAATCTCGCCTCGACCAAAGGCGCGATGACCCTTGATGGTAAGCAATGGGGCGTGCCCTATACCTACTATCAATGGGGCGTTTACTACCGCAAAGACATTTTTGATGAGCTGGGCCTGACCGAGCCGACCACCTGGGAAGAAGAGCTGGTCAACTGTCAGAAGATCGTCGATTCCGGTCGCGCCTGTTACACCATCGGCACCAAGTTCCTTTGGACTGCCGGTGGCTGGTTCGACTACCTGAACATGCGCACAAACGGCTTCGACTTCCACAACCAACTTGCCAATGGCGAAATCAGCTGGGAAGACGACCGGGTCAAGCAAACCTTCGCCAACTGGAAACAGCTGATCGACATGGGTGCGTTCATCGACAACCACCAGACCTATAGCTGGCAAGAGGCCCTACCCTTCATGGTCAACGGCGAGGCCGCGGCGTATCTGATGGGCAACTTCGCCGTCGCTCCGCTGCGCGAGGCCGGGCTGACCGATGATCAACTGGATTTCTACCAGTTCGTCGCCATCAACCCTGACGTTGAACTGGCCGAGGACGCGCCGACCGACACGTTCCACATCCCGGCCAACGCATCGAACAAGGAAGCCGCACGTGAGTTCCTGCGCTTCGTTGTATCCGCGGATGAACAGTCCCAGATCAACAACGGCGCCAATCTCGGCCAACTGCCAGTGAACGCGCAATCAACCGTGGATGACGACAAGTTCCTGCAACAGGGTTTCGAGATGCTGTCGTCGAACAGCCCCGGTGGCGTGGCGCAGTTCTGGGATCGTGACGCGCCGGCTGAAATGGCCAAAGTGTCAATGGAAGGGTTTCAGGAATTCATGGTCAAGCCGGACAATGCCGACCGCATCCTGGCCAAACTGGAACGCGCACGTCAGCGCATCTACGACAACTGAACCGGTCGGGTCGGGCGAAAGCCCGGCCTGCACCTCATCCTGCGTAAGACGGGTAGTAACCCGTCTTACTCAACCTACCTAAAACCCGAGTTTGCTCATGTCAGCCGTCGACGTCCCAGAACAGGAAAGCTGGTTCCACAGAAACCAACAACGCATTGCGCCCTGGCTGTTTCTGGCCCCGGGCCTGCTGTTCTTCATGGTTTATGTGATCATCCCGGTGTTCCAGTCCTTCAACCTGTCCCTCTATGAATGGGATGGACTTGGGGCGGCTGAATATGTGGGCTTTCGCAACTATGAAGACCTCTATTGGGAATGGGTTGACCGGGATGCATTCTATACCTCGTTGAAAAACAACCTGATCTGGCTGATCCTCTATCTGGCCGCGATCCCGGCGGGCCTGTTCATCGCGCTGCTCTTGAACCAGACGGTCTGGGGCATCCGCCTGTACAAATCGCTATTTTTCTTCCCCTTCGTTATTTCTCAGGTCGTCGTCGGCCTCGTTTTTACGTGGTTCTATGACCCGACCTTCGGACTGCTCAATGAATTCCTCGGTCTGTTCGGCATCGAGCCGCTGAACGTGCTAGGGGATGAACGCTTTGTCACCTATGGCATCATCTTTGCCGGTCTGTGGCCGCAAACGGCCTATTGCATGATCCTGTACCTGACCGGCCTGAACGCCGTGGACCCCGAACAGATCGAGGCCGGGCGTCTGGACGGCGCCAAGGGCCTACGGATGTTATGGCACATCATCCTGCCGCAACTGCGCCCCGCCACATTCATCGCCTTTGTCGTGACCATCATCGGCGCGCTGCGCAGCTTCGATCTGATTTCAATCATGACCCAGGGCGGCCCGTTCGGATCATCCCGCGTGCTGGCCTATTACATGTTCGAGGTCGCGCTGTCCGAATACGGCTTCCGTATGGGATATGGTGCCGCCATCGCTGTGATCCTGTTCCTGATCATGCTCTGCTTCATCGCCTACTTCCTGTGGTCGATGTATCGCGAAGAAAAGGGGCACTGAGATGTTTCCCAAACCTATCGAAAAACAATCCCGCGCGGCGCAAATCAGCTATCAGGCTATGCTGCCTTTGGCTTTGCTGTTGTGGCTGGGGCCGTTGTTGGCGGTCGCCCTGTTCTCGGTCAAACCGGCTGCGGACTTCACCAACGCGAACTATTGGGGCATGCCGTCCAGCTTTGAGGGCGCGTTCAACTATGGGCAGGTCTTCTTTAATTCAGACATGCCACGGTATCTGCTGAACTCGTTCCTGATCACCATCCCGACGGTGGTCGGGTGTGTCGCGCTCAGTACGATGACCGGGTTCGCGCTGGGGATCTACAAGTTCAAATCGAACATCTGGATATTCTTCATGTTCGTGGCAGGCAATTTCGTGCCGTTTCAAATTCTGATGGTGCCGGTTCGTGACCTGACCCTGCAATTGGGTCTCTACAACACCAAAACCGGGCTCGTGCTGTTCCACATCGCCTTCCAGACTGGGTTCTGCACCTTGTTCATGCGCAACTTCATCCGCGCCCTTCCGTTTGAGCTGATCGAAGCTGCCCGGGTCGAAGGTATCAGCGAATGGCGTATATTCTGGTATGTGGTCCTGCCACTGATGAAACCAGCCATCGCCGCGCTCAGCGTGCTGATCTTCACCTTCATCTGGAACGATTATTTCTGGGCCGTTGTCCTGACCCAAGGGGCCGAAAGCCAACCTGTTACCGCAGGCATCACCAGCTTTAACGCGCAATTCCGCGCCGCCTATCAGTTGATGAGCGCCGGCTCCATCGTGGCAGCCTTGCCGCCGGTCGCTATGTTCTTCCTGATGCAGAAACACTTCATCGCGGGCCTGACCCTCGGTGCCGTCAAATAGCTTCGAACCGGAGTTCGCCTTATGACCAAGATCACCTTTATTGGTGCGGGTTCCACGATTTTCATGCAGAACATCGTGGGCGATGCCCTGCTGACCCCTGCGCTGGCCGACAGCCACTTTGCGCTGATGGATATCGACGCCGAACGCCTGGCTGAAAGCGAGGCGGTCGCCCGTGCGATGATCCGCTCGGTCGGATCGGGTGCGACCGTATCCACCCATAATGACCGCCGCGCGGCGCTGGACGGGGCGGATTTCGTGATCACCGCCTTCCAGATTGGCGGCTATGAACCCTGCACAGTCACCGATTTTGAAATTCCCAAGCAATACGGTCTGCGACAAACCATAGCTGATACGCTGGGCATTGGGGGCATCATGCGCGGCCTGCGCACGGTTCCTGTGCTGTGGGATGTGGCGCGAGACATGATGCAGCTGTGCCCGAATGCAACCCTGTTGCAATACGTCAACCCAATGGCGATCAACACTTGGGCGCTGGCCGAGCAATTTCCAGCGGTGAAGCATGTTGGCCTCTGCCACTCGGTTCAGAACACGGTCGAAGAGCTGGCCCATGATCTGGACCTGCCTAAGGACGAGTTTCGCTATAAGGTCGCTGGCGTAAATCACGTCGCCTTCTTTCTACGGTTGGAACACCAGGGGCGCGATCTCTACCCCGCATTGCGGCAGGGATACGCAAGCGGTCAAATACCCAAGGCCCCGCTGCTGATGCCACGTTGCCCCAACAAAGTCCGGTATGAGGTAATGGACCATCTGGGCTATTTCTGCACCGAAAGCTCCGAGCATCTGGCGGAATACGTGCCGTGGTTCATCAAGGATGGGCGGTCGGACCTGATCGAGCAGTTTTCGATCCCGCTGGACGAATACCCCACCCGCTGCGTCGAACAGGTGGCCAGTTGGAAAGAACAGGCCAAGACCCTGACCGACGGGCGCAATATTAATGTCACCCGCAGCCATGAATTCGCCGCCGATCTGATGAACGCCATCGTCACCGACACGCCCTACGTTGCCTATGGCAACCTGCCCAACACAGGCCAAATCCCGCAATTGCCCTTGGGGGCTGCGGTTGAAACCCCGTGCTTGGTGGACAGCAACGGTGTGCAGCCCTCGGTGGTCGCGGACATCCCACCGCAGTTGATCGCGCTGATGCGCAGTCAGATCAACGTGCAGGAGCTAACGGTGCGTGCGCTGGTCGACCGGAACCCCGATTACATATATCACGCCGCTATGATGGACCCGCACACTGCCGCCGAACTGGACCTGCGCCAAATCCGCAACCTGGTTGATGATCTTCTCATCGCCCATGCCGATTGGCTGCCGGACTGGTGCAAACCGGCAAAAGCCGCCTGACCCCAAGAATAGAAGGCAGACCAAATGACTAAGAAACGCCGATCACAGCACTGGTATGGCAAGCTGGACAAAGATGGGTTCATCCACCGCTCGTGGATGAAGAACCAGGGCTTTCCAGACCACGCATTTGACGGGCGCCCCATCATCGGGATCTGCAACACATGGTCGGAACTAACGCCCTGCAACTCGGGCCTGCGTGACCTGGCCGAAGGGGTCAAACGCGGCGTGTGGGAGGCCGGAGGTTTTCCGGTTGAGTTTCCGGTCATGTCGCTGGGCGAGACGCAGATGAAACCCACCGCCATGCTGTTTCGCAATCTGTTGGCGATGGATGTTGAGGAATCGATCCGCGCCTATGGTATCGACGGCGTTGTCCTGTTGGGAGGTTGCGACAAAACCACACCGGGTCAATTGATGGGTGCGGCCTCGGTTGATCTGCCATCTATTGTGGTCAGTTCCGGCCCGATGCTGAATGGTAAATATCGCGGCCAGGATATCGGGTCAGGCACAGACGTCTGGAAATTCTCTGAAGCCGTACGCGCAGGTGAAATGACCCTGCAGGATTTCATGAGTGCGGAATCCGGCATGTCGCGCAGTGCGGGCGTTTGCATGACGATGGGCACGGCCAGCACAATGGCGTCGCTGGTCGAGGCGATGGGCATGAGCCTGCCCACCAACGCCGCCCTGCCCGCTGTCGACGCCCGTCGCATGGCGCTGGCACATCTGACCGGCAAACGGATTGTCGAGATGGTGGACGAAGACCTCAAACCCTCGGACATCCTGACCAAGGAAGCGTTTGAAAACGCCATCCTGGCTAATGCAGCCGTGGGTGGATCGACAAATGCGGTGGTTCATTTGCTGGCATTGGCAGGCCGCGTCGGAGTCGATCTGACCCTGAAAGACTTCGAAATCGGTTCAGACATTCCCCTTTTGGTGAACTGCATGCCCTCGGGCAAGTACCTGATGGAGGATTTCTGTTACGCAGGCGGCGTTCCCGTCGTTCTGTCCGAGCTGAAACCCTTCCTGCGGCCCGCGAAAACGGTTTTGAACAAGGATATCTCGGCCCATTCTGAAGGGGCTGAATGTTTTAACCGCGACGTCATCCGCCCCTTTGACGATCCGGTGAAACCCGCCGCGGGCCTGCGCGTGCTGCGCGGCAATCTGGCCCCGAACGGCGCCATCGTGAAACCCTCGGCCGCGACGGACGCGCTGTTGGAGACCGAGGCCGAAGTCTATGTCTTTGAGAACATCGAAGATCTCAAGGCCAATATCGACCGCGACGACCTGCCGGTGACACCCGAGACCATTCTGGTGCTCAAGGGCTGCGGCCCCAAGGGCTATCCGGGGATGCCCGAGGTCGGCAACATGCCGATCCCGGCCAAGCTGGTGAAGGAAGGTGTGCGCGACATGATCCGTATCTCGGACGCGCGCATGTCCGGCACCGCCTATGGCACCGTCATCCTGCATGTCAGCCCCGAAGCGCAGGCAGGCGGCACGCTGGCACTGGTCAAAACCGGTGACCGCATCCGGGTTTCCGCCAGCAAGGGTGAGCTGGAACTGTTGGTCGATCAAAAGGAACTGGACGCCCGTCGCGCCACGTGGCAACCGGATGACCCGCATTACACACGCGGTTATGCGAAACTCTATATCGACCACGTGCTGCAGGCCGATCAGGGCGCGGACCTTGATTTTCTTGTCGGCAAAGACACCCGCCTTGTGACCAGAGAGAGCCACTGATGGATCAACCAGCCACTTTCCACGATCTCAACGGGGCTTCGGTCTATATCACCGGCGGTGGCTCGGGGGTTGGCGCGGCGCTGACCGATGGGTTTCTTGCGCAGGGCGCCAATGTCGCCTTCATCGGCCGGTCCGACGCCAGTGGGTTTGTCGAGGAAATGCGCGACAAACACGGCCGCGCGCCCCTGTT
Source organism: Ruegeria sp. BC5 (assembly GCF_056539205.1). Lineage (NCBI taxonomy): Bacteria > Pseudomonadati > Pseudomonadota > Alphaproteobacteria > Rhodobacterales > Roseobacteraceae > Ruegeria > Ruegeria sp. BC5. The sequence goes on from NZ_JBQFUN010000002.1 coordinate 70,069, forward strand.
CATGCAAGGCGACATGACCGACACCGAGCTGCTTCACGTCACCATGCAAAAAGCCGCCGAGGCGCATGGCCCGCTGAACGTGCTGATCAACAACGCCGCCAATGACAAACGCCATTCGCTGGACGAAACCACCACCGAATTCTGGGACTGGATGATCGAGGTGAACCTCAAGGCTTATTTCTTTGCCTGTCAGGAGGCCGCGCGCCAGATGCAGGGCAAGGGTGGAGCAATCATCAATTTCAGTTCTATCAGCTATATGATGGGCAATGCAGGCTATCCGATCTACACCACCTCAAATGCCGGGATCACCGGGATGACGCGATCCTTGGCGCGCGAGCTTGGGCCGCAGAACATCCGCGTGAATGCGCTGGCTCCGGGCTGGGTTCTGACGCAGAAACAGCTGGACATGTGGGCCACGCCCGAAGATCTGGCCGCGCATTTGGACCGTCAATGCCTGAAAGAACACCTGACGCCCGAGGATATGGTCGCACCGACCTTGTTTCTGGCCTCAAACGCCAGCCGCGCGATGACCGGGCAATGCATGGCCGTCGATGGCGGCGTTGTCGTAACGGGGTAAAGCCATGAATACGGAATGGATTGCAGTCGATTGGGGAACCTCGCATCTGCGGGCTTGGGCGATGCAGGGTGATGCGGTGCTGGATCAGGCGCAGTCGGTCAAAGGCATGGCGCGGGTGGACAAAGGCGGGTTCCAAGCCGCGCTGTTCGAACTGATCGAAGGTTGGCTGAGCACTGCTCCGATTGATGTGGTGGCCTGTGGAATGGTCGGCGCGCGCCAGGGCTGGGTCGAGGCCCCGTATTCGGCGGTTCCGTGTGAACCGACACCGGTTGCCCCCTTCCGCGTGCCGAATACAGATCCCCGAATTCGCGCCTTTGTGGTGCCCGGATTAAAACAAACGGCCCCGCCGGACGTCATGCGCGGCGAAGAAACCCAGATCGCTGGTTTTCTGGCCGCTCATCAAAACTGGGACGGGGTGATTTGCCTGCCCGGGACCCATACGAAATGGGTGCAGGTCAGCGCCGGAGAGGTTGTCAGCTTTCGCACCTTCATGACGGGCGAGATGTTCGATCTGCTGGGCGGGCAATCGGTGCTAAAATATTCGATCGGCGAGGGCTGGGAGGATGCCGCCTTTGCTGAGGCCACTGCCGATGCGTTGTCGAAACCTGAACAACTGGCGGCGCGTCTGTTTGGCCTGCGGGCCGCTGATCTGCTGCAAGGGCAGGATGGCGGCGTTATCCGGGCACGGCTGTCAGGTTATCTGATCGGCGCGGAATTGGCGGCCACCCGCCCCTATTGGTTGGGTCAGCAATTGGCAATCATCGGGGCCGAGAGCCTGTCGGAAGTTTATGCCAAGGCGCTACAACAACAGGGCGCGTTTGTAGAAACCGCCAACAGCACGAAATGTACCCTGGCCGGTCTGCAACAGGCCCGCAACCTCACGAGGCAAACCGCATGAGCCGACCCATCATCGCCATTTTGCGCGGAATAGCCCCCTCGGACGCAACCGACGTTGGACGGGCGCTGATCGACGCTGGCATCGACAAGATCGAAGTGCCGCTGAATTCACCCGATCCGCTGGCCTCGATCGCCGTTCTGGCCAATGAGTTCAGTGATCGTGCTTTGATCGGGGCAGGCACGGTTTTGACGTCCCAGCAGGTCGACATGGTATCAGAGGTCGGCGGTCGTCTGATCGTCTCACCGAATTGCGACCCCGAGGTGATCTCGCACACACATCGGCTGGGACTGGAAAGCTGGCCGGGTATTTTTACCCCGACCGAAGCTTTCGCCGCGCTCCAAGCAGGGGCATCAGGGTTGAAACTGTTCCCCGGAGCGCTGGCAGGACCAACAGGGTTGGCGGCCTTACGTGCGGTGCTACCTACAGGCACGCAGGTTTATGCCGTCGGCGGGGCAGGCCCCGAGAATTTCGACCTGTGGATCAAGGCAAGCGCTGATGGGTTCGGCATCGGATCGGCGCTGTTCAAACCCGGCATGACCGCCTCGGAAGTCGCAGAGCGGGCGACCCAAATCGTCACCGCCTACGACAAGGCCGCTGGATGAGCATCGTCTACGACAACCGCGCCTGTGAACTGGGCGAAGGGCCGTTGTGGCACCCGGAACGGCAACAGCTGTTCTGGTTTGACATCCTGGGCAAACGTCTGATGACACGGGACGGCGAAGCGCAGCGCAATTGGCAGTTCGACGAACATGTCTCGGCCGCGGGCTGGGTAGACCGGGATAGGCTGTTGATAGCCTCTGAAACGGGCCTGTGGCGGTTCAACCTGCAAAACGACCAGAAAGACCTGATTGCCCCACTTGAGGCGGACAATCCGGTCACGCGCTCAAATGACGGGCGTGCGGATCCTTGGGGTGGGTTCTGGATCGGGACGATGGGTAAAACCGCCGAACCCGGTGCAGGCGCGATTTATCGGTATTGGCGGGGGGAACTTCGGCAACTGGTGAACGATGTCACGATCTCGAACGCGATCTGCTTCGCCCCGGACCGGTCTTGCGCCTATTACACGGACACGGCCACCAAGCAGGTCATTCAATGGCCGCTGAATTCCGAAACCGGCTGGCCCAAGGGCGACAGCACGGTATTCCTGGACCTACGCGTCGACGGTTTGAACCCCGACGGCGCCGTGGTTGATGCGAAAGGCAACCTCTGGATCGCGCAATGGGGTGCAAGCCGTGTTGCAGCCTATAAACCGTCAGGACAGTTCCTGACGGCCATCCCATTTGAAGCCACCCATGTGTCATGCCCCGCATTTGGCGGCAACGACTTGACCACACTCTACTGCACCACTGCCCGCGAGGGGCTGGACGAGGACACGCTTGCTGCACACCCTACCAACGGTATGACCTTTGCCGCCCCCAGCACGGGTACTGGGCAGGCCGAACACAGAGTCATTCTATGAAGCCCGAACTTGGTGTTTGCTACTATCCCGAACACTGGCCCGAAGAAATGTGGGCCACGGACGCCGCGCAGATGGTCGAAACCGGCCTGAGCTGGGTGCGGATCGGTGAGTTTGCCTGGAGCCGGATGGAGCCAACTCCGGGTGATCTGCAATTCGACTGGTTGGACCGAGCGATTGAGGTGCTGGGGGCTGTGGGCCTTAAGGTTGTTCTGGGCACGCCGACAGCAACGCCGCCCCGATGGATGCTTGAGAAACACCCTGACATGCTGGCGGTGGATGCTCAGGGGCAGCCGCGCAAATTCGGTTCACGCAGGCACTATTGCTTTAGTCATCAGGGATATATCGCCGAATGCGCCCGCATTGTCCGGCTCATGGGCGAACGGTATGGGCGCAACCCGCATGTCGCCGCCTGGCAGATCGACAACGAATATGGCTGCCATGACACGACCGTCAGCTACAGCCAGCCTGCCTTGCGAGAGTTTCAGCGGTGGCTGGCCGATCAATATGGCTCGGTCGACGCTCTGAACGCCGCCTGGGGCAATGTGTTTTGGTCGATGGAATACGCAGGTTTCGATCAGATCGACCTGCCCAATCTGACTGTGACCGAACCCAACCCAGCGCATGTTCTGGCCTTCCGCTGGTTCAGCTCGGATCAGGTGGTGATGTTCAACAAAGCGCAGGTTGATGCGTTGCGGCCACTGACCGACGCGCCACTGCTGCATAATTATATGGGTCGGGTTCTGGATTTCGATCATTTCAAAGTCGGTGCGGATCTGGATATCGCCACATGGGACAGCTACCCGATTGGGTTTCTCTCAGACCGCCTTGAGGCGGACGAGGCCCATAAAGCCGCGTTCCTGCAACAGGGCGATCCGGATATGCAGGCCTTTCATCACGACCTTTATCGCGCCGTTGGGCGCGGGCGCTGGTGGGTGATGGAACAACAACCGGGCCCGGTGAACTGGGCTCCTTATAACCCTGCCCCCCTGCCCGGCATGGTGCGCCTGTGGTCGCTTGAGGCGGTGGCTCATGGGGCCGAAGTGGTCAGCTATTTCCGCTGGCGGCAGGCTCCGTTCGCGCAGGAACAAATGCACGCTGGCCTTTTGACACCGAACAACACACCCGCCCCGGCACTGGCTGAGGCACGTCAAACCGCAGTTGATCTGGCCGAGCTTGGCGCGCTGACGCAAACGCAGGCGGACGTGGCGATTGTGTTCGATTATGCCTCGGACTGGGCCTGGGCGACACAACCGCAAGGGGCCGGGTTCAACTATTTCCGGCTGGTTTTTTCAGCCTATCGCGCGCTGCGGCGGGCCGGGCTTTCGGTGGACTTCATTGCGGCCTCGGAAACGCCCAAGACCGGTTACAAACTGATCCTCGCCCCCGGTCTTGCCACGCTGGATGACGATCTGGAAACCCGCCTGACTGAGGGTTGTGATCTGGCCATCCTTGGCCCCCGTACAGGCGCGATCACTCGCGATTTCCAAATTCCAACCTCAGGCCGCCCGGGCCTGTCCGGGCTGGATTGCGGAGTTGATCTTGTGGAAACCCTGCCCCCCAACGTGCAGCGTGATGTTAACGGAGGTGGCGCGGCGCAACACTGGGTTGACCGCCTCTCTGGAGATGCCCCAGACCTTTTGACCTTTGTTGATGGCACATCTGCCCTAAAAGGCGAAAACGGTCTTTGGTACCTTGCGGGTTTCCCGGATGAGGCTCTTTGGGACAGGGTCATCTCGATGGCCGCCCAAACGGTCGACATGACCTTGCATGCAATGCCCGAGGGCCTGCGCCGACGGGAATCCGAGCAGTATATATTTCTGATCAACTACACCGCCGCACCCGTCCTTTGGAACGGGCACGAAATCGCAGCGTGTGACGTCGTCATCCTACCAAATGGTCCACCCGCACAGGGGTAATGCTCAGGCGTTTAAAAATTTCTCGACAAATTCGGCCCGTGCTTTGGCATACCAGGGAGCTTCGGCCAGCCACGGGTTGAGGTTGGCCAACGCGTCGCCCGGATAGGCCTCGGCAAAGTTCTTTCTGAACTCATCGCCCGCGAAATCCTCGGCGCCCAGTACGGCTGTGTTATATCCGTTCACTGCAGCGGCAGCTCCGGCTGGCTCAGGTCGGTACAAATAGTTGATGAACGCATAGACCTGTTCGATGTTTTCCGCACCGACTGGCATTGCAAGACCATCCACCCACGCCATCGCTCCTTCGATCGGAGCCTGATAATTCACCGGTTCCCCTGCTGATTTCAAAGCCAGCGGCGGCCCGTCCCATGTTTGCCCCACAACCACGCCGCCATTCAGCAAGCCGTATTTCTGAGTTTCAGCATCGTTCCAAATCAGCTTGATCCGATCCCTGCGTTCAATGCACCAGTCCGTGATCTGGTCCCAGACCCTGCGCATGGTGTCTTCGTCGTCGTAGGCATCCCAGACGGACTCGGGCTCCATCTCACCCAAGCGTTCCAAATACAGACCCGCACACAGCATCATAGAATGCGCACGACCCATGGTCATACCGGCATTTTCTTCCGCCCAGACATCCCCATAGGATGGAGCGTCGCCTTCGGGCGACCACAGATCGGTACGGTAGGCTATGCCCTCAGTCCCCCAGATATGCGGCAGCCAGTGCGCTCCGCTTTTGTTGAAATTCCAAGCGTCGGTCCCAATTCTAACCATGGAAGGGTTAACCGCGTCCAGGTTCACCTTATCCAGATCAAACGGTTGCAGCAGGTCCAGCGGCGCCCATTGCAAAGACCGCATGTTGGTAGGCGCGACAAGGTCAAACCCCTGGCCATTCGACGCAGTCATCATGTTGAGGATTTCTTCGTTCGATCCGATCCCGATATGATTGACCCTGATCCCCGTTTCCGCTTCGAACCCTTCCAGGAACTCAGGCGGCAGGTAATCCGACCACATCACCACGTTGATCTCACCCGAAGAGGCCAGCGCGCTTTTGCTGTAAAGCGGAGCCGCCAAAACAGCCGCGCCCGCGCCTTTCAGCATCGAGCGTCTGGAAAGGGTTTTCCGTTCAGCCATTTTGATTCTCCTGCTATTGAGTTGTTTTGCAGCCTTCTACTTGCTGCCAACAGGAATGTGGACTGGCAAGATCACGTGTCCCGCCAGATTGAAACCCCATAGGGTGGGATTTCAGTGCCCCCAACCAAATAGGCATGTGGTTCGTCAGTCGGTAATGACAACCCATCTGCCCCGAAATTGAAGGCAAATTTCAATCCTCCGCGACGTGTGATCCGCAGATCCGGTCCGCAATCCGTGACGGGAAGGCCCGCCCAGCTTAACGCGTCCGAAAGTATGGCATGCAGCAATTGGCCGCGTGGGATCATTGCCAGATAGATCGCTCGGTCCGAGCGTACAATCGCCGGGCTGCCATCCCGGTATGCGCTGCTAAACTCTGCCGTTACCATTCCGCTGGTGTCGATGATTTCCCGCCAACCGGTGAAGTCATACGTCGTTCCGTCCTGCAAGCGCACCGATTCCTGCGCCAGTTCTGGTAGCGATTCCACCCGCAAGACCGTCACACCGGTAAGCTCAGCCAACGCTCCGGGCGCAAGGTTGTGCGGTGTGTGCATGTCGGGTGTCTTGCTGCCCGCGCGCGCGCCGATCAGCAGTTTCGCCCCACTGTCCCGCAGTTTGTTGGCCAGATCGTTTGGAACGATCATGCTTTGCGGGACAACAATCAGGGCATACCCGTTCAGCTCATCTTGTGGCCCCACAAAATCCAGATCGACCCCAAGCGCGCACAGCCCGGCATACCATTCGCGGATGACCTGAGCATTTGGGAAGGCATCGTCATGCGGCAGGATATCCGCCGCCCAGATGGATTCGTAATCCAGAATTATGGCCACCTGCGCCCGCTCACGTACCACGGCGGGCAACAAGTCGCGCTCTGCCGCGACCTGCGCCAATTCCACGGCGGCCTGATCCGGGCTGCCGTCCGAACGCAACAATGCTGTGTGATACTGTTCCTGCGCAAATTTAGCCTGTCGCCAGCGAAAAAACATCACCGCCTGCGCGCCATGCGCATAGGCTGCCCAGGTCCACAGTCGCACCATCCCGTCCGCGGGTGAGGGGTTTTTCTCGGCCCAGTCCACCGGGCCGGGTTGCTGCTCCAACACCCACATGCGCCCCTTGCCTTGAGAGCGATACAGATCGCAGTGAAACCCCTGATAGTCCGGCGCGCCGGTCCGCAAATAGCGGTGCTTTTCGTCGTCAGACAGGGTCGAGCCCAACAGATTGCCTAAAGGGTAACTGTCGAAGCCAACAATATCCAGATCGGCGGCAACGGCATGGTGATCGAACTCAAAACTGCCCGCCATGAAATTATGGGTGATGTCCCGGTCCGGCGCGTACTGACGCAACACATCCACCTGCGCGCGGTTGAACAGCCGCACCCGGTCCGAGGAGTATCGCGCAAAATCAAGCGCGTGGGTTGGGTTGGGGCTGGCCACCAGCCCGTTTGGCAATTCGATCTGGTCAAAGCTGGAATAGGCAGATCCCCAGAACACTGTCCCCCAGGTTTCGTTCAGTATTGCGATCGACCCGTACCGATCCGCTAGCCATCGCTGGAACCCGACCCGCGCCGCATCCGAATAGCTAAGCACCGTGTCGTGATCGTTATATTCATTGTCGATCTGCCAAGCGTGAACATAGGGGTTCTGGCCATAACGACGGGCATATTCGGTGGCAATCCGGCGGGCTTCGGCCAGATAGAAATCGCTGGAAAAGCAATAGTGCCGCCGCGATCCAAACCTTCGCACGCGCCCGTCCGGCCCAACTGGCAGAATTTCCGGATGTTCGTCGATCAGCCATTTCGGCGGGGCGGCGGTGGGCGTGGACATCATCACGCGCAGGCCTGCCTCGCCCAGAATGTCGATCACCTCATCCAGCCAATCCCAGTGGAAAACGCCGCGCTCCGGTTCAATCAGGCCCCAAGTGAATTCGGCGATGCGCACCCAATCCAGTCCCATCTCGACCATTCGCTGCGCGTCTTCACACCAGAGCGACCGGTCCCATTGTTCGGGGTAATAGCATACCCCAAGTTCCAACCTGCTCATCGATCTTCCCTTGCCGTGCGGCGTTCGATCCATTTGAGGAAGCTGGCGCAGCCCAACGTGATCACCACATAGAGGATTGCGGCTGTATTAAACGGCGCAAAGGGCAGAAAACTGGCGGCCTGAAATTCGCGCATCCGCTGGGTCATATCGCGGACTGACAGGATCGACAGCAGTGAGGTATCCTTGATCATCGCAATGAACTCATTGCCCAAGGGCGGCGTGACGATGCGCAGCGCCTGCGGCAGGATGATCAGCCGCGCAGTTTGCCAGCGCGAAAGACCCAGCGAGCCACCAGCCTCGATCTGACCCCGTGGGATGGCCTCGATCCCGGATCGGAAAATCTCGGCCATATAAGCGGAATAGCCGACCGAGATCGCGATGATCCCGCGAGTCATATTGGTCATATCGATACCGCCACCCGTGGCATCTTTGACCGCCCCAGCCAAAGGCAGACCGATATAGAGGATGATCACTAGCATCGGAATGCCACGGATCGTGTCCACGAAGAACTCGGCCCCTACGGCCAGCGGATGCAGCTTGTGCTGCGCACCGCCCACCGTCAGCGTCAGCAATAGAAAACCAAACACGGCAAAAGCCAGCGCTGGGTTGCGGTACTGATCCGGCAGGAATTGCGTCTGCCAGATCACCGGATAGCCCTTGGTGTTGGCACCGACCGGGACAAAGGCGCCCGACACGCTGTCGACGGTTTCGATCTGTTCCACCGCGCTGGCAGCGTTTGGGGCGCTACGGATGCGGTATTGTTGGTCTTCGCCCCCGTCGAATTCACCAAACCTGATGATGTCGGCCTGCGCCTGCGGGGTGCCGCGCACAATGGCGATGCGCGCATCCAGCGTACCTATCAGTTCGTATTTGACCTGTGGCTGCATGAAGAAAAACGCCGATACACCCAGCAAAGTCAAGCTGATGCAGCCATAGACAACGGTCGTGCGCGCCTTGGGTTTGAACGATTGCAGCCCGACCCAGATCAGCCCCAGAATGGCGGCGAAGATATAAGCAAAAATGGCGGCGCGAAACGTGATCGCCACTCCGGTTGCAAATTGCCAACGGGCCATAAACATCAGATAGAACAGCGCGGCCCCGGTCAGGATCTCAAACCCAAGCTGAGCAAGTCCCCGCGCCCTGACGGGCAAACGGCCCGACAGCAAAATACCAGCAACCACAAGCGCATAGATTAGCAGTAACACCTGAAGACCTGTCTGAACCTGATCAACAACGTCTGGAAAAAGTACCCAAGTCTGCGCGGAGCGGTCGATCAAGGTCGAAGTATTTTCGCTGAGCGCATGAAAGAAGACGGACTCGGCAAATGGCATCAGCACCTGCGGCGCGACGAAAACCAAGACCGCCAGCGCCAACGCTGCGGGCAAGGCCGCCCATGCCGAGATACGCACCCAACTCGGCGCCGTCTGAAACCGCGCGTTTCGGGCGCAGAGATATCCCAGAATGGCCACCGCAAGAACCAGCAGGAACCCGACAAAAATCGGGCCGGCATTATTCCCGATCCCGAGAATTGCGATCAAAGAGCGCAGGTATTTTGAAGAGGTAGCGAACAGGTAGATAATGAACGGGGCCGCGGCGAGCAGAACAAGATTGCTCGGGCGGATCGAGCTTAGACGCTTCATGGGACCTCACTGCAAACAGGCGGCCCGGTTGCCATCGGCACCGGGCCGTTTCGGATCGGACAGGTTTATTCGGTGCCCCAGTATTTGCCGACCAACTTGTCCAGCGTGCCGTCGGCCTTGATCGCTGCCAGCCCTTCGTTGATGGCGTCGACCGTTGCGTCGCCTTCCTGAAACACGATACCCAGCGGGTCGGATTGCAGGCCGGTGATGCCCACGGTCAGCTCACCCGCGAACTCCTGCTCGTATGCGGCGGCCGAGGTGCCGTCGATGATCACACCCTGCACATCCGCATTTTGCAGTGCCAGGATCGCGGCAGAGAAGTTGTCATACAGGCTGACATTTTCGCGCCCTACCAGATCCTCGGCCAATTGCGCGTTGGTGGTACCGGTCTGCGCCGCCAGCTTCTGACCACCGGCTTTGAAATCCTCAAGCGTCATGTCCGCATTGTCGACCTGGAGCAGAATGGCCTGACTGACCACAATGTAGGGTTCTGAGAAATCCATCGTCTCTTCGCGTTCCGGCGTGATTGAGACGCCCGAGATCACCAGATCGAACTCACCCTGCTGAAGCGCGGCAAAGATGCCGTCCCATGCGGTGTTGACGAAATTCGGGACGCAATTGACCCGTTCGCAGATCGCATTCATCACATCCACATCGAAACCCACGATCTGACCGGTCGTCTCATCGACAGTTTCCATCGGCGGATAGGTGGCGTCGGTTCCGATTTTCAGAACGCGCCCGTCCAGGTCGGCAGCAAAAACTGCGGGGGCTGCTATCGCGGTCACGACCGCTGCGGCCAGTAGATTTTTAAACATCTTCAAGTCCTCCTGAGTTGATTTACGTGGTGGGCGCCTTTTGCGGCGCGGGGGTGTCAGGTTGGCGCTCGATCAGCGTGGCCCTGATCTTTTTCTGGGTCTCGGACGGGTCACCCCCTTCCAAAGCTTTCAACATGTACTCGCCCAGAAGACGGCTGGTTTCTTCGATGGGCACATAATAGGTGCTGGGCGGGGGTACGAAATATCGACTGAGTTGCAGATCATCGGTGGAAATCACCACCATGTCCCGGCCAATCTGCACACCCGCAGCATGGGCTGCGGACAAAACGCCTAGTGTCATCGCCTCATTCGCGCAGATACAGGCCGTGGGTCGGTCGCTTAGCTGCATCAGTGCCTCAAAACACAACTGCCCAGTACGAGCGGTTGTGGGGCCATTGAAAATCAGCGCTGGGTCAGGCGCAAGGCCACCATTGGCCAAAGCCTGTTCGTATCCGGTTTGACGTTGTGCTGCATAGATCAGTTCGGCCGGGGGGTTCACCAAGGCAATACGCCAGTGCCCCAACCCCACCAACCGCGCGGTTGCGTCAAACGCAGCCGCCTGACTGTCGAAATCGACATAGGCATGGGCTGTCTTGCTGTCGCTCATACCCATGGTCACGAAGGGAAAACTGTGTCGCTGTAGAAAAGCGATGCGCGGGTCGCCCTGCAATGTGCCCGAAAAGATGACACCATCGGCCAAACCGTCCTGAACAATCCGCGCCAGAACGGCCATGGCATCCGGCAGATCGGCCACGTTGAACACAGACATCTCGTATCGCGAACCCTGCAAGGACGCCGAGATACCGGCCAGAATGCGGGTGAATTCTACCCCTTCCCATTCCTCTGCTGCGTCAGGTGACACGCTGACCAGCACCGCGATACGGTAGGATTTGTTGGTGCGCAGCTTCAAACCGTCCATATTGACACGGTACCCGAGACGCGTGGCTACAGCCTGAATCTCTTGGCGTGTTTCTTCCCGAACTGACGCAGCCCCCCGCAGCGCGTTCGAGACGGTGCCAACAGAATAGCCCGTCTCCTTGGCGATCGACTTGATCGTTGCGCGCGCCATTATCCGACCTCCGAAGACATCTGTCCCATCAGAAACTTTCGCCCCGTCCGCAAGGTCTCGGCGTGGTCGGGCGTTTCATCGTGTTCGACAAACAGATCGCTGCAGGGGCTGTCATTCAGAATGCGCAACAGCCGGGGCCAATCGACCACGCCCTGCCCCAGATTGCGCCAGCGATCATCACCCTGCCCCGAAGCCGGTTCTGCATCCTTGGCGTGTACTGATACGATCCGCCCCGCGTACCGCTGCAACACCTCGGCCGGGTCCGGCACCGAGACGGCCAACCATCCGATATCGGGCTGCCAATGCAGCGTGTCATGGGCCAGGATCAGGTCCAAAGGCGTTTCTCCAACAGGGCCAACCAGATCAAAATCATGGTTGTGATAAGCCAGTCGAACCCCCTGGCCCGCCAATCGCGCCGCCCAAGCAGAGAGTTGGTCTGCTACATCCTGCCATCCCGCGACCGTGCCGGGGCGGGCCTGTGGCGCCAGCCATGGCATCACGGCAACCGGGCAGTTCAAAAGATCAAGCAGGGTCAGAATATCGTCAAACCGGGCTTCGAATTCCTCCCAATCGAAATGCGCCGACCGGACGGTCAGGCCCGACTGCGCAACCTGCAACGCCATGTGTTTAGGGGACAGATCGTGAAATCCAACTGTTTCAACATCCGCAATACCGCAGGCGAGGATCAGATCCAACTGCGCAGCCAGACCCCCGAGCTGCCTGACGGTATAAAGCTGTGCCGCTATCCGCATTTCCTGAGATTCACCGCGATTGAAACGTTTCAATAACGGTGAAACAGCCGCACTATGTTTGTCAAGCCCAGCGTTTAGCTTGGAACGGTAGCCCTATTTTGAAGTACTTTCTGAACTACCAGTGTGGAAAAGACAGCGAGGAACAGCAATATCACTGCGAAATTCAAAACAAACAGGAATTGCCACTGGTCCTGCGCTGAATTGCTCAATTTATCCGTTCTACTGGAGATCAAAGCATGTGTTGCAAGATAGACCCAGCACACCAGACTGAGCGCGGGAAGACAAAAATGTGGCATAAGCACCGTAAAGAGGATTGAGTTCAAACCGGTTTGCTCAGCGGCACCAACACGATTAGTCAGCTTTTGAACTTCAGCTTGCGATCCACGGATTACGAAGTGTGCGGCTAGGGTACCCAAAATCAAGGACATCGAAGCTACTGCACCCAGGCTGGTAAGAACAATGTTTTCTGCAGTCAGGGAAAAACCGCCTTTGTTGCCGGACCCAATGAAAATGGCGGCAAACAGTATACCCTGAAAAATCATGCCCCAATGCAGCCTTTGGTTTACCAGTGCATTTTCTTTTTCAATCAAATTCAGATAAAATACAGTATTATTGTTGTCAGACATATCCTAGCTGGGTACCGCCTATTTTACTTTCCAAGCCAAAATCTGTTCTCACGGTACACAAGAAATAACAAGAGGTTACTCCTTGGTCTTGGGTCGTAAGGGTTGCCTGTTTCCTTGTGATCGATGGGTTGATGCTCCTGCAAGCCAAGTGTGTCAAATCCGCAGCCGGTCTGTTTAAAACTGGATTGCAGATGGCTGAACTGTTAGTTGGCATCTCAATGCGTTCCGACAGGCTTCTACAATGCACTACACTTGCATCGATTTCCCCGCAGAGTTCTGTTCACGTCTGGATCGGGATGCTCGGGCACACGATCGACTATGCCAGAATGGCTTTGTTGACATAGAATTCTCATAACTGGAACGCAATCTGAAATGTCTACCAAGGACTTAAAAACCACCCTGTCTGGAAAATCAGATTCTTTGCCCCTATTGCAACCCACTGCTTCCAACCGCGCGCATTGGAACTTGGTCGCGGATATCGGCGGCACCAATACGCGCTTGGGCGTGATCGCTGACGGAAAGCTGACCGATCTGCGCAAATACCCAACCGGCACCCTGCCAGAATTGCTTAACGCCTTTCACACCCTGCGCGATGAGATCGGCACCGATCCACGCGCCGTGGTGGCCGCCGGGGCCGGGCCTGTGAAGAACGGGAAGATCTGCCTGACGAATGCAAAGCTCGACCTGTCCGAGGGTGATATCGGCAAGGCCACGGGCGCGCAGCATACCTTTGTCATCAACGACTTTACCGCCGCTGCTTGGTCGGTGGCCGAAATCACAGGCGATGATGTCGAGGTGTTGCAAGGCACCGCGAACCCACCCCCTGGCACCCGGTTGGTTGTCGGTCCCGGCACAGGTCTTGGGGTTGGGGCGTTGCTTTATTCTGAGGGCCGGTATCACACCGCATCTGGTGAAGGCGGCCATATTGGCCTGTCACCGCGCCATGTGGATGAGGTCGAGATTTTCAAAGCCGCCCGGCACATCGCGCCGGATTGTTTCTTTGATGAAACTTTGGTGCTTGAGGCGGAAATGTTCCTTAGCGGCACAGGTCTGCCGGTCCTCTATCAAGCTGCAAGCATGGCCGCAGGACAGACCAACACGCCAATGCGCAGCGCCAAGGACATTCTTGATGACGCGCGCGCGCAGACAGATCCGATCGCCGAAAAAACGGCGCATATGTTCACCACCCATCTGGGCGCAGTGATGGGTGATCTTGCCGTCGTGCTGATGCCTGTGGGCGGTGTGTTCCTTGTGGGCGGTGTGGCCGAGAAAAACCGCTGGCTCTTCAAGGAAGCCTTCCGCGATGCGTTCAACGCGGGCGGGCGGTTTACCGATTTGCGAAGGTCAATGAGCCTGTATGTTTCGGAACAGGACGAATTTGGCATTGTTGGCGCTAACAATTTCTGTAAAAGTGCGCTCGCGCGTTAATATGGCCGCCTGATCCCACAAGACAGAAAGGACCCGGCATGATCCTGTGCTGCGGTGAAGCCCTGATCGACATGATCGCCACCCCGACCATTTCGGGCGGTGATGGATTTGTGCCCCATTCCGGTGGCGCGGTCTTTAACACTGCCATTGCCTTGGGGCGGCTGGGGTCGCCGGTTGGGCTGCTGACCGGTCTGTCTTCGGATATGTTCGGAGAGCAACTGACCGATGCCCTGAAGACCAGCCATGTGGATGCAAGCCATGTGATCCGAGCAGATCGCCCCACGACGCTGGCCTTTGTGCAGTTGAAGGACGGGCACGCCTCTTACAGCTTTATCGACGAAAACTCGGCGGGTCGCATGCTGATGCCCGAGGATATGCCGGATCAGCTCCCCGCTATTTCGGCGCTGTATTTCGGCGGCATCAGCCTGGCCTGCGAGCCTTGCGCCGACGCTTACGCCGCATTGCTGGACCGGCAAGGGGCGGATCGGGCGGTGATGATTGATCCCAATATCCGGCCCGATTTCATCAAGGATCAAACCCGGTATCGCACCCGTCTGAACCGGATGATCGCACAGGCGGATATCGTAAAGGTCTCGGACGAGGATCTGGATTGGATCATTCCCGGCCCGGAAAGCATCACTGAGAAAGTGCCGCTGTTGCTGCAAGCCGGGCCTGCCGTGGTTATTGTAACGCGTGGCGGTGACGGCGCGTCAGGCTATCTGGCGGACGGGTCCGAAACCTCAGTCCCCGTTCGACCGGTTCAAGTTGTCGATACCGTCGGTGCAGGTGACACGTTCAACGCCGGTGTGCTGGCCGAGCTGGAGCGCGGTGGGCACCTGACCAAAACCGCGCTGCGCACCCTGAGTACCGAAAACCTGCGCGCCGCTTTGGCCAAAGGCGCAGAGGTTGCAGCCATCACCGTTTCCCGCGCCGGGGCCAACCCGCCCTGGGCGCACGAGCTTTGAACCCCAAAGAGATCTAAATGAAACGTTCTGACATCAACGCCATCAAAACCGAAGCCGAGGCCTTTATACGCTCCTTCGGTGCGGTCCTGCCCCCCTTTGCCAATTGGTCGCCTGACCAAATGCGCAGTGACAAAGCCGCAGGCATTCGCGAACGCGGGCTGGGTTGGGACATCACCGATTACGGGCAGGGTCGCTTTGATGAGTTGGGCCTGTTCCTGTTCACCTTGCGCAACGGCGATGTGGGTGATCTGAACAGTGGTCGGGGCATGCTCTATGCCGAAAAGCTGCTGGTGTCGCGAGACAAACAGCTGTCGCCAATGCACCGCCACATTGTGAAAGCCGAAGACATCATAAACCGCGGCGGTGGTGATCTGGTGATGGAGATCTATGCCTCGGACCCGCAAGGCGGTATCGACCGTGAAAATCCTGTTGTCGTGCCCAGCGACGGTTGCCCCGTCACAATTCGGCCCGGTGAGTTGCTTCGCTTGAAACCCGGCGAAAGCGTCACTCTGATGCCCGGCATATGGCACGCCTTCTGGGCCGAACAAGGCGATTGCCTGATTGGCGAGGTCTCGACCGTCAATGACGACCGAACCGACAACGTGTTCGAAGACCCGATCCCGCGCTTTGCAACCATCGAAGAAGACGTCGCGCCGGATTTCCTGTTGGTCGCGGATTACTACGCTTGATACGCAGTTTTCAGGCTGACCTGACCCGCAAAATGATAAGTCCCTTTTCTTAAACCGGAAAAACGCATTAACATGGGCTGCGAAACCGTGGGTGGGGGTTCCAACCCTGACCTGTTACAGCAACAACTGTTAGGGGGCCGGTCCAATGGTCACGAAAGCTGAGCTTGAAGCGCAAGTTGCCGATCTGCGCCGCCAACTGGCCGAGCAAACTGCGACCCGTGAACAGGCACAAAGGCCGGAACCACACGATACTGTGGCCGACAGGATTGCCGAGAACATCGACAACTGGACCGGACAGCTTGAAGAAGCCCTGACCGAGTTGGAGGATCTGCCGCACAAAAGACCGATCCTGTTTGCGCTTGGCATTTTTACGCTTGGCTATCTGCTAGGCCGATCCCGGTAGGAGCCTGAACATGAGCCGCATTTCCCGCAATATCTCGATCATTCTGCGCGCCGAACGGTTGATTGCCCAACGCCATGTTGCCGTGGCCGCACGGCGTACCGGCTTTTACGCTGCGGCGGGGCTGGCCGCGGGGCTGGCTGTCATCATGCTGAACGTGGCTGGTTTTTTCTGGTTGTCAGCAACCCTGTCCAAACCGCTGGCCGCGCTGATCATGGCTGGGGCCAACCTGTTGCTGGGTGTGATCCTGGTTCTGATGGCCAACACGCAGAACGCGCAGGCGGATACGACAGCCGCGGTCGAATTGCGCGATATGGCACTGTTAGATATCGAAACCGAGATCAAAGACACTCTGTCCGACGCACGTAACACCGTGACAGGCATCCGGCGCGACCCGCTGGGTGCCCTGACACCCGATGTTATCAGCGCCATTCTGAGTACGCTGATCAAATACGCCAAGCGTCGCAAAGACAAACCCGAGCAATAGCGACTATTGCACCATCCGGGCGGCGGCGCGGGCGATCACCATCTCTTCGTTCGTGGGAATTGCCAGAATGCGCACGCGGCTGAAATCGGTCGACAGAACCGTGCCATTGTCGGCGTTCCTGTTGGGATCCATTTCAATCCCGATCCAGCGCATCCCGTCACAAACCCGCTGACGGATCTGTACTGCATTCTCACCAATGCCGCCCGTGAACACCAGCGCGTCCAACCCTTCCAGCGCAGCAGACATGGCGCCAAGCTCTCGGCGAATGCGAAAGACATAATAATCGATCGCCTTGCGGGCCTCGGGCGTTTCGGCGGCCAGCAGGGTGCGCATGTCCGATGACATCCCCGACAGACCCAGCAGGCCGGAATTACGATAGAGCATGTCGGCGATTTCATCCGCGCTCATCCCTTCCTGCTGCATCATGTACAGCACGACACCCGGGTCCAGCTGACCGCTGCGGGTGCCCATCGGCAGGCCGTCCAATGCGGAAAAACCCATGGTCGACGCCACAGCCCGCCCGCCTGACACAGCACACATCGACGCGCCGTTGCCCAGATGCGCGATGACAACGCGGCCATCATACAGGCTGGGCGCGATCTCTTTCAGCTTTTGCGTGATGTAGTCATAGCTCAGGCCGTGAAAGCCATACCGGCGCACGCCCTTGTCATAATAGCTCTGCGGCAGGGCGAAGGTATCGTTGACCCATGGATGGGTGCGGTGAAAGGCGGTGTCGAAACAGGCCACCTGAACCGTGTCTGGAAAGGCGGCGCTGGCTGCACGGATACCGGCCAGACTGAATGGCTGGTGCAGCGGCGCAAAGGGGATGAACCCGGCCAGAGTATCCAGAACCTTGTCGTCGATCCGCACGGGTTCGGAATACACCGTCCCCCCATGCACAACCCGGTGACCTATGGCCCGGATTTGGATGTCCGGCAGATATTCGCGTGTCATGTCCAGAAAGGCCTGGATTGCCTCGTCATGGCTTTGGGTATCCGTCAGCGCCTGGTTGATCGAGCGGCCCCCGGCAGATTCCGCCAACAAGCGCGGCGCATCCCCCAAGCGTTCGATCTGGCCGTGCCAACGCATGCTGGGGCGATTGCCTTCGACCAGTTCATACAGCCCGAATTTTAACGAAGACGACCCGGCGTTCAGCGCCAGCACATGGTCAGCCATGAATTTTACCCTTATTTGCCTGCGCATGCAGCGCCGCTACTGCGCAGGAAGCCAACCGCGAGGCATCATCATCCGCTCGGGACGTCAGAATGATCGGGGCGGCGGCACCTACCACAATTCCCGCTGCCTCGGCATGGGAAATGTAAGTCAGCTGTTTGGCCACCATATTGCCAGCTTCGATATTCGGGGCCACGAGAATATCCGCCGCCCCGGCGACGGCGGACTTGATGCCCTTTGTTCGCGCCGCCTTCAGATCAACCGCGTTGTCCATCGCCAGTGGGCCATCGACCAGCCCACCGGTGATCTGACCCCGCTCGGCCATTTTCGACAACAGCGCCGCATCCACAGACGAGGGCATATGCGGGTTGATCGTCTCAACCGCCGACAAGACGCCAACCTTTGGTGTTTCTATCCCGATCGAGTGTGCCAGATGGATGGCATTCTGCACAATGTCTGCCTTGGTCTCGAGGTCCGGAGCGATGTTCACGGCCGCATCCGTCACCATGATGGGCCGTGAAAAGCCTGGCACATCCATCACAAACACATGCGACAAGCGACGGCCTGTCCGCAGACCTTTGTCCCGACGCAGAACCGCTCGCAGCAAAACATCGGTGTGCAAATGCCCCTTCATCAGGGTTTGCGCCTTACCTTCAACCACCAGGTCCACAGCGCGATGGGCCGCATTTTCATGACTGCGGGCTTCAATGATCTCGATACTCGACAAATCGGCCTTCAACTCGGCGGCTGCAGCAGCGATTTTGTCAGGATCACCCAGAAGGATCGGCGCAATAATACCCTTGGAATGCCCTAGCAAGGCGCCGCCCAGCGAGTTCGGCTCTTCCGGGGCGATCACGGCTGTGGGCATCGGATCCAGAGGCTTTGCCTTTGCGATCAGTGCATCGAAATGGCGATGGCGCTGAACGATCAGGCCGGGCACGTCAACCGAGTCAAACGTCAGGTGTTTGGCTGGCGGCGTCACTTGCACCTCACCACTGAGGATCAGAGCGTTGTCGCCCACGCGGCGCACTTCGGTCGCACAAAGCAAATCACCGTCGTCCCGCTTTTCGGTCACGGTCAGCGTGGCGGTCACCTCGTCATCTGCCAGAACAGGCGCATGAAAAGACAGGTTCGCCGACCGCGCCTGGGTGCCCGCGCCGGGCAGGATATTGCCCAAAATTGCCGCAATCAAACCGGCAGGCCACAGGGCTGGGGCCACTGCCTCGGGGTGGCCATCGCCATCGCCATCATATCCTGCCAGATGCAATGGATTATGATCGCCCGAGGCCGAGGCAAAGGCATAAAGATCATCGACCGTACATAAGCGCGTCACCTGCGCCACGTCCCCGACCTTGATCTGCGTGTAGGTGCGGTTTTCCGTTATTTTCATTTCTGTTTGGCCTTGTTCGCAGTAGCCGAACTGCGCCCTTGAGATTTGGACCGAGTTCCGGCTTTCTGTTTGATCTCAGCAAGATCAAGCGTGTCGTATAGCGCTTGTGCCATCTCGACAAGCTCAGGTGAAGGGTTCGGAATTTCACCCAGAACACGCTTGAGCAGATCAACCGCCTGTTTTCTGTCAGCAACCCGCGGCAACAGGTCGGGCAACGTATCGATCGCACCCTGTTCGTCAAAAGTGACAATCACTGTCTGTTCGCGCAACATGCGTTGGCGGTCTTCGACGGTGAGATCCCTGAACGGGGCCTCATGTTGGAACACATGCGCCCAGCGATGCAGAATTTCAGCCCGAAAGCTTTGGTTGCTTGAGGCCAGCAACAGCAACAACCGGATCACGGCCTCGGGCAGCCCGCCCTGTTTCATGTGCGCCAATGCTGCCTCAACCTCGGGCAGGGCTTTCAGGGTTTCAGGATCAGGCAAGGTACGGTGGGCAGCGTTCTTCTTGCCGAACCACGCGGCCTGCGGACCACCCCAAAGCGCATAGAACATCCCTTCATACCAGGCGTCGCGCAGGTCTCGACTCAGATCCATGGCCTGTTCGACCCAGTCGCCGGTCAGCTTTTCCATCTCAAGAAACGGGTTATCAGCTGTCGCCGGGGCGCGCAGTTCGCGCGTCATCCCGGCTAATTGCGCAACCCCCTTCATCATCGGATTGTCCGAAGACATCGCCGTGCGTTGAACGCGCAGAGGGTGCAGATCACGCAAAGCCTTTGCGCCCATCGGTGTCGTCACGGACCGCACAAAAGGACGCCCGAAGGTTTCATACGCATTCGCCTGCACTTCGGACATATGGGCCACCGCGGCAAAGCTGGCCTCATCCTGCTGGCCGTCGTCTAACGCGGCTACATCCCCGAGTGTGCGGTCATAGAACCGAACCTCGAACTGTTTATCCTGGCCTTCGCCTTGGGTGTTTTCGATCACCATCTCGTAGAGGCCTGGTGCCATTGCTTCGACCGTTTCCAGGGTCGAAGCCATCTGCGTATGTTCCTTACGCGCCACTTTGGACGAAACAAAAATGCCCAGATGGCCAACCTCATCATGCAACATGTAGATGATCCGCTGACCGCGCAGACGGATTTCCTCTTCATCTGCGTATGTGGCGGCAATCCAGTTGAGTGCCTGCTGGGGCGGGGTGATGTTATCACCTTGGCTGGCAAAGACAAATATCGGGCCTTTCACCGCCTTGATGTCGATCGGCACGCCCGGTTCCAACTGCGCGGTGTTCTTGATCAGCCGATTGCCAACGAACAGCTGCTCGACGATCCAGTGAATCTCGGCCTCGTTCAATAGGAAGTAACCACCCCACCAGCGCTCAAAATCAATGAAGCGTTTCCGACCGCCGTCAGGGTCGCGGTAGAGGTCGAAATACTTGCCGAAATAATTCCGGCTGGGGTTCAGCTGTTCAAAATTCATCACCAAATTGGCGCCATCGAACATGCCCGCGCCGACGTCCGACCAGAACATCGGTTGCCAGGTGCCGCCCAGAACACCGGCGTTATACCGCATCGGATTTTCCCCCACCTCGCCCGACCATGGCGCAATGGGGGCGCCATTCAAGATCAGCGGTCCGGTCAGATCCGGGTTGCAGGCGGCCATCAGCAAAGTGGCCCACCCACCTTGGCAATTGCCGGTCACGACCGGCTGCGGGCTGTCGGGATGGCGCGCGCGGACAGTGCGCACGAACCCGGCCTCGGCATGCATGACGTCGGCAAGGGTCTGCCCCGGCACAGGGTCTCGCCCGAAACTGACGAAATAAACCGGATGCCCTTTTGACAGGGCAACGCCAACCTGACTGTCTGGTTTGAATCCACCGATGCCGCCGCCGTGACCGGCACGCGGATCGATGATGATGTAGGGACGCCGGGTGTCGTCAATGGTTACACCTTTGGGCGGCAGGATGCGCAGCAGTTGGTAATTGCAGGGGCGTTTCAGGGTCGCCCCGTCGACGATGACCTCATAGTCATAGATCAGCACTGGCGGGCAACCCGCGGCTTCATGCTCCAGAAAAGCATCTCCGCGTTCACGCAGCGCGTCCATGGTCAGCACCACGCGCTGGGTGGCGTCTTTCAGATAAGCTGTCCAATCGTCGACAATCGATTGCGAACGCGCAATGCGCTGCGAAACCTCGGCGAAGCCCTGCATCAGATCTCGGGTCCGCTCTGAATGCGTTTCGATAATCCGCGTCGATTGCAGCCGGGCGGATTGGGACAACAGGGTCCATTGTACGCCGGACCGATCCAAAGCGCGGGTTACGATATCAACCGTTCGGTCCTGAGCCGCAGCCGCATTTTCAGCCGTCTCGGACCGAAGGTTCAACGAGGTCTTCTGCACATTGGTCACCATGAGCCTGTCCTCTAACCATCGAAAACACATGCGCCACCACCGTGAAATTCTGCCAGTGGCCGAGTCGATTTCTGCGACGCAGCATAGTTTGTTTCGAAATGATACTCAAACCCAACTCTGCGCCGCGCCGTCTTGGTTCTAACCGTTGGTGCAGCCACCGCCTGAGCGGCATTGGACACCTTCAACTGTCAGGTGACTGCGAAAAGGCGAAAAATAAATGTTTCAATAATGATCTGGATCAAGATTCATCACATTCGGAAACGCTATTGGGATAACCTAGTAAGGGAATCAAGCGCGTACAGTCCAGCCAAATGAGCCAGATGACCAGTCGTCGGGCGTTTCTAAGCGCCAAAATATGTCGGGAGGACAGCAGCATTGTCCGTCCTCCGGGATCACATGTGCCGGGTTTCCTGGATCACTGCACCAAATGTGGCGACTGCGTCGACGCCTGTCAGGAAACGGTGATTGTCGTCGGTCAGGACGGTTTCCCCGTGTTTAAGCCCAGTGAAAACCCCTGCACCTTTTGCGGCGATTGCGCCACGGTCTGCCCGACAGACGCGTTGCAAATCGAACGCCTGCCGGACTGGCCCTGGCGCGCGGCGATCGAGACATCCTCTTGCCTGTCCATGAACGGGGTCAGCTGCCGCGTATGTCAGGATAATTGCGAACAGAATGCCATCCGCTTCAGGTTGCAACTGGGCGGTCTGGCCGAGCCTTCGCTGGATGCCGACACCTGCGTTGGGTGTGGTGCTTGCGTGCCCTCCTGCCCTGTCAATGCCATCGCGCTTGACCGTCAGCCCACATCTAAAACGGAAGCGATACAATGAATATTTGCGGTTGCCTTGTACATATCGTCCCTGACCAAGCTGAGGCCGCGGCGCAAACGATGCGCGACACACCAGGCGTCGAGGTGCATGCCCAGGCCGAAGACGGCCGTTTCGTCGTCGTCGTCGAAGACACATCCGATCACCTGGCGTCCGAGATCATCATGGATCTGCATCAGATCCCCGGAGTGGTCTCACTAACGCTGACCTATCACCATTTCGAGGATCTTGCGGAGGCTACCCCGCATCCCGATGCCCAAAGCCAAACCACCAGCCGGAGGCTCACGCTATGACTACTTCAGAATCTCGCCGGACTTTTCTCAAGGCCTCAGCGGCCGCTGCCACTGCGTCAGCCGCTGGCATTCCTCTGGCCACCGGTCAGGCCAACGCGCAGGCCGGGGCCCCCGATATCCGCTGGGACAAGGCGGCCTGCCGGTTCTGCGGTACCGGATGTTCGGTGCTGGTCGGCACCAAGGACGGCCGTGTGGTGGCCACGCAAGGCGACCCGGACGCGCCGGTCAACCGTGGCCTGAACTGCATCAAGGGCTATTTCCTGTCCAAGATCATGTACGGCAAGGACCGTCTGACTACGCCGCTACTGCGCAAGACCAACGGCGAATACGACAAGAACGGTGAATTCGAGCCGGTCAGCTGGGACGAAGCCTTCGACGTCATGGCCGCCAAGTGGAAAGAGGCCCTGGCCAAGAAGGGTCCAACCAGTGTTGGAATGTTCGGTTCGGGTCAGTGGACAATCTGGGAAGGCTATGCCGCCTCCAAATTGATGAAGGCCGGATTCCGGTCTAACAATATCGATCCCAACGCGCGGCACTGTATGGCATCCGCCGTTGTCGGGTTCATGCGCACATTCGGCATTGATGAGCCGATGGGCTGTTATGACGATTTCGAACACGCGGACACTTTTGTGCTGTGGGGCTCGAACATGGCCGAGATGCACCCGATCCTGTGGTCGCGCCTGACCGATACGCGCCTGACCAAGCCGGGATGTGAAGTCCACGTGCTGTCGACCTTCGAACACCGTTCGTTCGAACTGGCAGACAACGGCATCGTGTTTGAACCACAGACCGATCTGGCGATCCTGAATTACATCGCGAACTACATCATCCAGAACAACGCGGTGAACGAGTATTTCGTCAGAAATCACGTCAACATCACGAAGACTGCCACCGATATCGGCTATGGCCTGCGAGAAACCAACGCGCTGCAACAAGAAGCAGAAAACCCGAACTCTGGCGCGCTTGAGAGCATCAGCTTTGAAGAATACGCCGAAGCGGTTGCGCCCTATACGCTGGAATACACCTCGGAATTGTCGGGCGTTCCGGCGGATAAGCTCGAGAAGCTCGCGCAGCAATACGCGGACCCGACCCGCAAGGTCATGAGCCTTTGGACTATGGGTTTCAACCAGCACACCCGCGGATCTTGGGTGAACTCGCTGATGTACAACGTCCATCTGCTGGTGGGTAAGATTTCCGAACCGGGCAACTCGCCCTTCTCGCTGACCGGTCAGCCGTCAGCTTGCGGGACTGCACGCGAAGTCGGCACTTTTGCCCACCGCCTGCCCGCCGACATGGTGGTGGCGAATGATGAACACCGCGAGATTTGCGAAACTGCGTGGAACATCCCCGAAGGTACCATTCCGCCCAAACCGGGCTTCCACGCTGTGTTGCAACACCGCAAGCTGAAAGATGGTGAGCTGAACGCCTATTGGGTGCAGTGCAACAACAACATGCAGGCCGCGCCCAACATCAACGAAGAAGGCTATCCCGGTTATCGCAACCCCGAAAACTTCATCACTGTCTCTGACCCTTATCCCACGGTCACCGCTGTCTCTGCCGACCTGATCCTGCCCACCGCCATGTGGGTCGAGAAGGAAGGCGCCTATGGCAACGCCGAACGCCGCACCCAGTTCTGGCGGCAGCAGGTGCAGGCCCCAGGTGAGGCCAAGTCCGACCTGTGGCAACTTATGGAATTTTCCAAACGCTTCACGGTTGAAGAGGTTTGGGGCGAAGAACTGCTGGCCAAGATGCCCGAGCATCGCGGTAAGACCATGTTCGACGTGCTTTATGCCAACGGTAAAGTGGATCAGTTCCCGCTGTCCGAAACGGCAGAAGGGTTCCATAACGACGACGCCGAGCACTTTGGGTTCTACGTTCAGAAAGGTCTATTCGAAGAATACGCTGAATTCGGTCGCGGCCATGCGCACGATCTGGCTCCGTTCGAAATGTACCATCAGGCACGCGGTATGCGCTGGCCGGTCGTGGATGGCAAAGAAACGCTATACCGCTTCCGCGAAGGCTTTGACCCGTATGTTCCCGAAGGGGCTGACGTAAAATTCTACGGCCACAAGGATGGCAAGGCCAAGATCATCTTTGCGCCCTACGAACCCGCGGCTGAAGAGCCGGATGAAGAATTTGATCTGTGGTTGTCCACGGGACGTGTGCTTGAACATTGGCACTCGGGCTCGATGACCCGCCGGGTGCCGGAATTGCACCGCGCCTTCCCATCCGCTGTCGTCTACATGCATCCGCAGGACGCCAAGGATCGGGGTCTGCGCCGCGGGCAAGAGATCATTCTGTCCACTCGCCGTGGCGAGGTTACCAGCCGGGTCGAAACCCGCGGACGCAACAAGGTGCCGCGCGGTTTGGTCTTCATGCCGTGGTTCGACGAACACCAGCTGACCAACAAACTGACGCTGGACGCGACCTGCCCACTGTCGAAAGAAACCGACTATAAAAAGTGCGCCTGCAAGGTCGAGCGCGCGTAACCGGCCCGGATCGCAAAGGTAGCCCCCATGTCTCTGGCTGGTACCCCCCTCTCGCCTCAACGGCGCCGTTTCCTGCAGGATTCGGCGCGCGCGGCAGGCGGCTGCGTGGTCGCAGGGTCTTTGCTGGCCTGGCTGGCCCGTGATGCCCGTGCGTTACCGGCCGAGGCGCTGCGTCCACCCGGCGCACTGCCTGAGGAGGCGTTCCTGTCGGCCTGCATCCGCTGTGGGCTGTGCGTGCGGGACTGCCCTTACGATACGTTGAAACTGGCCGAACTTGGGGTGGATGCCGTGGCCACCGGCACCCCCTATTTCACGGCGCGCAATGTGCCGTGTGAGATGTGCGACGACATTCCCTGCGTTGCCGCTTGCCCCACAGGTGCGCTGGACCCGGGGCTGGACAATATCGACGACGCGAAAATGGGCGTTGCCGTTCTGGTCGATCAGGAGAACTGTCTGAACTTTCAGGGCCTGCGCTGCGACGTCTGCTATCGCGTCTGCCCCGTCATTGATGACGC
This sequence comes from Ruegeria sp. BC5, assembly GCF_056539205.1. Classification (NCBI taxonomy): domain Bacteria; kingdom Pseudomonadati; phylum Pseudomonadota; class Alphaproteobacteria; order Rhodobacterales; family Roseobacteraceae; genus Ruegeria; species Ruegeria sp. BC5. Next base: position 96,046 of record NZ_JBQFUN010000002.1, read on the forward strand.
GATCACGCTGGAAGCGGCCCATGACGCCCGATCGGGCCATCATGCGATGTTCATCCCCACCGTGCATGCCGAGCGCTGCACCGGTTGCGGCATGTGCGAAAAAAGCTGTGTCCTACCGGAAGCTGCCATCAAGGTTCTGCCGGAACGACTGGCGCGGGGCAGCGCGGCCGACCACTATCGCAAAGGCTGGGAAGAAAAAGAGGCCCATGGCGGGCCTTTGGTGGACGGCTTGATCGATCTGCCCGACCGCTTGCCGGGACCGGGCACAGACAACCTGACCACACCGGGCGGCTTTGCACCGTCATATGACCTGCCGGGGGTAGGCCAATGAGCGCGCGCACGCATATTCCTGTCGGTCACGAAGCGATCGAAGCCAAAGGCTGGATCGGAGCGCATCGTTTTCTGCTACTGCGTCGTACCAGCCAGTTGTTCTTTCTGGTCCTGTTCCTGCTGGGCCCATGGTTCGGCATCTGGATCGTGCAAGGCACACTGGCCGGATCCCTGACCCTAGGCGTGTTGCCTCTGACCGATCCGATTATCGTATTGCAAAGCATCATTGCCGGGCATTGGCCTGAATTGACTGCTCTGATCGGCGGGCTAATCGTTCTGGTCGCCTATGCGCTGATCGGGGGCCGTGTCTATTGCTCCTGGGTCTGCCCAATCAACCCGGTAACCGACGCCGCCAATTGGCTGCACCGGCGACTGGACCTGCCGAAAGGTTGGCAACCAAAACGCAGCACACGCCTATGGGTACTGGCAATGGTCCTGGTCGTGTCGGGCCTGACCGGCGTGATCGCTTGGGAGCTGATCAACCCCATCACCATGCTGCATCGCGGGCTGATTTTTGGCGCGGGTTTTGTCTGGGCCATGGTTGCTGCGATCTTTATCTTTGACCTGTTCGTCGCGCGCCACGGATGGTGCGGTCATATCTGCCCGGTCGGCGCTTTCTATGGTCTGATCGGCAACAAAAGCTTGCTGCGAGTCAGCGCCGCAAACCGGGCGGCCTGTGACGATTGCATGGATTGCTATGCCGTCTGCCCAGAAAATCAAATCATATCCCCCGCGTTGAAGGGCAAGCCCGGGACAACGCCACTGATCCTTTCCCCGGACTGCACCAATTGCGGCCGCTGCATCGACGTATGCGCTGTCGATGTCTTCACCTTTACTCACCGGTTCGACGACCATGTCGCCGCGCCTTCCGATCCAGTTCCCGCGCCCGACCGGCGCGTAGCCAGACCTATTTAAGGGAGTGCCAAGATGAAAAAATCAATCGTGACAGGCGGAATGGCCCTGATCCCCGTTTTGCTCCTGAGCGGGTTCGCCCTTGCCCAGTCGGCCCAAGTGGAAACCCTGCGTGGGGCGGAAGTGGATGAGCTTATTCCACTTGATCAGATCCACAAAAATGTCGAAGGGCGCATGCAGCGCAACTATCGCCAGCAACCGCCGCTGGTTCCTCATTCGATCGAACAATACCAGATCGACGTGCGCACCAATCAGTGTCTGTCCTGCCACGACTGGACCAAGGCAGGTGAACGCAACGCTCCGACCCTGTCGATGACCCACTATCTGGATCGCGACGGCAACGAGCTGGATCACATTGCGGGCACCCGCTATTTCTGCAACCAATGTCACGTGCCTCAGGCAGACGCGCCTGCATTGGTCGACAACGTGTTTGAACCCTCGTCCGGCAACTAATCCAACGCATGTCTGAAAGGAGCACCAAGATGGCAGACTCCCCCGAAAAACGCGGTTGGATTGGCCGCCTCTGGAACTGGATCTGGACACCGGCCGTGGCGTTCAGCTCGGGCTTTCTGATCCTAGCGGGCTTTCTGGCCGGCATCCTGTTCTGGGGTGGGTTCCACTGGACACTGGAACTGACCAACACCGAGGAGTTTTGTACCTCGTGCCATACGATGGAGGTCAATCTGGGCGAATATCGCGAAACGATCCACTACAACAACCATTCCGGCGTGCGCGCGATTTGTTCCGACTGCCACGTGCCGCATGAGTGGAACCACAAGATCAAGGCCAAGATCATGGCCGTCAAAGACGTCTATCACGAACTGGCCGGAACCATCAGCACGCCCGAAAAATACGAAGCGCACCGTCTGAGCATGGCTTCGGCCGTCTGGAAAAAGATGAAGGCGTCGGACAGCCGCGAATGCCGCAATTGCCACAACTTCGACTATATGGATTTCACCATCCAGGAAACTCGCGCCGCATCCGAACACCAGCGCGCCATCGACACCAACATGACGTGCATCGATTGCCACCAGGGCATCGCGCACAGCCTGCCTTCGGATTACCTTGAGGAATACCAGAGAGTCACGGATGAGCTGGCCGGTGAGACAACGGGCGCACAATCGCATCAGGTTGCAGATAGCAGCGATGAGATCCGGTCATTTCTGAACAAGAGCGCGGATTAAAGAGAGGCACGATATGCTGGAACTTCTGGGAACAATCGGGGCCAACATCATCAGCCTTCCGGGCATTCTGGGCCTTGCGCTTGGCATGATGACCCGCCGCCTGTGGCTGGGCGGCTTGATGGGGGCCGTGGTCGGCGTGCTGGAAACGGTGATCTTCGCCCATTGGAACTTTGCCAATGTCAGTATGGTCGAACTGTTAATCGCCGTCGTCATCGGCCTGTGCGCAGGTACGTTGGGTTCGGTCATCCGCATCAAGGGTGCGACAGTCTGAATTCGCCAAACTTTGCATCAATTCGGCGCCCCGCTGCGGAATGCAGTCGGGGTTCGCCCGAATTCGGCCTTGAACGCACGGGTCATGGCGCTGGCGTTTTCATACCCGCAGCGACCGGCAATATCCGCGATGGTTTGTTCGGTCTCCTCGACCAGTTTCCGGGCCATAGTCAGCCGCAGGCGCCGATACAGTGCCTGCGGCGTGGTGCGTAATTCGGCCTGAACCCGCATTTCGATCTTCTTTTGCGAACAGCCAAGTTTGCGGGCAACGTCCCGGATCGTCAGCGGCGTTTCTATGTTCCCCTGCATCACCGTCAACGTGCGATTGACCAGCGTATCTTCGGATTTCAAAGGCAAGGCATAGGGATCGGTCGCGCTGCGGCTCATCAGCAGGTGGGCTACCTCCATCGACAGTAGCGGGCCATGATCCCGACGAATGAGGGCCGAGGCCAGATCAAAGGCCGCCATCGCCCCCGAACAAGTCAACCGATTGCCGTCTATGACAAAGCGTTCCTGCACAACGTCAACTGCTGGAAAGGCTTCTTCGAACCGCGATAGCTCATCCCAGTGAATCGTCGCGCGGTGATCGTCCAGCAAGCCAGCGCGCGCCAGTAGCCAACTGCCGGTATCCAGCCCGGCCACTTGCGGATGGGTCCGCGCCGCCGCCAGCAGGGCGCGCGTGGTGGCACGAGTATCCAGCGACAAATAGCCGTAAGATGGCATCACGACCAATACATCGCCGCTGTGAACGTGCAAGGCCCCATGCGGCGTGACGACCAGCCCGCTGGAACTTTGCACGGGCTTGCCATCCAACGAACAGAATCGCCAGAGATACAGCGTCTGCCGCGACAACGAGTTGGCCGCCCGTAGCGGTTCGACCATGTTGGCGAGGCAGTGGTTCGAAAACCCATCAAACAACAGAATGTTATAGCGTTGGGACAATTTTTTCTAACTCTGCATACTAAGCGACTAACTTTGCATGTCGTGACCGTGACCTGTGGCGTTTCATTCGTCAACCACCAGCCAGGGAACACGCGCCATGCAATTCGGTCTGTCAGAAGAACAGGAAATGATCGTTTCAACGGTCCGCAGCTTTGTCGAGAAAGAGATCTACCCCCACGAAGACGCGGTCGAGCGCAGCGGAACCGTGCCATCAGAGCTGGGCGAAGAGATCAAACAGAAGTGTATCGACCTTGGCTTTTACGCCTGCAACTTCCCCGAAGAAGTCGGCGGCGCTGGTCTGTCGCATCTGGATTTCACATTGGTCGAACGTGAATTGGGCCGCGGTTCCATGGCGCTGACCCACTTCTTTGGCCGTCCGCAAAACATCCTGATGGCCTGCAACGATGATCAGCGCGAGCGCTATCTTCTGCCCGCCGTGCGTGGTGAAAGAATGGACGCGCTGGCGATGACCGAACCGGATGCCGGGTCGGACGTGCGGGGCATGAAATGCCAGGCCGTGCGCGATGGCGGGGACTGGGTCGTCAATGGTTCGAAACACTTCATCTCGGGCGCGGAACACGCGGATTTCTTCATTGTCTTCATCGCAACCGGGGTCGATGAGACCCCGAAAGGTCCAAAGAAGCGGATCACCACCTTTCTCGTGGATCGCGGCACGCCGGGGTTCGAGGTTCGCGAGGGCTATAACTCGGTCAGCCATAAAGGTTACAAGAACTACATCCTTTATTTCGACAATTGCCGCCTGCCCGATGCCCAGGTTCTGGGCGAGGTCGACGGCGGCTTTGCGGTGATGAATGAGTGGCTCTATGCCACCCGGCTGACGGTCGCGGCCTTTTCAGTCGGGCGCGCGCGCCGGTGCTTTGACTATGCGCTGAATTATGCGGCCGAACGCAAGCAGTTCGGCCAACCCATCGGCAAGTTTCAGGGCGTCGGCTTTCAGATCGCCGACATGATCACCGAGATCGACGCTGCAGACTGGCTGACCCTCGCCGCCGCGTGGCGACTGGACCAGAACTTGCCATCGAACCGCGAGATCGCCTCGGCCAAGCTCTATGCCTCCGAGACGCTGGCGCGGGTGACCGATACCACACTGCAAATCTTCGGCGGCATGGGTCTGATGGATGACTTCCCGATCGAACGGTTCTGGCGCGATGCAAGAGTTGAACGTATTTGGGACGGCACCAGCGAGATTCAGCGCCACATCATCAGCCGCGATCTGCTGCGTCCCTTGGGCGCCTGAAGATGAGCAAAGATCTGAACCGGCTGCTACGCCCGAAATCCATTGCCGTTATCGGCGGTGGGGCGTGGTGTCAGCAGGTCATCCTGCAATCGGAACGCATGGGCTATGCCGGCCAGGTCTGGCCGGTCCATCCCAAGGCAAGTGACATCGCAGGGCACACGGTTTTCGCCCGTCTGGAAGACTTGCCACAGGCCCCGGATGCCGTTTTCATCGGCATCAACCGACACGCTACGATTGAGGCGGTACAGACGCTGTCCGCCATGGGTGCCGGTGGGGCGGTATGCTTCGCCTCGGGCTTTTCCGAAGCAGTGGCCGAAGATGACACCGGCGCGGACCTGCAGGAGCAGCTGCTAGCCGCCGCAGGAGACATGCCCATTCTGGGACCGAATTGTTACGGCTTCATCAACGCGCTCGACGGGGCGCTGCTATGGCCGGATCAGCATGGTGCAACGCCGGTGGACAAGGGCGTTGCGATCTTGACGCAAAGCTCGAACATCTCGATCAACTTGACGATGCAGAAACGCGCGCTACCGATTGCCTATATGGTGACTTGCGGAAACATGGCGCAAACCAGTCAGGCCGAGATTGCCTCGGCCCTGATCGACGACCCGCGCGTGACCGCCGTTGGCCTACATATCGAAGGGTTCAAGGATATCCGACAGTGGGAGGCGCTGGCCGCCAAGGCGCATGCAAAGGGCATCCCCCTGATAGCGCTCAAGGTCGGCGCGTCGGAACAGGCGCAGGCGGCAACCGTGTCGCACACCGCGTCTCTGGCAGGCAGCGACGCCGGGGCGCAGGCGCTTCTGGAGCGGTTGGGCATACCGCGCCTGTCTGCCTTGCCTGATTTCCTGGAAACGCTGAAACTATTGCACTGCTACGGGCCATTGCCGGGTGGCAACATCGCCTCGATCAGTTGCTCGGGGGGCGAGGCCAGCTTAATCGCCGATATGGCCATTGGCACTGGTCTGAGTTTCCCTCAGTTGACTGACGACAAGAAAACCCAACTGCGTGATGCGCTTGGTCCGATGGTCGCTTTGAATAACCCGCTGGACTACCACACTTATATCTGGCGCGATGAGGGTGCGATGACGCGGGCGTGGTCGGGAATGACAGGCGACGATATCGACCTGACCTTCTCGATCGTCGATTACCCGACCACTGATCCGACAGATTGGACCTGCGCATCGCGAGCGGCGCTGAAAGTGCGGGCCGAGACCGGAGCTCGTTTCGCTATCGCGGCAACTCTGCCTGAACTTCTGCCCCAGGACATCGCGCAAGACCTTATGGCCGGTGGCGTCGCCCCTCTTATGGGTCTGCAAGAAGCGCTTAGCGCCACCCGTGCAGCGGGTCAGGTCAAAGCACCCGCCGAGGCCCTAGTTTGCCTGCCCGGCACGATCGAGGCAACGCGTACATTGACCGAGGCCGAGGCGAAATCAGCTTTGGAAGTGTGTGGCTTGCGCGTCCCTCAGAACCGCACAGTTCGGGGCGCTGATGAAGCACGCGCTGCGGCGTCGGATATGACCGCGCCCTTTGCCATCAAAGGCATCGGGTTGGCCCATAAATCCGAACACGGCGCAGTATGCCTTGGCGTCCAGGTTGACGACGTGGCCGATGTGGCCGCCGATATCGGGACGGATGAGGTGCTGATCGAAGAGATGATCACCGGTACCGTAGTCGAGCTTTTAATCGGCGTCGTCCGCGATCCGGCGCATGGGTTCGTCCTGACGCTGGGCGCAGGCGGTGTGCTGACCGAAGTGCTACGCGATACCGCGTCGCTGTTGGTACCCAGCACATCCGACGATATCCGCGCCGCACTGGCCAAATTGAAAATAGCCCCGTTACTTGCGGGCTATCGCGGCCAACCTGCCGCTGATATGGATGCGATCATCACCGCAATTCAGGCCGTTCAGGCCTATGTCATGCAAAATGCCGACACGCTTGGCGAGGTCGAAATTAACCCGCTTCTCTGCACGCCCGACACGGCGGTTGCAGTGGATGCCCTGATTAGAAAGGCCTGAGACATGGACCCGATCAAAACCCGACGTGACGGAGCGATCCTTGAGGTGACGCTGGACCGGCCCAAGGCCAATGCTATCGACCTGATCACCAGCCGCAGAATGGGTGAGGTCTTTACCGAATTTCGCGATGACCCCGAATTGCGCGTCGCCATTCTGACAGGCGCGGGCGAAAAGTTCTTCTGCCCCGGCTGGGATCTGAAAGCCGCTGCCGATGGCGATGCAGTTGACGGCGATTACGGCGTTGGCGGGTTCGGCGGCCTTCAGGAACTGCGCGATCTGAACAAGCCGGTGATTGCAGCGGTAAACGGGATCGCCTGTGGCGGCGGTTTGGAACTGGCTCTGTCAGCCGACATGATCCTGGCGGCCGAGCATGCCACATTCGCCCTGCCTGAAATCCGCTCGGGCACTGTTGCGGATGCGGCCAGCGTCAAACTGCCCAAGCGTATCCCCTACCATATCGCGATGGAGCTGCTGCTGACCGGGCGCTGGTTCGACGCCGAAGAAGCCAACCGCTGGGGGCTGGTGAACGAAATCATCCCCGCCAATCAGTTGATGGATCGCGCGTGGGAGTTGGCCCGGCTGCTGGCCTCGGGCCCTCCTCTGGTTTACGCCGCGATCAAAGAGGTCGTGCGCGACGCCGAGGACAGTAAGTTCCAGGATGCCATGAACCGCATCACCAAGCGCCAGTTGCGCACGGTAGATGTGCTGTATGCCAGCGAAGATCAGTTGGAAGGCGCGCGCGCCTTTGCGGAAAAACGCGACCCGGTCTGGAAAGGAAAGTAAGCGTTCAGCGCGGCGGCGGAGTCAGCCATTGCGCTGACATCCCGAAGTTTGACTCTTTGATCTCCTGCTTCGCGATGGCTTGCAGATGCACCTCGTCCGGGCCGTCCGCATATCGCAATGCCCGCGCCCATGTATAGCTGTCGGCCAACGGCGTATCCGGCGTCATCCCCATGGCACCAAAGACCTGCATTGCGCGGTCGGTCACGGCGGCATGCACATTGGGTGCCACCACCTTGATTAGGGAAATCTCACGCCGCGCCGCCTTGGCGCCCACCTGGTCAATCTTCCACGCAGCCTGCAGGGTCAGCAAACGTGCCTGTTCGATCTCAAGCCGCGATTTCGCGATCCATTCCCGGATCACGCCTTGGTCTGACAGTTGCTTGCCAAAGGTTTTCCGTTCTTGCGCGCGTTCAACCATCAGCGACAACGCCATCTCTGCGGCCCCGATTGAGCGCATACAGTGATGGATACGTCCCGGCCCCAGCCGCGCCTGCGCCAGAGCAAACCCGCTGCCTTCTTCGCCCAGAAGATTTCCGACCGGCACGCGTACATCCTTGAACAGCAGCTCGGCATGGCCTTCGGGGTCATGCATATTCAGGATCGTGGGGTTTCGGACAATCTCCAGGCCGGATGTGTTTTTGGGCACGATCACCATGCTTTGCTGTTTATGCCTGTCGGCATTGGGATCGGTCTTGCCCATGACAATGAACATTCTGGTGTTCGGATGACAGGCATTGGTGATGAACCACTTGCGCCCGTTGATGACATATTCATCCCCCTCGCGCCGGATCGAAGTGGTGATGTTTGTCGCGTCCGAACTGGCCACATCCGGTTCCGTCATCGCAAAGGCCGAACGGATTTCGCCGTTCAGCAATGGCACCAGCCATTCTTGGCGCTGCTCGGGCGTGGCGAACATGTGCAACAGCTCCATATTGCCGGTGTCCGGCGCATTGCAGTTGAACACCTCAGAGGACCAGCTGACCTGCCCCATCAACTCGGCCAGCGGGGCGTATTCCAGATTGCTCAGCCGGGTGCCGGGTTCATCGTCGCGCAAGGAAGGCAGGAACAGGTTCCACAGCCCTTCGGCCCGGGCCAGCGCCTTGAGGTCTTCCATGAATGAGACCGGGAATTTGCCTGCTTCAATCTCTTCCTTATGGGCACGGATGCGCGGGTAGATATGCGCCTGCATAAAGCGTTTCAGCTGCTCGCGGATTTCCGCAGCGCGTGGCGATGGGGCAAAGTCCATGACGGTCCCTTTTCAGAACGTTGCAACACTACGTTGCCTCTGCGGGTACCCTATCCGCACCCACCGCATTTGTGAAAGCTGCCAGTTGGTTTCCAACGGTTTTTGCCGCAAGGTCATTTGAGTTGCGACAGGACTTGCCGGGTTTTGTATCGTCAAGCGTGGCCGAGTTAACGACCAAGCTGTTGCGACGACAACCATCACCTGTTGCCCATCACCTTGCAGAGCGATAATCGTCTGATCATATGACCAAAGCACCAATGCGACGGAGTTCAGGTGTCTGAGCAGCAGATCAAAAAATCGGATGACATTGCGCAGAAACTGTTGACCAGGATTGTCCGTGGCGCATTGAAACCCGGCGAAAAGCTGCGGCAGGACCTGATCGCGCGTGAGTTCGGAGTCAGCCAGGTCACTGTACGCGAGGCGCTGCTGAATCTGGCATCAAAAGGACTGGCCGTCGCTGTACCACGCCGAGGTATGTGCGTGGCGCCAATGGACCAGAACGCCATTCAAGAGCTGCGCGTGATGCGACGCGCGCTTGAACCGGTGGCCTTGCTACATTCCGTTCCAAACCTGACGGCCCAGCAGATTGCCCAGATAGAACAGGTACACGAAGACTGCGACAGCGCCCAAACTGCTGAAGATTGGGAAGACGCCAATCAGCGTTTTCATATGGCCGTCATCGCGGCCTGCAACATGCCGCGCATGATTGACGAGATCAGGAACCTGCAAGTGCTGTACACGTGGCATTTCAACAACCTGTACACCGCCAAATGGCGACCGCGCGCCGATCCGGATCACGCTGCAATTCTGGCCGCCATCAAGGATCGCGATGCGGCCAAGGCGCATTCGGTTATGCAGCGCCACCTGACCCGCCTGCCTTAGGCGGGATCAGTCGGGTTTCCGGGCGATGATCCAGGTCGGGTGATAGGTCAACGGAACCCCGTCCTTGCCGCCAAACTGCCGAACATAGTCATTATTGAAGGAAAGCAGGCTCGACTTTGTCCACGGCTTCTGCGCGCGCCCGTTCACTCCGGTTCTGCGCAGATGGTCCAGCACGTCGCGAGGAGAGGAAAACTGCATCTGCTGTTTGGATTCTCCGGCACTGACGACGTTCAGAATACCTTCGACAGCAGCGGCCAAAACCTCCGGTCCACAAAGGCCGGGCGCCTTCGCCGCCGATCCAATCTGCACCAGTTCCTGATATTGCAGCGGGCCAAAACCGGAAACCGCCAGCCAGCCTCCGGGGGCCAGCGCCTGCGCGGCCCGGTGCAGGAACGCGGCGGGATCGGGCAACCACTGGATCATTGACGCCGAGGCAATCAGATCCGGTTTCGCAGGCCATGCGACCGTTTCCGCATCACCACACAGAAATCCTGCACCAAAGGACGCGGCGGTCTCATATGCCTCGGGTGACAGATCGTTGACGGTCAAACCATCAAACGCGAACTGCGCGCAAAGCCTTTGGGTCAAATGACCGGTGCCACAGCCAAACTCCAATCCGGACGCAAAATGCGTCGGAGCACCGTCACGTTGCAAATCCTTCGCCAATCGCTCAGCTATCCGCGCCTGTTGGTTGGAAGCCTCGTGGTACGAGTGGAAACTGCGGCTAAAACTACGCTGGACGCGGCTGGTCATCTGGGCATTCATGCGATCCACTCCTGCCAGTTCTGACCGTTGGCAAAGGGTATATGCGCGGTTGGAACAGTTCGGACTGCTTCTTGTTGATCAACCCACGCTGCCTTTTGGGCGGATGTGGAAATGATCCGGTCCCTCAGCGGCATCCAAATCCGGTCGAACCCGGGATCGGGTGCCGGGCCACGTTCGATCACCGCGTGCAACTCTGCTTTTGCCGTGTCGATATCTATTTCGGGCGCCGGACCTTCCAGCCCAGCTCGGCGGCAGAACTTGGCAAAGCTGGCGGTGCTAAGTTGATCGGCCGTGGCCCGGATCATGTCCGGCGCGATGCCGCGTTCGACATCGGCGGGATGCAAAGTGCCGCTGACCGCGATCAGCCGATCTGGCCGCACCCCCGTTTGTGCCAACCAATGCGCGGCCGAGGCCACGCCAAACGAGAACGCGATCAGGGTGACCCTGTCATAGTTTGACAGCTCGCTCAGCGGGTTATCCAAACGGATATAGTCGTCGACGAACAAGACATCCGTATTGCCCTCAAGGCTTTCGAAAGGACCCGGGCCAAGGGCCCAGCCCCCGAAGACCAAAAGCACCTCGGCCGTGCCTGAGCGGGACAACCAGCGCTGTTTCATGACATCCCTCGAACCAGCGATACCATGGCCGAGGTTACGCGGCTTAGCTCATCTGATGAGATGATATAGGGCGGCATGCAATAGATGTTGCGTGCGAACGGTCGCAGCCAGACGCCGGTTTCCAACGCCAACCCATGCGCTACCGACGCGTCGACCCAGCCTTCCATCTCGATAACACCGATGGCGCCCAAGACGCGCACATCTGCCACACCGGGCAAGTCGCGCGCCAGAGCCAGCTCCTGCGTCATCTGCACAGCGATACCCGCCACTTCCGACCGCCAATCGCGGACCGAGAGTTGTTCCAGACTGGCCACCGCCGCCGCGCAGGCCAGCGGGTTAGCCATATAGGTGGGCCCGTGCATCATGACGCCGGCCTCGCTTTCCCCAATCCGTCGTGCGACGGTTTCGGTGGTGACCGTAGCCGCCAACGTGATATGCCCACCTGTCAGCGCCTTACCCACGCACAGAATATCTGGCACAATGTCGGCATGGTGCAGGGCAAACAGCTCACCGGTGCGGCCAAAGCCAGTGGCGATCTCATCGAAGATGACTAGCACGTCATGTGCCTTGCACATCTCATGGGCGCGCTGCAGCCAGGTCGGGTGGTAGAAATACATCCCCCCTGCCCCCTGAACCACAGGTTCAAGGATCAGCCCCGCGATCTGGTCAGCTTTCGCCTCCAGCAACTGTTCCAGTGCATTCAGCCCGTTCAGGTCACCATCCTCGGACCAGTCCTGACCAAAGGCGATCTGTGGGCGCGGCAGGAAATGCTGAACGGACAGGGCGCCCGCAAACAACCCGTGCATTCCGTTGACCGGGTCGCATACGCTCATCGCTTTCCAGGTGTCGCCGTGATAGCCGCCGCGGATGGTGGCAAACTGCGTTCGCCCCTTGCGACCCTGCGCCATTTGGTACTGCACCGCCATTTTCAGGGCTACTTCGATGGCGACCGACCCGCTGTCGCTGTAGAAAATGCGATCCAGCCCGTCGGGCAAAAGCCCGATCATTTTCCGGCCCAGTTCAATCGCGGGTTCATGTGTCAGCCCACCAAACATCACATGCGGCATCTGATCCAACTGCGACTGCATGGCTGCGATGATGGCCGGGTGACGATGCCCGTGCACCGCACACCACCAGGACGACATGGCGTCGATCATCTGCGTACCGTCCTGAGCCGTCAGCCAAACCCCATCTGCCCCCGTGATCAGGTGCATCGGGCCGGGTTCCAGCACGTTCGTGTATGGGTGCCACAGATGGCGGGCATCAAACTCCAGCGGTGTCATAAGGCACCTCGGATCGCGTCAATGTCGATGGCAGAAAATGCGTTAGACAGAGTTTCGCGTGAAAGGTTTTCGACGAAGGGCAGCCTGCCCAAATGGCGGATATTGGTCATTTCGGCGATGGTCTGTTCCACGTCCGGCTCTGGGTCGCCAACAAAGGCCACACCAATCACTTTGCACCCTGCATTGCGCAATGCCATCAGGGATAGGGTCGTGTGATTGATCGTACCCAGTGCGGTACGCGCCACCAGCACAATCGGGGCCTGCCACTGCGCAATCACATCCAGGAAAAAGACCTGACGGTTCAGCGGCACCATCAACCCGCCCGCGCCTTCAACCACAAGTGGGCCGGGTACCGGCGGCAAGGTCAGGCGGGCCGGGTCGATTTCAATCCCCATATCCTCGGCAGAGAGATGTGGCGAGGCGGGCATGTTCAGCCGATACGCCTCGGGCAGCACCTCGGCCCCGGTCAGGGCCTTGACGGTTTCCGAGTCTGTGGCCTCTTCTAGCCCCGACTGCACAGGTTTCCAATACCGCGCGCCAAGGACTGCTGTCAGGCCCGCTGCAAAGACAGTTTTCCCGATGCCCGTATCCGTTCCGACTACGATGACAGGGCTCATGCGGCCTCGCTTTGTTGCTGCGCTAGGGTTTCGAACAAGGCGGTAATATTGGCCTGTGAAACATTGCCCGTAACCGAAACCCGTAGCCGCGATGTGCCGCGCGGAACCGTAGGAGGGCGAATGCCGCGCACGTCAAAGCCTTGCGACTGCAGGGCTGCGGTCGTCTGCATCGTGTGCGCTTCGTCCCCAAGAATGACGGGGATGATCTGACTGTTCAGCACACCCGGCGACACGCCATTCCGACGCGCTTCGGCATGGGCATGATGTATTCGAGCGTTCGCCGCCTCGGTCAGTCCGGTGTCTGATTGCAAATGCGCCAGTACAGCTCGCACCAGGGCCGCGTTAAACGGAGATGGCGCGGTCGCAAAAATGAACGGCCGTGCCCTGTTGATCAGCGCGTCGATCATCAGCCGTGGGCCACAGATCAGTCCGCCCGAAACGCCCAGACCCTTACCGCAGGTATGCAATGTCAGCACTTCGGCCTTCAACCCATGCGCCAGTCCTTTGCCGTGTGGGCCGAAAACACCGGTCGCATGGGCTTCGTCCACGACCAACACCGCTTCCTGCTCCACAGCCAGATCGGACAGCGCGTTCAGGGGCGCGAGATCACCCTCCATCGAATAAACGCTTTCCACGGCAATCCAGATTTGACCGGACCCTCCTGCGGAAAGCCAGTCGGCAATAACACGGCGTGCGTCGGCCACATCGTTATGAGCAAAGGCCCGCGTGTCGGCCCGGCCCATACGCATGCCTTCATGAGCGCTGGCATGAACCAGATCGTCATACAGGATCAGATCACCACCAGCGGGAAGGGTCGAAAAAATCGCCTGATTGGCCTGAAACCCGCCACCCATGAACAAGGCGGCTTCGGCGTCGAAAAACGCGGCGGCCTCAGCCTCCAACGCCTCATGTACCGGGTGATTGCCGCGCAGCAACCGCGACCCACCCGATCCCAGCGGCACACCGCGATCCAGCGCCTTTTGCGCGGCACCTTGCAGCCATGCAGATTCGGACAGACCCAGATAATCATTCGAGGCAAAGTCCAGCCCACGCCTCGGGGTCAGCACCCGGCGACGATGCCGGGCGCCTAATGTTTCAAGCATCGAGTTCAGGCGACCCAATACTTTCATTCAGCAGCTTCCGCACAGCTTTGCCCGGCCACGGTTTCGGCTTGCAACCCAAGCTTGGCAAACAGGATCGCGTCGGTGTCTTCTTCCGGGTTCTCTGCCGTCAGCAGCGTTTCCCCCACAAAGATCGAGTTCGCCCCGGCCAGGAAACACATGGCCTGATGCTCATCGGTCATATCGCTGCGTCCGGCAGACAAGCGAACATAGGATTTCGGCATCATGATACGGGCGGTGGCGATCACACGCACGAACTCGATCGGATCGATCGGCTTGGCGTCCGCCAGCGGTGTGTCTTCCTGCGGCATCAGCATGTTAATCGGCACCGATTCAGGTGCGGGTCCCATATTGGCCAGTGTGACCAACATATCGACACGGTCGCCGACCTCTTCACCCATCCCCAGGATACCGCCGGAACACACTTTGATCCCGGCTTCTTGCACGCGGGTCATTGTATCGATCCGGTCGGCGAAGGTGCGGGTGGTGATTACTTCGGGGTAATAACGCTCGGACGTGTCGATGTTGTGGTTGTAATAGTCCAGGCCCGCGTCACGCAGGCGAAACACCTGGTTGTCGTCTAGCATGCCCAGTGTCATGCAAGTCTCCATGCCCATCTCGCGAACGCCTTCGACCATGGCCACTAGCGCATCCATGTCGCGATCTTTCGGTTCACGCCAGGCCGCGCCCATGCAGAACCGGGTAGCGCCACCGTCTTTGGCCTTGCGGGCCTCGGCCAGCACGCGCTGAACCTCAATCAGTTTCGAGGCCGACAGCTTCGAACCGTTGCGCGCCGATTGCGAACAATAGGCACAATCTTCTGCACAGCCACCTGTCTTGATCGACAACAGCTTGGAGGTCTGAATCTTGTTGGGATCGAAATTCTCGCGATGCACGGTCTGCGCGCGGAACAGCAAATCCATCAGGGGAAGATCATATACGGCCTGCGCCGCCTCGCGGGTCCAAGTGGGGGAGGTGTTTTCCATTTTATCGATAATCTATCCAAAACTCCATGCCTAGCCTTTCTAATATCGATAATACAACAAACTACAACTTAAATCTAATTCAACAGCGCCGAACCGCGAAGCGTGATCAAAGCCCAGCCACCTGCGGTAAAAGGTAGACTCCTGTTTCAGGGGCACAATTGACCGCAATACGGCAGCCATACGCCTGACTGAGCAAATCGTCGCACAATGTATCCACCGGCGTGCCCTGGCTGAGGATTTGCCCATCCGACAGTAGAATCACATTGTCGGCACACATGGCCGTCAGGTTCAGATCATGCATCACCATGACCACCCCGCCGCCGCTGGCCGCGAAATCCCGAACAATTTGCATCACCTGCAATTGGTGGCCGATATCCAGACTGGAAACGGGTTCGTCCAGAAACAACCAGCGCGACCCTTTCGGCCCGGTCGGTTGCCACACCTGCATCAGAACGCGGGCCAGTTGAACACGCTGCTGCTCACCCCCTGACAGTTCCTGATAGAACCGCCCTTCAAATCCACCCAAACCGACACGAGTCAGCGCATGCAGGGCAATCCGGTCGTCCATAGCTCTGCGCATACGCCCCATGCGGATCACCTCTAACACGGTGAACGGAAAGCTCATTGGAGTCGCTTGTGGCAGGACGGCACGAATGTCGGATAGCTCAGCAGCGCTGGTTCGCGCGATATCCCGACCGTTCAACGTAACGGCCCCGTCATGGTCCAGATCGCCGGTCAGCGCGGCCAACAAGGTAGATTTACCCGCCCCCGACGGGCCCACAACGGCAGTCACCTGTCCGGGCTGGGCTGAGAAAAACAGATTGCTTAGGATCGTGCGGCGCCCCAGCTGAACGCTCAGGTCTGTGACAATCAACATGGTCTAAAGGTCCACAATTCCGCGTTGCCTCAACAAAATCCACAGAAAGAACGGCGCGCCGATGACTGCGGTGACAATCCCAATGGGCAGCTCAGACGGCGCGATGATCATTCGGCTGATCAGGTCGGCCAGCACCAGAAGCGCCGCACCCAGAAGGGCCGAATTGACCAGCAGGTATTTGTGATCGGGCCCCGAGGCCAGTCGCAGCAGATGCGGCACCACGATACCCACAAACCCGATCCCACCACTGACGGCCACAGCTGCCCCGGTCGATGCGGCGACGACCAGAATGGCGCAGGTTTTCAGATGTTGCACGCGGATGCCGATATGCCCGGCTGCGGCTTCGCCCAGGGCCAGACCGTTCAGACCCAGCGCCAGAAATGGCGACAGCATTAGGGGGATCAGGATCAACGGGGCCGCAACCATGATCTTGCCCCAACTGCTGCCCGCCAGAGAGCCCATGGACCAAAAGGTGAAATCCCTCAACTGCGCGTCATCCGCCACATAGACAAGGATGCCTGTCAATGCCATCGCCAGTGCGGTCAGCGCAATCCCGGCCAGCAGCATCGTTGCAACAGAGGTTCGGCCACGCCGCGTTGCAACCCGATAGAGCAGCATTGTGGTGATCCAGGCGCCAAGGAACGCAGCAATCGGGACAAGCCATGTTGCCAGCCCGGCGGCAACGGTCAAAGTCCCGCCCAGAACAATCGCACCGACCGCCCCCAAGCTGGCCCCGGCGCTGGCTCCAACTATGCCCGGATCGGCCAGCGGGTTGCGGAATAAGCCCTGCAGCACCGCCCCAGACACAGCCAGCGCCGCCCCAACAAGACAACCCATGATCACACGGGGCGCGCGGATATCCAGCAAAACCACCCGGTCCCGTAAGGACAGGTCTTGGCCCTGTGCCATATCAATGAATGCCTGCCACAACGACGTGCCAGCCGATCCCGTTGCAAGCCCGGTCAGCACCACCACACTCAATACAACGATCAAAACCCAGCTGAGCCGACGCGCGGTTACGCTCCGGTCGCCGTCGATTGCCATCCGGTCAGCGGTTTGGTCAGCCATTGGCGCCGCGCAATCCAGCTGCAAGATCAGAGATGGCCTGCCCGGTGCGCACCGAAAAACCCAACAACAACATGCCATCCATCCGCAACAATTTAGCGTTCTGACCTGCCGGTGTGGCCGCAATCGCAGGGTGTTTGAAAACCTCTTCATCTGTCAGGGAAATCTGTCGGCCGCTGTCCATCAGCAAGATGACATCGGGGGCTGCTGTAATGATCGCCTCATCCCCCAATGGTTTATAGCCCTGAAACCCCTTAACAGCATTTGTGGCCCCGGCCAGCTCGATAATACCCTGCGCTGCCGTATCCTGCCCTGCGGCCAGCACGCGCCCACCCTGCATTGCCAGTACAAACAGAACACGCTGATCGGCCAATTCACTGTGCGCAGTGGCGGCATCGATTGCGCCGCCAACGCGTTGCGCCAGTGCTTCGCCTTCATCAGGAACATCCAGCGCCTTGGCAACGGCCTTGATCTTGGCGACAACCGCCGCGCGATCATGGCCCATCGGTATACTGACCAAAGGGATATGAGTTTCGGCCAGAACCTCCAGCGTTTCCGGCGGGCCTGCGCCCTCTTCTGCCAAGATCAGATCGGGGCTGACCGACAGCAACCCCTCGGCGGACAAGCGGCGCACGTAGCCTATGTTTGGCAATGCGGCGACCTGCGGCGGATGGTTCGACGTGCTGTCGCGTGCCACCAGCCGGTGTTCTTGTCCCAGCGCATAAATGATCTCGGTGATCGATCCCCCGGCCGAGACAATGCGTTTCGCCGGGTCGGCATGCAGACCAAATGCAGATACCAACAGCACCAATCCGGCAAGTTTCAGTTTTGCGCGCACCCGAGTCATGCCGGAACCTCCTCTGGGCGGCCCTCAAGCGACGCAACAAGGTCGTTCCAGATTGCAGCTGAGGCAGGCTCGGCCAGCACGCCAAAGATTTGCAATATCAGTGCGCCCTGCGCGTCAAACGCCTCGACCGAGATCGCATCGCCTCGTTTGGTGGATTTCCTGGCCTGCCAGACCTCGGCGATGTGATCGGTGCGTAGGTGCAGGTTAAAGCCAGGATCCAGCACATTCAGCCATGGGCCCATCTGCTTGACCTCTTTGAGGGGTCCGGTGTGAATTTCGATGCACCCCTGATTGCCAACAAAAACCATGATCGACAGGCCTGTTTTTGCGGCGCTGTGCAGAATTGTGTCGACAGCCGATATCGCCAGAGGCCGCACATATGGCGCCCCGGCCATGCGATAGGCCCCCAACCTGTTCAGCTTAAGCTTGCGAACCATCTGGAGAAACTGATGGGTATCTGTGATTTCATCCCATCCAGCACGCAGACGGTCGATTTTCTCAGGGTCGACCTTGGCAGGTTCGACCGCTGCGCGCGGTTCAACTGTCAGAGTGTCTGACTGGTCCGGCAGTTTCAGGGCCTCGATCACGGCATCCCATTCCTCGATCACAGAGGTATCGCGCAAAAAGACCTTGTGAACCGCATCACCTGCGGCGTCGAAAATCTGAAGGGACAGGCGTTCCGAGCCATCCTCAAGCGTTTTGGCCACGGCAAAGCCGTAAACCCAGTGACGCGGGAACATGCGCAGATCAATATCGTGATTGGCGATCAGCGCCGCGTGGGGGCCGCCACGGTAATCATCGTAAATCCCCACCTTCTCGATCACGCAGCTTTCGTTGCGAGTCAGTGCCATGACCTCGCCCAATCGGTTCACTAAGGGCATCAGCCGGTCCATGTCGGGGCTTATGCGGGTGGCTCCGTGTCCGACATGCGCGGCCACCAGCTGTGCCTCGGTGATGCCGAGTTGATCCGCCAGATCACGCTCGCGCCGCTTGGGGTTTTCCAACCGCGCAGCACGGATTTCAGAAGGGCTTGGATGGGTCATGGTCGTCTCCACAATGGTATCGAAACGCATTTGGCTGGGACCGAGACGACCGGGCTGCGCGCTGTTTTTAGCTTTCTTTGCCCTTGTCCTAAGCGGTCCTGCCTGTGGCATCAAGGGCACGCAGCATTTTTCTGACAAAAATAGTCTGGTATAGAAAAATCTAATCCGCTAAGGAGCCGCCCACATGGACCACAGCGCGCAGCATCTAGCGCGCAGGCCCGTAGAAACACCCAGCACATCGCGAGGTAGCATCTGAATTTCGCCTGTTTCAGGCGGGTGCATCTCTGACTGCACGATACACATACTGGGGGTTTCAATGAAATCAGCATTAAAGCGGCCTACCGCAAGCGTGGCCCTGACCAGCGCCGTTTTGGCGGCAACGCCGCTATGGGCGCAAGAACAAGAAGACGACATCATCCAACTCGATGACATCATCGTCACCGGCACCGGGCTTCCAACCGAGGTTTTCGACAGCCCGTCCTCCGTCACCGTTGTGGATGCCGGTGAAATCCGCGAAATCCCCCCGGCCTCAGTCGCCAATCTGTTGTCGGATGTGCCGGGCGTTCAGGTGTCCGAGAATGATCTGGATCGTATCCGTATCCGTGGCGAAGATTCGCAGCGCGTCGCCATCCTGCTGGACGGTCAGCGCCTGTCGGATCACAACCGTTATGGAACACCTCTGCTGGTGTCACCCACCGATATCGAACGGATCGAGATCGTGCGTGGTCCTTCATCGGTTGTCTCAGGCAATCGGGCCATCGGTGGCGTCGTGAACATCATCACCAAACGCGGCGCAGACAAACCGGTCGAGGTTTCCGGCACCGCAGGTTACATCGGGTCCAATGACGGCTATCGCGCCGCTGCCAGCATCGCAGGTACGTTCAACGATTTTGACTATCGTCTGTCGTATTCGAAACTGGACCTGAACGACCGCGAAACACCCGACGGTGATCTGGTGCCCTCCAGCAGTGAAGAACACGGCGTGCTGGGCTTTGTCGGATACCGCTTTGGCAACAGCTATGTCGGCCTGCGCGCACAGGATTTCGACGCCTCGACCGAGGTGTTCACCGGCAGCCCGGATGCCAAGATCAACCTGCCCAAACGGGACCTGCGCAAATACAGCGCGTTCTACGAAGGCGAAGACCTGACGCCCTGGATGTCGATGCTGAAGTTCAGCGCTTACACGCAAAAGGTCGACCGCGTGTTCGACAGCGAATTCACCAGCAGCGGCGGGCCGGTCACCACCATTGTCAACGCGGGATCGGACGATGAACAGACAACCAGCGGGTTCGTGGCAACAGCAAACTTTGAATTTGCGCCCGGTCACCGATCGGTCATCGGGCTTGAATATGACGATGACCGGCTAGAGACCACCAAGACCTCTGATATCACGATCATTCCGCCCTTTGGACCGCCCAGCCAAATCAGCGTGCCCTCTTTCACGGATGCGGAAATCCGAACGGCCAGTATTTTTGGACAGCATGAAGCAACCTTTGGCGATTTCGTCGCCACGGTCGGCGCGCGCTACTATAGCGTCGAAAGCGATCTGAACGAACGAACGGTCAACGGGTTTCCGCTGCCGGATGCCAGCAACAGCGATGACCGCTGGCTGGGCTCGATTGGTGCCGTCTACAATCTGTCAGATGACGCCATCCTGCGGGCCAACATCTCGCAAGGTTATACATTCCCGTCCCTGTCCGAGCTGTACCTGTCCACGTCGGCTGGCGGCCAGGTCATCAATGGCAATCCGAACCTGAAACCCGAAACGGCGACCAACTATGAAATCGGTGCGCGCGTGGATCGCGGGAACTTCGTGCTGGATACGGCCATTTTCTATACCGAAGCCAAGGACTACATCACCACCGTGGCCGATCCGGTCAATCCGGCCGAGCTGATTTATGACAATGTCGAAAGCGCAGACAGCTGGGGCATTGAAATCGCGGCCGAGGTTGATCCCGGCTGGGGCGGTGTGCGCCCCTATGTCATCGTGTCGAATGTGACCCGAGAGTTCACCTATTCCAACGGGTTCAGCACCAAAGACAGTGGCACCCCGGAATGGACAGGGACGCTTGGTGTGCGCTCAGACTGGCAGACAGCCAGCTTGACGGGCACCTGGGATATGTTCCTGCGGGGCGAAAGCGCGGCCAAGTTGCGAGACGAAAACGGCAATATCGTCGACAGCGGGACAGCCACCGGCACCAACCCGACCTCGGGCTGGACCACGCTGAACTTCCGCGGCAGCGTGGATTTGACCGAGAACGCATTGCTGACGCTCGAGCTTAACAACATCCTCGACAGGTCCTACCGGGCCAATGACCAGATCCCGGCTGCAAAACGCAATATCAACCTATTCGTCACTGCAACCTTCTGACCCGAAGAACAGCGGGGCCACGGGGTAACCCGGTTGGCCCTGCACACAGGAGAACCTTATGATATCCCGATTGATCCTGTTTATGGCCCTTGCGATGGTACCGGTTGCCCTCGCCGCGCAAGACACCCTGACACCCCCAGCGCCAGAGGTTCTGGTGTCAGGCGACCAGATTGGACCAGCGCAACCAGTTTCGGCTGAACCCAACGAGCCCGTGCCTGGGCACAGCACAGGTGTGGAAACCGCGCAGGATGCCTCGGTCCAGGCGGCCGAGTTTCTGCGCAAAGGCGGACCATCGATCTGGGCCATCGCGGCACTGTCTGTGGTCACCGTTGCCCTGATCCTGTGGAAGATTTGGCGGCTGGCCCTGATCGGGGCATGGTCGAGAGGCAAGGCCGGTCAGGCCGTGGATTTGTTCGAGACTGGGGAGCCCGATGCCGCTGCTACGACGCTCTATGGCCGCCGGGGAATTCGATCCAAGGTGATGAGCCATGCCATCCGGTCCATTCGCACCCTACCCGAAGACCGCGCCCGCGAAGAGGTTTCGCGCGTGGCCAAACGCGAGATTGCCGACGCCGGTACCGGCCTTCGAGCACTAGAGCTGATCGCAACGATCGCACCTCTGTTGGGTCTGTTGGGCACAGTTCTGGGCATGATTGCAGCGTTTCAGGCGCTGCAACAGTCAGGCAACCGCGCCGATCCCTCCCTATTGGCTGGCGGCATCTGGGAGGCGCTTCTGACCACCGCAGCAGGTATGGCCGTGGCCATCCCAGCCTCGGCCGCGCTGACGTGGTTCGAGGCCGTAATCGACCGCATCCGCCGCGATTTGGAAGACGGCGCAACCCGTATTTTCGTATCAGGCAAGCCGGGCAATCTGAAACTGGCTGCCGAGTGATCTGATGCAATTCGCCCCAATTGCAAAACCCAGACGCAAGCCCAACCTCACGCCGATGATCGACGTGGTGTTCCTGCTTTTGGTGTTCTTCATGTTGGCGTCCCGCTTCGGCATCGAGTCCATCTTGCCGCTGCCGCTGGCCTCTGCGGGCCACGAATATAGCGGACCGCCGCGCCTGATTGACGTCCTGCCCGACCAAGAGTTGCTGAACGGCATCGCCAGCGCGGATATAGCCCGTGATCTTGCACCACTGATGCAGGTCCCCACGGATTTGGTGATCTTGCGCGGCAGGGATGGCGCGACATTGCAACGGATCGTGACCGTCACCGAGATCCTGCGTGACGCCGGGTTTATTTCGGTCGTTTTGGTGGAATAGCGCGATGAATTTCTCGGACCCATCCGGCAAACCGCGCCCTGCATCCATCCTGCCGATGATCAATGTCGTGTTTCTACTGCTGATCTTTTTCCTGATGACGGCGAACCTGATCAAACCCGAGCCGTTCGAAGTTACCCCGCCAAAATCGACATCCGACACCGACCCCAAGGTTAAGCGGGTGCTTTATGTCGACAAAACTGGCCGTATGTCCTTCGAAGGGGAGGAAGGAAACGCGGCGCTGGTCGCCTTGGCAACGATTAGCGAAACCAACAGCGTCGTCCAGGTTCGCGCCGATGCGCTGCTTGAGGCCAAAGTGATGTCGGGGCTGCTGCGTGGTCTTGCACATGCGGGGCTGAACCGGGTCGAGCTTGTGGTGGCCCGAAAATGAAACGCTGGGTTGAAGCCTTTGTTTTTGTTGCTCTGGCCGCCGCCTTGCATCTCGCCGCCTTTGCCAGCCAGCCAAAGTCTGGTGTTGTTGCGGGCGGTGTTGGTGGTGCGGATCTGGCAACGATAAAAGCTGCCGCCCCCTCGGTGGCCGAGATGGTCAAAACGTGGGAGGCTGCGCCCATCACGCCCACCCGGCAGACGCCGACCGTGCAAGTGCCGCAAACCCCGGCCGTCCCCGCCGGGCCAATCTTAAAAATCGATCAGGCCCCAATGGCTCAAATGACAATCGCACTTGCCCCGCCAGAACCGGAGAAGCTGCCGCAGGTGGACACGGCACTGCCGCCACCAGTTGTCGCGCCGACGGAAAGGGCCGAGCGTGAATCTCAACAGCCAGACAAGACGCCCGCGCAGGACGGTCGAAAAGCCAAGGTAACCGCCGCAGGTGTCAACAAACAGGTTGCCGCAGGTTCAGGTGACGGATCGCAGGCCGGGGCGGGATCGGCGGAAGTGAACGCTGGGTCCTCTGGAAAGCAAGCAAAGCTCAAGGTGTTTTGGGGTGCAAAAGTTCGCGCCCGCATCGAGCGCAACAAGCAATCGTTGCGCCGCACGGATGGTGGCAGCGCCACGATCACCCTGACCGTTTCGCGCGATGGGCGTCTGTTGTCGCATAAACTGCTGAAATCCTCGGGCAATTCGGCACTGGATCAGGCCGCGCTTAGCGCTGTGGCCCGTACAAAGCGCGTACCGAAAGCACCCAAGGGGTTACAGGGCGATAGCTTTCGCTTTTCTGTACCGATCAGGTTTGAGCCCCGTTAACCGGCGCCACCGTCAGGAAAACGGATGTGGTTCCAACAGAATTCGAACCGAAATCGCGATGAAAAACAGCGCGCTGCCGGTCAGGACAAACACGTGCCAGATGGTGTTGTGAAACGGCAGGTGTTCCGAAAGATAGAATGCAACGCCGACGGTATAAACGACACCGCCCGCCATCATCAGCCACACTATTGT
Source organism: Ruegeria sp. BC5 (assembly GCF_056539205.1). Lineage (NCBI taxonomy): Bacteria > Pseudomonadati > Pseudomonadota > Alphaproteobacteria > Rhodobacterales > Roseobacteraceae > Ruegeria > Ruegeria sp. BC5. The sequence continues at coordinate 120,126 of NZ_JBQFUN010000002.1, forward strand.
CGGCGACAGCTCGGTCAGCATGGATTGTCCGGCCCAAATGATGGCCCATCCCATCATCAGATACAGGCCCAGACCAAACCACCGAAACCGGTTTGGATCGATCAGCTTCAATGTTGATCCCAGCGTCGCCGACGACCATAAGCCAATCAAAAGCCCCCATGCCTGCCCGCCCGAAAGCAAAACGAACGGCGTGTAGGTGCCAGCGATCTTGACGTAGATACCCGAATGATCCAGCCGGCGCAGTAGATCGGACCATCTGTCATTGTCGACCATGTTGTAGAGGGCGGAAAACGTCAGCATCAACACCAGCGTCACGCCATAGATCGAAACTCCCAGTACCGCCTCGGGCTCGGAGCGGTGCTGGGCGGTGATCGTGATCAGAACTGGCACGGCAACAAGGGCCGCGGCCACGCCCAATACGTGTACAACCCCATCGCTGATACGTTCGGCCCGGGTATAGGCCGGCCGGATATCTGCAAAAGACCACATGTCTCAAATCTAGGGGCCGGATCGCAACCCGACAAGTTTAGGTCGGATCATCCCCTGCCTTGGGGTCTTTGTACCTGTTCAGGTCAAACACCCCTGCCTGTATTGGCTTCTGATCCAGGAACATCTCGTAAATCCGATCGCTGAGCGCCCAGAATTCGGGGCTTGTCCGGCGCACGCCGTATTCTGCCACCAGGGCCATGTAATCGCTTTGCGATCTGACGGATTTCAACGCGGTTATGAAGGGGGCCACCTGGTTCTGCCGGACATGGAAATAAAAGTTCGGATAACTGCCGATCAGACCCGGAAGAATTGTCACCTTGTCCTCGGCCGGGAGTCGGCGCGCCTTTTCTTCAAACAGAAAGGCGACGTTGGAATGCGCCTTGTCATGGGCCAGGGTGAACAACTCTGCCCCGCCGCCATCTTGCTCGACCACAAGAACGGACAGGTCGGGCAGATATTTCACCCAATCTCCGATCTGATCCGCCAGATCGCGCAGCAAAATGCCTGACTGATCCGAGGGGCAATCACCGTCCACACATCGGTTGATCGGGTCGGTGGTGGGCCACAGGCCGTTGCCACGTTCCAGCAAGGTCAAGAGGAACTCTTGCTTAGGAGTGGTGGTTGCAAAGGTGATGCCGGTGGGGAAATGTCCATCAACGTGGCGACGGTGCCAATAGGTAAGCCATTCGGCCAACACGCCCTGATACCAGCCTTGATGCATCTGCGACCTGACATCCCGTGGCATGAAAAACAGGAACGTATCCTCACTCTCCATCCGCAGCTCGTTCATATAAAGCCGCGTGGTCAGCTGATGCTCGACCCGGCCGAAAACATCATAGCCCGCGACAAGGTCATAGTAGATACGTTCGAACACCGGGAAATCCAGAACCCACGCGGTTTCGGGAATGCCGCCGTGAAATCCGGTCATGGCCGAGGCGTTGTCGAAGTGACGGAACACGGTGATCAGAGCGTTGGGGTTAGAGCCGTCGCCGTCCCAGATCGAGCCATAGTCAAACCCGGTTTCGTATATCGGGGCCTTCTTGTACCGTGCGTCCCGAAACTCGAGATACCGAACCTGGTTCTTGTGCGAAAACCCCGGCAACGCGCCCAATGCACTGGCGTCGGCCTCTGACACGGGCAACTCCAGATAGATGGCCCCGTCTTGCAGAAAGCTGGGGTCGGTAACTGACAAATCCGCTTCCGGGTCAAGGAAGCTGACCCAGAACCGGTCTTCGATCACATCAACTGCGGTCGCTCCGTGACAGACAGGGCCGCGTATGAAGCTGCGGACAAAAAACAGCGCATCATCCAACAGGAACTGATAGCGGCTTTTGGCGGGCATCTGCATATAGGTGCTGAATGGATTGCCGCCCTCGGCATCGCCATAGGGGGGTAGCTCAGTGAGTGTCCAATCGGGGTCCAAAAACAATTGTCGATAGCGAGCCATGCGATCTGGTCCCATCGAATAGACCAGATGTTCCTTGTGGACGATCGTTTCGGTGACTTGCTGCAAACGATAGTAGAACGCACCCGCCCCCGGATCATCGAATGGCCGCCGCGTGGCGATAATGTCTATGGCTTCACCCGGCGCTGTGGTCGAGCGGACAAGTTGGAAGAACCGCCGCGCATCGTCGCCCTGAAAATGGAGGCGGGCCAGAAACAGGTGTTCGTACAGATACCGGCTCATCAACTGGCTGCGCATGTCGTTTGAGTTCAGGAATGCCTCCCACTGCGTGATCTGGTCCTGAATCTCTGAGGGAATTTCGGTTGCAACAGGTGGCAGCGCTGCGCCGCTGCGCGCCCAGGTCATGAGGACCTGAAATTCGGCATCCGCCAGTGGCGCTGTGCCATAGGGCATGCCCGCAAGCGCATGATCGCGGCTGAACTGATCAAATTCACCGGATGTCGGACAGACCAGAGGGCGATCAAGCGCCAGACCAAGCTCGCTCGGAAGTGGCGCGTTAATCGGCATCGGATTCTGTCGCCCCAGCTCAAGATACCGTTCCAGCAGGCCCGGAGCTTCGGCATCATTTGGATCACGGGTTACCGTGTGAAATCCCAGCGCCCGCCATTCGGGGACCGTTTGCGCATCAATCCCCAGCCGCGTGGGCTGGGCATCGGTCAAACGCTCGGTATGATAAACGGCCTGTTTGCTTGCCCCGCGCTGAACGCCTGCGGGCGAGGTGAGCTTCAACTGACAGGGTGCGTCATAGCAGCTGTGGCAGACGACACAGCGACGGTCCATGATCGATTTCACATCAGCCAAGCTTTGACCCTGCGCAGCGGGGCTGGTCGTTCCCTGGGCCCGGGCATCCATGGTAAAAAGACCAATGCTGACCACAGTCATCGCGATTGCGATTTTCAGCAGCAATAGACGTTTTCGCATCTGCGCTCCCCCGTAACTTGCCGATATCATTGCAGTTACAGGGGGTATTAGGCAAGAATCGCTTGATCGTCAGCCGGTGTGATATCCGGGTGTCGAGCGTGAGATCGCAGTCTCTTCTTCTGTCATCTCAACCGGGAACCCGTCGAACAGGGGTGTACTCAGATACCGCTCACCCGTGTCAGGCAGCATGCACAGGACCGACGCGCCGGGCTCGGCCTGTTCAGCAATCTGCATTGCGACGGCAAAGGTCGCGCCGCCGGATATGCCGGTCAGGATACCCTCTTGGCTGGCCAACTTCTGCGCCCATTCAACCCCTGTCGGACCAGCCACCGGGATCAGCTCATCAAAATAGCGGTTGTCGATGGATTCCTGCAAAACTGCGGGAATAAAGTCTGGCGTCCAGCCCTGAATGACATGCGGTTCGAACGCGGGGTGGCTTGAAACTGGATCGCTATCCTTGCCACGTTCGGTCGCGATGCCGCTGCTCACCAACTGCGCGTTGGCCGGTTCGGTCAGGATGATTTTGGTCTCAGGACTTTCAGCGCGCAAAACCCGCGACACCCCAGTAACCGTGCCACCGGTGCCATAGCCTGTCACGAAATAGTCCAACCTGTCGCCATTGAAGTCACCCAGTATTTCCCGCGCGGTTGTTGCGGCGTGGATCTCAGCATTGGCCTGAGTTTCGAACTGACGCGCCAGAAACCAGCCGTGTTCCTCGGCCAGTTCGACTGCCTTGCGGTACATGCCAAAGCCTTTTTCCGCCTTTGGCGTCAGAACAACCTTTGCACCCAGCATTCGCATCAAGCGACGACGTTCAGTCGAGAAGCTTTCGGCCATAGTCACAACCAGCGGATAACCCTTTTGCGCGCAGACCATCGCAAGACCGATGCCCGTATTACCACTGGTGGCCTCGACAACCGTCTGGCCAGGTTTCAGGGCACCGCTGCGTTCTGCGGCTTCGATGATATTGACGGCAAGACGATCCTTGACCGATCCGGCGGGGTTGAACGCCTCGAATTTAACGAACAGGTTGACGGCTTCGGGTCCCAGATTGTTGATGCGGATCGTGGGGGTGTTTCCGATCGTGTCGAGTACACTGTCAAAGATCCGGCCATTGCCCGATGTGGTTCTAAGTTTGGCATCAGTCATTGGGTTTCCTTACATGGTCGCGCGTTTCATCAGACCTGTTTACCCGGCGCTTAGGACAATGTCCCGAAAACCTTTCACCTCAGATATCCAGCACAACCGTGTCCGACCCCTTGGCGGGCACGGCACAACAGATCAGCACCTCGTCTTCTGAATGTTCAGCTGATGGTTCGGTGCGATAGGCAACTTGACCGGCAATCTTGCGGGTTAGACAGCTGCCGCATGATCCTGAACGGCAGGAAAAGGTTGGTGTCAATCCCTGCGCCTCGGCCACCTCCAGTAAGGTCGGGTCGCCTTGCGCCCATTGCACCTTTTGATTGCTGGCTTTGAATTCCACATTGGCGGCCTCGGCCTCAGGTTCGGGCTGGAACGCGACGGCGTTCTCGTCGACGCGCCGCGCCAATGCGGCAGGGCCAAAGGCTTCGGCATAAATACGGTCATTCCGCACGCCGAGACCGCGCAGCATGTCATAGATCGCTTGCATGAAAGGGGCCGGGCCACAAAGAAAGAAGTCGTAGTCATCCAGAGGCAGCGTATCTTGGATCAGTTCGGGCGTGATGTAGCCTTTTGCGTCAAAATCCACCCCCACGCGGGTGCCTTCTTCGGGCTGTGAGACAACCGAGACATAACGGATCTTTCCGCCGCCCTCGGCCGCAGCCTGTTGCAGGTCACTGTGAAAAGCCCGCTGTCCCACGGTTTGCGCGGCGTGAAAAATGGTCAGGTTGCGCGTGTGGCGGGTTCGCGCGCCTTCGTGCATCACGTGGCGGGTCATCGACATCATCGGTGTGATACCGACCCCGCCCGCAAACAGCACAGCAGGCCGGGTTTCAGACGCATCCAGAAAGAACTGACCTTTCGGGGCTTTGACCTCGACCAGATCACCGACCGACAGTGTTTCGTGCAAATGGTTTGACATCACGCCACCCGGTTCGCGCTTGACGGAAATCCGATACCCGGCATCGCCGGGCGCTGAGGATACCGTGTAGGTCCGCGTTGCCGGCGCCGTGCCATCGGGGCTAGTGCGAAGTGTCAGAAACTGACCTGCTTCAAACGGCAACAGAGGCAGGTCATCCGTGGCCTCGAAGATGAATGACCGGATCACGTCGCTTTCATCCTGAACAGCAGCCACCCGCAGGGTTCGCCACTGACGGCGCAGTGCTTCAGCCTCTCGCCTGGCCTCGGCTGTTTGCCAGTCATCCGCCATCAGACTGTTGGGCGAAAACTCCAGAAATTCAGCTCGGAAGGGCAGCGCGTCATGAAGGCGTAGGCCGTGATCCAGATGAAACCACCAACCCCGGCTTGCACCATGGAAGCCCGCGATATCGGGATGGTCTTCTGACAGCACCTCAACCGTCCCAGTCAGCATCAGCACATCGCCGGTCTGATAATCCGGAAATACTAGGCCCGCCCTCGGATTTACGAGGAAGTTGCCCAGCGTGTTGAAGAAATTATTGCCTGCAAAATCAGGAACCAACAGGCTGTTGCCCTCAACCCGCACAAACCCCGACCGCCCGCCACGATGTGAAACGTCAACGCCCGTATGGTCGGGGGTGTTGGCGTGGCTGGCGACATAAAACGAATTGGCCGTCGCGATCATGTCCCGGGCTCTTGGGTCCAGCTCAAATAGCCGATCGACAGAGCGGGCGACGTTGGCGTCCGGCTCTCGGACAAAGGTAACATCATGGGTCTGGATGTACTGCGGACAATTCCCGAATGACTGCACCACATCCAGAGAGAAACCGCCATTTTCGACCCGCCCAACGGTGGCATTCATACGGTTGCGGCGCCGCGTGGAAAGTTCGACCCCGACGACACCGATGGGCGCGCCGGGCTTCAGCGCCGTTCGCACCGGGTCGTCTGGCAGAGGCTGGACGTCAACATCAAGCCGACGGTCATGCGGTGAATGGATAAACCCCGGCCGACCCGAGATCATCGACGCCCAGGGCCAACCATCAGGATCGACGCTGCCCACTACAAGAAAAGGCAGCTTGCCCAAGAACTCTCGATGCTGATCGGGCATGTAGGGGCGGATGTAGTTCCGGCCAACAGCCTCCATCTTTTCCCGTTTGCCGATGCGGGATTGCATATCCCGTTCACCTGCGTGGAAAGGCGATGTATCTGATGCGGTCGGGGCGTTCATGGCAGACCTCATATGTCAGGGGCGGGTTGACCAGCCACAAATGCGCAGCTGGCCAAGGGGTGGATCAGGCCGCGTTCAGACCAACCGCGGTGCGAGGCATCGGGACAAAGCCGTCCAGCGCCTCGACATTGGCCAGAAGGCGGCGCACGTTTGCGTAAGGTTCAAGCGAAACGTCACCTTCAGGCGCATGCGCGGTGTAGCTGTAGATGGCGACATCCGCGATTGTTGGGGCATCCCCAACCAGCCACTCGCGGCCTTCAAGATGCGCATCCAGCTTGGCAAGAACCTTTGCCGCGGTGGCGTGGGTAAAGTCCTTGTTCAAGGGCGCATTGAAAACATTGATCAAACGCGCAGCGGCAGGGCCAAAGGCGATCTCACCAGCTGCGAGGGTCAGAAACTTCTGCACTTCGGCCTCATGCACTGGGTCCGCAGGCAGATAGGACGGTGCATATTTGCGCGCCAGATAGACCAGAATGGCGTTGCTGTCGGTGATGACCACATCACCATCTTCAAGCACCGGTACCTGCCCCGCTGGGTTCATCGCCAAAAACGGCTCGCGCTTATGCTCACCACCAGCCAAATCCACATCGATGACGTCATGATTAATACCGGCAATGCTGGCAAACAGGACGGCACGATGGGCATGGCCGGACAGGGGGAAGCTGTGAATTCGGATTGCGTTGGACATTTGAAAGCTCTTTCTCTGATTGAAGGGGTTCGGCTGAGGGTCAGCATCTATGCGCCAAACTTAGATTGCTTTATCAGAGGCGATAATATACGCATTCAGAGAATTACTATGAACGCAGTGTAGATAATGGACACGATCCAAGGCATGCGCACCTTTGCGGCGGTGGCGGCACATTCTTCGTTTACCGAAGGCGCAAAACAGATCGGCATCAGCACCAAGCTGGCCAGCAAATATGTCGGTCAGCTTGAGGACCGCCTGAACGCGCAATTGTTCAACCGCACCACCCGCAGCGTCACCCTGACCGATACCGGACGGTCCTATTACGAGCGTTGCGTTTCACTGCTGGACCAGTTTGATGAATTGGAAGGGCTGGTCCAGAAACGCCAGACCGAATTGGCGGGGCGTATACGGATCACCGCGCCAACCGGGTTTGGCTCGGCCGAACTGATACATTTGCTGAAACCGTTCCAAACCGAGCATCCGAAAGTCACGATCGAATTGCACCTGTCTGACCATCACGTCTCGATGGTCGAAGAAGGGTATGACCTTGCCATTCGCTTTGGCGCACTGAAGGATTCCAACCTTGTGGCGCGCAAGCTGACGGACATGCGTATTGTCTGCTGTGTGTCGCCCGAATATCTGGCGCAACATGGGACGCCGCAAGAGCCCGCCGCCTTATCCACCCACAACTGTCTACTACAGACCACCGGCAATATGATCGACAATTGGGCTTTCAAGGGATCGGACAGGGAATACGTGGTTTCTGTATCCGGAAACTTTCGCGCAAATTCCCCTCGCGCTGTGGCGCATATGGCAGCGGACGGGCTGGGGATTGGCCGGATTCCATTGTACACGGCACAGCCCTTTTTGGACACGGGCCGTCTGCAATTGCTGTTTGAAGCACAAGAGGCAATATCGCTCGGACTCTACGCAGCCTATCCGCAAAACCGCCACCTGACCGCTCGGATTCGAGCGTTAATCGACTTTCTGGTGAAACAGTTACGCGGGGCTTAGAGCCCCAACGCCTTCGAATATTTCTAACCGCAAGATGTGGGGGCTGAATCATGGTTGCAAAAATAACTACCTTCTGATAGGTAGGCTCTCATTGATATTACTTCCAAAGGAATCGCACCTATGAAAATCCATGATATCGAAGGGTTTCCAAACCCAACCCGCATCCGCATCGCCTTGGCTGAAAAGGGCGCATCTGACAAAGTTGAGTTCATTCCGGTGGACGTGATGGGCGGTGAGCACCGCACCCCTGAATTCAAAGCTAAAAACCCTGACGCCGCAGTTCCCTGCCTGGAGCTGCCCGATGGCACACATATCGCGCAGTGCAACGCGATCACCGAATATATTGATGCGACATTCGACGGCCCATCGCTGACTGGGGAAACAGCTAAGGAACGCGCGCAAATCTCGATGATGAACCTGCGGGCGGAAAACGGTCTGCTGAACGCGGTCGGCACATATTTCCATCACGCGACCCCCGGCCTTGGACCGGATCTTGAAACCTATCAATGTGCTGAATGGGGCTTGAAACAGAAAGAGGTGGCCGGGCAAACCATGGCTTATCTGGATTCAGTTCTGGCCGAGAATGAATATCTTGCTGGCGACACTTTCTCGGTGGCAGACATCACGGCCTTCGCCGGATTGGCTTTTGCCGACTTCGCCAAGGTCGACATCCCGGAAAACCTGACCCATCTAAAGGCATGGCGTGCAAAAATGGCGGCGCGCCCGTCCATCGCGGCCTGAACCAGCCTCTGCCACTGAAGTCGAAAGGAATACTATCAATGGAACTCAACTCGGATTTCTCATCCCGCGTCGTCGTTCACTCTGATCAGCTTGAGTGGCAGGCCTCGCCCATGAAGGGTGTGGACCGGCGCATGCTGGACCGGATCGGCGGCGAAGTTGCCCGAGCCACCACCATCGTGCGGTACGCGCCGGGCAGCAAGTTTTCGGCTCATACTCACACTGGCGGTGAAGAGTTCATCGTACTCGATGGTGTATTTCAGGACGAACACGGTGACTTCCCCGCAGGAACCTATGTGCGCAATCCGCCAACCTCGGAGCATACGCCCGGATCGGAACCCGGTTGCACCATCTTCGTCAAGCTATGGCAGTTCGATCTGGACGACCGCACCCAGTTCCGCAAGACCATGGCGGATGAACTGGCCGCCCCGGTAAATGGCGTGTCAACCGCCACGCTGCACAAGGATGACCGTGAGATCGTCACCTACAGCCACCTTGATCCGGGCGCGGTTCTCAACTCTGACGCCGCTGGCGGCATCGAACTTTTGGTCATTGACGGGTCCATCACCACCGGCGGTGATGACCTGACCAAAGATGGCTGGTTGCGCCTGCCCGAAGGCCAGGCCCTTTCAGCCACCGCGGGTTCCCATGGCGCAAAAGTCTGGATGAAAACCGGGCATTTGCCCTTTGCCAAGGCTCCGGCGGTCTAGCACGTGAAACGCGATCCCTCTGGCATTTTAGGGGCCGGGCCGGTACTGCTTTGAGGGTGTCAAAGGCAGGGGGAACACCGCTGCCTTTGAATAGCTCGGAAAGGGATTGAACACAGATGGCGACCGATACCAAAACCGCCTTGCTGGATGTTGCCGAACATGCCGCCCGCGCGCGCGGGTTCGATGGGTTCAGCTATGCCGATCTGGCTGATGCGGTGGGTATTCGCAAGGCTTCGATCCATTATCACTTTCCCACCAAGGCCGCCCTGTCGGCTGCTTTGATGGATCGCTACCACTCGACCTTTGAGGCCGAATGCCGCAAAGCCGAGGCCGCCCATGACACCGCGTCGCAACGATTGCTGGCCTTGATCGGGCTGTACCGAAATGCACTCAACGATGGCAAAACCCTGTGCCTGTGCGTTTCGCTGATCAGCAGCCTTGAAAGCCTGTCAGACGAGGTGATTGAAAAGATCAAAGCCTTCCGCGCCATGGTGATCAAGCAGATCGAAGAGATCTTTGAACTGGGCCTGCAAGACAAGTCAATCACAGGCGTGACAAATCCAGCGGCCGAGGCCCGCGCCACCTTGGCCGTGTTGGAAGGGGCGCTTTTAACCGCCCGCGCCGAACAAGATGTACAGGCCTTTGATGCGGTCGTGGACGTTTTGAAATCCCGCTGCTGAGGCGAGCCGCACGCCGCAGATAGCTGGCCATCCCCACAGGTTTGTTTCAATATTCTTCGCTTTGTCACCTGTGCGTGAAAGCTCTTTCAATTCGTTGAATTCAGCCGCCGGTTCACAATTTTAAAGGCACAAAGCAACGCAACCGGCATGAAAGGTCATCCCATGGCGATGTCAGAAACTGCGCATTCTTCGACGGGTCTGTTCCCACGATTCAACATCCCGCTTTTGGGTATGATGTTCATTTCAGGTTTCTTCGCGTCCAATGCGTTTGACCTGTGGGGGCAGCTGATCAGCCCGTCATTGGGGTTTGCCAGTTTGTCTCCGCACGGGCTTGCGCGCAGCCTGCTCGGAACACTGGGCCTGCCCAATGGCGATTTCGCCGGGTATTTCGTTCACTTCTATCTGGTTGGCCTGATCGGTTATCCGATTGGCTGGCTCTACGTCTTCAACCCGGTTTGGGCGACGCTGTTCAAAGGCCGCCACATCTTTGTGGGATCAGCAGTCTACGGTTTTGGGCTTTGGGTATTTGCCATTGGCGGTATCACGACCATCGCCGGTTTGCCGTTCTTCTTGAATTTCACCGGTATCACATGGGTCGCGCTAGTCGGGCATGTGATCTATGGCATCGTGCTGGTCTGGGCCATTCGCCTGATCGAACGCTGGTCGTAACCGGGATGCGTTGGCCGGGGGCAGCCCCCGGCCAGACAGCTTTGAATCGCGGTAGATCTCTACTTCTTACCGGCCACGATCCGATCCAGGATCAGCGCACAGAACAGGATTGCCAGCCCGGCCAGAATACCCTGTCCTGCCGCCGCATACTGTAACGCTTCCAGCACGTCTTCCCCCAGACCCTTGGCGCCAATCAGTGAGGCAACAACCACCATAGCCAGCGACATCAGAATGGTCTGATTGACGCCTGCCATGATGGTCTTATGAGCCAGCGGCAGATCCACTCGCCACAGCAGGTACCGCGGCGTGGCCCCAAAGGCGAGCGCAGCCTCGCGCACCGTTTCCGGCACCTGCTGCAAACCCAGAACGGTGAAGCGGATCACCGGGGGACTACCGAAAATCATCGTGGCCACGACGCCTGCTGGTTTGCCTGACCCGATGAAAGCCACCACGGGAATCAGGTAGACAAAGGATGGCATCGACTGCATGAAATCCAGAATGGGCCGCACGATGGCAAAGGCACGTGGGCGGCGGGCGCAATAAATACCCAGCGGGATGCCCAGCGTGATCGAAATCAACGCCGCTGCACCCAGCAAGGCAATCGTGGTCATCGCCTTTTCCCAGAAATCCAAAAGCCCAAGATAGGCCAGCGCCGCGCCGGTAAAGATTGCCACGCGCGCACCGGCGGACAGGTAGGCCAGCATGATGATCACCAGAGCCACCACCGGCCAGGGCGTATCAACAAGCACCACCTCAATCCAGTCCAGCAGGGTGCGCATGCCATAGGTCAGGCCGTCAAAGAAGCCGCGCCCGGCAGTCTTGGTCCATTCAAAAACCGCCTGCACCCCGTCGCCCACATTCAGCCGCCAGTCGCGATTGGTCGGGAAGGTCTTCAGCACCGCCAAAGCGTCAGGCTGCGCAAATTTGATCATCGACAGCACAACGACAATGCCCGTCAATGCCGCGGCCACAACCATCCGGGGGGTCGACCAGCCATTTGCGACACTTGTGTCCGAGCGCCAGCGCGCAAACTGACCCTCAAGCGTCCAGTTGGCCAGCGACGCTGCCAGAAACTTAACCGCCAGCAACAGCACAATTCCAACCATCAGATAAGCGACACCGGTGGAATCCGCACTGCGCGCGGCCTCTTGGGCCCCGACCAACGCGCCCTCAAGCGATTCCGCCGCACGTTTCAACGACTCCAACGTGGCGGAGCCAGATTGTTCGGCAGCGGCAATCTGTTGGCGGCGCAGTTCCAGCGTCTGTTCGATCTGGGCTGCGCGTTCACGGAACTCGCGACCAAGGTCACCGAACAGCCCCAGCCCGATCTGGATATAGGCCAGTGTTTCCAGCACCAGAAAGCCCAGAAACCACGACCACAACCCACGCGCGCCAAACCAGATCGGCCCCAGGATTGCTGCGGCCTTGTTCAGCGTGAACCGATAACCGGGCGCCTGCATCATATAGGCAAAGGTTTTTTGGTAGTATTCCTGCCCCTGCCCCACGAAATCGGCGATCAGCCCGTTCAGCCGATCAGCGGTTTCCGGTTGGATCTGTTGCACATCAACATGTTTCATATCGGTCCCCTTATGCCTGGCTGTCCTGAATGGCGCGGATCAGACCCGCGCGGTTGATCACCCCGACCGTGTTGCCATCCTGCGTGACCGCGACGACACCGTGGCCGTCGACGCAAAGGTTCATCAGATCGGACAAATCCATCTCGGGATGCGCTTCCTTTGCATCCTCCGGCACCTCGCCATGATGGGCCTCGAATTCGTCCACCGGTTTCATCACCGAATGGGCGAAGATCATGTTGAGCTTGGATATACCGGCAACGAAATCGGCAACATAGTCGTCGGCGGGGTTGAGGATAATCTCTTCCGGCGTACCAATCTGCACGATACGCCCGTCTTTCATAATCGCGATGCGGTGGCCGATGCGAATGGCCTCGTCCAGATCGTGGGTGATAAACATCGTCGTTTTATTCAGCTTGTGACTGAGGTCCATGAACTGATCTTGCAACTGCTTGCGGATCAGCGGATCGAGGGCCGAGAATGGCTCATCCATCAACAGGATTTCCGGATCGGCTGCAATGGCGCGGGCAAGGCCCACGCGCTGCTGCATGCCACCCGAAAGCTCATGGGCGTATTTGTCTTCCCATCCGTTCAGTTCGACCAGCTCCAACACCCGGTCCGCCTCTTCCCAGCGGCGGGCTTTGCCGGTGCCACGTATTTCCAACGGCATCGCCACGTTGTCACGCACGGTGCGGTGCGGCATCAGGCCGAAGTTTTGGAACACCATGGCAACACGCCGGTTGCGTAAATCGCGCAATCCTTCGTCATTCAGGCCCATCACGTCATCGCCATCCAGATAGATATGACCATCCGTTGGCTCGAGCAGTCGGTTTACATGGCGCACGAGGGTCGATTTGCCCGAACCAGACAGGCCCATGACACAGAACAGCTCCCCACGCTCAATTTCGAAACTGGCATCGGCCACGCCAACAACGCAGTTGAAGCGGTCCAGCACTTCGGCCTTGCTCAGCCCTTCGCTGTGGATGGCTTTCAAAGCCTCCTGCGAGCGCGCGCCGAATACTTTCCACACGCCTTTAGCGTCAATTGCGATATCCGCTGTCATACTGACCCCACCGCTGTTGAGAGTGTTACAGGGCGCCCCCGAAACACCGGGGGCGCGACGGCTTTAGTTTGTTTTCAGACCAAGCCAACCATCGACGGTATCGCCATTCCCGGCGATCCATTCGGCCACGACCTCGTCAATCTCGCGGCCCTTGACCACGACCTCGTAGGTCAATCCGCTAAGCTGGGCTGCGTCCATGTCGATATTGGCCAGAAAAGAGGCAGCCGCCGGATTGCGCTGTTCCAAAGACTTGGAATGCGCCACGGTCACGGTTTTAACCGGCTCGCCGGTGCTGACATGGGATTTGTTGTACCAGTCGGCATCCTGATCCGGCTGCACCATCTTGTAGGTGGCCGCGTCATGCTCGGGCTCTTCCAGAATGGTTACGTCATAGAGGGCGTGCACATAATGCGGCGCATAGCAGTAAAACGCGGCCCCTTTCTGCTGGTCGATCTGATCCTTCAGACGCGAATAAAACACGGTTTCGTCTTCGGTGGTGGGTGTCAGGAAGGTTTCGATGCCGTAGTCCCGTACCCGCACCTTGAACGTGTTGGTCGACGCCCAGCCGGACGCGCCGACCCAGACCTCGCCCAGCCCGTCACCGTCTGAATCGAACAGCTCCTGCGCCATTGGGGTGGCCAGATCGTAGATGGATTTGATGTTGTGATCTTCGACCATGTAGTTTGGCACGCAAATCCCGGCGCGGCCTTCGTAGCTGCCCGAAGACAGTCCAACAGTACCCTTCTGATCAACGTACTCATCGGTGAACGAAGACTGGTTTGGCAACCAGACGTCCGGGTGTACGTCGATATCGCCGCGCCCGCCATCCATGGCGGCAAAGATCACCGCGTTGGCTCCAGGAGCATATCCGACTTCGCCGCCCAAACGGGTTTCGATGACCTGACCGATTACCCGGCTCATGATTTTGGCACCGGGCCAGCTGGGTTCACCCACCATGACCTTCTCCTGCGCCATTGCCGTTGTTGCGCCCAAGATCATGGTCAAGGTTGCCGTGAATGTTAGTTTCCTCATATGTCTTCTCCCGTTGCGTTGAGTTGCATGCGCCATCAGGCGCGCGCCCGCTTGCGTTGCGGATCTATGAATGGAATGTCCGAGACGGTGGCACACAGGCGCTTCATCCGCCCATCAAGCTGTCCGATCTCAAGTTCGGTGCCATTTTCCGCGTGTTCGACCGAAAGCCGCGCCATCGCGATGGCGTGTTCCAACATCGGTGAGCGGGTGGCCGAAGTGACCACACCCACCTGCCGCTCACCTGCGAAGACAGGGGCACCGTGGGCGGGTACATCATCGCAGCCAATCAGCAGCCCCTTGAGTACCCGGCGCGGTTCGCGCGCATTGCGTTCCAGCGCAGCCTTGCCGGTAAAGTCGGATTTGATCAGGTCGACGGCAAAACCCAACCCCGCTTCGAACGCATCGACACCCGGCTCGAATTCGGCGTTGGCGGCGGCCAGACCGGCCTCGATCCGGATAACGTCCAGCGCGGCCGAACCCATTGGCGTGATCCCGAATTCCTCACCCGCTTCCATCACCGCGTCCCAGATTGCGACTGCATCGGATTTAGAGCAGAAGACCTCATACCCCAGTTCTCCGGTATAGCCTGAGCGCGACAGCATGAATGGCGCGCCCTCGCGATCGCGCAGACGGGCGACGGTGACGCCAAACCATTTCAGGTGATCCAGCCCGGGCACATGAGGTTGCGTAAAGGCGATCTTGCGCAACAGGTCGCGCGATTTCGGACCCTGGATTGCCAGGTTCGGCATCGCACCGCGCAATGCATGCACGCGCACCTGCAAACCGCGTTCATCCGCCAGCGTCTGCAACACGCGCCCGCTTTCTTCCGAGCCACAGCACCAGCGAAAAATCTCGGGCGCAAGGCGGAACAAGGTGCCGTCATCAATAACGGCCCCGCTTTCGTCACACATCAAAGTGTAAGACCCACGCCACACCGGCAACTTGGCCACGTTTCGCGTGGTCGCCAGCTGCAACAACGCCTCGGCATCCGGGCCGATAATGTCGAATTTGCGCAGCCCGCTCATATCCTGAACCGTCACCGCCTGACGGCAGGCCCAATATTCTCCCAGCGTGCCGTGGGCGGGATAGCTGACCGGCGCCCACAGATCGCGCGCCGGCGCGAAATGCTGGGTCAGCGGAGCGAGCCGGTCGTGAAACGCGGATTCCTGACTGATCGACATCGGGGCATCTTCCTTTTCGCGATAGGCCACCGCGCGGCGGATCGGTGTTTCGGGGCGATAGATGCGCACATGCACATCTGTCGGATTCCAACCATTAATCGGATCAATGTCATCCGGGCAGGCGGTCGAGACACAGACCAGATCCTCGATCGCGCGCATCGCGACATAGTCCCCAGGACGAGAATGGGATTCTTCGGTCTGGATGTGATGGGTCGCCGGGTCGATCCATGTGTTCCAAAAGAAATTGATGGCCGGCCAGGCCGCACGCCGTGCGACGCCATACGGGGCCAAGGCATTCGACATGTTGTCGGAACAATTCAGATGACCGGGAAACCCCCGCTCCTCATACCCGCGTGCGGTGCAAGCCAGACCGAAAGTGTCATGCCGCCCGCAGGTATCCTGTATGACATTCAACAGCGGACGCATCTCGCGATCAAAAAATTTGTCCAGCAACCCGGGCCCCGGGAATGCACGACGCACCATCGAGCGGGTGGCGGTCGAGTCGATCATCCATTCGTCACCACAATCCAACCCATCAGCGCGCAGCGCCATGAAATCTGAACACTGCTGGCCTTCGACGTCGATGATCTGAACAAATTCTCCTGCCTTCAGTTCATAGGCAACTGCCCTGCCCCGCGGTACGGTGAATTCATCCCGTGTATCACCCAGCAAAGGTGGCAGGTGCGGGTCTTGCGCAGCGGATGATTTGTGTTGAACCGTAACGCATCCGGCCCCTGCACCTTCGATCAACCCCGAACGCTCAATGGGACGGATCACCCAGACCGTAACGGACGTGTCGGCGCGCAGAATCACCGGATCGGTCACTTGATCCAACCTGTGTCCGGGAACCGGTTCCCCCCCGCCTTGCGCAGCAATCCATCCTGAAAATCGGGCACTATCAAAGTCGCCCGCTGCGATCTGTCCGTTTGCAGTAAGCCCCAAGGTTGCCAACATTGGTTGCCCAACCTCGTCAAATGCCGTCAAATCCAGAGGTTGCGCCGGGCCAACCCCTTCTATCGACAGCAAATCCCCAGCGGACATTTTCAGTTGCAACGCCTCGCGCGGGGCCAGGATATGCGTACGCGCATCTGAGATTTTCGGAAAGCCCGGAAACCGCCGGCCAAGGCCGTTAAACCCCGTATTCGCGAACGTATGTAAGACTGAAGATCCGTGCATGGTGCAGCCAGATAGCCAAAATGTAACTAGTTACAGAGGTTGCTGAAACTAGTTACATATGTCAACACTTTCTTATACGACCGCAGAAACGGACCCAGAAAACGGTGAAGCCAAGAAGCCCTGAACCCAAAAAACGCGCAAATCTCAGAGACGTGGCCAAAGCGGCGGGTGTATCGGTCGCAACGGTGTCTCGGGTTCTCAATGAACCAGGCGTGGTGAAGAAAGACACGCTTGAGAAAGTCCAGGCTGCCATTGACGCGTTGAAATTCGTACCCAGCGCCGCCGCACGGGCGATCAATTCCGGCCGCACCCGATTTGTCGGAGCTTTGGTGCCAACGCTGGACAACGCGATCTTTGCCCGGTTCCTTGCCGCGCTAGAGCGTGAGCTGTCCGAACACCAATTGTCCCTTGTCGTTGCGACAACGAACTCGGACCTCGAAATCGAAGCCGAGAAAGCGCAAAGCCTTGTTGATATCGGAGCCGAAGGTCTGATTATCACAGGTGCCACCCACAGCGACGCACTGCACGACTTGATCGATCGGACGATGCTGCCGACGATCATCACATCCTTTTATGACGCAACAAACCCTCTGCCGACCATCGGGTATGACAACGAAGCGGTGGCTCAGCTTGCCCTTCAGCATCTTGCCGACCTTGGGCATCGCCACATAGCTGTCGTACACGGCCCGGTGCATGATAATGACCGAACACGCGCACGACTTTCCGGGCTGCAGGACCTGCCCTGGGACGGAAAGCTAACCTGCTACGAGACCCAGATCAGCCATCGTGGCGGCGCGGAAAGTGCCAAACTCATCTGCGGACAGGCTCAAAAACCGGACGCCATTTTGTGCCTGTCAGATGTCGTTGCCTTGGGGGTTTTGTTCGGTCTTCAGGCCGAGGATGTCCGCGTGCCCGACGATATCTCTCTGGTTGGGGTCGACGATCTGCCCAGTTCTGCTGTCGCAGTGCCTGCCATCACCACAGTGCATTTGCCGGTGTCTCAAATGGGCGAGAAAGCCGCCGTTGCCCTCGCACGCTGGATTTCGGATCAAGAAAGACCCAGTGCCGAACGGCTTGACGGTCAGCTGATCGAACGGCGGTCAGCCATTCCGAACCCGTCCCATTTGACGTCCTGAAAACCAAGTTCCCGTTTCATACAGGTACGGCATGATCCTCATAACCGTTGGCACATTACGTGGAATCCCAGCGTCCTATGGTGTCAAACGGTCGACCCAATTGGTGCGCAAAAATATGTCATTTTGCGCACCACATAGCGGGTCTGATTTTGCGGTCCTATCTCACCTTCCCGCTTTATGTTTTGCCGCGAAACTCACGCAGGTAATCGGCCAACCGTTCAACGATGTTCTGCGCGTCTTCGGCAGGGATATCCATTCCACGAATACGAAGGCGTAATTCGCCTGCGGACACTTCGGCCAGAATGTCGCTGCCTCCGGTCAACGCCACCGGAGCCAGGCGCTGAACCTGTTGCGGACGCCCTCCCCTCGCCTTGTCTTTCACAGGGGCAGGTGACGTCTTTAGGGCGGCTTCCAGCAACGCCCATTCCGATTTTTGGTCCAGCTCGCCCACCTCGGCCAAAGCCTGACGCAATTGGGGTTGTGCCCCCTCCCGCAATGCGGCCGCTAGTTTCAGTCCTGATTTTTCGGACAGGGCGACCGGGTGCTGCAACAAGTCACCAAGTGCTTCGTGTACCACCGCAAAACTACGAACCTTGGATCGTTTTGCCTTGGACGCAGCAGCAAACAAAACGTCAACAGCGGCTTCGGTCGATGCAAATACCCCCTGTCCCGCGGCTAAAACCGCAATGCGTCCACGTTCATAAGGGCTGAGATTTGCCCTAAGTTCGTTTTCCTCGACCATTGAGACATAGGCGCCCTGCCCCGAACCAGCCTCTCGGACAAAGGCTGGGATTTCAGAAAACCGCGGATCGGTCTCGGCCAGGCGCCGGAAGGCATTCAATCGTCGGAAGCCAGAAATCAACCCGTAACCTTCGCCGTCACGCGTGACCTCAATTGGTGTGCGCAACCCGTGAACGCGCAAGGACTCCAAAAGTTCTGCCATGGCTTCTTCATCTTCAACCATCCGGTCGCGACGAATGAAATCGGCATCAATCTGATCCAGCGATAGCATTTCCGCCACCAGTCCGGCATCCTGCGCATCGCGCCATCGAGCTGCATCACCTTGATCCTGCGCCAGAGCAAGGCGATCGGTCACCGCTGCCATGCCGTTGAGCGTTGCAGCCTCAGCCGCGACCTGTGCAATCGGAGGCGTCGATGACTTGGTTTCAAACGGGCTGATCGACGGTTTCGCCGCGAAACCAGCCTCAAGCTGTTCCAATTCTGACGTGTCCGGAGCGGTCAGTCTTCTGCGTTTAGCCATCTGCGTTTCCTTCCATCTGAGCGTCGCGCCACCAGCAGCCGATCAAGACCTGCTTGAATTCGGCATAGGTCCGGTCGAATGTTTCCCGACCTCGTACATACGTATCGCGATTGAAGTCCCTGTAATCCGCTTCGTAGATACCGTTGACCTGCTCACCCGCCTGGCCAACCAGAGCGGTATAGTCCTGACGGTATGCATTCATGAAGTCCCCGAAATAGGCCTGAATCACATTTGCCATATCGGTTTGCTGGCTGGCATCAAACCGAGTGATTATGGCCCTGACCACGTCCCATTCAAACTTGAGCTCGGGTAAACCAGCCGCCCTTTGCGCCGCGTTCTCACCGTCCTCGATGCTGGCAAAAGTCGTGTAGAGCATGTCAAAGAACCGGCCCGTTGAATCAAATTCAAGAAACGAGGCCCCCAACGGCACAAGCAAAATATCAGCTGCAGCCAGCGCGTTGATCGTTAGGTACCCAAGTGCAGGAGGCGTATCGAGGAAAACAATGTCGTAGTCGTTCAACACTCCTTCATCCTGCAGAAAGTTGGTCAAACCATCCCAAAGCGGCCAACTGCGCAAACCCATGCGCCAAACGGGTATCTGAAACTCGGCCCAATACAGGTTCAACTGGGCGCCAATCAGGTCGATATTGGGCCAATGCGTTTTCTGAATAACATCGCGGGGCAAGGTATTGAGCGCTTCTTGCAGCGTTTCATCCAGGGGGATTTCAGGCTGCCCAGCCGCATTGCGGACCCGGTTTTCCTCTTGTACGGCACGCGCGTAATCTTTGGCTATAAGTGGAAAAACCGTTTGCCATTCATCTGCAACACTCCCACCTAGAATTGAGGTCATCGATCCCTGGCTGTCCAGATCTATAACCAATACTTTATATCCGTCCAGCGCAGCTGACATTGCCAGATGCGCGGCAGTAGATGTCTTACCTACACCCCCTTTGAAATTGGCCACAGCAACCACCTTTGCAGGAAGGCCATCTGGTCGGTACGGCAGATATTCCTTGGTGCTCACACCCTCGGCTGCAAAGTGTTGTCGGAGGGTCAGTACTTCCTCCAGCGAAAACCACTTGGAGCCAGCCTCGCCTTCACCCTGCGGCAATTCGGGATTGGCTTTGAGCACACGTCGCAGATGCGCAGGTGCAACTGGGATCAGGTATTTGGTGATCTCCCAGATGGAAAATCTACGCAGTCTTTTTTCCCCGTCCGGAGCATACCCACGTCGCGCCAGGTCTTCGCGCCCTTTTGCGCAGAATGTAGCCGCTTTGGCGAATCGAGAAGTTCCGATAGGATCAGGCAACTTTTGCGCTGCTAGCTCTGGATCCAGATTCAAATAGGGCGGCAGAGGAGGTTGGTTAGATTTATTCACTGTCGATGCCTCGGGTAATGTTCGCCTTAGCGGCGTATATTGCCCAACATAGCGAACATTTTCTAATGACGCTATCCTCAGAGTGAGAGTTTTCCACAGAATAAGCCCCTCTGAGTGGGTTTCGTCACGAAACCAGTAAAATAGGCAACACCAAAGCTAACAAAGAGTTTATTTATTTTAGATGTTTTAGAGACTTTACAAGAAAAATAGTGTTTAAAACCAAAGAATTAAACTCACTTTAGAACCTGTTTACGGTATGAAAGGGACCAGATTCCGGTATCAAAGGTACCCGTCTACAGGTTGCTGAGTGCCGAGTTTCAGGAAGAAGGGGGCCGATTCGCAGGACGCTGAAATTTCGACCAGATTAGACCCTAAATTTTCGTTTTTCGCCGGGTCGCAGTACATGTAAAACCCTCTAATTGGGCGACCCTCGATCCGGTTCTGTGGATAACTGCGAGGATTTTCAGGTCAGGTACCCAGATACAGGATTCCCTCTTTCCTGTATTTGGGTACCCAAATAGAATTGATCCATGGGTACTTTTTGTGCAAGAAATACCAAAACGAGCAGCCAGGCAGAATCATGCCGGATACACAATTGGATATGGATCAGCTCTCTGGTGCATTGCGCCGGGAGACGGTTAAGAAAAACGTCGCCGCGATTCACATCAGCGGCAAGCTTACGCTTTTGCAGCGTAAGCTCTCGAATGTCCTGTTGTTGAACGCGTATGACGCACTAACCTCGGCGCAGACACATACTATCGACGCGCGGACGCTTGCGATGATGGTCGGCTATAATTCAAACGACTTCGATACGCTGCGGGCGAGTTTGCGAGCGCTGGCCGAAACCGTCGCGGAATGGGACATGTTGGATGAGCAGGGCAGACAAGAGTGGGGCGTGTCCTCATTGCTCAGCTTCGCCAAGCTGAAGAACGGGGTCTGTGAATACGCCTACTCCCCGGCGCTGGCCCAAAAGCTTTATGATCCGAAAATCTATGCCCTGATCAATGTGCAGATCCAAAGGAACTTTAGCTCTGGGCATGGCCTGGCGCTGTATGAGAATTGTTATAGGTTCGTCAGAACCGGTTCTACGGGTTGGTGGGCGCTGGACGTGTTCCGCAAACTCATGGGGGTAGACGGCAGCGACTATTACGGCAGCTTCAAACACCTCAACGCCAAGATCATCAAACCCGCCGTGGCTGAGGTGAATAAAAGTTCGGACATACTGATAGAGCCACAGTTTCAAAAAAAGGGCCGCACGGTTACGGATATCCGGTTTCTGATCAAAGGTAATCCACAGAAGGCGATGTTCGAAATCGATGACAGCGATGGCGTCCGCAATCTGCAAGTTTACAAGACGCTCCGTAAGCAAGGGGTGTCCGACCGGTTGGCGCGACAGTGGATTGCGGAACATGGCGAAGACTATGTGCAGCAAAAATTGGATTATGTAAGCGGGCAGGGGGATGTGAAATCAACGGTTGGATATTTGTCCGCCGCCTTGCGCGACGACTATCAACCGCCGGAAAACGATTCTCTGCCTGAACCCAGCCCCGAGGCCGTCGAGGCCGCGCGCGTACGGGACGTTGAGAAGGCGCTAGAAGATCAGGCTTACGCAGCCCGAGTGGCTGAGCGTACCGAGCGGTCGCGAAAGCTGTCTATCGTTGAAGAACTGGTTTCGCGGCGAAACCCAACCCAGCGGGATGCAGACAAACGCTTGTTTATGGCAGGGCTCGACAATGATCTGGACCGGGAACACTTCCGCGCCCATGGCTGGCGTTCTGGTCTGAACGCCAATGCCATCTTTGATTTTTGGGAAGAGCTTGAGCCGGACGCCTTCGCCTAGGCGTCAAAGGCAAAGGCTGTGAATGCCCGTTTTCATCAACGGTCCTTCATCGCAGATTTCAACGCATCCGCAAATGCGCTGTTATGCGCTTTACTATCAGATTTTGCGCGTTGCGATCCTTTGGGTTTTGACAGGCCAGTGTTCTTTTTTGGTCCTCGACTGGCCCGATCTTCGCGAGCTGATGTTCCGCCATCCTTGCGCATGGTTAGGCCAATCCGCTTGCGGGGAACATCCACCTCGACCACAGTGACCTTGACGACCTGTCCGGTCTTGACCACCTCGTGCGGGTCTTTGACGAAGCGGTCGGCCAATTGACTGACATGGACCAGCCCGTCCTGATGCACCCCGATATCCACAAAAGCGCCAAAGGCGGCGACATTTGTCACTGTGCCTTCCAACACCATGCCCGGTTTCAGGTCGGTGATCTCTTCGACACCGTCGGTGAACGAGGCGGTGACAAAACTGGGGCGAGGGTCGCGACCGGGCTTTTCCAGCTCGGCAAAGATGTCGCGCACGGTCGGCAAGCCGAAGGTGTCGTCGACGAATTGTTCTGCGCGTAACCCCTTTAGCGCTCCGTCGTGACCCATGATCTGACGGATGTCGCGCCCGCAGGCCGAAACAACCCGGCGGGCCACGTTATAGGCCTCGGGGTGAACCGACGATGCGTCCAGAGGTTCCGATCCGTCGCGTATGCGCAAAAAGCCTGCACTTTGCTCATAAGCGCGCGGGCCAAGGCGGGCGACCTTCAGCAGCTCTTTACGTGATTGAAATGCGCCATTCATGTCGCGATGCATGACAATTGCTTCGGCCAAGCCGGGCCCCAACCCCGAGACATGAGAGAGCAGGGGGGCCGAGGCCGTGTTCAAATCAACCCCCACCGCGTTCACCACATCTTCGATCACAGAGGCCAAAGATTGCGACAGCCTGTGCTGGTCCACGTCATGCTGGTATTGGCCGACCCCAATAGATTTAGGTTCGATCTTAACCAGTTCGGCCAGCGGGTCCTGCAGCCGACGAGCGATGGAAACCGCACCGCGTAACGACACGTCAAGATCGGGGAATTCGCGCGCGGCCAGTTCTGAGGCGGAATAGACCGATGCGCCAGCCTCGGACACAACAACCTTGGTCGGGGCCGAAACAGCTTTTGGCAGCAGTTTCAGCGTATCACCCACCAGTTTCTCGGTTTCCCGGCTGGCGGTGCCATTGCCGATGGCGATCAGTTCAATTTCGTGCGCAGCGATCAGGTTCAGAATGGCGGCCTGCGCGCCGCGTAGATCGTTCTTAGGTTGAAACGGATAAAGCGTATCGGTCGCGACCACTTTACCTGTGGCATCAACCACCGCAGCTTTGACGCCAGTTCGAATGCCGGGGTCCAGACCCAGGGTTGCCTTGGCACCCGCCGGTGCAGCAAATAGTAAGTCTTTGAGATTGCGCGAGAAAACATCAATTGCTTCATCCTGCGCTCGGCCGCGCAGATCCGCCATCAGCTCGACCATCATCGACAGCGACAGCTTAACCCGCCAAGTCCAACCCGCCACTTTACGTAGCCACAGATCTCCGGGACCGTCTCCACGTGTGTGAAGGTGCGCGGCGACAATCGCTTCGGCACGGGCGGCACCGGTTTCGGGATCGGGCGCGATATCCAGTGTCACGATCCCCTCTTTCGAGGCCCGCAGCATCGCCAACGCACGATGCGACGGGGCTTTTGCCCAAAGCTCCGAATGGCTGAAATAGTCGCTGAACTTCGCGCCTTCCTGTTCCTTGCCTTCAATTACTTTTGAAGTCAGCAGGGCCTCGCGCTGCATGAAATTGCGCAGCTCACCCAGTAGGGCGGCGTTTTCGGTCAGCCGTTCGGTGATGATGTCACGCGCGCCGTTCAGCGCGTCCTTGACGGTTGCCACTGCTTCGGTGACATATCCCTGCGCCAGAATTTCTGGGTCAGCCGACCGATCCGCCAGAATGGCATCCGCCAGCGGTTCCAACCCATTCTCGCGGGCAATCATCGCCTTGGTGCGGCGCTTGGGTTTGTAGGGCAGGTAAATGTCTTCCAGCTGCGCCTTGGTATCGGCCTGTGCGATGGACTTGACCAGATCGTCGGTCAGCTTGCCCTGGTCCTTGATCGAGCCAAGGATCGTCTCGCGCCGCGCTTCCAGTTCGCGTAAATAGGTCAGGCGGTCAGAAAGGGTGCGCAGTTGGGTGTCGTCCAGCCCACCCGTCACCTCTTTGCGGTAGCGGGCGACAAAAGGCACGGTGGCCCCTTCGTCCAGCAATTTCACCGCGGCCCCCACCTGTTCGGGGCGGGCATTGATTTCGGTGGCGATGGTGCGGGCGATGCGGTCCAAAGGGGCCTCCTGAATATGTCTGGAGGGACTTCTTAGCCAGCCGCATCGCCAAGGGAAAGGGGCTTTAGCGCGCCTGGGCCTTTTCGGCCAAAGCCTGCAAGTCGACGTACAGTGTTTTGGCTATTTCGACGAAGCCGCGTTCAGTGTTGCGGGCCCGCGCGGCAAAGCGCCTTTGCGAGGGCAGGCGGGCGCCCTGGTCAGTGATATCGGCAAACAGACGTTCGGCACGGGTATCATTCTCATCGACTCGACCGCCGCTGAATTGCGCAGGATCGAAGGCCAGCAGGATTTCCCCGTGATAAGGTGCGCCGCCGGCGCCATCGGCGAATTCCATGCTTTCCAGACTGGTCAGATCATCGATTAGTGGACCGGCCAGCAGTTCGATCATAATCGACAGGGCCGAGCCCTTGTAGCTGCCAAAGGTCAGCATCGCACCGTCCATCGCGGCCTGTGGATCGGTGGTCGGGTTGCCGTGTTTGTCGATGGCGACACCTTCGGGCAGGGGCTTGCCTGCGCGGTGGTACAGTTCGATCTCTCCCCGGGCAAAGGAGCTGGTGGCGAAATCGAAGGTAAACGGGTCTTTATTCTGGCGAGGCCAGCTGAAGGCCAGCGGGTTGGTGCCAAGGCTGCCGCGCGTGCCACCGGCGGGGGCGACCCAGGCGTGGCTTGGGCCCATCGCCATCGCCGTCAGACCGACCGCGGACAGACGCTCCACCTCGGGCCAGAGTGCCGAGAAATGGAAACACCGGTTGATCGCCATGGCGGCGATGCCGTGGGTGCGGGTTTTCTCGATCAAAACCGGCAGCGCTTTTTCGAACGCCAGCAGGGACATCCCGCCCTGCGCATCAACCCGAACGACTGCGTTATCCGACGGTTCAAGGACTGGCTCTGCATGCCCGTCGATCTGACCCGCATTTATCGTGTCGGCGCACATGAACAGGCGGAACAATCCATGTGATTGGCAATCGTCGATTTGACAGGTGGTTAGCGTATCGGCGATCGCTGCGGCATGATCCGGCCCGAAACCAGACGTGGTCAAAATAGAAAGGCTGAGGTCTCGGATTTCGTCCAATGACAATTTGACCGTTTCGCTCATGCCCTGCGTCTCCCTCATCGTGGCTGAGACAAGGGATAGCGTGGCAGAGCGGGCAAAGGGAACCCGGTTTTCGCCGGGTTCGGGTTCAGCCCTGCGCTTCGGCCTGCAGATAGGCGATCAGGTTGGTGATATCTTCATCTTTTTTCAGGCCGGAAAACTGCATCTTGTTACCGGGAATCGTTCTGCGCGGGTCAGAAAGGAACGCGGTCAGGGTGTCAGCGGTCCAGACAATGCCCGACTCTTGCAATTGGGCCGAATACCGGAACCCGTCCGCCTGTCCGGCCGTGGCGCCGATAACTCCGTGCAGTGACGGACCGACAGTGTGGCGGTCTTGCTCGAGCTTGTGGCAGGCGCTGCATTTGCGGAACACTTTCTTACCCGCCTTGATGTCTCCTTCCACTGCGGCGACGGCAACCGGGGCAGCAGGGGCAACCGAGGCCTGTTCGCCATCCAAGTTGAAGATCAGCCGGGCCGTCACCGGAACCGTGCGAGTGATGCCGGGCAGGCTGGCCAGCTCCATCAGTTTTTCGACCCCAGCATTGACGCCTGCGTCTTCGGCGCTGATGAACACCATGTCGTTGGTCGACACCATCACCGAGGACTCAGAAAGGCGGGCCACAAACATCTCGGCGTCAAAGGCCACATCGGTTCCGGCCAAAGACAACATGGCCTCGGCGTCGACGGTGGTGGTTTCGCCAATACCCAGACTTGAGACTTCGGCCATGTCAAACGTGGCCGTCAGCGCCGCAGTACCTGCTTTGCGAAACACGTACTCGATCATACGTTCGTTACGGATGTCGATATTGGTTTCGACCGAGAACAGGTCGATCTGAATCTCGGCCTTGCCGTCTGGGCTGACATGACCGCTGAGGTTGGTGAAGGAATTGACCTCGCCCACGGTGTCTTTCTTGATGGTCCCATAGGCCAGATGCGATCCTTCGGGGACAAGGGTCCAGCCGTCCGCCAGCGCCGGGGTTGCAACAATTGCCGACGCAATCGTGACTGCCTTCAACAGAAGTTTCATTTCTTTCCTCCTCGGGTTATGTCAGTCCTGACCCCGCGGGCCCGGTCCGTGGAAAGCAAACACACACAGGTCGCGATTTATTCGATGGGTGGTGAGATTAGTTCGGAACAGGCCGTGCGCGGCGCGATCCAGATGCATTCGAAACGCGTCTGGCGGTTTGGGCTGGCACTGTCCGGCGCATCCGACGTGGCCGACGATCTGCTACAATCCACATGTCTGCGCGCGTTGGAGCGACACCACCAGGTCACGTCACATGACCGGCTGGATAGCTGGCTGATGACGATCTGCCGCTCGATCTGGTTGAATGAGGTACGGGCGCGTTCGGTTCGCAAGGCGCAAGCGCTGTCCGTGACACCCGAAGCAGACTTAATTGCACCCGGAAACGATTCAGAAACGAATATTTTCGCCACTGAAGTGTTTACACAAGTGATGCAGCTGCCAGAGGCGCAGCGGGAGACGGTCGTGCTTGTGTTCGTCGAGGGCTATAGCTACCGCGAAGCTGCCGCGTTGCTGGAGGTGCCGATAGGAACTATCATGAGCCGGTTGTCCAATGCCCGGCAGAAACTGAAAACTGTGATGCAGCATGAGGCGGCAGACACCGTTCGACGGAGTGGCAAATGAAGTTTTCCGACGAGACGCTGTTGGCGTATCTGGAAGACAAACTGGATGAGGCCGAAGCCGCCGCGATCGAAAGCGCGGTTGAGGCGGATCCCGCATTGGAACAGCGCCTGATGGCGCTGGACCCGTTCGCACCTGTGGTGCAGGCGGTTTTCGAACGTGTGCCAGTGGAAACGCCCCAGGTTGATTTGCCCCAGCCGGTGGTCCCGGTCGTGCGAGCCGGTGGTGGGCTGCGTCTGCTTGCCGTTGCGGCTTCGGTCGCGGTCGTTGCTGCGTCGGCGACCTTTTGGGCGACCCGTCCCGAGCCGCTGGGCTGGGTTCAACAGGCAGCGATTTATCAGTCGTTGTATGTGCCAGAGACGATTGCGTCGCTGGACAGTTCCTCTCAGGCTTTAGACGAGCAGTTCGCGCAGGCTGAGGCACAGCTGGGTCGGTCGTTGAACCGCGAAGAGCTTGAAACCCTGCCGGGGATGGAGCTGAAACGCGCGCAGGTCCTGTCATTTAAGGGCAAGCCGTTGGTTCAGGTGGTGTTTGCCGATGCGGAAGGTCGGCCCTTTGCCTTTTGTGTCATCCGACAGGGTGAGGGCGCGCCGAACAAGGACGTGCAACAGGCCGTGCTGAGCGGATTGGCCACAGCCAACTGGACGCAGGACGGATATGGCTACATGCTGATCGGCAGCAACGATCAGACCGATCTGAGCAGTCAGCTGGATTTTCTTACTGAAAGATTTGCGGGTTAAACGCGTAATGCGCAAAAACGCCTTGTGAAGCGGGGCAAATCCTCGAAATATAATGGGTATGAAGAAAAAGCCCGTCATGCCTGATCCGGATGAGGACGCCGATGCGGTAGGCCCTCCCAGTATCTATGATGTGGACCCGCCCGAAGACGATGACTTGTGGTTTCTGCCGCCCGAGGATGAAGAGGCGGTCGAGGATTTTTTGCCCCCAGGCCCGAAAGTGGATCGCCGTTTGCTGTTCGATCCGCGCGATTGGCGTGCGGCTCAGGCCGAGCTGTCTTTTGAACTGGCCGACCTGGCGGCAATTTTCGGTGCTTTGGATGAGAGGTTGCGGGCCGGGCCGGATGGATGGACGCATCGGCTGGCACTGATGGATGTATCCGATCTGGGCTGGTGGACCGGGGACCGGATCAGTGTTGACCGGCTGGCGTTGTGGACCGGTCTGCGGATCGGTGCAACCGGTGATGACGTTCAGGCTTTGTTTCGGGCCGGTTGGGCGGTACGGCGTTTAACTTCCGGACCGGGCCCGTCTTCGGATGGGTGGGAAATTGGCTTGACCGCCTTTTTGGATCGCATGGCGCAAGGTATCGAAGACATCCCCGAGGCAGTGGCCGATCTGGCAGAAGTGATGCGCAATGCCGAAGGCTTGCATCCGGTGACGCAGGCGGCCATGGGGTTCCATGCCTGGCGCGCGCTGTCCCAGGGGATCGGGCAGGATACCGAAGCCGCAATTATCGCGGCCCGCCACGCGGCAACGATGGGGCGGGGCGGGGCGATGTTCATGCCTTTGGCGCTGTCCGGGCCCGGGGCGCTGCGCGGGGTTGGCGAGGTAGACGAAAAGCTTTCGGCCTGGATCAGAGGGGCAGGACAGTCAACCTTAGCCGCGCTGATGCATCTTGATCGGGTCAGCGCTTGGGAACAACGCGCGCGCGAGGCAACCAGCGGGCTGAGCGGGCGGACACCGCCTTTGTTGATCGACGTTCTGACCGCCTGGCCCATGGTTTCGGCCCCACTGGCCGAGGAACTGACAAAAGCGTCACGTGCAGCAGTACAGCGCAATATCGACCGGTTCACCCGGCGCGGCCTGATCCGCGAGGTGACAGGGCAGGGGCGTTACCGGGTCTGGACCGCCGCATTGTGATCCAGCAGCCATTCGCGAAAGGCACGCGCCGGTGGCCGCAGGGCTGCGCGGGATGGATAGACCAGATGGTAGGTTTCGTGACCTGCCACTTGAATGTCAGGCAGGCAGGGGACAAGGCCCGACATTTCCATGATCCGATCTGATGCGGGCGCGCGGGCCAGTGCGATGCCACCGCCGCTGGCCGATATCTCGGCCGCTATCAGGGAGTTGTCCGCAAAGAAAAACCGCGCCTGACCTGTCGGCAGACGTAAGGTCTCGAACAGATGCAGCCA
The DNA here is from genome assembly GCF_056539205.1 of Ruegeria sp. BC5. Taxonomy (NCBI): domain Bacteria; kingdom Pseudomonadati; phylum Pseudomonadota; class Alphaproteobacteria; order Rhodobacterales; family Roseobacteraceae; genus Ruegeria; species Ruegeria sp. BC5. The sequence continues at coordinate 149,657 of NZ_JBQFUN010000002.1, forward strand.
ACTGGCGCGGTGAGTCGAAACCTCGATCAAAGGGAAACGGAACAGATCTTGGGGGTGGTGAATCTGATTGGCGATATTTGGCGGGGCTACGGGATACAGGCGTTCATGCAACAACACATCACTGTCCGCGCCATAGAGTGTCGGATTGCCGAAAACGATCTGCAAATCGGTGAACTGGTTGGCGAAATCTGAAACCAGATTGCCGGTGGTCAAGGACAGGCTGATCTGCGGGTGCGACGCGTGAAAGTCTGGCAGCCCACCGGCCAGAATGCCGTGCGCATAAAGCAGAATGGATTGCACAAACAACCGCTGTTCCCGCGTTTCACCGAACAGCCCCGTGGTGGCGGTTTCCAACATCAGCAGCGATTGTTGAACAGACGGCAGATAAGCCCGCCCCGCCTCGGTCAGGGTTACGGCATGGGCGTGGCGGTGAAACAGCGGCGTGCCCAATCGCGTTTCCAGCGCTTTCACCTGCTGGCTGACGGCTGCAGCCGACATGTTCAACTGCGTGGCCGCGCGGGCAAAGCTTTCGGTGCGGGCCGCGGCCTCGAACACGCGCAGCCAGTTGAGGGACGGGATACGGGACGACATGAGAATAGGCTAAGCTGAACTTAGCCTAACGGGCAACAGGTTGTGCGCTGACCTTGTGGCGTTCCGGCCTATCCTGCGTGAATCATCATTCAAGAGGTGCCTCATGCCGCAATCAGCTAACTCACCCCACGCCCTGACGGTGAACCAGTCCGAGAAATATTGGGAAGACGGATTTCTGTTCCCTCTGACGGTTTTTTCTCCCGATGAGATCGCCGAAATCCGCGCGGAATTCGAACAACTCGAGACCGACTGGCTATCTGCAGATCTGCCTTTGCCATTGAACACCTACAAGCGTGTAAACGCACATCTGGTCATACCTTTGGCCGCGAGGGTGGCACAGGACCCGCGGGTATTGGATGTGGTCGAAGGCGTATTGGGGCCGGATATCATGGTCTGGTCCGCCGAGTTTTTCGTCAAAGAGGCCCATACCGAACACACGGTGGGCATGCATCAGGATCTGACCTATTGGGGCATGGGTGAGACACCGGATCAAGTGACCGCCTGGATCGCGCTGTCCCCGGCCACGGTCGAAAGCGGTTGTATGGATTTCGTACAGGGCAGTCATAAAAACCCGATCCTGCCGCATAACGACACCTATTCCGACACCAACCTGTTGTCGCGCGGGCAGGAAGTCGCCGTTGATGTCGCAGACGAAGACAAAACCCATATCGAACTTGCCCCTGGGCAAATGTCGCTGCATCACGGGCTGACTATTCATGGCTCGGGTCCGAACCGATCCGGTGATCGCAGAATTGGTCTGGCGATCCGCTATCTCAACCCCAACGCCCGGCAACTGGTTGCGGATCGTGACTATGCCATGTTGGTGCGCGGTCAGGACGAACGGTCAAACTTTGTTCATGTCGCCCCCCCGAGCGCGGCCTTCTCTGAACAATCGCTGGCTCTGTACGAACAAGTACGCCGGGATCAGAGCAAAGCGCTGGCGGATGGTGCTAAAAGCAATGTGCCGCTCTACGGGACGTCCTGACGTTAAATAGTGATGTATACGCAGGCTGGCGGTTAATAGCCGCCAGTATTTTCAGTGATTTAATGCGTTGGGTTGCATTCCGCGAGTTCTTGCTGTTTCTGAGGTGGAAAAGATGCACACAGTATTTCGTGGGAAAATAAGATGACGAAAAAGGCGTTGATTACAGGTATTACCGGGCAGGATGGGTCCTATCTGGCCGAATTCCTGCTGGAAAAAGGGTATGAAGTTCATGGGATTAAGCGCCGGGCGTCGTCCTTTAACACGCAGCGGATCGACCACATTTATCAAGATCCTCATGACCCCAACCCCAAATTGCACCTGCATTACGGCGATCTGAGCGACACGTCGAACCTGACGAGAATCATTCAAGAGGTGCAGCCGGACGAAGTTTACAACCTGGGTGCGCAGTCGCATGTGGCGGTCAGTTTTGAATCTCCGGAATACACGGCAGATGTAGACGCCATCGGAACCCTGCGCCTGCTGGAAGCGATCCGTTTTCTGGGGCTGGAGAAAAAAACGCGGTTCTATCAGGCGTCCACGTCCGAGCTGTATGGTCTGGTCCAGGAAACGCCGCAACGTGAGACGACCCCGTTCCACCCCCGTTCGCCATACGCAGTGGCCAAGCTGTATTCTTATTGGATCACCGTCAACTATCGCGAAGCCTATGGTATGTATGCCTGCAACGGCATCTTGTTTAACCACGAAAGCCCGCGCCGCGGCGAAACCTTTGTGACCCGCAAGATCACCCGCGGTCTGGCCAATATCGCGCAAGGTCTCGAAGATTGCCTGTACATGGGCAATATCGACAGCCTGCGGGATTGGGGCCACGCGAAAGACTACGTGCGGATGCAGTGGTTGATGCTACAGCAGGACAATCCCGAAGATTTCGTAATTGCTACCGGCGTGCAATATTCGGTCCGCCAATTCATCGAATGGTCCGCTGCCGAGTTGGGTATCACGTTGGAATTCTCGGGCGACGGCGTGGATGAAATCGCAACCGTCACGTCGATTGAAGGGGAAAACGCGCCGGCCTTGAAACCTGGCGACGTGATCATGCGCATCGACCCGCAATATTTCCGCCCGGCCGAGGTGGAAACACTGCTGGGCGATCCCTCGAATGCGAAAACCAAGCTGGGCTGGGAGCCCGAACTGACCGTGCAGGAAATGTGCGCCGAAATGGTTGTCGAAGACCTGAAAACCGCGAAACGCCATGCGCTGTTGAAAGAGCATGGTTACGAACTGCCGGTAAGTCTGGAAAACGGCTGAGGAACACGACATGCGCAAGATTTACGTAGCAGGTCACCGCGGCATGGTAGGTGGCGCTATTCTGCGGCGTTTGCAGGATCGTCAGGCAGCCGGCGAAGCGCTTGAGTTGATCACGCGTACACATTCCGAAGTAGATCTGACCGATCAGGCCGCCGTGCGCGACTTTATGCAGGCTGAACGCCCGGATGTCGTGATCCTTGCTGCTGCCAAGGTGGGGGGCATCCACGCCAACAATACCTATCCGGCGGATTTCATTTACGACAACCTGATGATCGAATGTAATGTGATCCATCAGGCCTTTGCCGCTGGGGTGAAACATCTTCTGCAATTGGGCAGTTCGTGCATCTACCCGCGTGCCGTGCCACAGCCGATGCGCGAGGATGCGTTGCTGACCGGAGTGCTGGAACCCACAAACGAGCCCTACGCTGTTGCCAAGATCGCCGGGATCAAACTGTGTGAAAGCTATAATCGGCAACACGGGGTCGATTACCGCTCGGTCATGCCGACAAATCTGTATGGTCCGGGTGACAATTTCCACCCCGAAAACAGCCATGTTCTACCCGCCCTGATCCGCCGGTTTCATGAGGCGCAGCGCGATGGTCTGGACGAAGTGGTGATCTGGGGCACCGGCAAACCTCGCCGCGAATTCCTGCATGTGGATGATATGGCCGAGGCGTCGCTGTTCGTGCTCGACCTGCCGCGCGATGCTTATGAGGCAAACACCCAACCGATGCTGAGCCACATCAACGTGGGCTGTGGCGAGGATATTTCGATCGCGGAACTGGCGGCGTTGGTGGCAAAAACAACCGGCTATACCGGTCGGATCACGCAGGATGTCAACAAACCGGACGGTACCATGCGCAAGCTGATGGATGTGTCCCGTCTGGCCGACATGGGCTGGCGCGCGCGCGTAGGGCTGGAAGACGGCATTCGCGAAACCTATGCCTGGTTCCTGGATCAGGCAGCGGCGGATTTGAGGGCTAAGTAACTGCTCAGGTCGGGACCCGGGCAGTTCGTTCCGTCAGAACCAGCGGCCAATGGCAATGGCCGTTGGTGTCCGCGCCGTCGCATCGCTGTTGGTGGCCAAAATCTTGAAACCTACCTGCGTTTCGGTCGGGGCTTCAAAGCCGATGAACCGATTGCTGGCCCCTCCGCTGCCACTGACCGAAATGGTTGAACCGGTTGCAAAAGTCATCGGGAAGTCCCAAACAGCCGCGCCGCTTGCGAAAAGCACGCCATCAGCATTTATACAGCCCGTTGCGGGCAGGGTGACGGTGCAAATCTGCGTTCCATCCGCAAAACGCACGTAGTCGCCATTGGGGGTTGAGCCCCGCTCGATCACCGCTCCGTCTGGTACACCGCCATTTTCGGAAACGGACCCTAACAGGTTGCCAGGGCCATAACCGTAGTCAGCCCGCATCAGGCGCCCGGGTGTGATATCATCAGGGCTGGCCTGAATTGCCGCGCCATCTGCAATGCCGGTCGTGGGGTTAAAGCTTAGTGCGTCAGTCCAGTTGCTGCCATCGGGAGAGACTTTGATGGAAAAGCCTGTAGTGCCCGACAAACCCATCTCGGCATGGCCGGTCCAATTGGACTGAAACAGTAAGGACGCGGTGTCGCCTGCACCGGCCTTGTTGATTTTCAGCTGGTGCCCACCGCCTTCGTGGCTGAGCAATGTGGCCGGAGATCTTACCGACAGGCGGTTCGTGCTGTCATAGCTTGTGGCGATACCCACTCCGTCCAAATTCTGCGTCGCCACCGGGGGATCGATCCAGGCCCCACCGTCCCAGACTTTCATTTGACCGGTGCTTTCATCCCATGCGCGCCAGCCTGTGCCGGGCGCGGCGAAATACCAGGCGTTGTCCAGCCAAGCAGCTAACATTCCGGCCTGACCCGTCCAATCCCCTGTTGGTGCGATGCCCAATGCGTGAACCTCGCCCTGGTCTGGAACGGCAGGTGGAGTCGACGCGTTTGTCGAGGCCAGGCTTAGCTGGGTAACAACATCCAGCTGTCGCAGCGCCTCGTTATGGGTGACGTGTTTCTGGGCCTGTGAAGGTTGCAGAAATGGAAGGCTCAATCGGGGTGAATTTTGTGGCACGGGCGTCCTCCTGTGGCTGTCGGTCCGACAATTGCATTGCGCGCCACATTGCCTTTTGGTGGATGAATCCCGTCTGAACGTGCCGGACGCCCGAAAAACCAATTGCTAACTTTTCAGAAGCATCAAAAAAGCCGAGGCGCTGAGCGCCCCGGCTTGTGAAAATGCCGTGCCGAGGAATACCCCGGTCGATGTGTCGTCAGAAGTTGCTACTGAGCAGCCTGATCCGTCGCCACAACGTCACGCAGATACTGGCTCAGATCCTCGCGCAAGTCCTGGCGGGCCAGCGCAAAGGCTACCGTGGCCTGCAGGAACCCTGATTTTGAGCCGCAGTCGAACCGCTGTCCGTTGAATTTGTACCCAAAGACCGGCACGCCATTGCCAATATCTTCGGCGATCGCGTCGGTCAGTTGAATCTCACCACCGCTGCCTCTTTTCAATTGGTTCAGATTGTACAATACCGACGGCCCCAACACGTAGCGGCCGATAACGGCCAGATTCGAGGGCGCATCCTCGGGCTTGGGTTTTTCGACCATGCCGCGGGCGCGTACGACCGTTCCGATATTTTCACCTACGTCTAACACACCGTAAGCGCTGGTCTTGTCTTCGGGAACCTCCATGGCCGCCACCATGTTGCCACCAGTTTCTTCATAGGCTTCGATCATTTGTTGCAGGCAAGGCTTGTCGGCGGCAATCACGTCGTCGGGCAACATTACCGCGAAAGGCTCGTCGCCGATCAGGCGACGGGCGCACCAAACCGCGTGACCCAGACCCAACGCTTTGTGCTGACGGATATAGGCAATCGCGCCACTTTCCATATTGGTGGCGTTCAGCGTTTCCAGCAGGTCTTCCTTGCCTTTGGCTTTCAGCTCCTGCTCAAGCACCAAGTTGTGATCGAAATAGTCTTCTAGTGCAGACTTGCCGCGAGAGGTCACGAAAATGAATTCAGTGATGCCGGCGGCACGCGCTTCGTCGATGGCGTATTGTACCAACGGGCGGTCGACCAACGTCATGATCTCTTTCGGGACCGACTTTGTCGCGGGCAGGAACCGCGTACCAAGCCCTGCGACGGGGAAGATCGCCTTTGTGACCTTACGTGTCATTTGACCTCTCAAGTTACTAAAACAATGTCTGACTGTTAGCGTACTACGCGGGTCTCTTAGGCGCTGTGGTCCGAACAATCAACGCTCTGTAACAATCAACGTATCATTTGCAAAGGATGGTGCCACCCGGTGCGGTAGAAGTCAAAACGATCGGGATATACCCTGCGCGACATTGCGGATTTCTGCCCTTATCTGCAGCAGAAACGGATATCTGCCTGCCATAGATTCGCCTTGCCGACAGTTGCCGTAATCACTGGGTCCAATTCAAACCCCGAAGCCGGGTGAACGGCTTCGGGGCAGCAGGGTCAGGCCCCGTTCATGATGATTTCCAGCGGGTCGTGTTCGGCCACGAAATGATCCGGCGTCACCTCGCTCAGCTGCGGCACATAATCGGTCTGACCTGCGGCCAACCGGCTGGGAAGAAACCGCAATGCGGCTTTGGGATCCATGGGTGAGGGCAGTTCACCAGGCAGCTTCAACCGCTGTCGGCTGCGTTCCACATCCGGGTCCGGGATCGGCACCGCCGAGATCAGGGATTTTGTGTAAGGGTGGATTGGATCAGAACAGATCACCTCTCCATCCCCCAGCTCGACTATTCGGCCAAGATACAGAACCATGATCCGGTTCGAGACCGCACGTACCACAGACAGGTCGTGGCTGATGAAGATCATCGACAGGCCGAACTCTTGTTGCAGTTCGCGCAACAATTCCACGATTTGCGCTTGAATGGACACATCCAGCGCCGAAACCGCCTCATCACAGATGATCAACTTGGGTTTATTGATCATCGCCCGTGCAATGCCGACCCGCTGGTTTTGCCCGCCGGACAGCTCATGCGGATAACGGTTGATCATGTTGGCCTTCAGACCAACCCGTTCCATCATGTCGGCGACCATTTCCTTTCGTTCCCGATCCGTCAGATCGGGACGATAGGTCTTGAGCGGTTCCGCGATTGAGGCCGAGATCGTCATCCGCGGGTCGAGGCTGGCCAGCGGGTCCTGAAACACGATCTGCAAGTCTTTGCGGTATTTGTTCAGCTCGGCCCGTTTTAACCCGACAATGGGATGGCCCAGCCAGCTGACATTGCCACCGCTGGGCTCGATCAGTTGAAGAACCGCCCTTGCTAGAGTGGATTTTCCACAGCCAGATTCGCCTACAACACCCAGTGTTTCACCTTTGCGGATGTCAAAACTGACGCCATCGACCGCCTTCAATGGCACCTTGCGTCCAAATATGCCACCCGGCACGTGGATCGGGAAATGGACCTTGACGTCATCAACTTTCAATAGCGGGTCTTCGACCTTGTCCAAAGCCTTCGGCGCATCGCCAGCATCGATCCGCGGCATCGCCTCTAGCAGAGTACGGGTGTATTCGTGCTGCGGTGCGCGGAAGATTTCGCGCGTGTCTCCGGCCTCGACAAACTGACCCAGACGCATGACCTGAATGCGATCGCACATCCGCGCAACAACGCCCATGTCATGGGTGATCAGGGCAATCGCCGTGCCTTCGTCCTTTTGCAGGCGCACCATCAGGTCGAGAATGTCGGCCTGCACAGTGACGTCCAGCGCCGTGGTCGGTTCATCCGCGATCAGCAGCTTGGGATTGCACAGCATCGACATTGCAATCATCACGCGCTGACGCATACCGCCCGACAATTCGTGCGGGTATTGATCCAGCCGCCGTTTTGCCTCGGGGATGCGGACGCGATCCAGCCATTCCAGACAGCGAGCCCGAGCGGCGGACCCTTGCAGCCCTTCATGTACCTGCAGAACCTCTCGCATTTGCTGACCGATCCGCAGATGCGGTGTCAGCGCGGTCAGTGGGTCCTGAAAGATCATGCCGACATCATCGCCACGGATCTTGTTCAGCTTGTTGATAGGCAGGTTCAGGATTTCCTTGCCGTTTAGAGTAGCGGACCCCATGGCCCGTCCGGCAGGCGGCAACAATCCCATCGCGGCCATGAAGGTCTGGCTTTTGCCTGACCCGCTTTCACCCACGATGCCAAGGCATTCGCCCGGATTGATGTCGAAACTGATGCCTTTGACGGCCTCGACCACACCATCGGGCGTATTGAACTGGACGCTCAGGTCCTTAACAGAGAACAGGCTCATATCAGCGATCCTTCGGGTCCAGAGCGTCACGCAAACCATCGCCGATGAAGAACATCGAGATGATGATGGCGACATAGATTGTCAGCGGGTACATCAACTGCCACAGCGTCCCGTAAGCCATCGTTCCTGCGCCTTCGGCAATCAAACGACCCAAGGACGTGTAGGGTTCCGAAATGCCCAATCCAAGAAACGAGATGAAGCTTTCCATCAGGATCATTTCCGGCACCAACAACGAGGCATAGACGATTACCACACCCAAAAGGTTTGGCAGGATATGGCGATACATGATGGTGAACTCGCTGACACCAGCAGCGCGGGCAGCCTCGATGAACTCGCGGTTTTTCAGGGTCAGGGTTTGCCCTCGAACGATCCGCGCCATGGTTAGCCAGCCCACCGCGCCAAGTGCGATGAACAACATGAAGAACGACCGCCCCGCCACGACGAGCAGCAAGATGACGATCAATGTGGCCGGGATCGCCAGCAGGATGTCGACAAACCGCATCATGACACCGTCGGTGCGCCCGCCGATATATCCGGCGGCGATACCGTAGCAGGTTCCGACAATCAGTGCGGTTGCCGCCCCGATAAGCCCGACCAGCAGCGATGTTGTAGTGGCCTGAATGACGCGGCTGTAAAGGTCGCGTCCCAGATCGTCGACGCCGAAATAGTGCCCGGTTTCGATTGAGGGCATGCCCATGCCAGCCACGTCCCCCATAACGTTCCAGTCGATTTCCTCGTTGCTCCAGACGGCGAAATATGGGCCAAAGATTGTGAACAGGACGATCATGGTCAGAATGAAGACGCTGGCCATTGCGGCTTTGTTTCGAACAAAACGCATCCGTGCGTCTTGCCACAGCGAACGTCCCTGAATAACCGTATAGTCGGTTACGTCTCCGGCCAGCTGAGCGGCTTTTTGTGATTTTCCAAGCATTGCCAGCCCCTCAGTACCGGATTTTCGGATCGAACCAGGCATAGGCCAGGTCGGTCAGCAAGTTCACGACAACGGTCAGCGCGCCATAAAGGATCGTGACGCCCAACAGCACGGCATAGTCCCGCGACAGGGCCGAGCCGACATAGGCCTGACCTAATCCACCGGTCGAGAAATAGATGTCGACAAAGACAGAACCGGTCAGAACGTAGACAAAGACCGGCCCAAGATAGGACACAACAGGCAGAAGGGTCGGCTTCAACGCATGGCGCCAGATCACGGTTCTGGTCGGCAGGCCCTTGGCACGCGCGGTGCGTATGAAGTTCGAGTTCAGAACCTCAAGCATCGACGACCGTGTAATCCGTGCAATTGACCCCATGTAGGAAGTCGCCAGCGCAATGACCGGCATGATCAGATATTGCCACTGACCACCATTCCAACCACCGCCGGGCAGCAGCCCCAGCCACAGGGTGAAAGTCAGGATAAGGATCGGGCCCATGATGAAGTTCGGTAGCGCCTGCGCAGCAATGCCCAGACCCACGGCGAAATAGTCGATCCAGCTGTTGTGCTTGATTGCGGCGGCGATCCCCAGACCCACACCAACGGTGGTAGCAACCAGGAACGACAGCGACCCATAGGTCAGCGAGATTGGAAAACCCTGTGCGATGATGTCGTTCACATCGCGGTCCTTGAACTTGAAGGACGGGCCGAAATCGAAATGCACGACGATGTTGTAGAGGTAATCCCACAACTGTTTCCACAGCGGTTGATCCAGCCCATAGCGGGCCTCGATATTGGCCAGAACCGCCGGTGGCAGAGGCCGTTCCGAGGTAAAGGGCCCACCGGGCGCGAAGTGCATAAGAAAGAAACAGGCGACGATCAGCAACAGGATCGTCGGTATGGCGACCAGCAGTCGCCGCAGACTATAGGCAAGCATTTCATGCCCCCATGTTTATTGGCCCTGCCCCGGTTGCATCCGGGACAGGGCGAGGTTCAAAGACGATTACTCGGCGCGTTTGTAGAGGTTCTTCGAGTACCAGTTCTGCTCGACGTTGTTGATCGGCCAGTTCCCTACGTCGGTGTCCATCATGTAGACGCCGGCATAGTGGTAAATCGGGATCACAGGCGTTTCCTGTGCAATGATCCGCTCTACCTCGGTGTACAGAGGTGCAGGATCGTCCGAGGTTTTGGCTTCAGCCAGCAGTTCGTCAACGCGGGCATTGTTGTACTTGCCGTCGTTATAGCCTGATTGCGATTGCAGCAGGTCCAGGAAGGTGGAGGCCTCGTTATAGTCGCCACACCATGCGCCGCGGGCCAGATCGAAGTTCTGGTTGCCGCGCTCTTCCAGGAAGACTTTCCATTCCATGTTGGCCAGCTCGACATTCACGCCCAGTTTCTGTTTCCACATCTGGCTCAGCGCCACGGCAACTTTCTTGTGATCTTCGTTGGTGTTGTAGACCATCTCAAAGCTCAGCGGATTGTCGGGGCCGTAACCGGCACCGGCCAGCAGTTCTTTAGCCAGTTCATCCCGCTCGGGCTGAGTCATCGAGGCCATCTCGACCTCGGGGACCGTGAATCCAGCGGTCGCTTCGGGAGCGAAAGTGTAAGCCTGCGGCTGGCCACCAGCCATGACTTTTTCGGTGATGATCTCGCGATCAACGGCCAGTGACAGTGCCTGGCGGACATTAGGGTCCTTGAACGCTTCGGGACCGTCTTCCGTCAGGTTGAATGTGTAATAGTAGTTACACAGGCGCGGGAAGCTGATGGCCTGATCCGGGTGTTCCTGGCTCATGCGGGGAAACTGCCCTGCGGGAACTTCGGTGCGGTCCAGTTCGCCAGCCAGATAGCGGGTCAAAGCGACGTTTTCGTCGTTGATGACCAGCGTCACGACTTTGTCCAAGATCGTGTTTTCATTATCCCAATACATCTCGTTACGTTCACGGACCGAGCGTTCCTGCGGCAGGTGTTCGGTCCAGATATAGGCACCGTTCGAGACGATGTTTTCGGGCCGGGTCCAAGCGTCACCATGTTCCTCGATCACTTTCTGCGGGGCCGGGAAGGTGGTGGAGTGCGTGGTCATCTGCGGGAAATAGGGCAGGGGCGCGCTCAGAGTGACTTCCAGAGTGTGATCGTCGAGGGCTTTGACGCCCAACTCGTCAATAGGCTTGTTCCCGGCAATAATTTCAGCAGCATTCTCGATCGACATCAGCTCCATGAACCAGGCATAGGGCGAGGACAGTTCGGGATCGACAGCGCGTTTCCAGGCATAGACAAAATCACCTGCGGTCACCGGGTCGCCATTCGACCACTTGGCGTTGTCGCGCAGTGTAAAGGTATAAACATCCTTGGTGTCGTTGGTGGTGTAACCGGTGGCAACGCCAGGAACCAGGTTGCCGTCTTCGTCCTGGTTCATCAGACCTTCGAAAAGGTCGCGGGTGATTTCGGCCCCATAGGTATCTTCGACAACCTGCGGGTCGACCGAGCTGTGTTCATCGCCAAGGCGGTAGATAAAGGTCTGGTCATCCGCCAGCGCTTCGCCGGTTGTAGGATGGGTGCCTGCAGCAAAGGCGGCCCCGGTGATCATGGTCGTGGTCAACAACCCCGCCAGAGATGTACGAATATACTTGTTCATGTTTTTCTACTCCCGTTTTTAGGGGTCCGGCACGCGCATCCTTTCAGGATGGGTACAGGCCACCTTGTTTGTCCGACCCTGAACAAGACCAGGACGGGTTCGAATTTTGCTTTTTCAGAGCGCAAGGAACACCGCGTCGCAGTCTTTCGGTTTGCAGTCGGGAACGTGTTTGCGAAAGTTGCCTTTCACTGCCGGTGAAGGTGGCATTATTTCAAATCGGGATAAAGATGGTGCCCACAATTTAAGCAACTACAGGTGGATCGTGAACGAAATGGACGTAGGTTGGGAAATTTAATAATGAAACTTCATCGTTTCTTGACATTTTCGTGAAGGTCACCCCGCAAACTTGACGCCAAGGAAGCTCGATTCACATCAAATTTGCAGCGAATCGCTACTGCCTCAGAGCGGATTTCATGCTGGTTTCTGGGAAGCAGGTCGGGCTGCGCCCCGTCACTTGTTGCCAGCGCCCAATCGAGCGGCGAGTCTTGAACCCCGGCAATCCATCCGCACCACCGACATCATGGCCCTGGTTTTCCAACGCCCGTTGCATGGCTGCGATATCTGACCGGTACAAGGTATCAACCTTGCCCCAGCGGGCTTTGAAGTCCCCAACGCCATACTGAATGCGGTCTCCGACATGGCCCACGAACAGAGCGTAGAGATCGCTTTTGTTGTAATCCTTGAGAACGTAGAAATTCGGCGTGACGATAAAGGCGGGTCCCTTGCGTCCAGCTGGCATCATCAGAAACCCCTCACCCGGCAGTTCGTGTGGTGGAAATGGCTTGCCAGATACGCGGGTGATCCCCATGGCAGCCCAGTCCTGAATAGGTCGACCCTGATCCGGTCCTTCCAACGCACAGGTTATCTGGGTTGGAACCGTGACCTCGAACCCCCAGTCGCGTCCGGTGACCCAGCCATGTTGCGACAGGAAATGCCCGATGGAGGCGATTGTATCTTCGGCCGAGCCCCAGATGTCGGACCGCCCGTCGCCATTTCCGTCCGCGGCAAAGGTCAGGAAGTTCGAAGGCATGAATTGCGGTTGACCCAACGCGCCCGCCCAGCTGCTTTTCAACGTGCCCGTTGGGGCGTGGCCGGCCTCGGCAATTTGCAGTGCGGCGATCAACTCGTCGGTGAAATACGCGGCCCGGGTACTCATGAACCCTTTTGTCCCCAACACCTGAAAGGCATCGTGGCGGATGGGTACTTGGCCATACCCGCTTTCCCGGCCCCAAATGGCCAGGATGATCCGTCCGGGAACCCCGGTTTCCGCCTCGACCCGCGCCAGGGTCTTGGCGTGACGCCGCGCCATCTGCCGCCCCGTAGCAGTTGCACCCTGAACGGAACCGGCACTGAAGTATCGGCCAGGTGATCCAAATTCAGCCTGTTTTTGCTGTTTGGGTGTCTGAGCAGAACTGCCCGGCGGCACCAGATCGGGCAACTTCCAGTTGAGCGTTACCCCATCAAAGGCCCGCTGCATGGTTGCGCGTGAAACACCTTTGGCCTTGGCTCGCGGCCAGACTGTATCCTGCAGCCATGCTTGAAACTGGCGTTCTACCGTCGCGCGATCCTGTGCGCTTGCACTTGTCGTAAGGCACCAAAGGCCGAGGGCGAGAATAATCCAACGCATCACCAAAATGTCTCACCCGGCTGCGATGCCAAGTCAACCGCATCATCGAAGGCGATTTGCACGAACCTAATGCTGTGGTTGTTCAGGCAGGGCGTGAAACAATCGACGGTTTTGGAAAAAACCTTGAGAAAATCTGTGACTCTGCCGATAGTTGGCCGAAACGAAGGCTTAAGAGGACTATCAGGCGTGGCCTTACTCAAACCTTCAGCAATGGCATTGGTGATCGCGGTTGTTGTGACCTCGGCACAGATGGCGTGGGCAAGCAACAGCTTCATGGACCCGCAAGGCCCTATTGCGGCGGTTCAGAAAACCCACCTGCTGCGGGCGACTGTTCTGATCATGATCGCCGTATTGCCGGTTTTAGTATTGGTGCCGCTGATCGCCTTGCGGTACCAGCGGCGCAAGGGTAGCGCGGCAGAGTACCGGCCCAAATGGGATTTCTCGGGCAAGCTGGAATTTGCCATGTGGGGCGTACCGGTCGTGATCGTGGCGCTGCTTTCGTTTTACCTGTGGAAAGCCACCCACCGGCTGGACCCTTACGCCGCTCCGTTCGGTGAAACACCCGCGCTGAACGTGCAGGTTGTTGGCCTCGATTGGAAATGGCTGTTCATTTACCCCGATCTTGGTATCGCCACCGTTGGAGAGTTCGGCATTCCTGTCAAACAGCAAGTGGCGATGACGCTGACGACGGATACGGTGATGCAATCCTTTATGATCCCCGCTCTGGCGGGGCAGATCTACGCGATGCCGGGGATGACGACTCAGCTGCATCTGGTCGCCGATACGCCTGAGACGATGCAGGGCGAAAACACGCAGTATAATGGGCGGGGTTTTACCAAGCAGAAGTTTCTGACTCAGGCGATGCAGCCCGAAGACTTTAATGCCTGGGTTGAAAGTGTTCGCACCCATGGGATCCCTCTGACCGAAGACACGTACAGAACGCTGGCCATGCGCACGGATCGGGATGAGGTACAGGCAGTGTTGGGGACCTCACTGATGCCACTCAATGCGCTTTATTTTACGCTGGAGGACGGTGATCTGTTCCAGTCCATTTTGCACCGCTATCACGGTGGGCAACCGTTGCCACGCGATCAACAACCGGGAACCGCTGAATACGGGCAAGAGGGCGTGCAATGACCGAAACAGGATTCTTTGGCCGTCTGAACTGGGATGCCTTCCCGATCACGGGTCTGATCCAAAACCCTAACGCAAATGAAATCGTGGCCAACGCGGCGGCGGCCGTGGTGATCGTAGGCGTCATTGTCGTGGTCGGATCACTGACATGGTTCCGCCTGTGGGGGCCTTTGTGGCGCGACTGGCTAACCAGCGCAGATCACAAGAAAATCGGCATTATGTACATCGTCTTTGCCATCGTCATGCTGGCGCGCGGCGTGCTTGAAGGCGTTGTCATGCGCGCCCAACAAGCAGCCGGGCCGGGCGATGGTTTCCTTGAGGCCGAACACTTTGCCGAGTTGTTCAGCACCCATGGCACGATCATGGTGTTCTTTGTCGCCGTGCCCTTTGTCTTCGGGCTCGCGAATTACCTGATCCCGCTGATGATCGGTGCGCGGGATGTGGCCTTTCCGGTAATGAACCAGATCAGTCTGGGCCTGACCGTCTCGGCGGGCATGATGTTGATGGTGTCGCTGGTGGTTGGCAATTTCTCAACCGGGGGGTGGACGGCTTATCCGCCTTATACCGGGGCCGCCTTTAACCCCGGCGTGGGGCCGGATTACTGGATATGGGCCATTGTTGTCTCAGGCATCGGTACCACGCTGACGGGGATCAACTTTGCAGTCACGATCTATAAGCTGCGGGCGCCGGGGATGAAGTTCATGCGGCTGCCAATGTATTGCTGGACAATCATCAGCAGCTCGATCCTGATCATCTTTGCCATGCCGCCGCTCGGCGTGGCCGCACTGATGCTGGCGGCGGATCGGTATCTGGATTTCCATTTTTTCACCAACGACCTTGGCGGCAACATGATGAACTATGCCAACCTGTTCTGGCTGTTCGGCCACCCCGAGGTCTATCTGCTGGTTCTGCCCGCTTATGGTATCTATTCCGAGGTTTTCGCCACATTCTCGGCCAAACGGCTTTACGGGTACAACTCGCTAGTGATTGCCACAATGTGCATCGCGGTGCTGTCCTTTACCGTCTGGCTGCACCATTTCTTTACTATGGGCCAAAGCGCTCTGATCAATGCTGTGTTCGGCATCGCCACCATGCTGATCGCCATTCCAACCGGGGTGAAGGTCTATGACTGGATGGCGACTCTGTATCGTGGCCGTATCAGGTTTTCGGTGCCGATGCTGTACGGCCTGTCCTTTCTGATGTTGTTTGTGATTGGTGGCTTGTCGGGTGTGATCCTTGCCAATCCGACGGTCGATTATCAGGTGCATAACACTCTGTTCCTTGTGGCGCATTTCCACAATGTTCTGTTGCCGGGCGTGCTGTTCGGCCTGCTGGCCGGATACAATTACTGGTTCCCCAAAGCTTTTGGGTTCCGGCTGAACGAGCGTTGGGGGCGCATCACAGTGGTATTGTGGACGGTTGGGTTCATGCTGACTTTCCTGCCGCTTTATTTCGTTGGCCTCATGGGGATGCCGCGCCGGTCGTTCAGTTGGGAAGACCCCAGTTTCCACCCCTATATGATCATCGCCGTCATCGGCGCGCTGGTGATCTTGTCGGCGCTGTTGGCGGTGGTTATGCAATTGTGGGTCAGTATCCGCGACCGGGAAAACACCCGCGTGCCAGTCGGCGATCCGTGGGATGCGCGCACGCTGGAATGGTCGATCCCGTCGCCGCCGCCGCCCTACAATTTTGCCGTCATCCCGCAGGTGACGGATCGGGATAACTTTGCCGCCGCAAAGGAACGGGGTGAGGCCTATCCGACACCTGATGAGTACGAAGATATCTCGATGCCGCGCAACACTGGGATCGGGTTCATCCTGTGTGTACTCAGCGGAGTCTGGATGTTCGCATTGGTCTGGTGGATCTGGTGGCTGGCCGCACTGGTAACAGCGTTGATGTTGCTGTCCTTCATCCTGTGGACCTTCAGGCTGGACACCGAAGAGGTCATCCCCGCCGAGGAGGTTCGCAAACAACACGAAGCCTGGCTTGATTTGGTGCGCAGCTCTGCACCGGTGGATCGCGATCATGAAATCGCTCCGGAAAATCGCGGCCTTGCCCGCCCTGACCTGGAGGCAGTGACATGAAACGCGCACCGACGCACAGCTATCCGGGGCTGAACCTCGGCCGGCGGCATGCAAGCGCGGACCAGGCCGCCGAGGTTGTCACTTTTGGATTCTGGGTCTTTCTGATGAGCGATCTGGTCTATTTCGGCCTGATGTTCGCCATTTACATCACCATGATCGATGCACAGGCTGGCGGGCCCGGTCCGCACGAGCTGTTCGATCTGAGAAGCATCTTTGCCCAGACGATAATCCTTTTGACCAGCAGCCTTACCGTGGGGCTGGCAATGCTGGCGCTGAAATACAACCTGCCCAGATGGCGGATCGTGTTCTGGTTCTGCGTGACGCTGGTATTGGGTCTCAGCTTTCTGGTGCTGGAAATCCGCGATTTCGTGGCGATGACCGAAAAAGGCGGTGTCCCTCAACGCAGCGGGTTTCTATCGGCCTTCTACGGTCTGGTGCCTCTGCATGGGTTGCACGTGGCTGCTGGGTGCTTGTGGTTGATCGTGTTGGGCATTCAGCTGCGCCTGTTTGGCTTGACTGATCTGCTGATGTCGCGCGTGGTGCGGTTGGCATTGTTTTGGCACTTTCTCGACCTGATCTGGATCGGGATTATCACCATCGTTTATTTCGGAGGGCTGACCTATGGATAAGCGCAGCGAGATGCACCGGCGCGAGCGTCGGCGCTACATAATTGGCTATGGTGGCTCGCTTTTGCTGACAGGGGCGGTGTTCGCGATAGCCTATAAATACGGCATCGAGACCAAGGGGGTTTACCTTTCAATCGCGTTATTGGGGTTGGCGCAACTGGTCGTGCAACTGGTTTATTTCTTGCATATTGATCGCCGCCGCAGCAGCCGGGAAGACCTGGATTTGATCCTTTTCTCCACGCTGGTGCTATTGATCATCATCCTTGGGACTGTCTGGATTATGGGCAATTTGGCGGTGCGAATGCACACATACCCGATGTAGCGAATTGTATAAGGTCTGACGCATGAAATCGATTAAAGGCGTCGCCGTTGCCGCCATGCTGATTGCCATCGCCGCTGGTCTGTTGCTGTATTGGCGCCATGAGGAAAGGTACCCCACGACCAAAGACGCCTATGTCGGTGCTAATATCATCAACGTGGCGGCGCAGGTAACCGGGAAGGTTGCTGAGGTGCCGATCAATGACAATCAGCCAATCAAGGCAGGGGACCTACTGTTCACCATCGACGATACGCAATTCAAGGCAACCGTCGATCAGGCGCAGGCCGATCTGGACAGAGCCATACAGCAGGTTCAAACGTTTTCGACCCAGATCGCAGCGGCCAAGGCAGCGGTCGATTCAGCTCAGTCCGCCTTCAACACGGCCAACAACAATTTTGAACGCAACAAGGCGCTTTTTGCGGATGGAGATGTGGCGCAGGTCACATTGGACCAGGCAACGACAGAATTCGCGCAGGCCTCGGCCAGACTGACCGCCAGCCAGTCCGGCCTGTTGGCCCTGCAAAGCGGTGTGGCCGCAAAGCAAGATGACGTTCTGTCTGCCCGCGCACAGCTTGAGATCGCACAGGCGGATCTGGGATGGACCAAGGTTTATGCAGCGGCGGATGGTTGGATTGCTAACCTGACCTTACGGCCAGGTTCAGCGGTGGCCGCCAATGCGCCGCAGTTTTCGATTGTAGAGTCGTCACAGTGGTGGGTGGATGCGAATTTCAAGGAAACCGCTCTGCCGCGCATTCGCCCGGGCCAACCGGTTACGGTTCAGATCGACATGCTGCCGGGTGTGACGCTGACGGGCAAGGTCGCCTCGATCGGGCGCGGCTCGGGGGATACTTTCTCGCTTTTGCCGTCCGAGAATGCCAGCGGCAATTGGGTCAAGGTCACCCGCCGCTTTGCGGTGCGCGTTGAACTTGATCCGACCGATGTGCCCCTACGTGTGGGTGGCAGCAGCAAAGTGACTGTGGATACGACCGTCGACCAGGCAGAAAAATGACGGGATCGGCGGCCAGCCGCGTCAATCCGGTGATTGTGATCGCCGTTGTTCTCAGCGCTATACTCGAGGTGTTGGACAGCACCATTGTCAATGTTGCGCTGCCACATATTCAGGCCGCTTTCGGGGCCACAACCGATCAGGCAACGTGGATATTGACCAGCTATATCGTCTCGGCTGTCGTGGTCATGCCGCTGACGGGGTTTGTTTCCCGCCGGGTCGGACGGCGACGGCTGATCCTGACCGCCATCACGGGCTTTACCGCTATGTCCGTCATGTGCGGCCTCTCGTGGAGCCTTGAGACAATCGTCTTCTTCCGACTGGCGCAGGGCATGTTCGGTGCGTTCCTAATCCCGTTGTCGCAGTCCATCCTGTTTGATGCCTATCCCCGCGAAAAACGCGGGCAGGCGATGGCTGTTTTTGGTCTGGGCGTCGTGGTTGCCCCCGTCTTGGGGCCGACAGTCGGGGCCATCCTGACCGAGTATTTCTCGTGGCGAATGGTGTTTTTCGTAAACCTGCCGGTGGCGGCCATGGCCCTGCTGTTGCTGGCCGGAGAGCTGCCGGATGATGAAACCGAAGAGGTCAAGATCGACTGGATCGGTTTGGCCTTGCTGGCCATCGGCATTGGGTGCCTGCAATACATACTGGATCAGGGGGAAACCAAGGATTGGTTGACCTCTCGTGTGATACAGGTGGCGCTGATCGCGTCGGTTCTGGGCGCGTTGGGGTTTGTTGTTCATGCGCTCAGCTCGAAGCGCCCCGTCGTTGATCTACGCCTTTTCGCGGACCGGAATTTTGCCCTGTGCAATCTGGTCATCGCAGGGTTTGCGATCTCGCTGTTCGGAGGCATCGCGATCCTGCCAACTTTTGTGCAGAACCTGCTGGACTATCCGGTCATCGCCTCAGGCCATTTGTTCATTCCGCGGGGTATTACGGCGGGTCTGTCCATGGTGGTTACTGGCGCTGTACTGGTGCATCGTTTTGATCCGCGTATTCTGGCCGGGCTGGGCATGGCGTTGACGGCGGTAAGCAACTTCATGATGGGCGCGCTGAATATGAATGCGGGGTTTTGGGAGCTGGCCTGGCCAGGTGCCGTCAGCGGTCTGGGTATGGGGTTGGTCTTTGTGCCCATGTCGATTCTGGCGTTCGAGAGTATTTCAAAAACCCGGCAGGACGAAGCGTCTGGATTGTTCAACGTGACCCGTCAGTTGGGGTCGTCGGTTGGAATTTCGCTTGTTGGGACATGGGTGGTGCGCGGGTTGCAGACGAATACCGCTGTGCTTGGCCAGAATGTGACCCCTTACAACCCGGCTGCGCAGGCTTATCTGCAACCGCTTGGCCTGACGCCCGACAGTGCGCAAGGCGCTGCCATACTGGGGCAAGCGATCAGCCAGCAGGCTGAACTGATTTCATATCTGACCGTTTTCAATAACCTGGGTTTGCTGGCCCTGGCGACGATTCCTTTGCTGTTTTTCTGCCGCGCTCCTAAGCCAGGCACACAGTCTGCTGTTCCCGCGCACTAGTGTGTCAGGAACAATCCCAGCAACAAGGCAAGCCAACACAAGATCAGGCTAAGTAGAATATTCCCCGCCGCCAGCGCAATCGTGCGTTGCCGCCGCAACTCCAGCGACTGATAAGCAAAGCTTGAGAAAGTGGTGAACCCGCCGCAGAACCCGAAGACCAGCCGTTTTTCTTCTTCGCCCAAATCGACTGGCCCACCCAGGAAACCGATCCACAGACCAAGAAGCAGGCTGCCCAGAACATTTACAATCAGTGTTGCAAACGGCAGGTCGTGGCGAACCCGCAGGGCGACCCAATGGCGCAGCACTGCGCCCAGACCGCCGCCCAGCCCGAACATGGCGTGCAGGTACAGCTCAGTCATTTTGCTGGCCTCTGCCCTAGGAGACGCCGTCCGATAGCCTCACCCAGAACGGCTGCCGCGAGGCCAACCGCTATTTCCAGACCAGCAGCCGAAATAGCGCCCCAAAGATGCGTTGCCGCCATACGCTCCAGCTCAGCCACAAATGAGGAAAACGTAGACAGACCACCGCAAAACCCGACGGCGCCTAGATGCAATACATGCGCATGCACGCGATACCGCACTGCATAAAGCCAACCGAGTATGAAACAGGCCACAATATTGATCCCAAACGTGGCCGTCAGAATCGGAGCGCCGGGGATCTGGGCCGAGAGCGCCTCGCGCAGCAACGACCCCGCAGCGCCCCCTACGAAAACGGCAGCAAACGTGATGGCCGTGGTCCGGACGGCGGGTCGGGTCTGTGTCACGGCCTGGATTCCTGCCCAATTTCACCTTTGTTTTGGCATACCTATTGGGGCAAGGGGGATCAACAGTGGCTCTGTATTCTGCCTGTTTTGTAATCTAACCTGATCGCGTGACGTTTGGTTCAAACGCTTGCAATCAAAAGCCGAATTGATCCACGCTTGCCATTAGCCGGTTTGGCAACACCTTGGGAGAGCGCAAAATGATTGTACGTCAACTCTATTACTTCCTCAGCTACGTGTGTTTGCCGCTGACTGTGTTGTGGGGGCTGTACTGGCCACCGGCGCATTGGTTACTGGTCCTGCTGATCCCCTACGCAGTGGTTGGCCTGTATGACATGCTGACCACAAAGCATAACGTTTTGAACAATTATCCGGTTCTGGGGCATTTCCGGTACATGCTGGAATTTGTCAGCCCGGAAATCCGCCAATACTTTGTTGAGACCAACGAAAGCGGGCGCCCCTATAACCGTATCATCCGCAGCCTGGTCTATTCCCGCGCCAAGGGGCAGATGGATACACAGGCTTTTGGCACACAATTCGACATCATGACCGTAGGGTATCACCGGGCCAACCATTCACTTGCACCCAAAGAGGTGGCCGAAAGTGAGGAACGGGTCATGCTGGGCGGACCCCAGTGTACCAAACCCTATAATGCCTCGCGTCTGAACGTATCCGCCATGAGTTTCGGCGCACTCAGCGCCAATGCGATCCGGGCGTTAAATGGCGGTGCCAAGGATGGGGGGTTTGCGCATAACACGGGTGAGGGTGGGTTGTCTCCGCACCATCTGGCCGAGGGCGGTGATATCATCTGGCAGATCGGTACGGGCTATTTTGGATGCCGTACGCTCGAAGGTACGTTCGATAAGGATAAATTCGCTGAAAAAGCCCAAAAAGATGTGGTCAAAGCGATTGAAATCAAACTGTCGCAGGGCGCGAAACCATCCCATGGCGGGGTTCTGCCTGCGGCCAAGGTGGATAAGGAAATCGCCGAAATCCGCCACGTACCCGAGCATCAGGACGTCATATCTCCTCCCATCCATTCGGCCTTTGAAGGCCCGACGGGTTTGATGCATTTCGTTCAGCACCTGCGTGAATTGTCAGGCGGAAAACCCGTCGGTTTCAAGCTGTGCATTGGACGTCCTTCCGAGTTTATGGCGATCTGCAAGGCGATGTTGGAAACTGGAATTTTGCCCGACTTTATTACCATTGACGGTGCCGAGGGGGGCACCGGGGCGGCTCCGGTTGAATTCACCAACCGCCTCGGCGTGCCCCTGAACGAGGCGTTGATCTTTGTTAACAACTGCCTGCGTGGCGCTGGTTTGCGCGACAAGATGCGGATCATC
Organism: Ruegeria sp. BC5; assembly: GCF_056539205.1. NCBI lineage: Bacteria > Pseudomonadati > Pseudomonadota > Alphaproteobacteria > Rhodobacterales > Roseobacteraceae > Ruegeria > Ruegeria sp. BC5. Next base: position 171,790 of record NZ_JBQFUN010000002.1, read on the forward strand.
TGCTCGGGCAAGGTGGCCACGGGCTATGACATGGTCGAGAAATTTGCGCTTGGGGCTGATATGTGCAACGCGGCGCGGGCGATGATGTTTGCGGTCGGCTGCATACAGGCGTTGCATTGCAATACGAACCGCTGCCCTTCGGGTGTCGCCACACAAGACCCGGTCCGGGGACGGGCAGTGAACGTGCCGCAAAAACGCGTTCGGGTGCAGCGCTTTCATGACGCCACGCTGGAAAGCTTTCGAGAGCTTTTGGGAGCTATGGGTAAAGAAAAAGTCTCTGACCTGCATCCAAGCGATATCCGCTGTCGCAACGCGGATGAACACGAGCGGTCCTATGCCGAAATGTACACTTTTATTGATGAAGGCGCCTTGCTGACCGATACGCCCCCCGAAGCCTTTGCTGCGGATTGGAAAATGGCATCGGCAAGTCATTTTTAATTTTTTTCGACCCGCCGCCAAGGATTGACCTTTCTGGTCCGTCTTACTCATCGTGATGCGTATGACAACTTCGGATGAGGATCTGGCCAAAGCTGCCGCGAAGGGGGACGCGGATGCGTTCGCTGCCCTTCTTGCGCGCCATTACGACCGGATTTTTCGTCTGGCTTTTCGGTTGAGTGGGCGCGGTGATCAGGCCGAAGATTTGACACAGGATATCTGCGCCGCCTTACCAACCAAGATTGTTGGGTTTCGGGCGCAGGCCAAATTCACCACTTGGCTGTATCGTGTTGTCGTCAACGCCGCCGAAGATGCGCGCCGTCGGCAAGCCAGTCACAGCCGTGCTGCGGTCGGGTGGGGCGATGTTGAGCAGATGCGCCGGGCCGAAGCGGCGGAGACCGCCGAAGCGGTCGATTGGTTGCAACGGGCCATGCGCGCCTTACCGCAAGAATTGCAGGACACTTTGGCCCTGACGCTTGAGGAAGAGATGACCCATTCCCAGGCTGCTGATGTGCTGGGCGTATCTGAAGGCACAGTGTCTTGGCGCATGTCGGATATCCGCAAACGCCTGCGGGCCTTGCGGCAAGAGGAGCTGGCTCAATGACAGACGATCTTGAAGATTTCAAAACCTTGATGAATGCCGCCACCCCCGCGCCGGATGCGCAGCGTCGGGTGGAAAATCTGCAGCAGGCGCAGAAAAGTTTCGCCCGCGCCCAAGGATTGCAGTCTGGCGCGCGTCCGACTGTCAAGCGAGGCCCAATAGCCCGCCTGACAGAAGGAGCGAAGTCCATGTTGAATGTCTTGACGCATCGCGGCGCATTGACCGCGACAACCGCAATTGCTGCTGTGGCCTTGGTGGCGATTCTACCGCAGACGCGGGATTATGTTCTGGAGCCGAATTCGAGAATCGAGAGTCGATCCACGACGTCGCAGGCTCCCCATTCGGTTACTGAGCTCGAAGCGGATTCTTTAGAGGAAACAGCTGCAGCTCCGCTGGAAAAGCCGGTTGTAGATGTCCCTGTGGTGGTCTCACGGACAGCGAAACGGCAGGAAGGGTTTACTGCCGAAAGCGATGGTTCAGTTTTGTTTGAGATTGCACCTAATACCGCTGAGCCATTTCTTGGAGGTAGAGTACTAGGTGCCATCGGTGATAATCAAAACACCGAGACCTTCTCCAACACTGCCACCAACCCTCTAAAGGTGACAGCCGAAGATCCCGTTTCGACTTTCTCGATTGATGTCGACACGGCCTCGTATTCGATTGTCCGGTCGTCGCTGATGCGTGGTCAGTTGCCGCCGAAAGATGCGGTGCGGGTTGAAGAGATGGTGAATTATTTCCCCTACAGCTATCTCGCGCCCGAAAGTGATGTGCCGTTCCGGCCTTCGATTTCGGTGACCCCAACACCCTGGAACGAAGGCACGCAGCTGGTCCATATCGGCATTCAGGGTGCGCTTCCGCAAATCGAAGATCGCCCACCGCTGAACCTAGTGTTTCTGATCGACACGTCGGGTTCGATGCAAAATACCGACAAACTGCCGCTGCTGAAACAATCTTTCCGCCTGATGCTATCGGAATTGCGGCCCGAAGATCAGGTGTCAATCGTCACTTACGCGGGCGGCGCCGGGCAAGTGCTGGAGCCGACGGCGGCGTCGGAACGGTCCAAAATCCTAAACGCGCTGGACCAATTGGAGGCCGGGGGTTCGACCGCCGGGCAGGCCGGGTTGCAGCAGGCCTATCAGGTGGCGGAAAGCATGGTTGAGGATGGCGAGGTCACCCGCGTTATCCTGGCCACGGATGGTGATTTCAATGTTGGCCTGTCGGACCCGGACGCTTTGAAAGATTTCATAGCCCAAAAACGCGACAGCGGCACGTTTCTAAGCGTTCTGGGCTTTGGTCGGGGAAATCTGGACGATGCGACCATGCAGGCGCTGGCGCAGAATGGGAACGGGCAGGCGGCCTATATCGATACATTAAGCGAGGCACGCAAGGTTCTGGTCGATCAGCTGACCGGCGTGCTGTTTCCGATTGCCAATGACGTCAAAATACAGGTCGAATTCAACCCGGCGCAGATCGCCGAATACCGTCTGATCGGGTATGAAACCCGTGCTTTGCAGCGCGAAGATTTCGCGAACGATAAGGTGGACGCGGGCGATATCGGGGCCGGTCATACGGTGACTGCGATTTACGAAGTGACACCTGTGGGGTCGGACGCCATCCGAAATGGTCCCTTGCGCTATGCGGAACAAGCGGTGTCCGAGGGATCGGACGAAATAGGGTTTTTCAAACTGCGTTACAAATCCCCTGGTGTTGCAGAAAGCCAATTGATCCAGCATCCAATCCTGCCGGGGCAGGGGGCCGTAACTGAAGATGTGGAATTCTCATACGCCATTGCGGGCTTTGGGCAGTTGCTGCGCGGCGGGGAATATTTAGGCTCGTGGTCCTATGCGGATGCGATTGCGCTTGCAAATGAGGCAAAGGGTGAGGACCCGTTCGGGTATCGTGCCGAAGCCATCACATTGATGCGTTTGGCCCAGACATTGTCTCAATGAAACCGGTATGCGGGCGCTGAAACCTAAGAGCGCCCGTTTACCTACCCTAAAATCGATCAGAATTATTCGCGGCGTGGGTGTTGATCTTGCGCACACTCCATTCCACCGCATCCCGCATGGTCTTGCCCAACGCATCATCGAACGCTCGGACCAGATCAGGAGTTTTATCGCTGGCGGCGACCACATATTCCCGGAAGGAATCTGACGCGATGATCTTGTCTTCGAACTCGTCGATGATCTTGATGTTCATTCGAACTTCGACCCGTACAGTTGACGATCCGTCGTCCTCAGCGATCACAAGGCCCTGAAATTCCCGCAAGTCCGGAACGATGACGTAGTCCGCGCGCAATCCAACGGTCGAACGACCAACGGCAGCCACCTTGCCGCTGTTTTCATAGCTTTCCACCAGCAGCGCCTGAACGATCAGCGGCGCGCGGTCCACCCAACGCGCCCGTGGCAGATACTGGACCTGCAACGGGGTGGGTTGAATAGCAATCTGATCGGTGTTGACGGCTGCGGTGGCCGTTGGTTCCTGCACCACGACCTGTTTTTGAATGCGCGGCAACGAAGACGAAAACGTGCTTTTTGGTGTCAACAAGTACAAATCATTAGGCTTTGATGCCTGCCTGAGCGTTCCCAGCCCCGCGCATCCCCCCAGAGACACCAGGGCGAGAACCACAAGTAAATGCCTAATCATTGGCGAAACTCCGATGCTTGGGTTCCAAGAAGGAAACGCGCGGGATCACGTTCGACCTTATCCACCAGACGATCCAGGCTGATGACCAGTCGTTGCGATTCTTCGATGAAGCGGGTGAACTGCGGCAGACCGACCCGCAGGAAATCGGACAGCTGACGGCGGTTGTCCTGGACGATACCGTCGATGGTGCCCAGCAGTTCCGAGGCTGATTTCGATGCGCTCAGGATATCGGCGGATATGTCGTCTAGACGTTGGGTGACGTTCTTCACAGTCGCGGATACCTCATTTGCGGCTGTACGGATGTCGTTCATTACAGTGCCGACGTCTTCGGTTATGACTTTGTTGGCCGAGTCAAAGGCACGTTCTGCCGAGGTCAGCGTGCCTTTTGCCGTGTCCATCGCACCCGTGATTGACCCCAGCGTTTTATTTGCATTCAAGAATGTCTCGGTGATAGTCGCCAGCGAGACTTCGGCCTCGCTCGTCAGACCGTTCAGGTTCTCGGCTAGGTTTGTGGCGCGTTCGATGAAGGGACGGATATCTTCCTGAATTATGCGATCCGCTGTTTCGATTGTGACCTTGGCGCTGTCGAGAGTTGCGGTTGCCGAGTCCGATGCGGTTTTCACGCTTTTCAGCGTATCCGTGCCGGTTGTCAGGGTCGTTTCGGCGGTGTCGGCCAACTGATCCAGTCGATCTGTGAAATCGCCAAGCTTTTTGGCGGCGCCCCCAAGGTCCGTCGACAGGTTTTCGAAATCCGAAAGCGTCTTTTCCAACTTGCCTGAAGCGGAAGCCAAATTGTCGAGAATGTCGCTGACGTATTTGCGGTTCTTGTCATCGACTACGGCATTGAGGTTTTCCAGCAGGGTAACGGCCTCGTCCAGCACCTTCGGGGCGCCCTCAAACAACGATTGAATGGCGCTGCGCTTGCTTTTAATCACACTGTCTTGTGGCAGTTTTGTGCCGCTGGCGGACCCGCCGGTCAGTTCCACGTAACTAACGCCCGTGACACCCAGTGATTGCAACTGCGCAATTGTGTCTTCGGTTACGGGGATGTCTGCGTCGACCTCAAGCCTGACCCGTACCTTGGACGGGTCGTCCTCGTCCAGATTCAGCGAAATAACCTGACCGACCGGCAGACCATTGTAGCTGACGCCGCCTGCCGCAGACAGGCCAGATACGTTGTCGAACAGTACATCATAATAGGCGTATTGCCGCGACACCTCGAATTTCGCCAACCATAGGAAAAAGCCGAATGCGCCAAGGATACCCGCAAGGGTGAAGGCGCCGATCAGGATATAATTCGCTCGGGTTTCCATGGCCTCTACCTGTCCTGCCCCTTCTTTTGCGCCGCGCGCGCCCGGGGGCCGGTGAAGTATTCCTGCACCCAAGGATGGTCGACTTTGGTCATTTCTTCAATCCGTCCTTCAACCAGAACGCGTTTTTCGGCCAGCACTGCGACACGATCGCAAATGGCATAGAGGCTATCGAGATCATGCGTAACCATAAACACGGTCAGCCCCAGCGCGTGTTGCAACTCGCCGATCAACTCGTCATAAGCCGCCGCCCCGATCGGGTCCAACCCCGCAGTGGGTTCGTCCAGAAACACGATCTCGGGGTCCAGTGCCAGTGCGCGGGCCAAGGCTGCGCGTTTGCGCATACCCCCGGACAGTTCTGACGGAAACTTGCCGCAGCTCAGTTGTGGCAGACCTACAAGGCTGATCTTCAGGCTGCCAAGGGCACACATCAGCTTTTCACTTAGCCCGGTGTGTTCGCGCAGCGGGGCCATGACGTTCTGCAAAACTGTCAGAGACGAAAACAGCGCGCCATCCTGAAAGGCCACGCCCCAATGCCGTTCGATGCGGCGACGTTCCTGTTCGGGCCCGTTCAGGACGTCGACACCCAATACTTCGATGCTGCCTGCGGCGGGTCTGTTCAACCCAACAATCGTGCGCAACAGCACCGACTTGCCGGTGCCCGATCCGCCAACGATGCCCAATACTTCACCGCGCCAGACGTCCAGGTTAAGGTTCTGATGCACCACCTGCGTTCCAAACTGGTTGGTCAGATTGCGCACGCGGATCACTGCCTCGCGCTGAGCGCCGGTTTCCGAGGTCTTTTCAAGCACGCTCCCGTCCATGTCAGACCTCCAACACCGAGAAGAAGATCGAAAACAGCGCGTCCAGTGCAATTACCATAAAGATCGACTGCACAACGGAGGCTGTTGTTCTTTGGCCGACGCTCTGGGCCGATCCCTTCACCTGCATTGCCTGCCAACAGGCGATAACGCCGATGACCACGGCAAAAAACGGGGCTTTGATCATGCCGATGGCAAAATGCCAGATGCCGGTGCTTTCCTTCAGCCGCGTCACGAACATGCCGGGGCTGATGCCAAGATCAATCCAGCTCATCAAACCCCCACCGATCAGGGCGGCCATATCCGCAATGAAACCCAGGATCGGCAACATTATCAACAAAGCGACTACGCGCGGGATCACCAGCACTTCGATCGGGTCGAGGCCCAGCGTTCGCATGGCGTCGATCTCTTCCTGCACTTTCATCGATCCGATTGACGCGGTGAAAGCCGACCCGGACCGGCCCGCAACTATGATGGCCGTCAGCAGGATGCCCAGCTCGCGCAGCACCGAGATCGAGATCAGTTCGACCACGAAAATCTCGGCCCCGAATTGTTTCAGCTGAGTGGCCCCCTGAAAGGCCAGTACAACGCCGATCAAAAACCCCATCAGGGCAACAATCGGGATGGCCCTAAAACCCGTTTCCTCCATCTGAGATACCAGCGCTGCCTGTCGCAACCGCCATGGCATAATAATGGTGCGGGCCAACCGATGCAGGGTCAGGCCCAGAAAGCCCAGCATCGAAAGGGTGTCTTTCCAGGCACCGGCTGTGCCTTGACCAACGCTGGCGACCCAATCAACAAAACTGCGGTGTTCCGCTTCGATACCGGGATCGTCAGGTAAGTTCTTGGCTACAGTGTCCAACAGGGCGGACTGAGCCGGGCTTAACCCTTCGAACCGAACCTCGGCGCCTACGGCCCGGTTTCGCCGGGCCAAATCGGCAACCAGCCATGCGCCACCGGTATCCAGCGCCTCGACCTGAGACAGATCAAACGTGACGTTGCCACCCTGGGGTTGAGTTGAGGCAAAAGCCTGTTCTACTGACGCCAGAGATTTGGTGAGCATTTCACCCGAAATACGCAGGCAGACGCCGTCGGCGTCATGTTCCGAATGTATCATGGGCTGCGTCATGGTCGTATGTGATGTGAAACCACTTTGTGCTGCAACGGATTTTTACGCTGTGACCAGATTTGCCGTCATACCATAGCAGGGGTGTGACAATTTGGGTCCGCCTGACGCTAGCCATGTGCGCCATCCCCTTAAATGACTGTTTTTTGTACGTGATACGAAAAAAAGCGTGCTCAAATATCAGCGCGATGAACGGCTTGCCGCGACCACGGAACCAAGTCACAGTCTGCAGCGGAAACGCCTCGTTGGAATCAAGGTAAGTGTCATGAAGCACGCGGGAAATGTCCTGTTCATCATTATTGATCAGTTGCGGGCAGATTGCCTGAACGGTGCCCTTGCGGATCACGTCGATCTGCCGAACATGCGGGCGTTTATGGATGAGGCCGTGACATTTGACCGCCACTTTTCGGTCACCAATCCTTGCGGGCCTTCGCGGGCCTCGATCCTGACTGGGCAGTATGCGATGAATCACCGCTCGGTCCGCAATGGCACACCGCTGCGGCATGATACGCCGAATATCGCGACCGAGATGCGTAAGGCCGGTTACCTGCCCATGCTGTTCGGCTATACCGATACCTCGGCCGATCCGCGTGTGCATGACGCAGGTGACCCGGTTCTGAAATCCTATGAGAACCCGATGGCCGGGTTTGATGAAATCGTCGAGATGCGGTTGGAGGAATCCTACCCGTGGCGATCCCATCTGATGCAGAAAGGGTACCGCTTTGACGATTACTGGGACGTTCACAAACCGGTGTCGCCGACCGGAGATGCACCGCGCCTGAATGATCCGGCCCTGTACCAGGCCGAAGACAGCGACACGGCCTTTTTGACCGACACATTCCTGAACAGTCTTGCCGCGCTCAAGGGCCAGAACTGGTTTGCCCATTTGACCTATATCCGACCACACCCACCGCTGGTGGCCCCGGCACCGTATAATGACATGTACGATCCGGCGTCATTGCCGCTGCCTGCGGGTTGCTCTGAAGCAGCTGAGGAACGGGCGATGCATCCCTTCTTTGGCCCGACGATGGACAAGCAGACGGCGGCGGATTTCGTATTGGGTTTCGATCACGTTGACCCCACGGTTGAGAATATCCAGACGCTGCGCTCGGTCTATCTGGGGCTGGCAACCGAAGTGGATCATCATGTAGGTCGCGTTATCCAGTACCTGAAGGACAGCGGGCAATACGACGATACGCTGCTGGTGATCACCGCCGATCACGGCGAGATGCTGGGTGATCGGCACAGCTGGGGCAAGATGACAGTCTATGACGCGGCCTATCATACGCCGCTGATGATACGGGTGCCGGGTAATGAATCTCAGGCGGGCAAGGTAGTGTCTGCGCCAACCGAGTCGGTCGATATAACCCCGACGATCCTTGAATGGGTTGGTCAGACGGTTCCGAATGCGATGGATGGCCGGTCCTTGTTGCCGCTTTTGCGTGGCGAAGTACCTGAGGATTGGCGCGGCTATTCTTTTAGCGAGCTTGATTTCTCGGAGCCCGAAAACCCTACGTTGTGGCAACAGCAATTGGGCACGGGCAACAGCGACTCGTGTTTGGGCATTCTGCGCGACGACCGATTCACTTTGGTCGAATTTGCTGCTGATTTGCCGCCGTTGCTTTTCGATCACGACGGCAAGGGCGAGCTGGAGGATGTTGCAAGCAACCCCGATCATGCGGTGGACCTGGCGCGTTTGGGGCGGCAAATGTTGCGGCATCGGATGCGTAACATGGACCATACGCTGTCGCTGCATTCCATCACGCCGGATGGGGCAAAGTCCAAACCGCGGTACTGATCCAATCTGTCCTATACACCTGTGACGAAACCGATGCTACGCATGGTTCGCGGAGAGGGCGAAATTGGACATAACTGAACAACAGATAAAGTCGATGACCAGTGCGGGTCTGAACCTGATCGGTCAGGCCCTGTCGATCTACGACAGCAAATTGCGGCTTGTGGTCAGCAACCACCGTTTTCAGGATATGTTCGACCTGCCGGATGAACTTGTGCAGCCCGGAGCGCTGTTCGCCGACACGATCCGCTATCTGGTTGCGCACGGTGAATATGGTGAAGTTACTGATGTCGAGGATGCCGTCGCTCAGCGGGTTCAACAGGCGCTGGCGTTCGAGCCTCATTACATGGAACGTGTGCGCGCCAACGGCTGCGTGATTTCGGTCGAAGGTGCGCCTTTGCCCACAGGCGGTTGGGTATCCGTCTACACCGATATCACCAACACCAAACAGGCCGAGGCCCTGCTGCGTGCCCGGTCCGAGGAACTGTCGGATCAATTGCTGGACCGCGCCGAGGAGCTTTTGGCAGCCAACCGGAAACTAGCGGCGACCAACTCCGCGCTGGAAGAGGCCAAACGTCAGCTGACCGAGATCGAAGCCCGCACACGCATGACGACCGAGATGATGCCGGCCCATATTGCCCATCTGAATCCGGACGGGCGGTATGATTACTCCAACCGACGGCTCAGCTCGGTCATGCCGAGCCGACCTTCTGAAATTCTGGATATGCACATATCTGACGCGTTGGGTGCTGCGGCCTTTACCCGTGTAGAACCTTACCTGCTCAAAGCCTATGGCGGTGAAACGTCGGTGTTCGAGTTCACAGAGGATCAGGATTCCCGCCGCATCCGCGTGTCGTTTTCACCAGATGGTGAGGGGGGCGTCTATGTGATGTCTGTCGATATTACCGAGGAAACGCAGGCGCGTGTGGCCCTGCAACAGACACGTCGCCGGGCCATGGCGGCGCAGATGACCAGTGGGTTGGCGCATGATTTCTCGAACCTGTTGACCATCATTTTGGGTATGCAGTCCCGGTTGGAAAAGATGGATTTGTCCGAAGCCGCGCGAGAGCTTGTGGCCGCGACCCAGCAAACCGCGCTGAGGGGCGGGCAATTGCTGAACCGGATCGCGGATATGACCGGCAACCGAACATTTCAACCAAAAGCAACCGACATGCGGGGCTTGTTGGAAGATTTACGCATCCTCGCCTCGCCATCCCTGCCGCGAGGCGTCGGCCTGTCGGTAGTCAACACTCTGCCGGATGAGGCGCTGATGCTGGACCCGGGCATGGTGCAGGACGCGTTGTTGAACCTTGTTCTGAACGCGCGCGATGCCTGTGCTGGATTTGGTCAGGTGACGATCAGCGCGCATAAGATCGGAGAGATCTGGATTGAGATTGCGGTCACCGATACCGGACCGGGTTTTTCCGAGGAAGGTTTAGAGAAAGCCCTGAACCCTTTCTTTACGACCAAGGGCAGCAAAGGATCGGGGCTGGGTCTGCCGATGGTCTATGATACTGTAAAACTGGCAGGCGGGGACCTGAACCTGCGCAACACGCCTTCGGGCGCAGCGGTGGCCATGCGTTTGCCCTATCGTCCAGCCCCGCCGGTGCAGGATGGGCTGGTCCTGCTTGTCGAAGACAATGATGATCTGCGCGGGCAGTTCCGCGATATGCTGGTCGATCTTGGATGTTCGGTGATCGAGGCAACCTCGGTCGATGAAGCCCTGGCTTTGACGGCGGATATTGACGATATCGCGCTGGTACTGTCAGACATCCGACTGGAAGGGCAGGGGACGGGTCTTGACCTGTTGGCGCAGTTGAAGCCAGGCTTGGCGTGTATTTTGATGACCTCGTTGCCCTATTCTGACCCGCTTCACCGGCAGGCGCTGACACTGGCGCCGGTCCTGAGCAAACCGTTTACGCGGGCACAGCTGTCCGCCCTGATCCGAACCGAGGGCACCTGATGACTCAACCGCTGGTCACCATTGTCGATGATGAACCCGAAATCCGACGTGTTCTGACCGACGCGCTGGAAGAGGCCGGATTCCGCACCCAAAGTTTTGCCCGGGCGCGGGAATTCGAGGCTGCGCTGAAACGTGTGACGCCGGATGTGTGCCTGGTTGATCTGTCCCTACCCGATACGGACGGGTTGGCGTTGGTGCATCGGCTGGCACTGGAACAGGGGGCAGCGGTGATCATCATCTCAGGTCGGGCGCAGGTGCAAGATCGTGTGACCGGGCTAGAGCTTGGGGCGGATGATTACATTACCAAGCCGTTCGACCCGGCCGAGGTTGTGGCCCGCATTCGGGCCAGATTGCGGTCCCCTCGCCAGCAGACCTCGCAGTCGGATGTGGCGATGTTCAATGGTTGGACTGCGTATTTTGACCGCTATGTCCTGATTGATGCCAGTGGCGCAGAGACACCGTTCAGCCATGCGGAGGGGGAAGTTCTGCGATTGTTTTTGGACAGCCCGAAACGCCTGATCAGCCGATCTCAGATGCAAGAGGCACTGGGCGGTGCGGCTGGCGACAGCTTTGACCGGGCAATGGATGTGCGCATCTCTCGGTTGCGCACCAAGCTGGGCGAAGATCCGAAAAACCCGCGCCTGATAAAGACGATCTATGGCGCAGGTTACATTTTTCTGGGGGACGTCGAATGGCGGTAAAGCGCCTATCAATAGCTGAAAGGCGGTCTTATACTGGAGCTCATGTTGTGAATATTTTAGCAAAACCACTTCGTTACACGAAAAATAGGACAAAATCCTAAACCTGATGTCAGCTGGAACACATAGCTTTTATTATCTGCGCACGGGCTATGGATTCTTGGCGCAGTCGCGCATAACTAACACCATCCTGTCCGGGGGTTGCCGGTGCAATGCGGGTTAAGACCATGACGCTGCCGGGTATCGGAACAGCTAAGGGTTTTGGAGAGTAGAATGATCAAAAAAACCTTGGCCAAATGGCAATCCGGTCACATCGGCCGTTTGCTGGGCGAAAGCCTGCGCAGCCAGGGCTGGTTGTATGGGATCGCGATGATGGCCATGGTTGTGGTTGCTGCAACCACTGCCGGTACCGCGTGGATGATGGAAAACATCGTCAACACCATGACCGAGCCTGAGATGCGCTCGCAGGTCTTTCTGGTTGCCGGGGCTGTAATTGCGCTGTTTTTCGGCAAGGCGGCTGCATCTTATGTACAGGCAGTGTTTTTGGCCCGGGCCGGAAACCGCATCATCGCTGTTCAACAAGAGCGTCTTTACGCCAAGCTGATCAAGCGCGGTGTGGGCTTTTTCTCCAGAAACGAATCCTCGGGCCTTTTGATGCGCGTGACGCAGGGGGCTCAGGCGGCCAGACGGCTGGTCAACGTCGTTGTCACCAGCTTTGTGCGAGACTTACTGACATTGATCGGTCTGGTTTTCGTAATGGTCTATCAGCAGCCTTTATTGTCAGTGCTGTTCTTTGTCGTGGGCCCGGTTGCCTTGGTGAGTGTTCGTTTCCTGCTCAAGCGCGTTCGCTCGATCATGCAGTCCGAGATGGCGGCGCTGTCCGAGATCATCAAGGTTCTTCAGGAAACCTCCGGTGGCATAACTATCATCAAGGTCTTTGCTCTCGAAGATCATATGGTCGGACGGATGAATGGGGCGATCAGATCGGTTGAAAAACGGGCGAACTCGATTTCGAAACTGCAATCGGTAGCCAGCCCGCTGATGGAATTTCTGGCGGGCCTTGCCATAGCCGGGGTTCTGGTGATTAGCACCATAGGTATCGCAGGAAGCAGCCCAACCACCGCAGGTCAGCTGATGTCGTTCATCACGGCGCTGTTGATGGCATACGAGCCGGCAAAACGTTTGTCGAAGATGCGCGTTGTCATTGAAACGGCGCTGGTTCCGATCGGTCTGATGTTTGATTTGCTGGACGAAGAAGAGCCCATGCGGGAAAGCCCCGATGCCAAACCGCTGGAATCTGGACCGGGTGAAATTCGGCTAAGGGATCTCAGTTTTGGATACAAGGGAAACCCCAATGTCATTTCGGATATGAACGTGACATTTGAGGCTGGAAAGACAACGGCTCTTGTTGGTCAGTCCGGTGGCGGAAAATCTACTATCTTTGGCCTGATCATGCGTTTTTATGATCCTGATAGCGGAACGGTTGAAATAGACGGGCAGGATCTACAGGGGGCAAGCTTTGCCTCATTGCGCCAAAAGATCTCGTATGTTGGTCAGGAAACGTTCCTGTTTTCCGCTTCGATTATGGAGAACCTCAGATTTGCGCGTCCCGAGGCAACCGACGAAGAGGTGACCGAAGCCGCGCGGGCCGCCCATGCACATGAATTTATCAGCAAGATGCAATTCGGCTATGACACGCAAGTGGGTGAGAATGGCGCGTTTTTGTCTGGCGGGCAAAAACAGAGGTTGGCCATTGCACGAGCAATTCTGCGAAAGTCTGAAATCTTGTTGCTGGACGAAGCCACCAGTGCCCTTGATGCAGAATCTGAAACCCTTGTGAAAACCGCGCTGGACAAGCTGACCGAGAATGTCACAACGATTGTCATCGCCCACAGGCTGTCTACCGTGTTGGAAGCGGACAAGATCATTGTCATTCAGGACGGTGAGGTTATTGAGGAAGGCAACTTGGAAACTCTGGTCGGGAACGATGGGGTGTTCCGGAAATTGTTTGATAAGCAGTTCAAACAACCGGTGTCCTGACAGCCGCCCCTTCTGTAGGATCTGGTCAGTAACGTGGACCTACAACCGGGCTTAACCCGTTTTGACCTATTCGCGCAGTGCCCTGTCTTTGACTTTGACCACAGGTTGCAGAAGGTATTCCAGCACCGTCTTTTTGCCCGACAGAATGTCAACCTCGGCAATCATGCCGGGGATGATTTCAACGGCCAGACCATTGGCATCCAGCATCGAGTTGCTGGTCTCAATTTCTACGACAAAAACTTCTTCGTCATTACGTTCGGACCGCGTGATCGTGTCTGCACCGATGCGCGTGATTTGACCGTTCAAAGCCCCATAACGGGCAAAGTCATAGGCTGTGATCTTGACCTTGACCGGCTGCCCTGAGTGAAGAAAGGCAATGTCCTCTGGCCGCACATAGGCTTCGACAAGCAAGGTGTCGTTCAAGGGCACAATTTCAATCAATTCCTCTCCACTGCGGGCCAATCCCCCGATTGTGCTGCGATGCACCCGGTTCACGATACCCCGAACCGGCGATCGCACCTGTGCTCTGTCGGCCCGGTTGCGCAGTGCTGGCAGAATGGGTTGTAACGCCGCAAGCTCTGTGGTCGCCAGCGCCAGATCAGTCAGCGCGGCGCTGCGAAACCGGCTGCGCGTTGCGCGGATGCGGTCGTCTATTTCGTCTAGACCAGTTTTCAGCCTGTTGGTCGCGGCCACGGCCCGCGTTCTGCGGCCTTCCCATTCGGCCTCACCACGGCGGAGCGATAAAAGCGTTGTGGCTGGCTCCATTTTCTTTTCCACCAGTGGCTGCATCATCGCGCGTTCTTCGGCCAGCAACTTAAGCGTCTGATCTGCTGTCACACGATCCACCAGCTCTTCCTCGTATTCCTGTTGGCGTTGCTGACGCTGCCTTTCAAGAATTGCGATTTCAGCACGCAATTCGGATTGGCGCCCCTGATACAGCGCGGTTTCCGAATGCACGACCTCGGGGGACCCTTTGATCAGGTTCGGCGAAAACCTCAGTTCGGTCCCGTCAATTTCTGCCTGCAAACGTTGGGTGCGCGCCATCAGCCCGAATGCACGCTGTTGTTCCTGGTTTAGCTGACTGTCGATCTGGGTGGTTTCGAACTCCATCAGCAGCGTTCCTTTTTCAACCACTTGCCCTTCCCGAATTTTCAGGGATTGCAATACGCCGGGTTCAGTGGCTTCGATCACCTGAATGTCAGCCGAAGGCACGATCCGACCGTCAACGCGCGTCACGTCGTCCAATACGGTGAGATGCGCCCACAGTCCAAGCACGATGAGACAGGACGTAATCACCAACAAAAGCAGAGATCCACGTAGAGGTGAGCGTCCACGTATTTCACGCGCGAGTGTGGCCAGATCAGGATGCCGCGACATTCAGGTGCCTCCGTGTTTTGCGGACGTGTTGGGCCAGCAAGCTTTTCGGGCCGTCTGCGCCCACGCGCCCGCCTTCGATCACAATGACCCGATCCACCAGCTCCAGAAGGCTGGTGCGATGCGTGACGATGACCATCGTTGTGTCCTGCGTTGCCTGTTTCAGGCGACGGATCACTTCGGCCTCGGTTTTTACATCCATCGCGCTGGTCGGTTCATCCAGCAACAGGACCGGAGGTCGTCCGACCAGTGCCCTGGCCAAAGCAATGGCTTGCCGCTGACCACCGGACAAACCTTCGCCCCGTTCCGCCAGTTTCAGGTCGTATCCATTGGGGGTATGGGCAATAAAATCTTCGACCCCAGCCACCTTCCCAGCATGGATCAAGTCCTGATCGCGTGGCCTGACGGTGCCGCTGTTTATGTTCTCGCGTACCGTGCCAGAAAACAGCCAGATATCCTGTAGGATCGACCCGACGTTTCGACGCAGATCACCAGGGTCGATCTGCCGGATATCTGCCCCGTCCAGCAGAACCGACCCCGAGCGCGGCTGGTAAAGTCCAAGCAACAGCCGGGCCACAGTACTTTTACCCGAGCCGATTGGCCCCAAAATCGCGACCTTCTCACCCGGTTCAATTGAAAATGACACGCCGGCCAAAGTGTCCTCGGTCTGATCGGGATAGGCGAAGTGAACATCCTTGAAGCAGATCCGGCCTTCGAAACCGTTTCGACTTACCCAATTGCGTCCTTGTGGCCTTTCGCTTTCGGCCTGCATCAAGGCATCCAAACTGCGGTAAGCGCTTCGGGCCTGGTTGACGCGGGTCAAGGTTTGGGCAAGCTGTCCCAACGGGGCCAAAGCGCGCCCCGTTAGCATGACCGAGGCAACCAACGCCCCCATGCTGGCCTGACCGTCGGTGATCAGAAACACGCCATAGAAGACGATCAATACCTGTGCAGCCTGTTGGGTGAAACCGGTCAGATTCAGGGCAAACTGCGTCACCGTTCGGCTTCGCGCGCCGTGTGACGATTGTCGTTCTATCGCATTTTCCCAACGGGTTCGCATTTGCCTGGCCGCTGCGGTGGTTTTGATGGTCTCAAGCCCTGAAACCGTTTCCACCAGAACGGATTGCTTGGATTGCCCGTCTGAAAAGCTTTTCTCTGCCAGGCGTGCCAACACTGGTTGAACGGCAATTCCCGCAAGCAACACAATTGGAACCGCGAGGGCCGGGATAAGCGCCAGCGGTCCACCCACCAGATGGATGACAAAGATGAACAGCGCGATAAACGGCAGATCAACCAGCGCAACCAGCGTGGCCGAAGTAAAGAACTCGCGTAGAGTTTCGAACTCACGAACTGTGCTGGCCATGGCGCCAGTCGAGCCTGTACGCGATTTCATTC
Source organism: Ruegeria sp. BC5 (assembly GCF_056539205.1). NCBI lineage: Bacteria > Pseudomonadati > Pseudomonadota > Alphaproteobacteria > Rhodobacterales > Roseobacteraceae > Ruegeria > Ruegeria sp. BC5. The sequence continues at coordinate 187,994 of NZ_JBQFUN010000002.1, forward strand.
GGATGTTCAGAACCTGATCAAACACACGACGCCCCATCAGCATGTCGGCCTTTTGCCCGGCGCGATCAATGAACCCGGCGCGCAACAGCTTTAGGATGAAATCGAAGCCTAGTGCGAGGCCGACGCCAGCGGTCAGCGCAATCAGGGATTCAGTCGCTTCGTTGGGTAGAACGCGGTCATAAACCACCATGATGAAGATCGACGTTGAAAGGCCAAGCAGATTGGCGAGCGCTGCCGCCAGAATAACCTGTGTGTAAGACCATCGGTTTGCGGCCATTGCCGACCAGAACCAGTGCCCGGAATATGAGGAATCGCTGTTTGATACTTCGTCGCGATAATTGCGGCGAAACAGAAGGGCATATCCGGTGTAAATGTGCCTCAACTTATCTTCTGACACTTCACCGATATCAGCCCCAAGCTCAGGGTCGAAAATCAAAAGATGCCCATCGGGCGAACGACCGTGGTAAACAACGGCTTTATTGTCTTGCAACAGCAAAAGCGCTGGTGCCAGTTGGGTGTCGAAATCCCGCAGCTTTCGTTTGCCGTATCCGGCCTGCAAACCAGCCCTTTGTGCCACTTCGATAGCGTCACGGAGGGTAAGTTCCCCGGTCGTTCCTGATTGCGCGGCATACAAAGTGGCGCTTGTCATCGGCCGATCCAATTGAGCCGCGACGTGCAACAGGCATTTTTCCAAAGGCGTAAGCTCGGGGTCTCGTGAAATTGGCAGCAGTTGTGTCATAGACCCTCACCCCACTTGGCCGATGAAATCCCCAGAAGGTCCAGAATGTCACCAGTGAGGCTGAGCGCGGCATAGTTGGTCAGGAAAAAATTCTGCTCAGCCAGGATCAATCTTTCCTGAGCGTTCACATAATCTCGTTGCGCGTCCAGGATTTCGATCAGACTGCGCCGTCCTATTGTGAATTGCTCGCGTGCTGCTGAGACACTGTCGGCGTTGGCCTGCACTGCGATGCGGGCGGCCTGCAGCCGCACTGCGCCAGCTTGCTGATCCGAGCGAACAAATTCCAACTCTCGCCGTATGTCCCGGATTACAGATTCTCGTGTGAATTCAGCCTCTTTGACCTGTGCCTCTGCCGCCGCAATTGCAGCGCGGCGCTGTCCTGTGCTGTCGATCTCGTAATTGAATGACAGGTCGACGCCGAAATTCGCGTCATTCCTATCATCCCGATCAGCAAAGGCTGCAACCTGAACGCCAGGCTGGCGCCGGGATTGAGCAGCAGCCTGCTCGGCCTTTGCGGATAGCAGCGCTGCATCCGCCCGCCGAACCTGTGGGCTGTCCATCACGATCTGAGCATCAGTTCTCGACAGTTTTGGGGCCGCAACCGGAGGGGGCAATACCCCGGGGGCAGAGCCGAAAAATTCGCGAAACTGAGCATCCGCACGATCTAGTCTGGCCTCAGCATCCGCCAATCTTGTCTGCGCGTCAGCCATGCGAGAGCGGGCCGCCAGAACATCCGCATTTGAACCTACACCCTGCGCGGTTCGCTCGGCTATTTGGCGAAGCATTTCTTCGTGAGCCGACACGTTCTGTTCCGATATGCCCAGGATTTTCCGCCTGTCAAGAACCACAACATAGGCCTCGATTGCCGAAAGCGCGATTGCCGCTGCGGTTTGCAACTGGTCGCCCCGGCTTTGAAGCACGCGGGCTTTTGCGGCAGCCAGGTCATTCGAGGCCGCGCCGCCGTCATAGACTAGCTGCGAAATTCGCAAATAGGGGGTAACGTCAGCAATATCCGATTCAATGCGCTCGGATCGTGCGTTTACGCCGATGGACACTTGCGGTAAGAACGCCCCTTTGGCGGCGTCCTCATTGGCAGCAGCGACTTCAAGTCGAGTTGCGCTCTGCGCCAAGTCGGGGTTGGATTCGACAGCGACCCGGACCTTTTGACCAAATGCACTTTGCGCAAGCCGCGGTGAAGGAGCGTTCGCGCCCGCGCCCACTGAGCCACGGGAAAGCGACATTTCAACCCCCGTCAGTTCGGGTGCGGGCGTGCAAGCCGAAGACAACGCGGCGAGACAGATTAAAGCTGCAAATTTTACTTTGCGATCATGTATTGGCATAGGTGTTTCACACCCCACTGGTTCCAAGAAAGTCGTCATTCTGAGCGTTGGCCATGGCATAGAGGAAACCGGAAATATCTGAATTTTCCGTGTATTTTTCTTGCGGGTTTTGCTGTGCAAGCTGTTGATGAGCCCGGGATAACCACCCGCAATGTGACAGTGAAATCTGATGCGCGTGGATCAAGAAAAGAGCACCCGAATCGACCAGTTTCAGCTTTTCAACCTGCGACAAAGTCTTGAGCCGCTGGACTGACACCCCAAACTTGTCCGGCGGCAGGGGTATCCCATCATGTGACGCAATTAATTCGAACAACCCAAGACTATCGATGATCTGACACAGGGCCAGGGTTGCCTCACAGGCCGCAGCGCGGGCTTGAAGAAAGATTTTCACCTCACGCAAAGCAGGTGAAACGGCTCCGGTATTGTCAAAAAATGCTTCGTCCTTTGGGTCGTCGCTTAGCAACCCAGAGGATTCATCCACATTTAATTGAAACAGAGGTGCCTGATCTGCCTTTTTGCGACCGGTGGGTGCGGCCTGAAAAGGATAGCAACGTAAAGCAGAGGGCACATAGGCGGCAAGCCACCGGCCCGCCTGCGATACAAATGGAGTAGGCCTATCTTTGAGAACGGACAATATACCGGTTGGCTCATAACCTCTGGCTGTTTTCTTGAACAAAATGGGAAAAGTGGCGGCCGCTTGTTGAGCTTCTTGAAAGACAATTGCGCATTCAGCGCGATTGGCCGCGAATTGGTAAGACATGAAACGTGTCCAGTAACGCCGCCCATGCCGGGAAAAGGTGACTGGAACCAGGCCATTCTGCGCCATTTTTACCCCGTGATTTGAGTGACCGCCGCCAGAAACGGCGGCAGCCGAATTTCTGTTCAGGCTGTGGCCCCGGTGGGGTCGGTGTGCAGGATGTTGTCCGCACTCAGACCGCTTAGGTCATCCAATCCGGAGAATTGCGCCACGGTTTCAACCGTTGCAGAGTTCGGGGCGGTATAGTCGACTTTGACCAGCACACTGTCGGTCCCATCCGTCGCCATCACGTAAATCTCGTCGCCAGTTTGAATCCCGGTCAGGCTTTCAACTGCAGTTTCGATCGTGTTCTCAGACAGGTCGCCCAATACCGTAGTCAGACCGACGACCCCGGTATCTGCGCCGATGGCGTCACCGACGGCCAGTGTCTCGACATCGGTGCCATCTCCGCGAAGTGTTCCGAAGCTTAGGCCGCTGAACATCACAGCATCAGACACTTCGGTCGCGGTTCCAATTGAAAAGCCTGTCACTGTATCGACGCCGTTTGCGGCTGGATCAGGCTCGAATAGGATGACGTCGCGCCCAGCGTCCGAAACGTCAATCGCATCATCACCGTCTTGACCGCGGATAAAATTATCCAAATCAGAGGCTACCAAGGTGTCGTCGCCGCTGGTGCCAATCTGGTAAACGCTTGGACCACCATCCGGGGTCGTGATCGTCAACTCGATGGGCTGATTTGGGTCAACAACGGTCATCTCGAATGTAACCAGAGGCTGGTTCAGATCCGTGAAGGTGGTTGCTGCACCGGCAAAGCGGATCACGTTCCCTCCGATCGGGTTGGACACGAAGAAATCGAATGCCCCGTTGCCAACATCCGACCCAGTGTCGAAGGTTACGACGGATGGGTCAAAGCCCAGTTCTGCCGTCATTGCAAGACCGCTTGAGATATCCCGATCAGCATCTGCATAGATCTCGAATGTCACGGTGTTCCCGCTGATTCCGGCCTGTGTAATGACGTAAGCGGCTGGTTCATGGGCCGTATTGTCATCGTTTGCGGTTAGGGGATAAGGACCACCGGAAACAGTTGCGTCCGCTGCAAAATCAAGGTCGTCACCTGCGTTAATCCCCGAGAAATTCGAGGCAGGAACAGCTAGAGACCAGCTTCCATCTGCGGCGACCGTCGCAGAACCGACGGGGCTGCCGTTCAGGGTGACGTCCACCGCCTGACCTGCACTTAGTCCGGCAGATGTGCCCGATACGGTTACACCTGACGCCTGCGCGTCGGCCAACGACACAGCGCCGTTTGAACCGACAGGGTTTATGGTCAATACGGGCCGAAGGTCAGTGGTCAATGTGATGGTCGCCGAGGTGGCCGGGTTTCCGGCCTGATCGGCTACACTGGCTGAAATCGGATAGCCCGTACTGTCTGCAAGGGCCGCCAGATCAGCGGAAGGAACGGTTGCAAACCAGAAACCACCCGACGCGGTACCGGTATACGTTTGGCCATTCAGGCTGACGGAAACGGTTTGCCCATCCTCGGCACTGGTCGTGCCCGAGATCGTGAGGTCGCTGCCTTGCTCGGTCACGTCCAATTCGGTTCCAACCGGCAAGGGGTCGAGAGTCACTGTCGGAACAGTGAAATCAGTGGCAAAGCTTGTGGTGTCCTGCGCGCTGTTGCCTGCCGCGTCGGTTACCGAAGCATCGACATCATATGATACGCCATCCTGCAATGCGCTAAGATCTGCAGCCGAGGCTGTATAGCTCCAACTGCCGCTATTGACCGTAGCGGTGCCCGTGACATCCACGGTTCCGTCGGGTCGGGCGATTTCGACCGTGACAACCGTGCCGTCTGCGGCGTCAGAGGTACCGCTGACAGTCAGGTCTGTGCCTTGTTCCACGGCATTCATGACGGCGCCATCCGACAGGCCTGTGACGCTGATCGAAGGGGCGGTAAAGTCTGTATCAAAGCTGTTGCTGGCCTGGATCGCCGGATTTCCCGCCGTGTCGGACACGTCTGCCGTGACCGGAATGGTGACACCGTCAGACAAGGCGGCAAGATCCGCCGCAGGAACAGTGACAGACCATGCGCCACCCGAGGCCGCCCCGGTATAGGTCTGACCGTTCATCGAAACCGTCACGAGCTGACCATCTTCGGCCGTGGTCGAACCGTTGATGGTCAAGTCTGTTCCCTGCTCGGTTGCGTTCAGAACAGCGCCATCCGAAAAACTGTCAATGGACAGGGTCGGGGCGGTTGCATCTTTGGCAAGAGGTACACTGGCTTGAGGTGCTGCCAGCCCATCGGTATCGGAAACGTCAGCAGTCACCGCAAAGCTTCCTCCGTCAGCCAGGGATGCCAGGTCAGCGGCCGGAACTGTCACGCTCCAACTCCCGCCCGAGACCGTGTCTGTATAGGTTTGGCCGTTCAAGGTAACGGTGACCTGCTGGCCGTCTTCAACATTGGCCGTCGATCCCGAGATTGTCAGATCGGACCCAACCTCGACCGCGTTGAGAACCCCGCCAACGGATAGCGGAGAAACGGAGATAGACGGGCCCGTCAAATCAACAGGAACAGAAGCCGAAGCCGGGACCGAAATGTTGCCGGCGGCATCGCTGACCGTGACATTGACGGTTGCCGGAACACCCGTCGATAGCCCGGTCAGATCGGCGCTTGGGACTGTTACGCTCCATGCGCCACCCGTGGCCGTGGTTGAATATGTTTGACCGTCAAGTGTGACGGAAACCGTCTGACCGTCGACAGCTGTGGTTGACCCTGTCAGGGTCAGGTCGGCGCTGACATCGATCAATTCGATAGACCCGCCGGCAACAGGGTCCAGAGTAATCGTCGGAGCGGTAAAGTCTGTATCAAAGCTGGCATCGGCTTGTGTTGCCGAGTTACCTGCCTGATCGTTGACATCTGCGGTGACCGCAATCGTGGCACCGTCCGGCAGGGTCGCCAGATTGGCGGCAGGGACCGATACGCTCCATTGTCCGCCAGCAACAGTACCGGTGAAGGGTTGTCCGTTGATCGTGACGACTACGGTTTGCCCATCCTGGGCGTTCGTTGTCCCGACTACGTTGAGATCAGTGGTCTGTTCCGAGGCATTCATCACCGCCCCGTCCGAAAACCCTGTAATGGTCAGGGTCGGTGGGATGGTATCCACGGCAAATGTCACTGTTTCTGCTGACAATTCCGCGCCCTCGGCGTCGAGATTGCGGACCGTTACGGTTTGCACGCCCTGTGGCAAGGTTGCGGCCTCGGCAGGAGTCAGCGAAAGGCTCCAGCTTCCGTCATCTTCGGGGGTTACGGTTTTGGTGAGCGATCCGATTGTCACTTCGACAGTTTCAGTACCCTCTGGTGCAGTCAGTCCAGTGCGTGCCGTGCTTAGCATATCGCCCTGCGAACCTGCCAAGTTGAGAACCGGATAGCTGGGTGTCGGTGCAGGCGCAGGTGCGGGTGACGGCGCGGTATCGTCGTCTCCGCCACCGCCGCCGCCACCCCCGGCAGCGGCTGCAGCACCCGCCAAACCAAGACCACCCAGCGCCGCGGTTGCGCCGCTAAGACCTCCTGCCGCTGCAGCGCCTCCGGCCTCTGCCAGGCTGAACTGGGCAATCTCGGACACGGCGTCTTCGGCGATCATGATTGCGCCACTATCAAGCACCTGTACGTTTTCGGCGGCGACAACCATCTTGCGACCATCGGCCAATTTCAAAAGAACGTCGCCATTGTCCAACAGCTTGACGGATCTTACGCCAGGAATCGTTTCCGCGAATTGGAACGCATAAAGCTCTTCGATTGTGGCCTGCGCCAGGGCGGGCAGCGCGAGGATCGTTGACCCGAGCCCGCCAACAATGCCACGTCCGGCCCAACGGCGCATCTTGCCGTCAATCCACTGGCGGATGTGTCGCTTGCGTTCGGTATCAGGCTGAGCATCGGCCGGGTTGATCTTGGATTCAGGTTCTTTGGTCATCTTGCCCTCACATGTGGTTTCCGCACCCGTTCGAAGAATCCAGGTTTTGTTCATCTGTCTTTCTCTTCGGTGACTCATGCGGTCGGACCAGAAAAAATTGAGTTAAACTGAAGCCGAACTCCTCGTTTTCTCCACATTCCAGCTTTGGTTTCGGACTGGGCATTGGATCATCCTGTAATCGGTGCCGGGTATGGCGTGGGGTGATTGGATATGATGCTTCAGTTCGAAGGAGTGGTTGCAACGGGGAGCGCAGCGCTCGATTCAGGTATCGGCCATACGGCTTTAAAAACGCTTAATGACGTCACGTACCTGTACAGCGTGACCGGTCCGGGCGGCGGTATCGCGGTTTGGAAGCTGGTCGAAGGTGCGCTGCCGCAATTGCAAGACACCGAATTTTTTAGTGGCACGATCACGTTTCAGGTTGGCGATATCGGTATGCCTGTAACGCTGGCCGGAGACGATCAACTTGTTCTGGATGTACGTACGGCGACTGGATTGATCGGGTATGACCTGAACCCAGATGGAACCTTAGGCCCGCTTCAGGAAACGGGGACACTGACCGGCGGCGGAGATATCTCGGCCCTAGTGCAGTTCGGCGATATCCTGACCATCGCGCACGAATCGACAGGGCAGATTGCAACCTATACCGTGAACGGGGACGGCACATTGAGCCTGTCGGCGTCGATCGCGGGGCAGGCTGATTCGATGCAAGTTCTGCAAGCCGGGGCTGATCATTTCGTGATTGCAGCCGACGCGACCACCGGCACGATCAGCACCTACAATGTCGATCAAAACACCGGTGTGCTGACAGTGGTCGACAACAGCGACGCGCTAGCGACTTTAGGGATTGCTTCACCGACGGCGGTCGAAGTGGTGCAAGCCTATGGCCAATCCTGGGTCATTGTGGCAGGGGCAGGCAGCAACTCGCTGAGCGTTATGGAGTTAGCGGGTGACGGGCGATTGATCCCCACGGATCATGTTTTGGATTCCTTGCATACACGGTTCGAAACGGTTCAGGATTTAGCCGTGATCGAGGCTGACGGGCATGTGTTTGTTGTTGCTGGTGGCGGCGATGATGGCGTTTCCCTTTTCACGCTGACACCTGGCGGGCAATTGGTGCATCAGAACAGCTTTGCCGACACTATTCACAGCGGGTTGCAGAATGTCGAAACATTGAGTGTTGCCCATGTCGGGGACGAGCTTCAGATTCTTGTCGGCGCGCAACAGGATGAAGGCTTGACGCAACTCAGCGTTTCGATTGCGGATTTGGGCATCGTGCGCGATGGCTTTGGTACGGTGACGGGAACTGCGCAGAATGACATGCTCAGCGGCAGTATCCTCGAAACAACCCTGATGGGTGGCGCAGGTGACGACATTCTGATCGCAGGTATCGGCGCAACAACCATGCATGGGGGTGCCGGCGCGGATATCTTTGTTATGCAATACGGCAGTGACCCCACAACAATTAACGGCTTTCAGGCCGGAACCGACCGGTTGGATTTATTCGACTATCCGCTGCTGCGCACGCCGGGGCAACTGATGTTCACAGCCACGGCGCAGGGGGCGCAGATCAAATTTCTCGATGAGGTCATCGTGATCAACTCTTCAACCGGAGGGCCCCTGACCAGCGCTGAAGTGTTTGGCGCGGGCTTTGGCGGGCCGGATCATATCCCTGTCGATTTTGGCGATTTTGGTGGGTTGGATCCTGGCAGCTCGGATGGGGTGCAGGGCACTGTGACTGTAAACTCCGAAACCGCGAATCCTGGCCTGTCGGACGCTGAGATTCGATTTACACCGGATGGTGGCGGAACCATCAGCGTCAGGGCGGATGACGAGGGGCGGTTCGATCTGGATTTGCCGTCAGGCACATTCGAGGGGGAGTTGGATATCATCAAGACCTATTCGACGGCCAGCTATGAGATCACGGCGCTGGATGCGTTGCAGGTCTTGCGCATGTCGGTCGGGTTAGACCCGACCTGGGGTCCGGCCACGCCCGAGAACCTGATCGCGGCCGATATTACACAGGACGGAATGGTCAATGCGTTGGATGCGCTGGCCATCTTGCAAATAGCCGTAGGTCTGCCCACCGCGCATGAAGCGGAATGGGTTTTCCTTGATGATGACGCAGACCTGTCCGGGATTACCGAGAACAATGTCAGTTATGAAACCGGTGTCGATGTCACTGTGGTCGACAATGTGATTAGCACCGATATGACCTCGATCCTTCTGGGCAACCTCGAACCGGTCTGAAACCGCAGCCCATTATTCACGGAAAGCCCGGTTGAAATAGTCGGCCATGGGTTTGACCATATAGGACAAAGGGGTTCTTTCGTCGGTCTTGATCATGGTTTCCACCGGCATGCCCGGTAACAGGGCTTGCCCATTCAACCGCTCGATCTGATTGTCTTCAGGGGCGACCTCGGCGCGGTAGAAGGTCTGACCAGTTACGTCATCAGTGAATGTATCCGCCGAGACGGTGACTACCCGCCCGTCAATCTCAGGCGTCTCTCGTTGATTGAAAGCCGTGAACCGTAACGCCACTGGTTGCCCAATATGCAATTGATCTACGTGGATCGCATCAACGCGCGCTGCCACCAGCAACGGCGTGTCTTGGGGTACAATATACATCATAGGCTCGGCTGGTTGAATCACCGATTGCAGGGCGAAAACCTGACTGCCATAGACCGTACCTGCAACGGGTGCGCGAATGTCCAACCTTGATAGCCGTTCTTCCAGAGAAAGACGTCGCTCAGCCAACTCAGCGATCTGCGTCTGAACGTCCCGCAGTTCGGTAATAGCCTCTTCCCGCCGCGTGGCCGTCAATTCGACAATCTCAATCTCGGTTGCTGAAATCTGACCTTTCAGGCGAGCCACAGCAGCTTCGAGCCTACCAATCTCACCCGTCAGGCTGGCCTCTTCCCGCTGCAAGGCGGACACGCGGCTGGCCTGAGTCAAACCGCGTTGTAACAGGTCTTGTTGGTCCTTCAGCTCGTTTTGAATCAGTTCCACCTGGCGACGCAAGGACACTAGCTGTGCCTCGGTTCCTTCGATTTCACTGTCGATCTGAACCCGCTGTTTGCCCAATTGTTGGGTCTGTTGGTCCAGTGTTTCCAGACGGGCCTCGAACAATCGTTGCTGACCGGCAATCAGTTCAGCGTCGATATCATCCTGCTTTTGAATCTCTTCAAGCAGAGCTGCCAAGGCTGGGGCATCGCCACCGTCGCGTTCTGCCACCAATCGGGCTCTACGCGCCAACAGTTCGAAAAGCTGAGATTCAACGATGGTTCTCTCCGAAGACAAAAACGTATCATCTAATCGGACCAGCATATCTCCGTCAGCGACTTCGTCACCGTCGCGTACGAAAATCTCGCCCACAACGCCACCATCAGGATGTTCCACTACCTGTCGGCTACTTTGAACCTCGATGGTTCCTTGCGATATGATCGCCCCGGCCAGTCGGGTCTGCACGGACCAGATGCCAAGCCCGCCAACCAAAATCAGCAAGGCCACAAAACCGACCAAGGCTGGTATCGTGATGTGCCACACCGGGCGCGTGTCTTTACCCGTCTTATCCTGCATCTTTTTTCACCTGACTGAGGCCGCGTTTGATGGCGCCAGCGTTTTGTACCATTGCACCCAGCACCTCATCCCGAGTGCCGGATTTCACAACTTGCCCGTTTTCGACAACGGCCAGATCGTCACATTCCGAAATTGCCTGAGGGCGGTGGGTCATGATGATGGTTGATTTTCCGGCCTCTTTCAGACCTCGAACAGCGGCGTTCAGCGCCTCGGTCCCATCGGCATCCAGGGCCGAGTTCGGCTCATCCAGAATCAACAGAACCGGGTTGCCGTAAAGGGCGCGGGCCAGTGCGATACGTTGCTTTTGCCCGCCCGACAATTGGCTGTCATTGCCTTCCAGAAATGTGTCATATCCTTTGCTCAATGACAGGATCAGATCATGCGCGTTGGCCATTTTTGCTGCGGCTACAACCGCGTCAGGGTCGGGATTTTCCGACATGCGGGCAATGTTTTCAGCCACGGATCCGTTGAACAGAGTAACTTCCTGCGGCAGGTAACCAATATGCTGGCCCAGATCGTCGGGATCATATTGATCCAGTGTTGCACCACCCAACCGTATTTCCCCGGCGGCAGGTTGCCACAGGCCCAAAAGGGCTTTGGCCAGCGTCGATTTCCCCGAGCCGCTTTTACCGATGACGCCAAGCGCTTTACCTGGTTCTAGCCGCAAAGCGACATTGCGCAGCGTCGGCTTGTCTGCACCCGGAGGAATGACAGTTAGGCTTTTTGCGGTCAGCCGGGCCTCGGGCACAGGCAGTTTGGTGCGAGGTTTTTCAGGTGGGGTCGCATCCAGAAACCGGTTAAGCGAACTCCAGGCCGTGCGGGCCCGTTCAACCATACCCCATTGGCCAACCGCCTGCTCAACGGGTGCCAGCGCCCGCCCCAACAAGATAGAGCCGGCAATCATCGCCCCTGGCGTCAGTTCGTTGCGTAGCACCAGCCAGGCGCCAAGCGCCAGCATGGCCGATTGCAAAAACAACCGCAGTGATTTGGTCAGCGAGGTAAAGCTGCCTGTCCAGTCACTGGCGGCAATGGTCTGACGCAGGGCATTGGTGCGCTGCCGCTGCCAGCGTTGGGTTATGTCCTCTTGCATGCCTTGCGATCGCACCACTTCGGCCGCTTGTCTTGCGTGTTCGGAAAACGCGTTGGCCTGGGCCGACGCCCTTTGTGCTGAAGCCACCTTGCTGTGGGTTAGCCACTGGTTCAACAAGGCGATCAGGATAAGCAAACTCCCGCCCGCCACGGCCAACCAGCCTAGCAACGGGTGAAACAAGAAGATTGCTGCCAGAAATACTGGTGTCCACGGAATATCCATCACCGCCAATAGAACGGGCGAGGCACACAGGTTCTGAATCGACTCAAGATCGCGCAATGCCGTGGCCGGAGCGGACCGTGCTTGTGGAAAAAGTGATCGGCGCAGGGTGGCGTCGAACACACGTTCATCCAGTTCAGACTGGAACCGGGCACCGAATCTAGCCACGATTCTGCCGCGGGCAAAATCCAGCATCGCCATAAGGCCATATAGCAGGGCTACCAGCAAAAACAGTGCTGTCAGCGTTTCCACAGCGCGCGAGCCCAGGACCCGATCGTAAACCTGCAGCATGAACAAAGGCCCGGTCAGCATCAGAAGGTTAACGAAGATGCTGAACAGAAACGCCAGGGCCAGGAAAGTAATGCCCCGATTGCGCACATTTCGCAACTCATGGCGAGGCGGCAGTGTCATGCGGTTTTCAATATTCACGTACAGGGCCTTTAGTAACTGATTCTCTGCCGGACCAGAGTGGTGGCGATGGGCCGCATCTTAAACTATGGCACAACGGAGAAAATGCGAGAATTGGTGGATCGGCGAAAAGCTACTTGCAGTCAAGGCAAAGGAACGCTGGTGGGCGCGCATACGCTCATGCCGATACCATACTGGGTTCAGTTGCCGCGCCGCTAAAGGACCGAGCTACTTGAGACCCCGCGGCAATCGGACCGTCAAGATACCGCCGCGCATTTCGCATATCGGACGACCCTTTGTCGCCAATGTCCGGTTCCTGAGGTTGCTCTAATTGGTGGGTTCAAGCGTCTCACTCTGCTGTGCCAATTCGTTGACGACGTCGAACAAGGCCTTTTCGAACAGCGGCAGAGTTTTAGACCCTGTTTCGGAAACCGGATAGAGCAGCCCAAAGGTCATCCACCGCTCTGGGGCCACGGGAACAAGCGTAAGGTTTGCGGACGCGACCTGAGCGGCCACCAATTCATCCGCGATCGTGATACCCGCGCCCTCTGCCACCAGCGCGCAAGCCAGCTGCGAGGCGGCGACTTCGCAGGTTTGTCTGGGCGTCACACCGGCGGAACGAAAGAAGTCGTCCAGTTGATCCCGCAACAGCAGACCATGCATCAGACGTATAACGGGTTCCCCGGCAAGATCGTCCGCCGTCAAATGACTTCGGGATGAAAGCGGATGGCCTGCGGGCAAAACCGCCTGCGCTTTTACTCGGAAGAGGGGTTTGGAGACGATGCCGGGATGATCGACGGGCAACGCCCCAATTCCAATATCGTATTCCCGCCCGGCCAGCCATTTTCCCGCCTCGCGTCTTGCCCGGACATCCAGGTTTACATTGGTGCTGGGGTTCTCTTGCATGAACCGTGCCACCGCAGGCGCGGACAGGGATTGTGCAATCCGGGGCATCGTCACAATGCGGAGCGTTTCGGTGCGCCCCGCTTTGATCTCGGCTGCGATGCGCGGAACTTCGTCAAGATTGTCCAGAATCCTGCCGGCCTCTTTGTAAAAGGCCAACCCTTCCGGCGTCGGCGTCAGGTTGCGGCCACCGCGATCAAAAAGCGTCAATTTCAGCTCGGCCTCAAGCCCGGTGATCAAACGGCTGACAGCAGGTTGGCTGAGATGGAGGATCTCAGAGGCGGCGACAAGGGATCCTTCGGACAAAGTAGCGCGAAACGCGCGTAGGGCTTTGATATTCATCCTTCTACTCTTTCATAATTTGCAAGAGTAGATAACACCTTTGCATTTTTTACAATTGAAGAAATCGCGTAATTTGATCCCAAGTGAAATTGGGAGGTTACTCATGAAACGCAGAACTCTTCTTGGTGTTGCCATCGCGGCAGTTGCCGTCACCGCCACAGCTACAGCAAGCTTTGCCGCGGATTGGCCGAAACGCCCGATCAACCTTGTTGTCCCCTACAAGGCGGGTGGCGGCACAGATGCTTATGCGCGCGCTATCTCGGCCGCTGCCGAAGGTATTCTGGACGTGCCTGTGGTAGTTGTGAATAAACCCGGTTCGGGTGGTTTGAACGGTGCCAATGCAGTCGTTGGCGCGCGTCCTGACGGGTACACTATGATGATGACGTCGGGGGGGTCGTTCCTGCTGTCGACCATGACCCGCGATACCGATATCGACGCATTGGAAAGCTTTGACTTCGTTGCACAGGTAGGCCAGTTGCAGACTTCGCTAATGGTTCCGGTCAACAGCCCCTTTCAATCCGTTCAGGATGTGATCGATGCCGCTAAGGCCAACCCCGGCCAATTGCGGTGGGCTCATTCGGGCCGCGGTGGTTTCCATCACGTTGGCGGCATGGGTTTTTTGGCCAATAACGGTATCGAAGCTCAGGATGTGCCGTTCAAAGGGGGCGGGCCGACCCGTGCCGCGTTGATCGGTGAACAGGCTGATTTCGGCTTCCTTGGAGTTCAGCAACTGGCAGGTTTTGAAGAACAACTGCGCGCGCTGGCGGTCAACAGTCAGGAGCGTGACGGCATTATGAATGAGGTGCCCGCTTTTGGGGAGCTGGGTATTCCATTTGCTGCAGTATCCTCGCCAGTAATCGTGTTTGCTCCGAAAGGGACGCCTGCAGAGGTGGTCGCCGCGATGGAGGCCGCGCTCGAACAGATCGCTGCCAAGCCGGAATTCGCCGAACTTCTCGCCTCACGCGGGACCGGCCCGGTCTATCAGAGCGGTGCGGAGGCCAAGGCGGCGCTTTCGGCGATGAAAGAAGACGCCACCCCCTTGGTTGAAAGCCTGACCAACTAAAGCTCCTGGGGCCGGCGGATCATCCCCCGGCCCAATTCTAACGACGGAAAATAAAGAGGATCGTCATGCGTGCCTATGCAGAAGGTCTGGTGCTTGCCCTCATTTCGATTTTTGCCATCTGGGGCGCCTGGCAGGTGCCTGCGGCATCTCCAGGGGATACATGGGCCGGGATTGTGCCGTTCTCTGCCGCAGTTGCCCTGCTGTTTCTCTCGGGCCTTATGCTGGCGGGTGCAGCACGTCAGACGACGGGTGGAGCGAGCTACGCACAAGATAATGGCGCGGCCTTGCAGATCATTGGCCTGTTCATCATTGCTCTGATCTATCAACAATCCTTCCGCTGGTTCGGTTACTTACTGCCAACGGCCATTGTCGCACCACTTGTCCTCTACTTTTTCGGTGTGCGCAGCCGGATCGGGCTGACCTTGTCTGTCATCCTTTGCCCGCTGATCTTCCATCTCATCTTTTTTGTCCTGCTCGGCGTCTACCCTCCCTATGGCGAGGTTTTCGATCTGCTGAGCTGGATTCAGGGGTAATCCACTATGGAAATCTTTCCCGCACTTCTTTCGGTTATCACAGACCCCACGCTGCTGTTTGCAATTGTCCTTGCTGCGGTTGTTGGCATGATCGTGGGTGCCACGCCCGGCCTCACGGCATCGGCTGCGATTGCCATGCTGTTGCCCATTACCTTTTACATGTCGCCGATTTTTGCGCTCGCCTTTCTTTATGTGATCGGAAAATCCGGCCGCTATGGCGGGTCGATTGCGGCGATCCTGTTCAATACGCCCGGTACTGCGGCCAGCGCGGCGACCCAGATTGACGGCTATCCGCTGGCACGCGCCGGCAAGGCGGGCAAAGCGATGAAGGTGGCGACAATCTCATCGATCATCGGGGATTTGATGGGTGACATTCTATTGGTCATTGGCGTCGGTTTCATTGCGGCCATTGCCCTGAAACTGGGCCCGCCGGAAACCTTCGCCATCTATTTTGCAGCCTTTGTGGTGATTGGATCGGTCATCGGAAACTCCATCGTCAAAGGTTTGGCGTCGGCGCTGATGGGCATCCTGATTGCAATGGTCGGACTGGATCCGATTTCAAGCGAAGAACGCTATACGTTCGGCTCATTCGAGCTGTCCAACGGCATCGGTCTTGTGCCGCTGATGATCGGCGTATTCGTTCTGGGTGAGGTCTTTGCACAGCTTGAAACCCGGCGCAAAGCCACGGGTGACACCAAAGAGAACGAAAGCACGGCGGACGGAAACACTCTGACATGGGAAGAGTACAAACCCTGCCTGCCGCACGCTTTCCGAGGCGGGTTCATCGGTGCGGGCATCGGTGTTCTGCCTGGACTGGGTTCAGCCATTGCCGCGTTCATCTCATACGGTGAAGGCAAGCGCCGCGCCAAAAACCCGGAAATGTGGGGCAAGGGCGCGCTGGAAGGCGTGGCCGCGCCCGAGGCCGCCAATAACGCGGTTTCCGGCCCATCAATGGCACCTCTGTTGACGCTTGGTATTCCGGGTTCAACCATCGGTGCAATCCTGCTGGGTGTTTTCCTGATCCACGGCATTCAGGTTGGCCCGACCCTGTTCCTTACGGATAAGGAACTGGTCTATAAACTGTTCGCCTGTGGAATGCTTGGCATTTTTGCCTACGGTCTGATCGGCTATTTCGGGGCTACGCAGGTTGCGCGGTTGATCCTGAAGATACCGACCAATGTTCTTTATCCGCTGATCTTTCTGACCTCGTTTGTGGCTGCCTATTCCGCACGTGGGTCGATGTTTGATGTGACCGTCATGACAGTTGCAGGTTTCGCCGGTTGGCTGATGCGCAAATTTGATTTCAATGTTGCCGCATTCGTCATCTCTTTTGTGTTGGCCAAAGGCGCGGAAGAAACCTTTCGCCAGTCGTTGCTGATGTCCGAAGGTGGGGCGTTGGTCTTTGTGGAGCGCCCCATCGCGCTTGCGTTCCTGCTGGTCGGGCTAGCGGCGATGGCATTCCGAATTCGCGGCATCGTCAAAGAGCGCCGGATCGCACAAGGAGGGCTTGGAGATGCTTGATTATGGTATCTACCGGGATTGTTTTTCCAGCGCCGACATGCGGTCCATCTGGTCGGAACATACAGTCATCTCGGCCTGGTTGCGCGTGGAGCAGGTGCTAGCCGAGCATCAGGCAATGGCCAACGTGATCCCAGCTGAGGCGGCGAAGGCAATAAATTCCCTGTCAATCTGCGATCTTAACAAGCCCGATCTGCAAGAGGAAATGATGTTTGTCGGTCGCCCGATTTTCGGATTGGTTAAACAGATGCGCACCCTCCTTCCGGAATACGCCGCCTATGTGCATTTCCGTGCTACCACACAGGACATTATGGATACTGCGATGGCTTTGCAGATGAAGCTGGGGCTAGAGTTTGTTCAAGACGCTCTGGATGGCGTTATCGCGGCCATTGATCATCATATTTCTTCTCATCCCGACACAATGATGATGGGTCGCACAAACGGGCAATTCGCAGTGCCGATTCAGCTGGCCACAAAGCTTTTGGTTTGGCGATCGGAACTTGAACGTCGTTCACAGGCGCTGAAAGATGCGTCAGGACGTGGGTTGAATGTCCAGATTGGTGGACCTGTTGGCGATTTGCGTGGCTATGAAAACGGGACCGGTCAGCGCATCAAACAAGGTATCGCCGCATCTCTTGGACTGAATGTGGTCGAGCCTCATTGGCAGAATGCGCGGGACGGGGTGGCTGACATCATCACTGCCCTAGGTGTGCTGTGCGGGACGCTTTGTAAAATTGCACATAACGTCAATCAGTTGTCGTCGTCTGACATCGGAGAATTCCTTGAGGTTCAGGAACCTGGTCAAGGCGCGTCTTCCGCGATGGCCCACAAACGAAACCAACGTGCATCGGAATTCGGCGAAGCCGTAGCCCGCCTTGGGCGCCAACGCGCCGAGCAAATAGGCGAACTGACCCTGCATGAACACGAACGATCCGGTGGCGTTTGGATTGCTGAATGGGTGACGGTGCCCGAGACGTTTCTTCTGACCTCGGGCGCATTGCAGTGGTTGGAACGGATGTTAAAAAACTTGGTTTTTGATACGGACGCGATGAGCAGATCGCTCTCGGCCAAACTTATTGCCGAACAGCAAACGCATCTTTAATAGAGACGCGGTTGCACCGTTTAGATTTGTTAGTCTGTTAGGTGATATTGGTCGGAGTGAGAGGATTCGAACCTCCGACCCCTGCCTCCCGAAGACAGGTGCAGAGAGCCAAGTTATTGATTTTTTGCCAAAGGAGCCCTGTTTCCTTGGCGTCTTCTCCAATCAAACCAGCCAAGTTCGGGTTCGGCAGGTTCATTGAACCTAAGAGCACTCTCTACATGGCCCAATAGTTATCTTGGTCTATGTTCAGTGCTGGTTTGCTCTCTACATTATTGCCCAAATCCAACCCAATTATGCACGGTGAAGGGTCCTGCCATGTGTCAGGCCATTCACTTTCTCCAGGATAGCGTCTGCGTCAATACAGTGATGGCGATATAGATCGCCGATCGTTCCGGTCTGACCAAAATGCTCGACGCCCATGGGGATAGTCTGATGTCCAAGCACCGCCCCAAGCCAGGAGAGAGTTGCAGGATGACCATCGATAACGGTGACGAGCTTGCAGTGTGGCGGAAGGTCGGACATCAGGGTTTCGATGTGGGAGCGCGCCGCTTGGTTACCGCGAGAACGCGCTCGTTGCGCGGCGGTCCATCCGGCATTCAGGCGATCTGCGGATGTCACGGCCAATACACCAATGTCGCGACGACCTTCACCAATCATACCGGCGGCTTTGATTGCCTCTGGCGCGACTGCTCCTTGATAGGCGACTACAACTTCGCAATTGGGCCCGGGTTTTCGTAACCAATAGGCCCCATCAATGGCACCTTGGCGGAACTCGACGTCAACACGTTTTCCGGGCTGTTCAATCGAGTTGGTGGTCAGGCGCAGGTAGACGGACCCTCCGGTTTCATCGCGCAGCCAGGTGCGCTCATCCGGTTGCCCTTCGCCGTCGCGTTGCATGTAGTCAAAGGCCCACTCCATGATTACTGCCAGCTCGTCGGCGAAGGCGGGTTCAAAAGCCGCCAGCCCGTCTTGGCTCATCCCGATGAGCGGTGTTCCAACGGATTGGTGTGCTCCACCTTCGGGGGCGAGAGTGATTCCCGATGGTGTGCCAACCAGAATGAAACGCGCGTCCTGATAACAGGCGTAATTCAGCGCATCGAGGCCGCGGCTGACAAAGGGGTCATAGACGGTGCCAATTGGGATCAGTCGCTTGCCGAACAGGGAATGCGACAGACCCGCCGCCCCAAGAATCAACATGAGATTCATTTCGGCGATACCAAGCTCGATATGCTGCCCTTCCGGCGTGAATTCCCATTTTGCGGTTGATGGGATCCGGTGTTCTATGAAGGCGTCGGCTTGCTCGGCTCGGGCAAATAGCTTGCGCCTGTTCACCCAAGGACCAAGGCTTGTCGTGCCTGTCACATCTGGCGAGGTTGTCACTATGCGCTCGGCCAATGGGCTGTTGCCTTTGGACAGATCGTCAAGGATCTTGCCAAACGCCATCTGGGTCGAGATTTCGCGACTGGTGTCGATCCCGATTGGCGGCACATCCAACTTATCATCAAAATAGCGGCGCGGACCTTTGGCGAAGAAAGGCGTATTTGCAAGGAAATCCTTGAGCTTTTCTGGGTTCTGCACTGTTGCAAGCGGCTCCCATTCTTCGCCCTTCGGCACACCCATATGCGACTGCCACGCGGCGAACTGGCTATTGTTCATCAGCCCGCCGTGATTGTCCTTGTGGCCTGCAATGGGGGTGCCCCATCCTTTGACTGTGTAGGCCAGGAAACATGTTGGGCGATCATGATCGATGTCGGCAAATGTTTGGGCCATGGTCTCGACGCAGTTGCCGCCGAGGTTCTCCATAAGGGCTGCGAGCTCTGCATCCGTGCGCCGTTCGATCAAAGCAGTCACATCGCCCTGATCCCCCAGATCGTCCATGAGGCGCTGTCGCCAATTCGCACCACCCATGAAAGTCAAAGCGGAGTAATCCTGGTTGGGGCAAGCGTCGATCCAATCACGCAGGCGGTCGCCGCCGGGCTCTTCAAAGGCCGCGCGTTGAAGAACCCCATATTTAACACGCACGACATCCCAACTGAATGCATCGAAGATTTTCTCGATCCGTTCAAACAGTCCTTCCCGGACGATACCGTCCAGCGACTGTCGGTTGTAATCGATGATCCACCACGTGTTTCGTAGGTCGTTTTTCCAGCCTTCTTGTAATGCCTCATAGACGTTGCCTTCATCCAGTTCGGCGTCGCCTACCAGGGCTACAATACGACCCATTGGCGCGTCTGAACCCCAGCTTTTGGCCTTGATGTAGTCTTGAATGATCGAGGCAAACGAGGTGATCGCGACACCTAAACCCACAGACCCGGTCGAGAAATCAACATCATCAATATCCTTTGTCCGGCTTGGATAACTTTGCACACCGCCAAATCCGCGGAAATTCTCCATCTTCTCACGGGTCTGATTACCCATGAGATACTGCATCGCGTGAAATACTGGCGACGCATGGGGTTTGACTGCGACCCGGTCCTCAGGGCGTAGGGCCGAGAAGTAGAGCGCGGTCATGATCGATACCATCGAAGCAGACGAAGCCTGATGGCCACCGATTTTGATCCCATCCACCTTTGGTCGGACATGGTTGGCATGGTGGATCATCCAATGAGACAACCACAACAGGCGCTGTTCGACGATCTTCAGTTGGGTGGGATCGATGTGCATGTTGGTCTCCGGGTTTAGGCGGCGCTGCGAGCAGGGTAAGGCAAAGCTTGCTCTAGGTCTGCAAGGATGTCCTCGACATCCTCCAGCCCGACGGACAGGCGGATCAGGCCATCGCTGATCCCATGCTCGGCCCGCTCTTCCGGGGTATACGTCGAATGCGTCATGGATGCGGGGTGCTGGATCAGGGTTTCCGCGTCGCCCAGGGACACCGCGCGCTGGATCATGTTCAGACGGTTCATGAAATCAATCCCACCAGACAGGCCGAACTTGATTTCAAACGCTATCATTGCGCCGGGTTGGGACATCTGGCGCTGTGCGACATCATGCTGGGCGAAACTCTCAAGCCCGGGGAAATAAACCTCGCCGACGGCAGGATGTGCTTCGAGGAAACCTGCGACGACCTTGGCGGATGCACAGTGACGATCCAGACGCAGGTTCAGTGTCTTCAGACCACGCAGTATCAGCATCGCGTTGAAAGGGGCCATTACCGCGCCGGTCATGTCCTTCATCCCGACAAGGCGGATCTCAGCGATCTGTTCGGCGGCACCTACAACCAGGCCGGCAACCACATCGCCATGCCCGCCAAGGTATTTGGTAGCGGAGTGTAGAACGATATCTGCGCCGCGCTCGATCGGGCGGGTCAGATACGGGCTGGCATAAGTGTTATCGACGACGACCGTTGCACCGACCGAATGCGCAATTGCGGCGCTGGCGGCGATGTCCACCAAGCGCATGTTCGGATTGGCCGGAGTTTCGAAATAGACAACGCGGGTTTTGCCGGAAACGGCCGCTTTAAGGTTTTCAGGGTCTGTCATGTCTACATGTGTGATCGTAACCCCCCATTTCGCCAAACCATGGCGCATAAAGGCGAAGGTGCAGCCATAGAGCGTTTTGTCCACGATGACTTCGTCACCTGGCGACAGCAGGGTCCAAAGCACTGCCGTGATCGCCCCCATGCCGCTTGAGAGTGCCAGACCGGCCTCGGCCCCCTCAAGCACGGCAATGCGTTGTTCAAGAAGGTCGCATGTGGGGTTTGAAATACGGCTGTAGATATGACCTTCACGCTCGCCGGCGAACATCTCTCCACCAGCCTCTGCGGTTTCAAAGGTAAACGTGGACGTCAAATGCAGCGGTGGTGTCAGCGCGCCGTCATTTTCCAGAGGGTTATAAGCGTGGTGAATGGCGCGGGTGGCAAATCCGGTTGAACGAGTCATTACAAGCTCCTGAATCATGTTGAAGCTAGTTTGCGCCTTGAGTTCGGGCTAATGATTTCAAAGTATGCCAACATAAGGGTAAATGTTGGCAGATTCTGCTAAGGATGAGGGCGAAGTGGACGCTAAGGACAGGCAAATCATTCGAGCGCTGCAACGTGACGGGCGCATGACGAACCAGGATCTTGCCGATGAGGTGAACTTGTCTCCGTCACCGTGTTTGCGCCGGGTCAAAAACCTTGAAGCCAACGGAGTGATAAAGGGATACAGCGCCGACGTTGACGCTGCCGCGTATGGGATGGCCATTACCGTCTTCGTGCGCATCAGGTTGGAGCGACACAACGAAACGGACGTTCAGAACTTCGAGAAACGCGTTCGGATGATCGATGAAGTTCTTGAATGCCATGTGCTGACCGGGGCAATGGACTACCAATTGCGGGTTTTGGTATCGGATCTCGAGGCCTACGAGGAATTTATTCGCCACCGAATTCATCCGATCGGTGGGATAGCCTCGATCGATACCAGCTTTGTCTATGGAACAGTAAAAAAGACTTCTGTTTTTCCGCCCGGATAGATGGGCCGCCTTAGAATGGGTTATTACCAAATGGCTAAACATTTACTCTGATTGATTTTTTCCTGTCGCAACTTCCCATTGTCATCATCGCTATAGAGAAAACATGCAGCACGTGCTGCGTCACTTTTGAGAAGATTGCGATGACCAAAAAACCGTATGAAGAAACCCGGATGGCCAAGTATGTCGAACGCAGGGTGCTGGAACTGAAACCAACCAAGAGCCAGGCCGAGATCGCAGCGCAGGTGGGATATGTAAGCCCGAACATGATCACAATAATTAAACAGGGTAGTTCCAAGGTGGCACTGGATCGCGTCCCGGCCTTGGCGAAAGCTTTGGAATGCGACGCTGCCTACCTTATGCGCCTCGCAATTGAGCAGTCGATCGGCCTGACTGCAGCTGAGGCAGTTGTCGAGGTGTTCGGAGAACCTGTCACGTCGAATGAACTTGGCTGGCTGAAAGCAATACGCAAGGCCTCCAACAACACCGATCCTCGGCCGACCAGCCGGTCAGAGACGACGATCAAGACTATCTTCGGGAGGTAAGAGCCATGTATGACCAGAGAGATGTCCTGACATTGAATGAGCGCGCCTGGTTGCGGTTCCTCCGTGACGTGAGCAACGGAAGTGATCCTGAGCCGACCCTACGGCGAGTGCAGCTATTGCGGCGCATACGCGAGCTCTCGGAGAGCTTGATGAAAATGCATGGCGTGACGGCGGTGAGGAATGGTTGAAGTTCTGAGCTTCGCCGGATCCCTCTGAAGACGTAAAATTTTTTGGGTGAAGTCCTAGTTGACGGACACAAACACGAGCTCCGGCAAAACCACCTCCCATGCATCGCGGCGGAGCGTGTGGTGGAATGCTTCCCCAGAGTCTTCTTTTCGCCATGAAAGGATAGCTGCGATTTCTCCGCGCTCAAATTTGGTGTTTGGAGGTGCAGAAAAGGATTTGGACATACGGCCAAGCACACGCCCTTTTTCGTCGCGTAGCAACCAAAAGTCGCCATCCTTTACCAACGTTACAGTATCGCCGACGCGGGCCTCTTGGATAGCGATGAGAGAGGCGTGACCCGGGCGCTGGCGTCCAGCATAGGACAGATCAACCATCCTCGCCTCAGCTGCCCGAAAAAAGCGGCGGGGACCGGGCAATGCTATCATGTCAGGCGTAACGCGACGGGTCAGAACCGAAGGTGCTCCTGTTGGCAAGTATTCATGATTGTCGTTGCTCATTACTACAAGGCTGCGGCGGGCACGGGTCATGGCAACATAGAACAGGCGGCGGGGGGCGTCCTGATCCTCGGATCGCGATGGGCGTTCCCATCCGCCATCCAGAATGACCACATCGTCAAATTCCAATCCTTTTGCGCGGTGTGCGGTCAGCAGTTTCAACCCCCGCTGTTCGCCCCAACTGTCGCGTGCCCATTCCGCGAACCATTCGATGATGTCGGGAACGGGCAGGCTACGCGCGCCCACTTCGCGTGCCAGAAGACCCAGCCCCTCGCCAATCCGATCTGTCCAGCGTGAAGTGGAAATGGTGTTGAGAAGGTTGGTCAGCCGTTCCAGAGTATATAGCTCAGTAGGTGTCTCGCGCAGGGCTTTGACAAACGACTGCATCTCGCGCATGCGCCAGAGACTGGGCATGTTTTCGTTTGCCATTTCAACCGGTATACCGAAGTTTTCGGCAAAATCGCGCACGGGTATCAGCTTACGCCAATCGCGCGAGATAATAGCGGCGCGTGACCACGTCCAATCAGGGTCCAGTCGAGACAGCCGGATTAGTTCCTCCAATGCGGCCATGGCCTGCGAGTCATTCCCTGAGGGACATTCCAGGATTTGCACGCGACCTTGCGCGACTGGGTCCAATTTGGTCAGCGGCCCACCTGGGTCAGCCTTTGTCCGAGCATGATCTACGCTGATATCATGGCCCAGTTTCATACGCGCGACGGCCCCCGCGATCACTGCGTTGGCGGTGCTGATAATGTGGCCGGTAGAACGATAGTTTTCAGTCAGGAAAACCGGTTTTGCGTTGTAGTCCTGCTCAAATTGACGAATGTAGCGGATCGAGGCGCCGGAAAAGGCATAAATATTCTGGTCGTCATCGCCCACCGCGAAGAGACTGAGCCGCAGATCCGGATCGTCCAGAGTGCGCCCTGCCACGGCAGCAATCAGCGCGTATTCATCGGGGCCGATATCCTGATATTCATCGACCAGAATCCAGCGATAGCCCTGAATCAGCGTGTCACGCAGCGCCTCGGCTTCATGCCTGCTCAAACCATCGCCGCGCAGCAGGGCCGCAGCCTGTGTCAAAAGGCCCTTGAAATCAGGCGTGTCGGTTGTTTGCGCGCCCACAAAACTGGCGCCGACCAGCCGCATAGCTAACGAGTGAACTGTCGAGATGGTAACAACTGCCGCATCATCGCCAACCAATCGACGCAAGCGTTCACGTATTTCTGCTGCCGCGTGGCGGTTGTAAGCCAGCACAAGAATGCCGCGCGGGTCCTCACGTTTGATACGAAGAAGATAGGCTATGCGGTGGACCAAAACACGCGTTTTGCCCGAGCCCGGCCCTGCCAGCACCAGCACGTTGGTTTGTTCGCGGTCGTCGCGCACAATCTGTTGCTGCACCGGGTTTCCCAGATCTTCGACGATGGCTTTGTAGGTGGCCCCAGTTGCCTGACGTCGAAATTCTGTCCCGCGCCCAGGCATCCATCGGCGCATGAATGCGTCCTGTTCCAGCACGAAATAGTCGTCGGCCAGCCGATGCGCTGTTTCGATGTTCTCCAGCCCCTTTTCCGCGTAAGCAGCCATTACATGGGTCTGGATCGTTTGTTCGGTATAGTGCTCCTCAAGCGGAGCGAAGTGCTTGACAGTAAAACCACCACCCTTGGGTCTGAGATGCATTGTCATGGCGGGGCGGAAAACGGACAGCCCTCGGCCTAGCGTCAGAACCTGTTGTTCATGTTGCCACAGCAAGGCGCGATCCATTAGGCGATTTGGGTCCTTCACGGCGTTCCGTAAAAGGCTATCGCCGGTGATAGAGGACAGCATTGCACCCAGCGTGGTTTCGACCTGAAGGTCCTTGCCACGTATGCCTTTGGGCACAAGGGTCAGAAGATGTGTCAGCAAGCGCTGTGCACCCTGACGGCGCAACTCGGCGGTTTGAGCTGTCACGTCCCAAGACCGCTGCAACCGCACAAGGATGCTACCATGTGCTGATTTGCGTAAAGAGATGTTGCCGCGCCCCCCCTCCATGTCGCGTCCATCCTGTGCCATGCCGCGCAGCAGGGTCTCGACCAGATCCGGACGCACCTCGCCATGGCCCAGCTGTCGCAGTTCATTACAGGCATCAGAAGGGTTGAATGGGATTGGCTCTGCATGCTCGGCATCGGGGGCCATTTCGCGCATCAGAGCGACAAGATTCTCCTCGAGCCGCGCGGCCTGTTCTAGTCGCGCCTGCGAGGCATCAGCGACACCGCAATGAACGAAGATGGTGATATTGGTATCATCGCTGGCAATGCCAAATGCTTCAAGATCAGACAGCGCTTTGCGCAACGCGGTGGTCGAAAGCCCGCTTACCCCGGCCAATTCGTCGGTGGAAACGCCCTTGTCCGCCGGAGAGTTGACGATGTGGCGCACGATATCCAGAAGCTGCTTACGCCGCGTGCCGGTGATATCAGGACCATCCAATATCGCGGCTGCCGCTTCCAGACTGCGCACACGCAGCGAGGCGGGGAAAACCTGCACGTTGTTTTCTTCGCGCCGTAGAAGGCTCGCCTCTTCAAGCCAGGCGATGGCGGTTTTGACGCGTGTATCATCGGTCGCGCTGTCGCGCACAAATTCGTGGTCCTTTTCCTCGCGGACGATCTCGCCGGGCGTCGCGACTATCTTTCCTTCGTCCCGGGTGCGCCCATCCAACCGCCGGAGAGCATTTAGGATTGCTCCGATCTCATGCCGGGCAAGGCGGGAACGGGCCGAAAGGCTGAATTGACGCTCGACATCTTCGGTGTTGAACAACAGCACACAGTTGGCCGGGTCTCGGTCGCGTCCGGCACGGCCTGCCTCTTGCAGGTAGTTTTCCAACGAACCTGGCACATCACCGTGCACCACAAGGCGGATGTCGGGCTTGTCGATCCCCATGCCAAAGGCGTTGGTGGCTGCAATCACCCGCAATTCGCCCACGCGGAACTCTTCCTGAATCTCGCGCTTTTCTTCAGGCGATAGGCCGGCGTGGAACCGCTCTGCGCTCACGCCTTGTTGCTTGAGAAATTCAGCCACGCGTTCCGTCGCGCCGCGGGTCGCGCAATAGACTACGGCACCCGAGGCACCTGAGGCCGGCAATCCCTGTTCGATTGCGTTCAAAATATCGGACAGTTTAGTGGCGCGTTGCGTTTCGCGCACCTCGAAGGAAAGGTTCGAGCGCGACGCACCCCCATCAAGCAGGGCCAAGTCCAGGCCCAATCGAGTTTTGAAATGCTCCCTTATGTCGCGCACGACTTCTGGCTTGGCGGTGGCTGTCAAGCAAAGGATCGGAGCTGGGGCATCGCCTGAGTTTTCCTTTATGAACCGGCTCACATAACGGTAGTCTGGTCGAAAATCGTGGCCCCATTTTGAAATGCAATGTGCCTCGTCCAGCACCCAGAGGCCGATCTCTCGTTGAGTCAGCACACTTCGAACCGCTGTACTGCGGAGTTGTTCGGGTGAAATCAGCAGGATCGCAGCATCGCCCATGCGCACTTTGTCCAGTGCCTCATGCCTTTCCGGCAGCGACAGCAGACCGTTGATAGTGACGGCCGAGGATATCCCGGCTCTCGCCAGACCCTGCAGCTGATCGGCCATGAGTGCGACAAGCGGCGAGATGACGACGGTCAGCGCACCGGTCTTGTCGAACCGCGAAAGGGCTGGAATCTGATAGCAGACTGACTTGCCAGTTCCGGTCGGAAGAATGCCCAGAACGCTTTTTCCTGCCATCGCCTCAGCCACAATGCGTTCCTGCAAGGGTTGACCGAATTCGTCCACGGGTTCGGGTCTGAAAGAAGGAAAGCCAAACCAGCGATCAAGCGCGCGTTTAGGATCGTTGTTTTCGACACACCACTGGCAGGCGGCATCGTTACAGGCGGCCTCTCGCAAGTGGCGCACAATCAGTGAAGCCTCGCGGAACTGCATTCGGACCCAGGGTGGCATGACACTGTCGCCGCCAGCCACCGAAATCCACGACAAGGCATAGGCCATGGGCCAGGCGAGGTTAGGATTTTCCATCCGACTAAGAGTCTGTTCAAGCCGATGCAAACAGACCTGTCCAGCCAAAAGGCGGCGAACGGCGTCAAAAGCCTCTTGTTCATTGGGTCTGCTAATGCCACGCACAGCAGTAAAAAGTGCGTCAAACCCTCCGCTGCGTGGGGGGCGTGTGGCAAGGAAATGATAGGCTGCCAGCGCATCTGGGGTCGCGGTGTTTAGCTTGGCGAACGCCTCGATCTGGTTTTGCAGAACGTCGAAGACTAGACGTGCATCCTTTTCGGGATCGTTGACATGACCCGATTGCAACCGTCCGTCGTGATAGTGTTTGACTAAATGGTGATAGGGGTTGCGCGGGAAGGCCAAAGGATTGAGCCAGAGTGTGTCGATTGGTGCCTCTGCCAAGGCGGCAAAGCGAGGCGCAGCAGCGGCCAGGTGAGGCAGGTCGTGGTGCAAGATGTTGTGGCCGATGATACTGTCGAAACCTTTACAATATGTGTCGAGGTGCGACAGTGCTGAGGCGGAGCTGCTTTTTTCAACTAGAGCGGGTCGGGAATCATCGTTCGTTGTGGCAGCGAATGCGAATATCCGAGCGGACTTAGGATCCACTTCCAGGTCAATCGAAACACAGCGCTCAAGAAAGCGCGAAATGTCCACGTGACCGTTCGTTATCATTGCTCGCCAAATTTTCTCTTTCAGTGTCTTCTTGATAGCTACCGGATTACAGACAAAAGAAAAGGTGCGTTTCAAATTGCTCTTCGCAATGTGGATTCCTCGCAACCTCAATGGTTGCAAAAGGTTGAAAAAAGTTTACATCCGAACTCTCGGGATCGACGGAATGTAAACTTTTCGACCTCAAAAACACCCCAAAATCAGGCCAAAGGTTTACACTAAGTTGACAGATTTCGGCTCAAAACCAGTTTTTCAGACCAAAATGTAAACCTTTGATCCAGACAAACCCAAAAAACAACGGATCTTGGAAAACACATATCTGAAGACAGGCCAGAAAAGCGCGTTCAGCGACGAAACACAGACCAGACGACCCAGACACACATAAGAGAACGGACGTAACTCAGGCCTTCTCACAACGCTCCTGAGAGATGAACACATTGAGAGCGTAAGCACAGGTCTATGCCAGGCAGTGTCCTGAGCTACTCCAGAGAGAAGAAACCGACGATTGCTAATAGTGGGGGAATAGTCGTGAATAGTGAGCTGCACCGCGTAGAGGCTGACTGGGTCTAGATATACAAAGTAGTGCTAGTTTCGTCCTAAAAGCTGGTTGTCTAAACAAGAGGCTGGTGATGGGGAGATCGTAGCGAGGAGCTCTCAGAACCGAAAAATGTTCCCGAGCTCTAGTTCACAGGTGTGATGGATGCTCCGCAAACAGAATTGAACTGGCTCAGCTCAACCTGAAAGAATGTGATTTTGGGCATGTCATAGACCCGATCTATCGCGTAACACGTCAAAAGCAGCTTTTTCGAAGGGTGATATCTTGGACAAACTGTCAGTCATGCAAGCTTTTCGCCGCATCGTTGAACGCGGTAGCTTTGCCCGTGCGGCGGAAGACCTTGGTGTCTCTCCTGCGCTTCTCAGCAGAGAAATCAAGCTTCTGGAAGAAAGTCTGGGAACCGTCCTCCTCACCAGAACGACCCGATCCATGTCACTGACTGACACCGGCAGTCTCTATTACCAAGATGCAATTGGGATTCTCGACGCGGTCGAAAAAACGGAACAGACCATCAGGGAAGGTTCAAAAGCGGTGCGTGGGCACCTTCGGGTGAATGCGTCAAGTTCATTCGGCCAAACCGTTATCGCACCGATGCTTCCAGAATTCTTAGAAGCCTATCCAGATCTGCGATTTACTCTTTCGATGGACGACAAGGTGATCGATATGGTCGAGGGCGGGTTCGATCTGTCGATACGAATCCGAGCCGCGATGCCGGACTCGGCCCTTGTTGCGCGACGGATCGGCGTGATGCGACAGCGGATTTTTGCGTCTCCTGACTATTTGGAGCGATGCGGGACACCGACCCAGCCGGCGGATCTAAAAAAAAACCACGCGATCATTGGCTTTTTGCTTGCTGATCATTTGACGAGCTGGAAGCTCTCGGCCGCCGAAGGTGTCACAACATTAGAGCTTGATCCGCGCGTGCGCGTCGGCAACAGCCTCGTTTTGCGGGATATGCTGATAGCGGGGCAAGGCATCGGAACATTGCCCGAGTTCGTCTCTGATGCTCCCGAAGCCAGCGGGGCCTTGGTGCGAGTTCTTCCTGACCACGAACTGCCTGCGCCAGAAGTATTCGCCGTTACAGCATCTCGCTTGGGAATGGACGCAAAGGTTACAGCCTTTCTTGATCATCTGCGCCTGGCTCTCAGGTCCTGACATTATTCAATACAGGTAAAGAGTGATGTCAAAGAGCGCGCCTTAATTGGCGGCGCAACAAATTCCATTCTCTCAGGGAACAAGTCACAGCCCTGAGAGGTATCCTATGTCACGTATTCTCGTTCTCTACTATTCAAGCTATGGCCACGTCCGCACATTGGCCGATGCCGAAGCTGAAGGCGCCAGAAGTGTTCCCGGCACTGAAGTTGACATTCGGCGTGTGCCTGAAACCGTGCCTGAAGAGGTCCGGCAGCAGGCTGGCTATGTCGTAGATGATACACCTGCCGCCTTGCCGACAGATCTGGAAAACTATGATGCAATCATCATTGGAACACCGACCCGATTTGGCATGATGGCTGGCCAAATGAAGTCCTTCCTTGACCAAGCCGGAGGGCTTTGGGCCAGGAATGCACTGGTTGGTAAGGTCGGAGCGGTCTTTGCATCAACAGGTTCGCAACATGGCGGGCACGAGGCCACCCTTCTGACAACGCAAGTCCCTCTTCAACACTTTGGGATGCTGATTGCCGGAATGCCCTACACATTTGCTGGCCAGACTACATCAGAAGATATCATTGGCGGCGCACCATATGGTGCCGGAACGATCGCCGGTGCTGATGGTTCCCGCACACCTACCGAAACCGACCTAGCCGGAGCGCGGTTCCAGGGTGCTCATGTTGCAAGGATTACAGCATGCCTCGCTGGATCAAACCTGCAAGCGGAAGCAGCGTAACTCTCGCGCCTCTGACGTCTCACTCTAATTCTCAAACGCTTCAGACGGGAGACACTCCATGTCACGCTCAACCGATATTCTTCTCACTTCACTCGCTCCAGCGATATGGGGAAGCACTTATCTGGTAACTACGGAAGCGCTCCCGGCTGGCTACCCGATTACCCTAGCGGCGTTACGAGCTCTGCCAGCCGGCTTGTTGTTGCTTGCAGTGACGCGCTGCGTCCCACCACGCGAATGGCTCGGTCGAACTTTCGTCTTAGGCAGCCTCAATTTCGCTCTGTTCTGGGTGCTCCTCTTCGTTGCTGCCTATCGGTTACCTGGTGGTGTGGCCGCCACCCTAGGATCGTTGCAAGCAATGATCGTGATTTTGATGGCGTGGGGATGGCTTGGAACTCCAATCCGACTTGGCGCACTTGGAGCCGCTGCAACTGGCGTAATGGGTGTGTCTCTGCTGCTGATCGGACCAGAAGCACATCTTGATTGGATCGGTATAGCAGCGGGTTTGGGAGGAGCCGCGTCAATGGCTGCTGGCACTGTTCTCAGTCGGAAATGGCAACCTCCGGTCTCGGCGCTGAGTTTCACAGCGTGGCAATTAACAGCCGGTGGTTTGATACTGCTGCCAGTCGCACTGTTCCTTGAGCCGCCTCTACCTGTGCTCAGCGCAACAAATGTCGCAGGCCTTATTTGGCTTGGGTTGATCGGTGCTGCAGCAACCTATGCTCTTTGGTTTCGCGGCATAGCGCGCCTGGAGCCCAGTGCAGTTTCGATGCTCGGCATGATGAGTCCTGTTACAGCTGTCGTGCTCGGCTGGGTATACTTGGGACAAACGCTTAGCCTCACTCAGTCGATAGGAGCAGTCATAGTTATTGGCTCTGTTGTGGTCGGCCAGAGCGTGAGTCGAAGGGACAATTCGGATTTGAGAAAATGGAGATCAGCAGCAGCTGAATCTGTCTGATGGGTTTGAGGCGCAAACAATGGGTCCGATCACGCAAGTGGGCGAGGAATGGCTCAGCGCCTCGCTCAAGCCCGTTCGTCAGATCCCTGGAATATCGAAGTCCTAGGTTTCCCCACGGATGATTAAGGGGATGGGTTCTGGGTCCGCAGCATCCGGACGGTCCAAACCTCCTGTCGCAATGGTCACATTGTGGCCGTACTCGCTAAGTGCTGAGGGCGCTCAGGGCGTGCGTTATAACATCAGTGCTGTCTTGCGTCGAAAACTGCGTTGGACGCTGCCAGTGAACGTCCCAGCCGGCCTGTTGATGTGCATAGGAGGCTACGGCATTGCGCGCGTGTTCTATACATATCTACTGGCCCCGTGTGCCAAACGCAAAACTCTCGCGCTCAAGATAAAAGTGCATTTCGCCCTGGAAATCACCTTATGGGCGAGGCTGAATTTTGGTATTTTTAAGAAGTTGTTACGGCAGCAGCAAGCAGTCAGCCAAGAACAACGCGATTCGATGCCTATGTTCTTTGACATCTCATACAAGACCAACAAGAAACGCCGGCGCCGGGAAAATGACCGGGCAGCGAGTCACCTATCTGGAAGGTGCAGGAAAGATCACTTTGGATCGCTCCCCGGTGGAAAGCATCGGACGCCCCAAGTGGTTGCCGCCAGCCGTATGACGAAATGGCACAGAAAGACGGTTGCAATGTGCATCGGGCTTAGATCTACGAAAGGCTGCCAGTGCGTTGGAGTTCGACTAATGCTCAGGTTCAACGAACCTCGGATTACTGACTTACAAACAACAAAGGCGCCCTTGGGCGCCTAGTTTTACTGGTCGGAGTGAGAGGATTCGAACCTCCGACCCCTGCCTCCCGAAGACAGTGCTCTACCAGGCTGAGCTACACTCCGACCGTGGCGGGTGATCTATACCCGAGGAATCGGATGTGCAAGGGGATTATGGGACCAAATGCAGGATTTCGTGCCCAGCAGAAACTGTCCTTTGCGCCACCGCTGCTTTAGCAATTAGGGTAGGGGATCTGTGCGGTACAGCCGGATTTTCGTGCCACCGTGATCGACGACTGGCCCGGCAGGGAGCAAAGGCAAGCGCGTGGCCCGGGCTAGTGATTGATTGCTGGTCACGATACCCACCCGCCAGCCGCTGAACCGCGACATCAGAACCTTGCCCAGGCTGCCGTACAGAGAGCGTAGGCGTTTCTCGTCCCCGATTCTTGCACCATAGGGCGGGTTGACGATGACCAGACCCGTGGAGCCCGGTGGCGGCTTGATGTCACTGACCGACCGGCACTGAAACCGGGTGTGTGCGGCAACCCCAGCTCGATCGGCATTGGTGGCGGCGGCCTCGGCGGCCCCGGCATTCCGGTCCGAGCCGTAAAAGACAGTGTCCAAGTTTACCGGCGGTCCGTCTTTGCGCAGTTCGGCCCAAGCGCGCGAATCGAATCCGTGCAGGTCTTCGAAGGCAAAACGGCGGGATCGGCCTGGGTTCAGCCCGGCTGCGATCTCGGCTGCTTCTATGACGAACGTGCCTGAGCCACACATTGGGTCCAAAACAGGCTCAGATCCATCAAAACCACATTCTCGCAGAAACATTGCAGCCATGGTTTCGCGCATCGGGGCTTTTGCCACCGCCGGTTTGTGGCCACGTTTGTGCAAGGGTTCTCCTGAGGTGTCGACCGAGAAGGTGCAAATGTCTTTTTCGATGCGCAGCAACACGCGCAGCCCGGCGTCGGATGAAATGGGCGCAGCCAGCGTTTCGGAGATCGCCCGCTCGACCCTTTGGCGGGCGGCCCCGGCATGATAGATGCGGGATTTCCGGCTTGTAGCCTCAACCTTGACCGGGATGTCGGTGCGCAGAAAATCGGACCAGGGGAACTTGCGTGCCCGCTTGTCGAGCTGCGCCAAATGTACTGCCGGAAATGTGCCCATCCGGACCAGTACTTTGTTGGCACCGCGCAGACACAGGTTTGCTCGCCAAACCTCGGGCCAACCGCAATGGCAGCTTATCCCGCCGGGTACAATTTTGGCATCTGCGAATCCCTTTTCGACGGCTTCGGCCTGCAAAGGCGCCTCAAGCCCGGGGGCGGCAACCAGAAAAATCTCAAATTCGCGCGTCTGTTCCATTGGGCGTGCTTACACTGGAAGGGCACTGGGCGCGACCAGCAATTTTTGGGCGCTAAAATGGAAACATTTCAAAGGAAAGTGAAAATCATTGTGTGATTTTGGCGGCAACGGGTTTGCTTTTAGCATCATCCCCGCGTAAAGGAGCCCAAATCGGAATTACGCCCGCGGAATTTGGACGCATTTCGACGCTTTTGCGACGACTGTTAAAAAATCCTGCGTTATTGTCCGACACTGTTAAAGTGTTGGTCTAACCGGCGCAGATAAAGAGGCTTGGAAGACAGTAGCAACATGCAAACTTTCAAACTGAAAAAAGGGTTGGAGCTGCCGGTGCAAGGCGCGCCGGATCAAACCATCCAGCCGGGACCTGAATTTAAAACCGTTGGGGTGTTGGGCGGGGATTACCTGGGCCTGAAACCGCGCATGCTGGTGCAGGAAGGTGACGCGGTTCAGCGCGGTACGCCGTTGTTCTGCCACAAGGATGCGCCCGAGGCGATGATGGTCGCCCCGCTTAGCGGGAAGATCGTGGCAATCAATCGCGGTGCGCGCCGTGTATTGCAGAGCGTCGTGATCGAGGTTTCGGACCCGAACGATACAGGGATTGATTTCTCGGGTGTGGGCAATGCGGACAGTGCCGAAGGCGTGACGGAAAAGCTGTGCGCGGCTGGTCTTTGGACCGCCTTCCGTACCCGGCCCTATTCGAAATTGCCGATGCCGGGTACCACTCCGGCCGCGATTTTCGTCACCGCCATGGACAGTGAACCGTTGGCGGCAGACGCGGCCGTAATCATTGCCGATGCCGGTGAGGCCTTTGCAGCCGGTTTGGCCGCAATCACCAAGCTGACCGAAGGCAAGACCTATCTGTGCCACAAGGAAGGCGACGCCATTCCGGGCGCGGAAGTGCCGGGGGTCGAAGCTGCGGCTTTCTCGGGCCCGCATCCCGCCGGATTGGCCGGGACGCATATTCATTTCCTTGAACCCCTGGAGGGGGACAAGCAGGTCTGGACCATCGGTTATCAGGACGTGATCGCCATTGGTCGCTTGATGCAGTCCGGTCATCTGGATCCGAACATCGTGATCGCACTCAGCGGCCCGGGCGCGCGTCAGCCGCGTCTGATCCGCACCGTCATGGGTGCTTCGACCGACGATTTGACCAACGACGAGATCGACGTGGATGGCACTCCGCGCATCATTTCGGGGTCGATCCTGTCAGGTACTCAGGCTGAAGGACCAACCGCGTATCTGGGACGTTTCGCGCGTCAGATCAGCATCATCCGCGAAGATCACGACCAGATTCCGATGGGTTGGATTCGTCCGATGCCGTCGAAATACTCAGTTCAACCGGTCCTGGGCTCGGCGTTTTCGCACAAGCTTTTTAAGTTCACCAGCAACCTGAACGGCGGTCGCCGCGCGATGGTGCCGACGGGTGTATTTGAGCGGCTGATGCCGCAGGATTATCTGCCAACACAGTTGTTGCGCGCCTTGCTGGTGATGGATACTGACAGTGCCCAGGCGTTGGGTGCGATGGAGTTGGACGAAGAGGATCTGGGCCTTGTCGGCTTTGCCTGTCCGGCAAAATATGAATACGGGCTGGCGCTGCGCGACTGCCTGACCAAGATTGAAAAGGAGGGCTGATCCAAATGGGTTTGCGCAGCTTCTTCGATCGGATCGAGCCGAACTTTACCAAAGGCGGCAAGTACGAGAAGTATTTCCCCATCTACGAGATGGTAGAAAGCTTTATCTACACTCCGAAAACCGTTACCACCGTCGCACCGCACGCGCGGTCCTACATAGATATGAAGCGGATCATGACTTATGTCGTGATCGCGACGATCCCCTGTATCCTGTGGGGGATGTGGAATACCGGTTATCAAGCCAACAGTGCAATTGCAGCCCTTGGCCCGGATGCGGCAACTGGCTGGCGTATCGCCATCCTGCAGGCATTTGGCATCTCGCTGGACCCGTCCAGCATCTTCGCCAACGTGATGCACGGATTGATGTACTTCTTGCCGATTTACATCGTCACACTGGTTGCAGGCGGTATTTTCGAGGTGATCTTCGCCACCGTGCGTGGGCACGAAGTCAATGAAGGTTTCCTCGTAACCTCAATGCTTTACACGCTGATCATGCCCGCATCCGCCCCGCTGTGGCAGGTGGCTCTAGGCATCATCTTCGGTGTGGTCATCGGCAAAGAGGTGTTTGGCGGCACCGGTAAGAACTTTCTTAATCCTGCGCTGGTCGGGCGTGCCTTCCTGTATTTCGCCTATCCGGCGAATATGTCGGGTGACACAGTCTGGACCCCAGTTGACGGTTTTTCAGGTGCAACTGCGCTGTCGGTTTCAGCATCCGAAGGCTATCAGGCGCTGGCAGCCGAAGGTCTGACCTGGTGGAATGCCTTCATGGGCTTCATGCAGGGCAGCTTTGGCGAAACTTCCACACTGGCCTGTCTGATTGGCCTGGGCTTCCTGTTGGTGACACGTATTGCGAACTTCCGCCTGATCGTTGGCTGTCTGGGGGGCATGATCGTCTTTTCCCTGCTGCTGAACCTGATCGGTTCGGACACTAACCCGATGTTTGCAATGCCGTGGTACTGGCACCTGGTCGTTGGTGGCTATGCCTTTGGTCTGGCCTTCATGGTCACCGAACCGGTTTCGGCCAGCCACACCAATCTGGGCCGCTACATCTATGGCGCGCTGATCGGTGTCATGGTTGTGATGATCCGTGTGATTAACCCGGCTTTCCCCGAAGGCATGATGCTGGCCATTCTGTTCGGCAACGTCTTTGCACCGCTGATCGATTATTTCGTCGTTCAGGCCAACATCAAACGGAGGGCGCGTCGCCATGTCTGATACGCAATCCCCAGACAATAACGAGGCACCCAAGGGGGCGATTGCCAAGTTCCTGGCAGCCTCGCCGGATTCGGTCGGCAAAACGATCTTTATCGCCGTCGCTGTCTGCCTTGTCGCCTCGATGGTCGTGTCCTCGGCTGCTGTAAGCCTGCGCCCCGTGCAAGAAGCGAACAAGCTGAAGGACAAGCAGATCAACGTCCTGCAGGTCGCGGGTGTTTATGAACCCGGCGCCGACGTGACCGAAGCCTTCGCCGCGTTTGA
Organism: Ruegeria sp. BC5; assembly: GCF_056539205.1. NCBI lineage: Bacteria > Pseudomonadati > Pseudomonadota > Alphaproteobacteria > Rhodobacterales > Roseobacteraceae > Ruegeria > Ruegeria sp. BC5. The sequence goes on from NZ_JBQFUN010000002.1 coordinate 224,533, forward strand.
GCCGCATGTTGTGGAACTGTCCACCGGCGAATTCGTCGATGACCAGTTTGATCCGGCCACCTTTGACGACATCGCAGCCGCAAGTGATCCTGAGTTGAGCGTTGCTCTGGACGACGACCCGGCCGGGATCGGCCGCAAAGCTAAGTATCGTGTGATTTACCTGCTGCGTGATGATGCGGGTGATCTGGATAAGGTGATCCTGCCGCTGCACGGCTATGGTCTGTGGTCCACGCTCTATGGTTTTATCGCGCTGGAAAACAACGGCAACGATATCTTCGGCCTGCAATTCTATCAGCATGGTGAAACTCCGGGCCTTGGGGCCGAGGTGGACAACCCGCGCTGGAAGGCGTTGTGGAGCGGCAAGAAACTGCGTGATGACGCGGGTGATCTGCAGATTAGCGTTGCGAAATCGCAACCAGCAGCTGGCCCCGACTTTTACGTCGACGCGCTGGCCGGTGCCACACTGACCTCGGTTGGTGTCGATAACCTGGTGAAATTCTGGATGGGTGATGCGGGCTTCGCTCCGTTCCTGGCCAAACTGCAAGCAGGAGAGATCTGATGTCCCAGACCAAGAAAGAAATGCTGGTCGACCCGCTTGTCGACAACAACCCGATCACCCTGCAGGTGCTTGGCATCTGTTCGGCTTTGGCGGTGACCTCTTCACTGCAGGTGTCGTTCGTGATGGCACTGGCGGTGACTTTCGTGACATCGTTCTCGTCCTTCTTTATCTCGTGCCTGCGCAACCAGATCCCCAGCTCGATCCGGATCATTGTGCAGATGGTGATCATCGCCTCGCTGGTGATCTTGGTGGATCAGGTTCTCAAGGCCTATGCCTTTGAGATTTCGAAAACCCTGTCGGTGTTTGTCGGTCTGATCATCACCAACTGTATCGTGATGGGCCGCGCCGAGGCGTTTGCGATGAAGAACCCTCCGGTCGCATCGTTCATCGATGGATTGGGCAACGGGATGGGCTATGGCCTGATCCTGCTGCTGGTCGGTTTCTTCCGCGAATTGTTCGGGGCGGGGTCGCTGTTTGGCGTGACCATTCTGCAAACCGTCAACAATGGTGGCTGGTACGTGCCCAACGGCATGCTGCTGCTGCCGCCATCGGCGTTCTTCATCATCGGTCTGATCATCTGGGCCTTCCGCACGTGGAAGCCGAGCCAGGTGGAAGAACGTGAATACAAAATTCAGCAGGTAGAGGCCCACTAATGGAAGGTCTGATTTCATTGGCCGTAAAGGCCATCTTTGTCGAAAACCTTGCGCTAAGCTTCTTCCTGGGGATGTGTACCTTCATCGCCGTTTCCAAGAAGATTTCGACCGCGCTGGGTCTGGGCATTTCGGTGATGCTGGTTCAGGCGATCACCGTGCCCACCAACAACCTGCTGCTGACTTATCTGCTGAAACCGGGCGCGCTGGCCTGGGCCGGGTTCCCGGATGTGGACCTGACCTTTCTTGGCCTTATCTCGTATATCGGTGTGATCGCGGCGATGGTGCAGATCCTAGAGATGATCTTGGATAAGTACTTTCCGCCACTCTACAACGCGCTGGGGATCTTCCTGCCGCTGATCACGGTGAACTGCGCAATTCTGGGTGGTTCGCTGTTCATGGTGGAACGCGACTATAACTTTGCCGAAGCCGCGACCTATGGTCTGTCTTCGGGCTTTGGCTGGGCGCTGGCGATCACCGCGATGGCAGGGGTTCGGGAAAAGCTGAAGTATTCGGATATTCCTGACGGCCTGCAGGGTCTGGGGATCACCTTCATCACCGCAGGACTGATGGCGCTGGCCTTTATGTCCTTCTCGGGCGTGAAACTTTAAGGAGGGACGAATGGAAACTTTTAGCCTTGGCGTCGTCCTCTTTACCCTGATCGTTATCGCGCTGGTAACGATCATTCTGGCGGCACGCTCCAGACTTGTATCCACCGGTGATGTGAACATCACTATCAATGGCGAAAAAACCATTTCGGTGCCCGCAGGCGGCAAGTTGCTGCAAACGCTGGCGGCTGAAAAGCTCTTTGTCCCGTCGGCCTGCGGCGGTGGCGGCACCTGCGCGCAATGCCGGGTCAAGGTGCATTCTGGCGGCGGGTCGATCCTGCCGACCGAAGAAAGTCACATCACCAAGCGTGAGGCCGCATGCGGCGATCGTTTGTCCTGTCAGGTTGCGGTCAAACAGGACATGGATATCGAAGTCCCCGAAGAGGTCTTTGGCGTCAAGAAATGGGAATGCACCGTTCGGTCGAACGAGAACGTGGCGACCTTCATCAAGGCGCTGACGCTGGACCTGCCCGAGGGTGAGGATGTAAATTTCCGGGCCGGTGGTTACATCCAGATCGAAGCCCCCGCGCACCAGTTGAAATACACCGATTTCGACGTCGAAGAGGAATACCGCGAGGATTGGGATCGCTTCAATCTGTGGCAGTACGAATCTGTGGTAAATGAACCGATCGAGCGCGCCTATTCGATGGCCAACTATCCGGATGAGAAAGGCATGATCATGCTGAACGTCCGGGTTGCTTCACCGCCTCCGGGTTCCGAAGGTATTCCGGCGGGTCAGATGTCGTCGTACATCTTCAATCTGAAACCAGGCGACAAAGTCACCATTTCGGGTCCGTTCGGCGAATTCTTCGCACGTGAGACCGAAAAAGAAATGGTTTTCATCGGTGGTGGTGCCGGTATGGCCCCGATGCGCAGCCACATCTTTGATCAACTCAAGCGTCTTGAGAACCGCAACCGCAAGATCAGTTTCTGGTACGGTGCGCGGTCCAAGAAAGAGATGTTCTTTGTCGAGGATTTCGACACGCTGGCCGAAGAGTTCGACAATTTCGAATGGCACGTGGCCCTGTCCGACGCGCAGCCCGAGGATGACTGGAAAGGCTATACCGGCTTCATCCACAATGTGCTGTTCGAGGAATACCTCAAAAACCACCCCGCGCCCGAAGATTGTGAGTTCTACATGTGTGGCCCGCCAATCATGAACCAGTCGGTCATCAACATGCTGCTGGATCTGGGTGTGGACCGCGAAGACATTATGCTCGACGATTTCGGCGGGTAAGAAACGAAAAACCGGCGCATTCAGCGCCGGTTTTTTTTAAAGCCGCAAGGTTGCTGGCCTTCTAGATCAAAGCCATTAGCCGACGATCATCTGCTTCATGCGAAGCGCCTCGTATTCCAGCTCTTTGAGACGGAAATGCACAACGTCTCCAATTGTGATCACGCCGCACAGGTTGCCATCGCGAAGCACTGGCATGTGGCGGAACCGACCGTCGGTCATGGTTTTAAGAACATCATCCAGCAGATCGTCCGGCGAACAAGTCTTGACCTCGCGCGTCATCAGATCCTCGACCGCTTGAGGCAACGTCTGGCCGGGCGTATCCGCCATGCGCCGTACGATGTCGCGCTCGGACAGGATGCCTTGCAATGTGCCGTTCTGGTCGGTCACCAGCACCGCCCCAATCCGCTTTTCCTTCAGCGTATTGACCACTGAATGGATCGTATCGTTCGGGCGGACCGAAAACACCGCATCCCCTTTACCATCCATCAGCTTGGCCACAGTTGTCTGCGCATGCGACAAGTTCGATTCCGTCGATTGGCTGTACGTGGTCTTGTCAGCCTTGTCGCCGCGCTTGGGGGCTTGGTAAGAGGTCGGGGCCATGGGCAATCTCCTTCATGGTTCTTGCAAAGTCTTTCCCTTTTACCTTAGCGCAGCTAAACGACCTGTATAGGGTGCAATTGTGCTGATCGGCAGAAACCCCCATCAAAAAAAGGACGCTTAAGCCTTTGAACGACCTGTATCTTACCCCGCCGGTGGCTGCCTTGATTTTCTTTATAGTGGTCGTGTGCGGCCATAATTTCCGCAAGACGTGGAAACAGCAGCCGCTGGGATGGCAGAAACGGGCCTGGCTGTTTGGTGTGCCGGCGGGAATTGGCCTTTTGGTACTGGGCTTTTTGCCGCTGAAACTGTGAAGTCGATTTGACTCTGGCGGGGGTGGCTGGCATATGCCGGACACTGATTTTCCAGGAGATCGCCCCATGCGTCTTGTGCCAGTTTTGGCCGTCGTCACTTTGCTGTCCGGCTGTCTGTTCGACAAAGAGCCAGAGGTGGTTCGCCTATCGGGCGAAACGATGGGAACAACCTTCAACATCACCGCAATTGGCCAGGACCTGGACGAAAACGCGCTGGCTGTGGCGGTCGAAGAAACTCTGGCAGACGTTAACGCCAAGATGTCCAACTGGGACCCGAACTCCGAGGTCTCGACCTTTTCCGCCGCGACAAGCACCGAACCGGTGCAGGTTTCCGCAGAATTTGCACAGGTGATGGCCGCCGCGAATGATGTGCATGAAAAAACCGGCGGCACCTTTGATGTCACCCTTGGACCTTTGATCGAACTGTGGGGCTTTGGGCCCCGCAAGCCGGAAGACCCGGTGCCTTCGGATGTCGAAATTCTGAAAGCACTCAACGGCGTCGGGCAGGGGCGTTTGCTAACTCTGGATGCCAAGGCGGGAACGCTGACCAAATCTGAACCCGGTGTTGGGATCAACCTGTCCGCTATTGCCAAGGGTTATGGTATCGACGCGGTGGCCAAGACCCTGCGCGACGCCGGGATTGAAGATTATCTGGTCGAGATCGGTGGCGATCTGGTCACCATGGGGCAGAACGACAAGGGCGAGGCCTGGCGCATCGGTATCGAAAAACCACAAGCGGGAGCGCAGACCTATCAGCTGATTGTGTCGGTCAGCGATCTGGGCATGGCCAGCTCGGGCGATTACAAAAATTTCTTTGAACAAGACGGTGTGCGGTATTCGCATATCATCGATCCAACAACCGGGCGCCCTATCACGCATCGGACAACATCGGTGACTGTTCTGGCTGAAAACGCTATGATGGCGGATGCATGGGCAACTGCGATGCTGGCGCTGGGGCAGGAAAAGGGCCTTGAGCTGGCCGAAGAACATAAACTTGCTGTGTATTTCATCTCGCGGGATGTGACGGGTGGCGAAGAAGCCTATATCACGGTACACAGCACCGCGTTCAAAGACGCGCTTGAGACCAACTGACTGGTAGGTACCACAATGAGCACCTTTATTCTGGCCTTTATTCTGCTTGCCCTTGTGATGGTAGGTATGTCGTTGGGTGTTATGCTGATGGGCAAAACCATCAAAGGCAGTTGTGGTGGCCTGAACGCGATCTCGGGCGCGGACAAATGTGTGGTCTGCCACAAGGACATTGATCCTGACAGCCCGTTGCGTGATCAGTTGCAGTGCAAACGCGCCAAGAAGATGCTGGAACAGATGGAGCGGCAGGCCGAAGCGTAAATTACGCTTCGCTGCGGGCCGGGAATTGGCTAACTAAGTCCCTGACTATCGGGGAGGTGCCGCGTTGGCCAAAGCCAAAAACATTCTGTTCATCATGTTCGACCAGCTGCGCTGGGATTACCTGAGTTGCTACGGCCATCCGCATCTGCACACTCCGAACATTGATCGTTTGGCCGCGCGGGGTGTGCGGTTTGACCGGGCTTTTATCCAGTCCCCCATTTGCGGTAGTTCACGCATGTCGACCTATACCGGGCGCTATGTGCATTCGCATGGTGCGTCCTGGAATGGCATCCCGTTGAAAGTGGGCGAGATGACGATGGGCGATCATCTTCGCAAGGCCGGGATGGGGTGCTGGCTGGTCGGCAAAACCCATATGCGTGCGGATGCCGAAGGCATGGCACGGCTGGGGCTGGAACCCGACAGCCTGATCGGTGCCCGCGTGGCAGAATGCGGCTTTGACGTGTTTGAACGCGATGATGGGATGCGTCCCGAGGGGCCGGACGGGTTTTACGATCCGGACGGGGCCAGGGAATACAACAAATACCTCAGCGCCAAGGGATATGAGAGCGACAACCCCTGGCACGACTTTGCCAACTCGGGGCTAGATGCGGATGGCAACGTCCTGTCGGGCTGGTTCCTGAAGAATTCCCCCGAACCCGCCAATATAGCCGAAGAAGACAGCGAAACCCCGTATCTGACGGGTCGCGGAATAGACTTTATGCAATCGCAGGACGGCCCATGGTGTTGTCACCTGAGCTTCATCAAGCCGCATTGGCCTTATATCGTGCCCGAGCCCTATGCCTCGATGTATGGTCCCGAACATGTGCTGCCTGTGGTGCGATCCGAGGTCGAGCGCCAAAAAGCGCACCCGGTGCTGCGGGCCTTTATGGACACGAAGATCGGCCAGACATTCTCGCGCCAGGATGTGCGCGAGGCGGTGATCCCCGCCTATATGGGCCTGATCAAACAGGCCGATGACCAGATGGGCCGCCTGTTCGACTGGATGGAGAAAACCGGCCGGATGGACGATACGATGATCGTGTTGACTTCGGACCATGGGGATTTTCTAGGCGATCACTGGATGGGGGAGAAGACCTTCTTCCACGATGCCTCGACCAAAGTGCCCCTGATCATCTACGACCCGTCACCCGAGGCCGACGCCACGCGCGGCACTGTCAGTGATGCGCTGGTCGAATCCATCGACCTTGCCCCGACTTTTGTGGAGGTTGCGGGGGGCGATGCGCCTTTGCACATCCTCGAAGGGCATTCCTTGCTGCCGATCCTATACGGGCAGCAGGAAGAGACCGCGCGCGATGTGGTGATCTGTGAATATGATTATTCGGCCTCACCGATTGCCGATACGCTGAACGCCTCGGTCCGGGATGCGGTGATGTTCATGATTGCCGACAAAAAGTGGAAGCTGATCCATTGTGAAGGTGACCACCGGCCGATCCTGTTTGATCTGGAATACGACCCGGACGAGTTGATTGATCTTGGTGAAAGCGCGGATCATGCCGAAATTATCGACCGTATGTACGATTACCTTTTCGCGTGGACGCGCCGCGCCTCGCAACGGACCACGCGTTCGAAACAACAACTGATCGATATGCGGACCAAAAGCCGCGGCAGGGGTGTTGTTGTCGGGGTCTATGACGAAAACGATGCTCCGCTGGATTTGACCGTCAAGTACCGGGGGCGCAAGGCTCGGCCATTCACCGAATATATCGGCAAGGAAAAACCGCCCCGGCATTAAATCTGCCCACCACAGGCCAAAAGGCGGTTCACCCGCCGATGGTCAGGCGGTAAAAGATCGACCAAGAGCAGAAATCCGGAGAGCTATAATGACCGCCCCCAAACCCGTTGTCCTGTGCATTCTCGATGGGTGGGGCCTGTCCGAGGACGCTAAAGCCAACGCGCCGTATCTGGCCAATACCCCTACGTTCGACGCAATCATGGCCAACGGGCCGCATGCCACTTTGATAACGCACGGGCCCGATGTTGGCCTGCCCAGCGGTCAGATGGGCAATTCCGAGGTCGGCCATACCAATATTGGCGCGGGCCGCATCGTGGCCATGGATCTGGGTCAGATTGATCTGGCGATCGAAGATGGCTCATTCTTCGACAACAACGCCCTGCAGACCTTCATCGCCAAGGTGAAGGCCGCGAGTGGTACAGCGCATCTGATGGGGCTGGTTTCGGATGGCGGGGTGCATGGGCATCTGAACCACATCATCGCAGCGGCCAAAGCCATCACCGATGCGGGCGTTCCTGTCGCGCTGCACGCGATCACGGATGGGCGCGATGTGGCCCCGAAATCGGCTTTCACCTACATTGCCGAGCTTGAGGACCGACTGCCCGAAGGTGCGCGCGTTGTGACTGTCAGCGGGCGCTATTTCGCGATGGACCGCGACAACCGCTGGGAACGCGTCAGTGAGGCCTTTGAGGCGATGATCAAGGGGCAGGGGCGGACTGCGGCCACAGCGCATGGCGCGATTGATCACGCCTATAACCAGTCGGAAACCGACGAGTTCATTGTGCCGACGGTTCTACAAGGCTATGGCGGCGTAAGTGATGGCGATGGTGTTTTCTGCCTCAACTTCCGCGCTGATCGGGCGCGCGAGATTCTACGCGCGATTGGCGAGCCGGATTTTGCTGATTTCGACACTGGTCCGCGCCCGCACCTGTCTGCGCTATTGGGTATGGTGGAATACTCGGACGGTCACAATGCCTTCATGACAACCGTGTTCCCAAAGCGCGATATCGTGAACACGCTGGGCGAATGGGTCGCTAAACAGGGGCTGCGTCAGTTCCGCCTCGCCGAGACCGAGAAATACCCGCATGTTACGTTTTTCCTCAACGGTGGCAAAGAAACGCCCGAAGTGGGCGAAGATCGTTATATGCCGAAATCGCCCAAAGTGGCGACATATGATTTGCAGCCCGAAATGTCCTCGGCCCAAGTTACCGCCAAGTTTGTCGAGGCGATCGAGGCCGGGTACGACCTGATCGTCACCAATTATGCCAACCCGGATATGGTGGGTCACACCGGTGATCTGAAAGCCGCAATCAAAGCCTGCGAGGCGGTGGACCAGGGCCTGGCACAGGTGGTTGCCGCGCTGAAAAAGGCAGGTGGTGCGATGATCATCACTGCCGACCACGGCAACTGTGAAATGATGGTGGATCCCGAAACCGGCGGACCGCACACCGCGCATACCTTGAATCCCGTTCCCGTGGCGCTGGTGGGTGGGCCGGAAGGTTCCACGTTGCGCAATGGGCGTCTGTCCGATCTGGCACCGACCCTGTTGCAGTTGATGGGCCTTGAACAGCCACCCGAAATGACCGGCAAGAGTCTGTTGTTATGACCTTGCGCGCGCTTCTTTGGGCAGTGCTGTTTGCGACGCCGGTCCACGCCCAGACCGACCCGTCCACAGCGGCGCTGAATGCGGTGCAAATGCTGGAAGACGCATCCGTTGCCTTGACTGAGGCCGACAGCGCCCGTGACCGCGTGCGTGCCCTGACCGAAACCATTCAGGCCTATGAGGCCGGTCTGACCGCCATGCGCGAGGGCCTGCGCCGCGCCGCCACGCGCGAGGCACAGTTGACCACTGAATTGCGCAGCCGCGAGGATGAAATCGCGCAGTTGCTGGGCGTGTTGCAAACCATCGAAACAACCGCGCCGCCGGTTTTGATGCTGCACCCCTCTGGCCCGTTGGGATCGGCCCGCGCAGGTATGATGCTGTCCGAGGTCACGCCAGGTTTGAACGCTCACGCGCAAGAACTGGCCCACGACCTGCAAGAGGTCCAAACCCTGCGGCAGCTACAACAAAGCGCCGCTGATACTCTGACCGAAGGCCTGACCGGTGTGCAGACCGCGCGCACGAAGCTCAGTACCGCCATAGCAGATCGGACCGATTTGCCGGTGCGTTTTGTCGAAGATCCGGTTCGAACGGCGATCCTGATCTCGTCCACAGAAACGCTGGAAGGGTTTGCCAGCGGACTGTCGGAAATCTCAGAAGGGGAGATTGCTGAAACCAACGCGGATATTTCACAGCGCAAGGGTGAAGTTGCCTTGCCCGCTCAGGGTGTTGTGCTGCACCGCGCTGGTGACACGGATGCAGCAGGGGTCAAGCGCCCGGGTGTGGTGCTGGGCACACGTCCACGCGCGATTGTGACATCGCCTACCGCGGCTACGATACGTTATCGCGGGCCACTGCTGGATTTGGGGAATCTGGTCATCCTAGAGCCTCAACCCGGTCTTTTATTCGTATTTTCGGGGCTGCAAGAGGTCTACGGCAACCCCGGTCAGGTGATCCCCGAGGGCACTCCGGTCGGCTTGATGCCTGGTGAAACGCCCGAAATCGGCGCTATTTTGTCAACAAGCAGTGATGGCACTGGAACTGATCGGTCAGAAACGCTCTATATAGAGGTAAGACAGGATAACAGCCCCGTGGACCCGGAATCGTGGTTTCGGACCAGCAAGGATGGATAAATACATATGAAGAAATTTGTGATGGCCGGTTTGGCCGGAACCGTGGCAGGCATACTCGCAACTACTCAGATCGCAGGACCCCTGTTGGCACAAGAGGCTGAGAACAAGGCCAGCGTCTATGAGCAGCTTGATCTGTTCGGGGACATTTTCGAACGCATACGTGCGCAATATGTTGAAGAGGTTGAGCCCGAGGAGCTGATCGAAGCCGCGATTGATGGCATGCTGACATCGCTGGACCCGCATTCCAGCTATCTGTCGCCTGACGATGCCGAACAGATGCGCGTGCAGACACGCGGCGAATTTGGCGGGCTGGGTATCGAAGTCACGCAGGAAGAGGGCTTTGTGAAAGTCGTCTCTCCGATCGATGACACCCCGGCGGATGCGGCTGGGATCGAGGCTGGGGACTTCATCACCCATGTCGATGGCGAAAGCATTCTGGGCCTGACGCTGGACAAGGCGGTGGATCTGATGCGCGGACCTGTGGGTTCGGAAATCGTGATTACGGTCGTGCGCGAAGGGGAACAGGAACCCTTTGACGTCACGATCATTCGCGACACGATCAAGCTGACCGCTGTGCGTGCCCGCACCGAAGGCACCAGCGTCGTGCTGCGAGTGACCACCTTTAACGACCAGACCTTCCCCAACCTTCAGGAAGGGCTGAACGAACAGATCGAAGAGGCTGGTGGCATCGAAAAGGTCAATGGCTTTGTTCTGGACCTGCGCAACAACCCGGGCGGTCTGCTGACGCAGGCGATCAAGGTTTCCGATGCCTTCCTGAACGAGGGTGAGATCGTGTCTACCCGTGGCCGCGATCCGGGCGAGGGTGAGCGGTTCAACGCAACCCCAGGCGATCTGGCCGAAGGCAAGCCGATTGTGGTTCTGATCAATGGGGGTTCGGCCTCGGCGTCCGAGATTGTTGCCGGTGCCTTGCAGGATCACCGCCGCGCCATCGTGGTCGGCACCAAAAGCTTTGGCAAAGGTTCTGTTCAGACGGTCATGCCGCTGCGTGGCGACGGGGCCATGCGCCTGACTACGTCGCGGTATTACACACCGTCGGGTCGTTCGATCCAGGCGCTTGGCGTCAGCCCCGACATCATTGTCGAGCAACCGCGCCCGGTGCCGGATTCGGAAGAGGAAGATTCGAACCGTCCCGCCCGGTCCGAAGCCGACCTGCGCGGCAGCCTGAACAATGACAGCCTCAGCGAAGATGAGATTCGTCAGATCGAGGAAGACCGAGCCCGGGCCGAAGCCACAGCCGAGCTACGGGAAGAAGATTATCAAATGGCCTATGCTATCGATATCCTCAAAGGTTTGTCGGCCTTCAACCCGAACGGGCCGTCGCAGTAAACAAACGGGGCCGCCAGACAGGCGGCCCTTCTTCTTTGGTGGATCAGCTTTCCACTTTGTGCAGCTTTTCCTCATCCAGCAACATCGCCAATAAGACGCCGACAGATACTGACACAGTGGCGAAAATGAACGCCATGTTCATGCCGGTGTCAAACGCTGCGGTGATGGCGGTTTTGACCTTTTCGGCTTCGGCCGTGCTCAGTTTGTCCATGATCGCGCGTGCAGAGGATGTAGTCAGCGTCCCACCGTTGATGGCTCGCTGATCGGATTCCGACATATCAATCCCGGCGGTCGCCAGACGTTCGCCCAGGCTACGCAGACTGGCCAGATACATGATCGCGGTCGCGCAGGCCACCGAGATGGCACCATAGACGAGGTGAGTCATGAAACTCAGCCCACCGACCAACCCGGCCCGTTCCGGTTTCACCGCGCAAACCGCAGCGGTGCCTGATGGGCCAACCGTCAGCGTGGCCCCCAACCCAATCATCGCCATACCGGGCAGAATCTGAAAATAGCCCAACCCTGCGGGCAACACGACAACACTGGCCGCACCGATAGTGGCGCACAGGTAACCCCAGAACAAAAGCCGTTTGGGACCGAAATCGTTGTACAGTTTGCCCGACAAGATGGACCCCACGGCAAGCAGAACAGTAAGCGGGGCCAACCCGAATGCAGATTGCAACGTCGACCAGCCCAATACCTTTTGCATGTATTGGGGGAAATACATCAACCCTACGAACGCTGCTGAGACATTGAACATGTTCAGGCCCAGCGTGATGCGAAACTCTCTGTTCGCCATCATCTGGGGCAGCAACAGGGGTTCTTTCACGCGTTTTTCCACTTGTGGGAACAAGACGAACAAAACAGCGCAGACGAAGAACAGCATCAGCAACGGCGATGAGGTCCAGCCCCAATCTGCACCCACGTCCAACCCATAAAGCAACAGCAGGACAGCCACAGACAGTACACCCATACCTGCGACATCGATGTGTTCGCCTTTTTTGTGCTGGGTTTCGCGCTCCATCAACACCAGGGCGGTGACCATTGAAATGGTCGCAAACACAACGTTTGCAAGGAAAAACAGCCGCCAATCCCCAAGGTTCACGACCGTACCGCTGATCAGCGGGCCAATGACGTTACCGCATGTGACGCCTGCCAGAATAAGCCCCATGATCATGGCGCGATGTTCGGGGCGCGAGACTTTGGTGGCGCCATAGGCCAGCGTGCAGGGCCAGACACATCCCGCGCCGATCCCCTGTAATGCGCGTGAGACAATCAGAAAATCCAGGCTAGGCGATACAAAACACATGACTGAGGAAAACATAAAGATCGACAGGCCGATCAGCATCATCTTGCGGTGCCCGTACATGTCGCCAAGCCGCCCTCCGGCGACCATCGTCATGGCAAAGAACAGGGCATAGATGTTCAAAACCCATTGGGTGCTGGTGATATCGGCGTCGAAACCGTTTTCGATAGCCGGAACCAGGATCAACGCGCCGGTAAAGTCGATGCCGATCCCGAACCCCGTCACCATCAGCGCGATGAGTTTAATGATGCTGCTGCGGTCCATGAGCTTGCCCAAGTTGCTGCGGGTCGCTCAAGGATGCACGGGATTCTGATGAAAAGATAGGGACTTGGCCCTATACGGGCTATTCGCCCACGCTCTGCGCCCGCCGAAATGCCCGTTTCAGCATATCCAGTTCCGCGCGCAGCAGCTCGACCTCAGCGCGAAGATCATCCGCTGCCGGGGCGCCTGCGATAATGGTAAAATCGCCAAGTTTTTCGGACGTGCCTGCGTCCACGATGACAAAGCAATGCACGCCATCGGACAGTGCCTTCACGGGTACAGGGACAGTCAGTGCCCATCCGTCATCTGCTGGTGTCACGCGTACGTCTTCCAAAGGTTCGCCCAGGTACAGAACCTCAACAGTCACCTCGGCCTGCAGGTGACCCTGCCAGAGGCCGTTCTCGAACCGGATGGGTGTCAATGTCGGTTGCGTCATGGCCGGACCTCTTACAAATCGGCGCGATGGTGGCGGCAGAAGGTCAGATCGCGCAGGGAAACGCGGTTCATCTGCGGGTTTTCAAAGATCAGGTCCAGCCAGATCTTCTCGATCCGCGACTCATTCAAGGGCAAATGTGCCAGATCGAAATCGACTGAGCAGGAGCTTGCAGACAGGTCCAGCTTGCGCAGAACCTGTTCAGCGTTGGGTCCGTGCTGGATGTTGAGACGGGCGAATATCTCAAGCGGCTGCTCGGCCTCGATCAGGGTATCCACACGCATGAGATGCTGTTTGGTCAGGCCCTGAGCAGCCTCGTACGGCAATTCCACAGACAGGGACAGGAAAGAGCCCGAAAACCCGAACACCTCGACTGTCATCCCATATGCGGCCAGATCCTTGTCGCGGGAATTCCGGGTCTGCCGCATTGCTATTTCGGCCAGCGAACAGTCGTGGAACAAGGTCACCTGCCGGTCCATCTGTGCCTTACGGGCAGCCGAGGCCACACCCGGACGCGCCAATGGCCCGCGCCACAGATCCGGTCGCCAGCACCAATCGGTGCCAAGGGGTTTGGGGAATTGGGTCGACCCAATTCGAGGTCGGGCCAGACGGCTGTCGGCCTCATGAATCAGCATCTGCAGATGCGTGCGCAGCTTGCGCGCATCATCGCGCTGTTGCCGCAGTTGCGGTTCAGGTGCAGCAGGTGCGCCACGCAGGGCCTGACGCCAGCGTTCGACGGCGCGGCGTTGAATATAGCGATCCAGAAGTCTGCCCATGGCCCCATCATTCAGAGTGTGACCCTGTTTAGTCAAAGACAACGCAGGGTTTAAAGGAGAATAAACGATACTGAGGGGCAAATCTCGCGAATTTGTGACTGATGGGGCGGATGGGCAATCGATTTGAAACCTGTTAGCCCAGCCATTCTTGCAATCGTAAAGATCAGTGCGTACCGTCTGATACCTGATTGCAGTGGATCATCCGAAAACGCATCCAATAGATTTGAGGCAAGGCCGGGGCATGGAACCCACTCTATTCGCTTTCATATGGAAACATTCGAAAAAACAACAGCTTGTGCTGCTGTTTCTGACGGTTCTGTCATTCCCGTTCCTCTATGCCTCGCTTGAGTTGCCCAAGCAGATTATCAACGGGGCCATTGGCGCGCCAAGTAATACGGTAACGATCCTGGGATTCTCGGTAACGCAGGTGCAGTATTTGCTGATCCTGTGTTTCGCCTTTTTGGCAACCGTGATTGCCAGCGGGTTGATGAAAATGCGCATCAACACGATGAAGGGCATCCTTGCTGAACGTATGTTGCGCCGTTTGCGGTTCACTTTGATCCATCGCACCATGCGGTTTCCGAAATCCTATTTCGCCACCACCAGTCAGGGTGAGCTGGTGTCGATGATCACCTCTGAGGCCGAACCGATGGGTGGCCTGATGGGCGACGCGATCGCGCAGCCGGTGTTCCAGTTCGGGCAGATGATGACCATCGTCACCTTCCTGTTCATGCAGAGCGTCTGGTTCGGCCTTGCCAGTGTGGCTCTAATCCCTCTACAGGCCTGGCTGATTCCAAAGTTGCAACGCCAGATCAACCTGCTGAACAAGGAACGTATTCAAGAGGTCCGCAACCTCAGTTCAGAAATTGGCGAAAGTGCGGCTGGGATCAGCGATCTGCGCACCAATGGCGGCTGGCGGTATCGGCAGGCGCAGTTCAGTCATCGTTTGGGGCTTTTGTTCGAGATCCGGTTCAAGATCTACAACAAAAAGTTCTTCATGAAGTTCCTCAACAATCTGATCACGCAGATGACGCCGTTCCTGTTCTATTCGGTAGGCGGCTATCTGGCGATCACGGGTGAGGTGACAGTCGGGGCGCTGGTTGCTGCACTTGGGGCCTATAAGGATCTGAGCGGCCCGTGGAAGGACCTGCTGACCTATTACAATCAGGTACAGGACATGTCCCTGCGGTGGGAGGTCGTGACCGAACGCTTTGCGCCTTCAAACATGATCCCTGAAAATCTGTTCGTGGGTGAGCCCGAGACTATTCCGCATCTGACGGGCGATATCGAGTTGCGAAACGTCACCGTGCGCGATGATGACGGCAAGACCATTCTGGAAGATATCGACCTGACCATTCCCAAGGGTGCGCGGGTCGCCATCCAATCGACCCATGCCGCGGAACGAAATGCGCTGGCGCAGGTCCTGACCCGCGAAGTCCTGCCGGTGCAGGGCGACGTGATCATGGCGGGTCACAATCTGAAAGACCTGCATCAGGTCGTGATTGCGGCCCGGATCGGCTATGCCTATTCGCGGCCCTATCTGTTCGACGGCACGCTGGGCGACAATCTGTTAATGCCCCTGCGTCCGCATCCTCAGCATGAGGCCGATGCCGCCGTGGCGCCGACTCGCTGGCAAATCGAAGCTGCCCGCGCTGGAAATCCGACGGATTCGCTGACGGATGAATGGATTGATCCGGGGCTTGCCGGGCTGGACGATGTTGATGACATTCGCGCCTGGTGGTTCCAACTGGTCGAAGCGATGGGTACTGACGAACTTATGCTGCGCCGTACCCTGCGCACACAATTTGATCCCATTTTGCATCCTGATCTGGCGCAGGACGTGGTCAACCTGCGGGGGACGATTGCGGAAAAGCTGCAGGAAAAAGGGCTGGACCAACACGTTTATCGGTTCGACCCGGATCGTTTTAACCCGGCTGTTCCTTTGGGGGGTAACCTGCTCTATGCGACTCCGTCTCGGGATATCACGCCCGAGTCTATGGCGGATGATCGGCGGTTCAAGAACATGCTTGGGATGCATGATCTTGCCGATGACGCCATGTCCATGGCCAGCGCCGTGATGGAAACATTGGATCAGGCCTTTGGCCGCGACGGCACCGATCACCCGCTGTTCCTGCGTCTGGGGATGTCCAAGGACATGTATCACCGTCTGCTCGACATCAAGGATCGGCGTAAGTCGAGAGGAGACAACGGAATTTCCGAGGATGAGCGCGCTTTGCTGCTGACGCTGCCGTTCCTGCTGACGGCTGAGCAGATTGGCCCGGACTTCCCCGAGGAATACAAGGACAAGATTCTGTCAATCCGCAAGGATCAGGCCGAACGGCTGCGTGGGGCGCTGGATGGTATGTTCGTGCCTCTGTCGCCCGACAGCTACATCCCGCGCCTGACGGTGATGGAGAATGCGATTTATGGCCGGGTGTCCCTGATGGCCGGAGCCCATGCCGATGAGATCGAAGATGTCGTTGCTCAGGCCGTGAACGAGGCTGGTCTGCGCCGTCGGGCTGCGTCGACTTTGTACGATCTACCGACCGGGCTGGGCGGAAACAACCTGCCAACCGTGTTTCAAGAGCGCGCGGCGTTTTCCCGCGCGGGGATCAAACGTCCCGATATCCTGATCCTCGACAAGGCATTGGCCAGCCACGATTCCCAAAGCCGTCTGCGCACACGTCTGCGGCTGCGCGAATTGTTGCCCGAATCGATCATGATCTTCATGGAGGATCATTTTGCGCACCCTGAGGCCTATGACTTGTTCATCGAGATCAAGGATGGTCGGATTGACGGTGTCTCGCGCACCCAAACCCACCACGAAGACGGGGCCTCGGCTGATCTGAGTCGCAAGCTGCAGATCATATCCTCGACCGAGCTGTTTTCGGGGCTGGATGCGCGCAATCAGCGGCTGCTGGCCTTTTCGGCACAATGGTACGAGGCTGCGTCGGGGCAGATGATCTTTTCCCGTGGGCAAGCACCCGACGCGGCGTATCTGTGCATCAAGGGGCAGGCCAATCTGGACTGGACCGATGAAAGCGGTGGCACGCGCACTATATCGATCATTGAACCCGGTCGGTTGATCGGCGATCTGTCAATTATCACCGGCGATGTCCGTCAATTGGATCTGACAGCGGCCACAGATTGTACGTTCCTGCGCATCGGAGCAGAGGAATTGCGCGCTGTGATCGAAAGCGATGCGTCGGTCGCGGTTCAGTTGCTGCAAACCGTTGCCGGGTATCTGACCACGTTGTCCACAAGGATCAACACCATCCAACACGCATCTGAGGTGTTCCCTGAAATCCCACAATCCATCGAAGGTGAAAGCTCTGGCAACAATGCCTGACCCTCACGCATATGCCGCCCATGAGGGGCTTGTGGGCGACGCACGCGCCCGGCCCGAACTGTGGCGCCTCGCGGCGGGTCTGGGTATTGTCCTTGTTCTCTATGTGACGTTGAACGCAGTGTTGTTTGCCTTTATCGGGCAATTGCTTCAACCAGATCAGGCGCAGGGTCTCTTGCACGGAACCTCAACGTCGGCCGCTTTGATTCTGCTGCTGAGTTTCGGTTTCCTGACGCTGGGCGTGGCTATCGCCGCCCGTCAAATGCAGCACCGGTCTCTGGCCGCGATCCTTGGCCCGCGCCGCCTGTTATTGCAACAATTCTGGATGGTCCTGCGTGCCTTGGTGATTCTGGGCCTGATCATGGCGGCCCTGCCACCCTATGGTATGGGTGAGACGCTGACGCAAAACCTGGCCCTGTCCACATGGTTGCTTTTGCTGCCAGTGTCGGTGATTGCGGTCCTGATTCAGACCAGCGCCGAAGAAGTGCTGTTTCGCGGCTATATCCAGCAATGCTTGGCGGCTAGATTCCGATCTCCGGCGATCTGGATGGGAGTACCTTCGGTACTGTTCGCAGCAGGGCATTATGCGCCCGGTGTCACCGGCGAGAATGCCCTTCTGGTGGCCATTTGGGCGTGTATTTTCGGCCTGCTGGCGGCGGATTTGACCGCAAGGTCGGGAACATTAGGACCTGCTATTGCATTGCATTTTCTGAACAATGCGGTCGCGCTTCTGTTCATTTCGCTGCCTGAAACGTTAAGCGGGTTGGCATTGTATCTGCTGCCTTACGACATGTCCGAAACCGGCTCGTTACGGCAATGGCTGTTCGTTGATTTTGCGGTAATGACTGTCAGCTGGTTAACTGCACGTCTTGCGCTCAGGCGTTGATTGCATTTCTTTCCGTTGCGTCTTATTTGACGTCAATGCCGCAAAACAAGGTTCCGACATGAACTGGATCACAAACTACGTCCGTCCCCGGATCAATTCGATCTTCTCGCGCCGGGAAGTGCCCGAAAACCTTTGGCACAAGTGCGATGAATGCGGCACGATGCTGTTCCACCGCGAGCTTGCGGAAAACCAGAATGTATGCACCCAATGTGATCACCACATGGCGATCACCCCGCGGGACCGTTTCGCACACCTGTTTGACGGTGGTATTTTCACCGAGGTCGAAGTTCCCGCACCAACAGCTGACCCGCTGCAATTCCGGGACCAGAAGAAATACCCGGATCGCATGAAAGCAGCCCAGAAAAAGACCGGCGAGTCTGAGGCAATGCTGGTTGCTCGGGGCGAAATCGGGCGCACCCCGATTGTGGCTGCCGCACAGGACTTCTCGTTCATGGGTGGATCGATGGGCATGTATGTCGGCAACGCCATCATCGCCGCCGCACAAGAGGCGGTAAAATTGAAGCGCCCGTTGGTTCTGTTCTCAGCCGCTGGTGGCGCACGGATGCAAGAAGGTATCCTCAGCCTGATGCAGATGCCGCGTACAACCGTGGCCGTTGAGATGCTGAAAGAGGCGAACCTGCCCTATATTGTCGTGCTGACTCATCCCACTACCGGTGGCGTGACCGCATCTTACGCGATGCTGGGCGATGTCCATATTTCGGAACCCAATGCGCTGATCTGTTTTGCAGGGCCGCGCGTGATTGAACAGACCATCCGTGAAAAACTGCCCGAAGGGTTCCAGCGCGCGGAATACCTGCTGGATCATGGCATGTTGGACCGTGTGACCAAACGGACCGAGATGCGTGAGGAACTGATCACCATTACCCGGATGCTGATGAACCAGCCGCCAGCGGTCAAAGGCGATCTTCCCGCGCCTCAGCCCGAAGAGGCCAAGGCCGAAACCCCAGCCGAGGAAACGGTCGAAGAATGACCAGCCCGACATCTGACGTCATCCTCGACCGGATGATGGCGCTGCATCCCAAGATCATTGACCTGACCTTGGATCGTGTCTGGCGTTTGCTGGCAGCTTTGGACAATCCGCAGGTCAAGCTGCCACCGGTGATCCATATCGCCGGAACCAATGGCAAGGGCTCGACCCAGGCGATGATCCGTGCCGGGTTGGAGGGCGCGGGGCTGTCAGTCCACGCCTATACCTCGCCCCACCTCGCGCGGTTTCACGAACGCATCCGATTGGCCGGAGAGCTGATTTCGGAACCCGCTTTGACCGCCGTTCTGGATGAATGCTACGCCGCCAATGATGGCGAAAACATCACTTATTTTGAGATCACGACCTGCGCGGCCCTGCTGGCTTTTGCACGGACGCAGGCAGATTACACGCTGCTTGAGGTCGGCTTGGGTGGCCGTCTGGATGCCACGAATGTCATACACGAACCGGCAGTAACGGTGATCACGCCAGTTTCGATCGACCACGAACAGTTTTTGGGAGATACGCTGGGCAAGATCGCAGCCGAAAAGGCGGGCATCATCAAACCTAGTGTGCCCTGTATCGTCGGCCCGCAACAGGACGAGGCGCTAGAGGTCATCGAATACACCGCCGCACGCCTGGGAGCGCCGCTGCTGGTCCACGGTCAGCACTGGCATGTGCATGAGGAAAACGGGCGCCTGATCTATCAGGACGAAACCGGGTTACGTGATCTGCCATTGCCCAACCTGCTGGGTGCGCATCAAATTCAGAACGCTGGTGCCGCGCTGGCCGTTCTACGGTACCTTGATCTGGGCGACGACGCCTACGAGGCCGCAGTGACCCGTGCCGAATGGCCCGCTCGTATGCAGCGCCTGAAAACCGGTCCCCTGGTCGAGGCTGCGCCACAAGCTGAGCTGTGGCTGGATGGTGGCCACAATACCGCTGCTGGAGTAGCACTGGCGGATGTTTTGACCAAACTGCCAGAGCGCCCGACGCATTTGATCTGCGGAATGCTCAACACTAAAGACGTGACGGGTTACCTCGCACCGCTCGCGAAACAGGTCCAAAGCCTGACCGCAGTATCGATCCCTGGCGAGGCCGCAACGCTGAGTGCCGAAGACACGGCCGCTGCCGCGGCTAAAGTCAACCTAACCGCCACAACCGCCGACAGTGTTGCCGACGCTCTGAAAGCAATTGTCGGGGAAAACTCACAAGCCCGCGTTCTGATCTGCGGCTCGCTGTATCTGGCGGGAAACATCTTGCGCGAAAACGGCTAAATTCTCTGCCCGCAGGGGCTTCATCTGGCCAATAATACCTCGAGAGAGCCACGCAAAGCGCGGCGGGGGCTGAGCCCCCTATTTCCCCCAATCCTGATCCTGCATTTCCCGCAGTCGCGAGGCAGTGCGTTCAAACTCGAACGTCCCTTCGCCTTCGACATACAACATCTCGGGCTCAGCCGCGGCGGAACAGATCAACCGAACCTTGGCCTCGTACAAGGCGTCAATCAATGTGACGAACCGTTTGGCTTCGTTGAAGTTGTTGCGCGACAAGCGCGGGATGTCCTCTAGCACCAGAACCTTCAACTCATCTGCAATTGCCAGGTAATCCGCCGGGCCTAACATGCGACCACACAGATCGTAGAACGTGGCCCGGGCAACTCCGTTCCGAAAGGCCGGCAGCTCGACCGACCGGCCTTTGACCTGCAAGACTAGCGGTTCCGCCGCACCGCCCGACAAATCGGTCCAGACGTCACGAATGTTCTGCCGTGCCTCGGGTCCGATTGGGGTGAAGTATACCGGTGCGCCCTCCAGCCGGTTTTGGCGGTAATCTGTGGGAGATACCAGCTCCCACACCTGAAGCTGTTCCTTGATGCGGGCGATGAAAGGCAGGAACAACTGCCTATTCAGCCCGTCCTTGTACAAATCGTCAGGGTGCCGGTTTGACGTGGTCACAACCACAACGCCGCCTTCATAAAGCAGGTCGAACAGACGCCCGACGATCATGGCATCGGTGATATCGATAATCTGCATCTCGTCAAAAGCAAGCAGCCTGACCGAATTCACGACCTCTTTCGCCACCGGAGCCAAGGCATCCTCGACCCCATCCTGACGGGCTTTGTGCATGCCGGCATGAATTTCCTGCATGAACGCATGAAAATGCACTCGACGCGCAGGAATATCCTCCAGCGCATCGACAAACATATCCATCAACATGGATTTCCCGCGCCCCACGCCACCCCAAAGATACAACCCCTCGGGCGGGGGCGGAGCCTTGCGGAACAACCCGCGTTTAACCGGGGCGGACAGCGCCGCGCGGATACGTTCGAAATGGGGTAGGACGGCCTCTTGCGCATCGTCCCGGGTCAGGCTGCCCTCGGCAATGCGGGCGTTGTAAATCGAAATCAGATCCGTCATGGGACCGAGCCATAGCGCCCACGTTGAGCCTTGAAAAGCGGCCATTTCCCACGACCCATCAAATTTACTTATCCGTGACCGCAAATCTGCTGATTTGACCAGCTGTTCAAATCCGCTACCGTCCGTCGAACTGATACCCCCGAGGTCCCTATGTCGCATTCTACGCGCCTGCTGAATCCGATCCTGATCGTAGGATGTATTATCATCACGGTCAGCTTTGCCGTGCGGGCGTCGTTCGGAGTGTTCCAGATTCCAATTGCCACTGAGTTTGGTTGGCTACGCACCGATTTCTCGCTGGCCATCGCGATCCAGAACCTGGCCTGGGGGATTGGACAGCCGATCTTTGCTGCAATGGCTGAAAAGATTGGCGACCGAAAAGCCATCATTCTTGGCGCGTTGACCTATGCGGCTGGTATGGTTCTGTCGGCTTGGTCTGTAACGCCGTTTGGTCATCAAATGTATGCGTGGCTGGTTGGATTTGGCATCGCGGGCACGGGTTTTGGTGTCGTACTGGCGGTGGTCGGGCGTGCGTCGTCCGACAAGAACCGCTCGATGTCTTTGGCGATTGTCACGGCGGCGGGCAGTTTCGGACAGGTGATTGGCGCACCGACGGCAGAATGGTTGCTCAGCTTCCTGCCCTGGCAACAGGTGTTTCTTGTCTTTGCAGCTGCGATTCTAGCCCTTGTGCTGACGCTGCCTTTCATGCGTGCACCACAACCGGTCAGCAAGGCCGAACTGGAAGAGAGCATGAGCCAGATTCTGAGCCGTGCGTTCCGCGACCCCTCTTATGCGATGATTTTTCTGGGGTTCTTCAGCTGCGGCTATCAACTGGCGTTCATCACCGCCCATTTCCCAGCCTTCGTGACCGAGATGTGCAGCCCGATCCAACCCGGTGGCGTGCTGCATTCGCTGGGCATCACCACCACCTCGGCCCTGGGGGCTGTGGCAATCTCGCTGGTGGCGCTGGCGAATATTGGTGGCACCTTACTGGCCGGTTGGGCCGGTAATCACTTCCCCAAGAAATACCTTCTGGCGTCGATCTATACCGCCCGCACATTGGCGGCTGCGGTCTTTATCCTCATGCCGATTACACCAATGTCGGTCATCGTATTTTCGATTGTCATGGGCTCGCTCTGGCTGGCGACTGTGCCTCTGACCTCGGGTCTTGTCGCGCATCTGTACGGGCTGCGCTATATGGGTACCCTGTACGGTTTCATCTTCCTCAGCCACCAGATTGGCGGTTTCATGGGCGTCTGGCTGGGCGGGCGCATGTATGATGTCTATGGCGATTACACGATGGTCTGGTGGATTGGCGTAGCCGTTGGCGCCTTCAGCGCTATAGTTCACCTGCCCATTCGAGAAAACCGCAGCGGAACGGCGGTTCCGGCCTGATCTACTTGGCCTCGTCCGGGGTCAACAGACCTTCGGCCACCAACCTTTCCGCCCAGCCCTGAGGGCCAGTGAAGTGATGCGTCTGCCAGCCCCGCGCGCGTGCCGTTTCGATGTTGTCGATCCGGTCATCGGCAAACAGCAAACTGCTGGGCGGTAGGCCACAATCATCTTCGACCATCTCATAAATCGGGGCGTGCGGCTTGACCGCTTTCATCCGGCCCGAGACATATTGCCGGTCAAATTCGTTCAGGAACGGATAAATCGTGGTGGCATAGTCGAAATTCTGCACCCCAAAATTAGTGAGCGCAAAAACTGGAACGCCCTTGGCCCGTAAAGCTCGTTGCAGGCGAACGGAATGCGGGATTTCCGGCGTGGCCAATTCGATCCACTTGTCATGCCACAAGCGGATTTCGTCGCGCCATTCGGGGTATTTCTCAGCCCAATCATAGATCGTATCGGTAAAATGGTGGCCCTGATCAACCAGATCGTTCATCCCGTGCAGATCAACCTCGGCAAACATGGCGCGGCGGCGGTCTTCTCCGATGGCCTTGTCATAGTAACGCTCTGGCTGCCATTCGATCAGAACATTTCCAATGTCGAAAATTACGGCTTCAATCGGCATATTACGCCCCTGTCAAATCAATCTCTGCTTGCGCCCGACTGAACCAATCCCGGGCAGGACTTTCAAGTCGGAACCGCAGCGCGCAGCGCTGCCCGGCCCAACGGGGGAAGGCGCATCATCGATGCGTCGCCAACGGGCGGGAGAGTTACCGGCGTCGCGCTGCGCGCAGTTCACGTTCCAACGCATCCAGAAACCGCGATCGGTCCGCCTTGCCAAAAGGTTTGCCTCCGCCACCAGCCCCCAGCGGATTGGCTGCCCGCAGGTCGGCCATCAGATCGCGCATGGCTAGCTGCTGGCCGATATTGGCTGCCGTAAACGCTTCACCATTTGGGCGCAGCACGCGTGCCCCGGCTTCAACGCATTTGGCGGCCAAAGGGATATCCGAGGTCACCACCACATCCCCAGGCCCACAACGCTCGGCGATCCACTTGTCCGCCTCGTCTGCGCCTTCCGCAACGATGACGACCTGCACCAGGGGATTGGCCGATGGCCGCAACCCACCATTCGAGACCAACGCCATCGGCACCTTGTGGCGTGTCGCCACCCGCTCGGCTTCGGCCTTCACAGGACAGGCATCGCCATCGACATACAGGGTGGTCACGCCTTCTTGGCCTGTTTCTTGGCGGGTTCTGCGGGTTTCTTGCGCACCTTGAACTCTTCGGGGATCGGCATCCGGTTGAACGCGTCCAGACCGGCGATCTTGTAGGCTTCGGCCAAGGTCGGGTAGTTGAACGTGTTCTGCACGAAGTAGTCCACCGTGCCTTTCAGGTTCAGCACCGCCTGCGCGATATGGATTAACTCAGTCGCCCCTTCGCCAACGATCTGCACGCCCAGCACCCGGCGGGTTTTCAGCGAGAACAGCATTTTCAGCATGCCATGCTCCAACCCCATGATATGCCCGCGCGAGGTTTCGCGGAATCGTGCGACACCAACCTCATATGGGATGCCGCGTTCCTCCAATTCTTCCTCGGACATACCGCAGGTGGAAATCTCGGGCACCGAATAGATGCCATATGGATACCAAGGGCTTTCTGGCAGTGTGGGGGTGTCCAACGCATGACAGGCCGCGACACGGCCCTGTTGCAACGAAGTTGAGGCCAACGACGGGTGCCCGATCACATCGCCGGTGGCATAGATATGCGGCACAGTGGTCTGATAGGTTTTACGGTCCACCTTGATGCGGTTGCGATGGTCCGTCTCCAAACCAACTGAGTTCAAATTCAGCGCCGAGGTCGCACCCATGCGCCCGGCCGCAAACAGCAGCATTTCAGCACGGACATGGCGGCCATTATCCAGTGTGACTTCGACATGATCCCCTGTGTCCTCGATCTTTTCCACGGCAGAGCCCAGCCGCAGATCGACGCCGTTTTCGCGAATTTGATGGGTGAAATCGTGGATCAACCGCTTGTCGATGAAATCAAGGAAGGTTTCGCGCGGCTCGATCAGAGTCACGCGCACATCCAGTGCCGAGAACATCGTGGCATATTCAACGCCGATTACCCCCGCGCCGATCACGACAAGCGAGCGCGGAATCTCGGCCATTTCCAGAAAGTCATCGCCGTCGACCACGGTTTTGCCGTTAAAGGGCACGTAATCCGGGCGGTAGGTTTTGGTCCCGGTGGCGATCAGGAACTTGGCTGCAGTCAGGCGTGTGGTTTCACCGGCATCAGTGGCGACCTCAATCTCATGGGGGCCGACGAACCTGGCCAGACCGTTCAGGGTTTCCACGTGGTTGCGGTTGAACTGATGTTCCAGCACGTCAACCTCGTGATCCAGCGTCATGTGCAGACGCGCCTTGAGGTCTTCGGCGCGGATTTGATCCTTGACCCGGTAAGACCGGCCATAAAAACTGCGCTCGCGCCAGCCGGACAGGTTTAGCACCGTTTCGCGCAAGGTTTTCGAGGGGATTGTGCCGGTATGAACCGACACGCCGCCAAATCGGTCTTTGCGGTCAATCACCAGCACACGACGTTTCAGTTTGCCCGCCTGGATTGCCGCAGAACGCCCTGATGGCCCTGACCCGATGATGATCAGGTCATAGTCAAATTTGCTCATCCGTCAGTCCCCGTACAGCGCTTCGGCGTGGAAGGTGATGTGGTCTTCCATGAAGGTCGATACAAAGAAATACGAGTGATCATAGCCCGGCTGTAAACGGTAGGTTGCCTGCTGGCGTCGTTCCGCGATGGCTGTCGCCAGCGCCTCGGGGCGTAGAAGGTCGATGAACTGATCACTGGCACCGGTGTCGATCAGGATTGGACCGTCAAAGCCAACCTCTTTCATCATCAGCGAGGCATCGTGCTTGGCCCAGGCAGCTTCGTCATCGCCCAGATAGGCGCTCAGCTGTTTGCGTCCCCAATCCGCGCCGGTCGGGTTCGAAATCGGCGCGAAGGCCGAAACCGACCGGAACCGACCCGGCAGGTTCATCGCCAGCGTCAGCGCCCCGTGGCCGCCCATCGAATGACCGGTGATCGCCTGACGCTCCATGTCGATGGCGAAGTTTTCCGCCAGCAGGTTCGGCAGTTCCTCGGCCACATAGTCCCACATGTTGAAATGCGGCGCCCAAGGGGTTTGCGCTGCATTCACGTAGAATCCAGCGCCCTGACCCAGATCATAGTCATCGTGATCGGCCACGCCTTCACCCCGGGGCGATGTATCGGGGAACACAACGGCAATGCCTTGTTCGGCTGCCCAGGCCTGCGCACCAGCCTTGGTCATGGCGTTTTCGTGGGTGCAGGTCAGTCCAGACAGATACCACAGGACGGGAACCGGGCCGTCCTTTGCCTCGGCAGGTAGAAACAGACCAAAGGTCATGTCGCATTGGCAGGCTGACGACGCATGGCGGTAGACGCCCTGCACGCCACCGAAACAGGCGTTTTCCGAAAGGGTTTCCATCTGGCAGAGTCCTTAAATTTAGATCGCGTTATGGCTAACGATCCAAGGACGCCGCGTAAAGGCCGCACGACTTCGGTGCGCGTTTTTTTGAATGCTTTGGCTCAGAGCGTCCCAACCCAGGCGATGACCACCGGCACGGTCAGGATACTGACCGCAGTCGACAGCAGGATCGCTGCCGAGGCCCGGTGCGGGGCCACACGGTAGTGGGCCGCCAGCATGTAAACATTTCCGGCCACCGGTAGCGCCGCTGCCGCAATTGCGACCGTGGCGGAAAAGGCATCGACGGGCATCAACCACAGCAGCACCACGGCCACACAAGCCGGGTGAATGACCAACTTGCAAAAACTCAGCCATGCCGCAACCTGAATGCGTTCGGCGGACTTGGACGCCAAAGAGGCCCCAATTGCAAACAAAGCCCCCGGTGTGGCCGCCCCGCCCAGAATGGTTAGAAAATCATTGAGTGCCGCCGGAACCGGCACTTGCACAGCCGACCACAGAAGCCCTGCGGAAATCGAAACGATCATTGGGTTCTTCAACAATCCCAACCCAATCAGGCGCAACGTTGCCGGGGTCAGCCGTCCGTCGCGCCCCGCGTTGATCAAAATCACGATCAAGGACGAAAACACCACCAGATCAACGGTCAGAACCAGCATGACCGGCCCAATGGCGGCCTCGGACAACAACAGCGCCAGCATCGGTAGTCCCAGAAAGCCGACATTTCCGATGGCGGCACATTGGGCCTCGACCGCCGCGGTAGGAATATCAAGCCTGCGAACCCAGGCCACTCCAGTTGCCAGACCATACACGGCGAGAGTTCCTAGCAGATAGCCCGCCATCAGCCGACCGTTGAAAATGTCGGCAAAGGGCAGGGTGGCGGCAAAGCGAAACAGCATCGCCGACAGTGCGAAATAGAACACGAACTTTGTCAGATAGGCTGTCGCGTCTTCGGTGAAAAAGCGGCTGCGCCCGGCCCAGTATCCCAGGCCGATGATTGCAAAAAACGGAAGCGTGCGCAGAAATATTTCGACCATGCCCAAAGTGTTAGCATCGTTTGACCGCGCAGCAAGCCTTGAACGACAACGACCGGAAGCCGCGGGTTTGCGGGGCAAAACATTCAGAATTCACATTCCGTTACGCAACGGGACAACGCGAATCGTTGTATCTGTACTGATCGGTTTATAGTTTGAGGAGAACACTAACCCTAGGAGAGCTCATGACTCAGACAGCCGCCATCCTTCGCACGGGCCGCAAATTCGATCAGGTTTTGCGCGGAGCCCGAGAAGTTTTCATGGCGGATGGGTTCGAAGGTGCCAGCGTCGATGACATCGCGCGGGCGGCGGGCGTCTCCAAGGCGACGCTCTACAGCTATTTCCCCGACAAGCGTCTGCTGTTCATGGAAGTCGCCCAGACCGAATGCAAGCGTATGGCTGAAAGAGTCATTTCGATGATCGACGACTCCAAACCTGCGCGCGAAGTGTTGACGATCACGGCGACGCAACTAACCGCATTTCTAGTGTCCGATTTCGCGCAGCAGGTGTTTCGTATCTGCGTGGCCGAGCGGGATCGGTTCCCTGAATTGGGCCAGGCGTTTTACGAATCCGGACCTCAGAATGGCCAGCGTCATATGGTCGAATATTTGGAAAAGGCCGTTCAAAAAGGCGAATTGGTTATCGAAGATGTTCAGATTGCAGCCGAACAGTTCTCAGAACTGTGCAAGGTTCGCTTCTGGACCAAAGCCGCGTTGGGCATCCAGACCAATTTCAAACAATCCGAGATTGATGAGATCGCGTTGCACGCAGTGGACATGTTCATGGCGCGTTACGGCGTCTGACACTTAAGCACGCATTGATACTGGTTGGATCGGGACAACGATCTCAGAAATGCCTGCGCCCAAGTCTCGGACGCAGGCGGCTAAAATCACTCGATAAAGGTCTTGGCCAACCGGTCGCTTATGGGTTGCGACAGATAGCTTATGACGGCGCGTTCGCCGGTATTGACGAACAAATCTGCGGGCATGCCGGGCACCAGTTCCAATGCGGCCACGTCTCGCGGTTGTTCGGCATTCAGCTTTACCCGCGCCTTGTAATAGGCTTCGCCGGTGCGTTCATCCTCAAGCGCATCGGCTGAGATGTCGAAGATATGCCCCACAGCTTCGGGCACGTCCGCTTGCGCAAAGGCCGACAGGCGGATGCGCGTGGATTGACCGATCCGCAGCTTGTCAATATCGCCGGTCTTGACCCGTGCCTCGACGATCAGGGCCTGATCGGCTGGGACGATATCCATGATCGGCGCACCCGGGCGGATCACCCCGCCATTGGTTGACACTTCCAAATTCACAACGCGTCCGCTGGTCGGGGCCAGAACCTGTGTTCGCTTCAGGCGTGCCAGCGTGCCCGCGAATTGCGGTCGAACCAGATCAAGCTGGGCCTCAACAACAGCCAACTCTCCGGCGAGGACCTCATCGCGTAGTTTTTGCTGGCTGAGCAGGGACAGCTCCAACTCTTGCACCTGATCTTCGGCCTGGGCGATCTGGGTGCGCAATGATGCGTCAACGCCAGCCAGCCGTTCCAACTCGATCTGCCGTGCGCTGACCCGCGTGACGGCGACCAGACCCTTATTCAACAGCGTCTCTAAGTTGGACAACTCAACCCGCGTGATCTTGATCTGGTTCCGGGCCGCGCGGCGCTGTTCGTCCAGACCCGTGACCTGGTTGCGTAGGCCCGCGATACGTTGCGCGTTGATCTGCGCTTCGGTCCGGCGGGCACGGGCTTCGGCGTCAAATAGTTGTTTCTGGGTCAGGTAGGGCGACACCCAATGTAGGCGGTCCATTCCTTCGCGGAATCCCGCCAGGGCGGTGGTTTCTTCAAATTGGCTCTGCCCGCTCATTTGCGCCAGCAGGCGCGCGCGGCGAACCGACAGCTCACCCAACTGGCTACCCTGAACGCTAAGATCCACGTTAATCTCGGTGCTGTCGAGCTGAACCAGAGGCTGCCCTGCCTGCACAAATTGGCCGTCTGTGACCAGGATCGACTGAATTATGCCGCCGTCCAGATGTTCGACCGTTTTGCGTTGGCCCTCTACCACAAAGGATGCGGGTGCAACCACGGCACCATCGAGTTTCGAGGCAAAGGCCCAATAGGCGCTGCCGCCGACGAATACCGCCAGGGTGAACAGGCCGAACAGGACATAGCGGGCGATGCCAGGGGAACTGTCAGAAATCTCTTTCAGTTGTGCCTCGTGAAATCCCACGGCAGTTCGAGGGGCTGAGTATTTGACCAGGTCAGTCATTGGGCCGCTCCTGTGATCTGAGTTTCATCCACCCGGCTGGGTGCCGGTTGTGTTGGTTTGTCCAGAACGTTGCGGCGATTGACTTTCAGAACGTCTTGCTTGTCGCCGAATTGGGTTTGATTGCCATTGCGCAACACCATCACCTTGTTCGCCGCCTGCAGCGTGGCTGGGCGATGCGTCATGACAATGGCAATCCCGCCGCGTTCCTGCACGGCCAGCAAAGCATCGCGCAGGGCCTGTTCGCCCTCGGCGTCCAGATCCGAGTTGGGTTCATCCAAAACCAGAACAAACGGATCACCGTATAGCGCACGTGCCAGAGCCAGCCTCTGACGCTGACCGCCGGACAGGAAAAAACCGCGGCCAAGCCTGGTTTCGTACCCGTCGGGCAAACCGCTGACCAGTTCGTGAACCCCTGCTTCGCGCGCGGCACGCAGGACCTCGGCATCGTCGATCGCGGTGGAGAACCGGGCAATGTTTTCGCGGATTGTGCCATCGAACAGCTCGACATCCTGTGGCAGGTATCCGATCTGTTTGCCCAAGTCTTCGGGGTTCCATTTCGACATCGGGCTGCCGTCCAGCAGAACCTCGCCCCGTTGCGGATGCCAGATGCCCGCAAGCATCTTGCCCAGCGTGGTCTTGCCCGAACCGCTCTGGCCAATCAATGCCAGAACGTCCCCGGCCGTGAGGCTGAAATCAATCGCCCGGATGGTGGCATTGATCGCAAGCGGAGGGCCTGCCTGAGCGATGCGGACGTCCATCGATTTGAACGCACGCGGCAAGTTCAGGTTTGGAGGCGCCTCGGCAAAATCTTCGGTCAATTGTTTGATTTTGCTATAGGACCCGCGTGCAGCCAGAAAAGTGCGCCACTGCCCGATCAACTGATCAATCGGCGCAAGTGCACGAGCCAGAACAATCGTGGCGGCAATCATGACGCCTGCGGTGGACTCGCCGATCACGGCCAGTGCCGCACCCATCCCCAGAACCGCTGATTGCAGGCCCATACGTATGGTCTTGGACAATACGGAAAAGCTGGCCACCCGATCAGCGGCGCGGGTTTTGTGTTGATGCGCGTCAGTTTGCAGCGCGGTCCAGCGGCGTACCAGATCGGATTTCATACCCAGCGCATGGACCAGTTCGGCATTCCTGTCGCTGATCTTGAACAGCGCATCCGACCGCCCTCGTGCCTGCGCGGCCTGCTGCATCGGGCCTCGGGATCGGGCGTTGTTGATCAGCGCCATCAATGTCAAGGTCAGCGCTCCGGCCAGACCCAACAGACCCAGAAACGGGTGCAGCACATAAAGAACCATCAGATAGATGGGTATCCACGGAGCATCGAAAAAGGCGGTCAGGGTGGTGCCGGAAATGAATTCGCGGAACCCGTTCACATCCTCGACCAGGTTTTCGCCTGCCTCAGCTTCTCCTTGAACCCGGCGGCGCATGGCGGCACTCAGGACGGGCGCGCCGACGCTGAGTTCGAACCGGGCGGCCAGGCGGCCCAGAATGCGCATCCGCATCAGGTCGAGGCACGCAATGACGATGAATACCCCCGCCAGCAGCACGGACAAGGCGATCAATGTGTCTATGTTCTGGCTGGTCAGAACCCGGTCATAGACCTGCAGCATGTATAGCGGCCCGGCCAGCATCAAGAGGTTCAGGAACAGGCTGAAGATCGCAACCGCAACAAAGCCTTTGCGCAGCGATCCCCAGGCGGTTTTGACGGGATTGGAATTCTGGAACATCGGATAGCCCTTTCCGGTTTGGCAAGCGGGGCGGCCACAAGACCGCCCCGTTGTGGATCGCTTAGGCGACGAAGTCGTCTTCGGTTAGGTCTGCGCTGTTGATTCCAGCCAGACGGACCGAGCCTTCGTTGCCAAAGGTGATCAGGGTGTCATTGCCATCCTGCGCAACATTCACCGCGCCGCCGAAATCGGGGCCGAGGTCGCCGAACTGCAGCTGATCGCGACCGATCTCAAAGTCCTTGATCACGTCATTGCCGAAGTCTTCACCGAACGAGAACGTGTCTCGCCCCAGCCCGCCGATGAGAATGTCATCACCACCTTCGCCCGAGATCAGGTCTCCGCCCGCGCCGCCATTCAGCACGTTGGACAGATCGCTGCCGACGATCACGTCGCCATCATCGGACCCGATGACGTTTTCAATGGACTGCAGCACGTCGGTCTCGAACTGGTTTTCGACAACGTCCTGACCGAGGACACCGGTGCCGCCGGTCGCATTCACATCCAGCGTTGCACCTGCGTCGACCAGAGTGTCCTGCACCACCGGGCCGTTCACGCCCGCCGGAGCATTGTGCAGATGGATCGCCGAAACGGTGCCGGGGATTGGGGTGCCCAGCTCTGCTTCGCTGATGCCAACAACGCTCAGCTCGCTGGAATAGGTGACCTCACCAGTGTTCAGGTTCTGCGTGATGACAACGGTGGCCTCACCGGTCGCTTCGCTGTTTGACAGCGGCCCTGGCTCTTGCGCCGCGTCCAAACCGCCACTCAGGCTAACGGTGCGGATACCGTTTTCGGTCACGTCGCTGTCGACCGATAGCTGCCCGCGGATTTCACCCGCCGGGAACTGGTTGGTGTGGATGTTGTAGTAGAGGTTGCCTTGAACCGCCTGCTCAACAAAACCGGCACCATCGGCAATGTTGGACCCGAACTGATCCGGTGCCGCGATAACCGCATCGGTGACCGAGATGTTGAACCCGGTATCGCGGGTGGCGGTGCCATTGCCGTTGGCGTCCAGACGAACCTCGACCGCGACGTCCAGATCCGAGAAGTCGGCCGTGTCGATGCCGTCTCCACCGTCGATGAAGTCATTGCCCAGACCACCGGTCAGAACATTGTCGGCATCGCCGGCAATCAGAACGTCATCACCTGCGCCGCCGTCGATGTCACCATTGGTAGTGCCCAGATCGACAAAGATATCGTCGCTATCGCTCAGCAGAACGTCACCGTTGATCACGCCTTCGTCGTCGTTAACGATGGTGACGGTGCCTGCGTCCGAGGCGTCGATTGCGTTGACCGTGCCGCGGATTTCACCCTCGTTCAGGACGGCACCAACAAGGTTCAGACCGCCATCAACGCGCAAGCCCGCCGCAGCGTCCGAGTCCTCGGATCCCGCGATCAGACCTTCGTTGACGACAACTCCGGCAAAGGACGCGTCATCCTGGCTGGTGAACAGGCGCAAGCCATCGCCCACCTGGTTGCCCTCTGCGGCGTCTCCGCGGCCTTGCAGCGTGCCTTCGTTGACGACAGCGGCCGAGACCACATCCCCAGACACATCGCCGGTTTGCAACGAGACGGCTGAGCCGTTATTGCCTTCGCCTGCGTCAACCAGACCTGTGTTGGTAAAGGTATAGTTGTCGGCGGTACCATCGGCATAAACCGTACCGTTGCGCTGGTTGCCGGTGCCCAGAATGTCACCTTCGTTGATGACCTCGAGCCCTTCTCCGTCAATATTCAGCGCGCGGCTGTCCGAGGTGACAGTACCCCGGTTGACGAAGGACCCGCCCGAATGATCGCCTGTGCCAAAGTAGACACCGTTCTGACCACCCGAAAAGACGCCGGTTTCCTCGTTGACCAGTTGGCCTTGGAAATTGACGTTGTTAACAGCGCGGAACGCGCCGACAGTGCCATTTGCACCTTCGGACGAGACCGAACCTGTGTTGGTGATCGTTCCGGTGAACAGAGCAGGGCCAAAGCCGCCGCCTTCCAGCCGGGCGCCTTCCAGACGGATGCCATCTCCGGCGGTGCCCAGACCAGCGCCTGCATTGCCGCGACCGGCGACGGAGCCTGCGTTGGTCACTTCGACCTCACCATTGCCTTCGGCAGACAGGGAAAGTGAAACGCCAGCGCCTTGGTTGCCTTCGCCCGCATCGATTGAGCCGGTTGCCAGGTTGTTGATCGAGAAATCAGTCGCGGTGTCGTCGGCGTAGATCGTGCCGTTGCGCTGATCGCCAGAGCCCAGAATGTCACCGCCATTGACCAGATCAACGCCGGAGCCGTCGATATTAACCGCGCGGCTGCCTGATTGGATGGTGCCAAAGTTCAGCACATCCAGATCATGTTCGCCTTCACCGATATAGAGACCGTTGCGAGGTCCTTCGATCACACCGGTCGAGGTGTTCAGAATCTCACCTTCGGCATTTGCGCCATTGGCAATGCGAATACCGGCGGCGGTGCCTTGATTGCTTTCGGTCGAAATCAGACCGCTATTGTTGATCTCGGTTTCAAGAATGGCACCTTCTGCACCATCATCGATGCGGATGCCGTCTCCGGCCAGACCTGTATTTGCCGCCGCCTGACCGCGGCCTTGAATGGTCGCGCCAAAGCCGTTGAACACGTCGGTTTCCACGCGGTCTCCGAGTTCATCACCGACTTGCAGCGAAATACCGGCGCCCTGATTGCCGTCACCGGCATCAATCGTGGCGCCTGAGAAGTTCGAGATCGAAACATCCTCGGCGGTGCTGTTGGTATAGATCGTGCCGTTGCGCTGATCGCCGGTGCCGATGATGTCGCCAAAGTTGCGCACATCAATGCCCTGACCCTGAATATCAACCGCACGACTGTCCGAACTGATCACGCCGCCGCGGAAATTATCCAGGCTGCCAGAGCTGTCAGGCCCGGCAAACTGCACTCCGTTAAATTCCCCGGCTATCTCTCCGAAGTTTCGGACTGCGGCGCTGCCGGTCACCTGAACGCCGGTGGCCAGAACTTCGGGACCGTTATTTGCTTCGATCCGGCCCGAGGCAAAGTTGAAGATGTCGACATCTTCACCCTGCGCCTTCACCGCGGCCACCGCGTTGTTGGTGACTATCTCACCAAAGTTCAGCAGGCGCGAGAAATCATTGGCTAGCACAAAGGCCGGAGTGTCATCGACAACCGTGCTTTGGAAAAAGTTGTTCAAAAGGGTTTGGCCATCGCGGCTGGTCTCTTGCGCCAATGTGGACGTGGTTAAGAGACGTGCGCGTAAGCTTTCCATAAGTTGGGACAGCATGGGGGACTCCATCATGGGTTTGCGTAATGCGGTCCGCCCGCTGGTCTGGGCATTCCACGTAGCAAAGGGGTAGTCACCACCACGGCGCAGCTAAAATTCATCCTTCGAATTGGCGGTATAACCAATACAAATAGTCACGGATGGCGTGATATCTGGCCACCGTGCCTCGTTTCTTTTCAATTGGTTACGTGGCGTGTCTCCGCAGTGCCCTTCTATTCAATGGCGCGGATTGACGGTTTTGTCAGTGATTGTGATGCCGATTTCCTGCAGCGGCGCGCCGGTTGGCGTATGTAAAGGGCATCCCCAGCGGGATCGGGAAACGGATCACGGGCCCAAAACCATGAATTTCAGAGACCTGGAATATGTGCTTGCCATTGCCAGACACGGTCAGTTCAGTCAGGCGGCTGTGGCCTGCAATGTCTCGCAGCCCGCTTTGTCTAATCAGGTAAAGAAGCTGGAACAGGAATTGGGAACGGATCTGTTCCTGCGCCTGAATAGCGAAGTGCGCCCCACTGCCTGTGGCAATCGCGTGATCGCCATTGCCGAGCGCATCCTGAAAGACGCACAGAACATCCGCGATACCGCGACTCAGTTTCGCAACCCCGAGGCAGTGCCTTTCAATATCGGTATGACCCCGACACTGGCCCCCTATCTGACGCAGTATTTTTCCGAGCTGTTCAGCGCGCTTTTTCCCAACATGCGTGTCACCATGGTTGAAGATCTGCCACAGAACATGTTGCAAATGGTTGAAGATCATACGCTGGACGTCGCCCTGGTGGCAAAGGTCAACAACAGCGAAGCGCTGGATTTCACCTCGATCTGGTCTGAACCCCTGTTTCTGGCCGTACGCGAGGGCCACCCGCTGTGCATGTTGCCATCTATCGCACCAGAAGATGTGCCGGTGCATGATTTTATCCGGCTTCCCCATAGTTTTGGTTATGAACTGGAAGACCGGTTGCCTGAATCAGACCCCTCGAACCGGGCCAGCAAGCGGTTTGATCTAAGTGCGCTTCGGTTCGAGACGATCTGCCGCCATATCTGCCACTCTGATGATTGCACCATCGTCTCGGCATTGGCGGCGGAACAGTTCAAACGGGACAAGTGGCCTTTGTGCTTTGTCCCGTTCGAAGGCCCGGGCAATCTGCGAAACCTGGGCGCGGCAACGCGTCCGGGCTGTCCCCGCCGACCGCTTTTGGACCGTATCGGTGCCTATATCAATGAACGGCCACCTGTCGGGGTTACGCCCACTTTTTCGCACTGAGCGCCAACTGATCTCTTGTATCTTGACCTGCGATGGCGGCCGGCACGCTGTCACGTAGCAAGACATGGGCCGTTAGGTCATGGTGATTATCCTCTTGCCCGAACGACCCAAAAGGCCGAACGTGTGGGGGTATCCGCCTTGTTAACGGGTTGTTCAAATTAGCGTGTGCAAGTCAGTTGACAATGGATTTTGTATTTTGGATACATTGGGCAGAGATATCGCGATGACACGAGTCGTCTAGGAATGCTCTGACCACAAAGAGCAACGCGAATGTCTGAATAAATTCATTTCTGGGAGACCCACATGAAACTGAAATTGATGGCCGCAACTGCTGCGATCGCCTTGTCGGCTGCCGCGGCACAGGCAAACACTCTGGTGTATTGCTCTGAAGGATCGCCCGAAGGGTTCGATCCGGCCCTGTTCACCGCCGGGACGACTTTTGATGCGTCTTCGCACCCGATCTACAACCGCCTGCTGGAATTCGAAACCGGAACGACCAACGTCATTCCCGGTCTGGCCGAAAGCGTCGAAGCCAGCGATGACGGTCTGGAGTACACGTTCAAACTGCGTCAGGGCGTCAAGTTCCATTCCAACGACGAATTCACCCCGACCCGTGACTTTAACGCCGATGACGTGATCTTCTCGTTCATGCGTCAGAAGGACGAAGGTCACCCGTTCAATCAGGTGTCCGGCGGCACCTGGGAATACTTCCAGGGTATGGGCATGCCAGATCTGGTCGAGTCCATCGAAAAGGTCGATGACTATACGGTCAAGTTCACTCTGACCAAGCCTGAGGCGCCGTTTGTGGCCAACATGGCGATGGATTTCGCCTCGATTCTGTCGGCCGAATATGCCGATGCGATGATGGCAGCAGGAACACCTGAAAAGCTGAACACTGCGCCCATCGGCACTGGTCCGTTCTCGTTCGTGGCCTATCAGAAAGACGCCGTAATCCGCTATGCGCAGAATGCGGACTACTGGAAAGACCCGGCGGACGTGGAAAACCTGATCTTTGCGATCACTCCAGACGCTTCGGTTCGGTACCAAAAGCTGAAGGCTGGCGAATGCCACATCATGCCGTATCCGAACCCGGCTGACATTCAGGCGATGAAGGATGACGGCGACATCAACATGATGGAGCAGGAAGGCCTAAACGTCGGTTATCTGGCCTACAACACCACTATGGAGCCGTTCGACAATCCGAACGTCCGCAAGGCGTTGAACATGGCGATCGACAAAAACGCCATCATCGATGTGGTGTTCCAGGGCTCAGGCCAGGTGGCCAAGAACCCGATCCCGCCAACCATGTGGGGTTATAACGACGCCATCACCGATGATGCCTATGATCCCGAAGCGGCCAAGGCGATGCTGGAAGCCGAAGGTGTTTCCGATCTGTCGATGAAGATCTGGGCGATGCCGGTACAGCGTCCGTACAACCCGAACGCACGCCGCATGGCGGAGTTGATCCAGGCGGATTTTGCTAAGGTCGGTGTGGATGTTGAGATCGTGTCCTATGAATGGGGCGAGTATCTGTCGCGCTCGAAAGAACTGAACCGCGATGGCGCTGTTCTGCTGGGCTGGACCGGTGACAACGGTGATCCAGACAACTTCCTGGCCGTGCTTCTGGGCTGTGACGGTCGCGAAGCATCGAACCGGGCACAATGGTGCCACGAACCGTTCGAAGATCTGATCCTGAAAGCCAAGCAAACCACCGATCAGGCTGAACGCACCAAGCTGTATGAGGATGCTCAGGTCGTCTTCAAAGAGCAGGCGCCATGGGCCACCATCGCACACTCGGTCGTTTACATGCCGATGAGCAATAAGGTGCAGGGCTACAAGGTGCATCCGCTGGGTGGCCACATCTTCTATGGCGTGAGCGTCGAATAAATCACCACTCACTGACCGGAGCCGCCCAAATTGGCGGCTCCGGTTTTCTATTTCTGGAGGTCGGCGCGAATGCCGGATTTGTCCGAGTACCGTCAACTGGCAAAGGACATGTCAGTAGACGCCGTGGCGCTGGTGCCTGGCCCGAATTTCACCCGCGCTTTGGGAAAACCCTTCATGAGCCACGAACGGCCTTTCGTGGTTGTGATCCCAGCCGAAGGTGCCCCGGCCGCGATTGTGCCAAATCTTGAGCTGGGGTCATGGGCGCTGGTCGGGTTTGACGGCGCTGTCTTTGATTGGCGCGATCAAGCAGGCTATGACGAAGCCTTTGCGGCGCTGGCCGCGCATATGCCTCTGTCGTCACTGGCGGTCGAAGGTCAGGTGATGCGGGTTTTCGTATCAAAGGCGCTGACCCGCGCGATGCCCAACTTGCGCATTGTGGATGGCGAGCGTGAAATTTCCGGCTTGCGCATCTTCAAGACCGATGAAGACATCGCAGCGCTGCAGGCGGCAATTGATATCTCGGAACGGGCGTTGCAGCGGGTCATCGAAGATGTGCGTGTCGGCCAGACCGAGGTTCAGATCGAACAGGCCCTGATCCAGGCGTTGTTTGCAGAAGGTGCTGCCTCGCTGGCTTTTGCGCCGATTGTGGCCGCGGGCGATAACTCGGCGCAGCCGCATGGTAAGGCGCGAGCAGATTACAGGATCAAACCTGGCGATGCGCTGCTGTTTGATTTCGGTGCCCGCAAACACGGCTTTGCCGCCGATATTACCCGGACCTTTTTCGTCAAAGAGGTCTCGGACGAGGGCAGGGCGGTTTACGATACAGTCCTGCGCGCCAATCTCGCCGGTTTC
The DNA here is from genome assembly GCF_056539205.1 of Ruegeria sp. BC5. Classification (NCBI taxonomy): domain Bacteria; kingdom Pseudomonadati; phylum Pseudomonadota; class Alphaproteobacteria; order Rhodobacterales; family Roseobacteraceae; genus Ruegeria; species Ruegeria sp. BC5. The sequence goes on from NZ_JBQFUN010000002.1 coordinate 263,286, forward strand.
GAGGCCTGCCGCCCCGGCGTGACCGCGCACGAAATCGACGATGCGGTGATTAGTGTGCTTGAGGCCTCGCCTTATGCCGACCGCATCCGCACCAAGACCGGACATGGTCTGGGCCGGGACGTGCACGAGGCGCCGTATATCATGCGCGGGAATGACCAGAAAATCTTGCCCGGAATGGTTTGGACCAACGAACCGGGCCTTTATGATCTGGACAATTTCGGCGTTCGCATAGAAGATGACGTGCTTGTTACACGGGATGGCTGCCGGTCGCTGACCCGCTTTCCCAAAGATCTCACAATCATAGGTCGCTGATGTTTGGCTACTTACTCACACGCCTTGGCATGTTCGTTCCGACATTTCTGGGCGTGACGCTGATTTCCTTCATGTTCATCCGGGTTCTGCCCGGTGATCCCATCATCGTCATGGCTGGCGAACGCGGCATGACCGAGGAACGCTATCAGGAGATGGTCGAGAAGCTAGGCTTCGACAAACCGGTCCTGCAACAATACTGGGATTACCTTGTCGGCGTCCTGCATGGCGATCTGGGCGAGAGCTTTGTCACCAAAAAGCCGGTCTGGGATGAGTTCTTCGCCTTGTTCCCTGCCACGCTGGAGCTGTCGCTTTGTGCAATGATCTTTGCGGTGGCACTGGGATTGCCTGCTGGCGTGATCGCGGCGGTGAACAGGGGCAAGTTCTTCGATCGGGCGCTGATGTCGTCAGCCCTGGTCGGGTATTCGATGCCGATCTTCTGGTGGGCGCTGCTGCTGATCATCGTGTTCTCGGGCAATCTGGGCTGGACGCCAGTCTCGGGTCGGATTGACCTGCTGTATTATTTCCCCAGTGTCACCGGTTTCATGCTGATCGACAGCCTGCTGTCTGGGCAGCCGGGAGCGTTTGGGTCGGCCGTGAGGCACCTAATCCTGCCGACGATCGTACTGGGCACCATTCCGCTGGCAGTCATTGCCCGTCAGACACGCTCGGCCATGCTTGAGGTTTTGGGCGAGGATTACATCCGCACCGCCCGCGCCAAGGGTCTGGCGCCGACACGGATCAACGGGCTGCATGCGCTGCGCAATGCGCTGATCCCGGTGATTACCGTGATCGGCCTGTCGGTCGGTACCTTGCTTGCCGGGGCGATTCTGACCGAGACGATCTTTAGCTGGCCGGGTATCGGCAAGTGGATGGTCGACAGCATTTTTCGCCGTGACTATCCGGTGGTGCAGGGCGGCCTGTTGATGATCGCGGTGATTGTCATGCTGGTGAACCTGCTGGTCGATGTCCTCTACGGCATCATCAACCCCAAAATCCGGAGGCGGTGATGGCTGAACTATCCGCAACCCCACCCAAAACCGAAGACCGCCCCAGCGCATTGCGCGAGTTCTGGTATTACTTCAGCGAAAACCGCGGCGCGGTTATGGGGCTTTGGGTTTTTGCCGCGTTTGTCTTGTGCGCCGCATTCGCTCCGCTGCTGGCGCCTTACGATCCGACGGAACAGTTCCGCAATCACATCCTGCAGCCCCCGGCGTGGCAAGAGGGTGGCAGCTGGGCCTTTCCGCTGGGCACTGACCCATTGGGCCGGGATATGCTGTCGCGCCTGATCATGGGATCCCGCTATTCCTTCTTTGTCGGCATCGTTGTGGTCTGTGTGGCCGTGACAGGCGGTGTGATCATTGGTCTGTTGTCCGGCTTTGCACCCAAATGGGTTGATACGATGATCATGCGGGTGATGGATATCATTCTGTCCTTCCCGTCGCTACTGCTGGCATTGGTTCTGGTCGCCATACTCGGGCCCTCGCTGACCAACGCCATGATCGCCATCGCCATCGTTTTTCAGCCGCACTACGTGCGTCTGACCCGTGCCTCGGTCTTGTCTGAACGGCAGAAGGATTATGTCACCTCGGCCCGCGTGGCAGGTGCCAGCAAAGCGCGGCTGATGTTTAAGACCGTGCTGCCCAATTGCCTGGCCCCGATCATCGTGCAAGCGGCGCTGTCCTTCTCGACCGCCATTCTGGACGCCGCAGCCCTTGGCTTTCTGGGCATGGGCGCACAGCCGCCCACGCCGGAATGGGGCACCATGCTAGCCGAAGCGCGAGAGTTCATTCTTCGTGCATGGTGGGTTGTGACATTCCCCGGCCTGGCCATCCTGGTCACCGTGCTGGCCATCAACCTGATGGGCGACGGTCTGCGCGACGCGCTGGACCCGAAACTAAAGCGGAGCTGACGACATGAGCCTGTTGGACATCCGAAACCTCACCGTCGAATTCGCCACCGCTTCAGGGAAATTCCGCGCCGTGGATGGCGTCGATCTGTCCGTCGACAAGGGTGAGCTTATGGCCATCGTCGGCGAAAGCGGCTCGGGTAAATCCGTGTCGATGCTGGCGTTGATGGGCCTGCTGCCATGGACGGCTACGATCACCGCCGATCAACTGAGTTTTGAAGGCATCGACCTCACCAAAATTTCGGCTCGTGACCGCCGTAAGATCATCGGCAAAGACATCGCCATGATCTTTCAAGAGCCGATGTCGTCACTGAACCCCTGTTTCACAGTCGGCTTCCAGATCAAGGAAGCCTTGCGGATTCACCTCGGCCTGAATCGCAGGGATCGCCACCAGCGCGCCATCGAGCTGTTTGATCAGGTCGGTATCCCGGCCCCCGAAAGCCGCCTGAACACCTTTCCGCACCAGATGTCGGGCGGGATGAACCAGCGCGTCATGATTGCCATGGCCATTGCCTGCAATCCCAAGCTGCTGATCGCAGATGAGCCGACAACAGCGCTGGACGTGACCATTCAGGCGCAAATTTTGGACCTGTTGGTTCGGCTGCGGGACGAACAAGGGATGGGGCTGGTACTGATCACGCACGATATGGGTGTGGTCGCTGAAACCGCTGAACGGGTTCAGGTGCAATATGCCGGTCAAAAGGTCGAGGAGCAGCCAGTCAAGGACTTGTTCCGCACCCCGCGCCACCCCTATACGGCTGCCTTGCTGAGCGCGTTGCCAGAACGGGCGACCTCGAAACTGTTGCCGACTATTCCTGGTGTCGTGCCCGGTCAGTTCGACCGGCCCAAAGGCTGCCTGTTCAGCCCCAGATGCCAATATGCGGACGACCTCTGCCGATCTCTGCCGCCAACCCCGCACAGCGCGGATTTCGGTAAGGCCCGTTGCCATTATGTTGAAAAGATAACCGCCGGAGAACTGGCATGACCGCCCCCATCGTTCAGGCCAGCGCATTGGCCAGATTCTATTCTGTCAAAGGCGGATTGCTGTCGAAACCGGCAACGGTCAAGGCTCTGTCAGGTGTGGATTTTGACCTGCAACCCGGCAAAACACTGGCGATTGTCGGAGAATCCGGCTGCGGAAAATCCACGCTGGCGCGCGTGGTAACGATGATCGAAGAACCGACCTCGGGCAGCCTGACCATTGATGGGGTCGACATTACCCCGTCGAAATGGGCGCAAATGCGCGAGACGGTGCAGATCGTGTTTCAAGACCCCTATGGTTCGCTCAACCCGCGTCAGCGGATCGGGCAGATCCTGCAGGAACCGCTGATCATCAACCGCCCCGACATGTCTGCCGCCGACCGCGAGGCCCGAGCGCGTGAGATGATTGACCTTGTCGGCCTGCGCCCCGAGCACTACGACCGCTATCCGCACATGTTCTCAGGCGGTCAGCGCCAGCGCATCGCCATTGCCCGCGCGCTGATGCTAAACCCCAAAGTACTTGTGTTGGACGAACCGGTCTCGGCGCTGGACGTGTCGATCCAATCGCAGATTCTGAACCTGCTGGTCGAGTTGCAGGAGCGTTTGAACCTTGCCTATCTGTTCATCTCGCACGACCTGTCGGTGGTAAAACACTTCGCAGATGATGTGATCGTCATGTATTTGGGCCGCGCGGTTGAAAAAGCCTCAAAAGAGTTGCTATTCGCCGCGCCCCGTCATCCCTATTCGAAGGCTCTGTTGTCTACGACACCCCGCGCTGACCCTGAGGCCCGGAAAGAGCGGATCAAGCTGGAAGGTGAATTGCCGTCCCCAATGAATATCCCCAAGGGCTGTGCCTTTGCGCAGCGGTGCTGGCTGGCCACCGAAGAATGCCGCGCCGCGCCGCCCGAGCTGAGCGGAGACAGGCATCAGGTCGCTTGCCTGCATCCGTTGGACTAAACCCACTTATTCGGTTTTACGCGTCGCCGTAATCATGGCTAGCAATTGTTCCTTGGTGCGCTGGATATGCCGGGTCAGCAGGTCACAGGCATCATCGACCCGACCCGCACGGGCCAGCGACAATAGCTCGCGGTGGTCTTTCTTGGCGGGTTCGCGTTGCTCCATGACACTTAGATGCATGCGAACATAGCGGTCGGACTGCACGTTTACCCGCTGAAGGATTTCGTTGCTCAGCCCGCGACCGGCAGCGGCGTAAAGCGCCATGTGATATTCATTGTTCAAGCTGCCCCAGCGGCCCACATCATATGCATCATAGGACTTTTCCATCGCATCCAGAATCCGATCGCATTCGTTGAAATCGGCGGCAGTCATCTGCTGAATGGCGCGTTTGAAAAGATCCACCTCAAGCAAGACCCGCAGGTCGAAAATCTCTCCGATTTCGGACAGGGAATGCGATGTGACCGCAGCACCTCGGTTGTTGGTTAGCTGCACGAGGCCCTCGGCATCCAGCCGTTTCAGCGCCTCGCGGATCGGCATGCGCGAGACGTCGTAATCCTCAGCCAGTGCCTCTTGACGAATGGTTTCACCTTCGGCGATTTCACCGCTCAGAATCCGCTCGCGCAGATCGTTGGTGATGACGTCGGGCAGGCTTTGTCGGGGGATCGCACGCGTTCTGGGCATTCACTTCGTCTCGGGTACTGGAAACTTGTATCCAAAATACAAAATGCCTGAACAATTTCCAAGCCTTTTGCAATAAGGATAACAATTAGCTGTCGCAAAGATTCTGACGGACCATGAGCAGGGATTTCTTTGGTACGAAAATGGCGTTCTGAGGGTACGAAACGATATACAGGATAATTGACGTATTTATCTATGAAACAACAGCGGCGCTTAAGAAAAATGGACGGGATCATGAATACATCCGACATTCGCAACGAAGGCATGCGCATCGGGGGGCAGATCGTTTTTACCGAGGCTACGGTTCCCGTTCACTACCCTTATACCAACGAGGTTATTGGCACGGTGCCAGCAGGCACCGCCGAACACGCACGCAAGGCTTTTGAGGTCGCTGCAAGTTATACCCCCAAGCTTACCCGGTACGAACGCAGCCAGATTCTGCAGCGCGCAGGTGAATTGATCGGTGAAAAACGCGACGATCTGGCGAAGTGGCTGACGCTGGAACTTGGCATTTGCCACCAGCATGCGATTTACGAAACCAAGCGGGCGCAGGATGTATTTCAGTTCGCCGCAGCCGAAGCGCTGAAGGATGATGGTGAGGTGTTCTCGTGCGATCTGACCCATAATGGCAAGCAGCGGAAGATTTTCACTAAACGCGAACCGGTCAAAGCCATCAGCGCGATCACGCCCTTCAACCACCCCCTGAACATGGTCAGCCACAAGGTTGCCCCGTCGATTGCCACCAACAATTGCATGGTCTGCAAACCGACCGAATTGACCCCGCTGACAGCACTGACACTGGCTGACATCCTGTACGAGGCAGGGTTGCCGCCCGAAATGTTCCAGGTGGTCACTGGCTGGCCACAGGACATTGGTGATGAAATGGTCACCAATGAAAACATCGACATCATCACCTTCACGGGTGGGGTGCCGGTGGGCAAAATGATTGCTGAAAAAGCGGGGTTTAAACGGCAAGCGCTAGAGTTGGGCGGCAACGATCCCCTGATCGTCTTGAACGATCTGAGCGAGGCCGATCTGGACCGGGCCGCAGCCATCGCCGTGGCCGGGGCCACTGGCAATTCCGGGCAGCGTTGCACGGCGATTAAACGTATTCTCGTACAGGACAGCGTGGCGGATAGATTTGTGCCGTTGGTTCTGGAAAAAGCCAAGGCCATTCGCTTTGGCGATCCGCAGGACCCTGAAACGCAACTGGGCTGCGTGATCCATTCCGAGGCTGCGGAACTGTTCGAAAAACGGGTTTACATGGCTGAAGGCGAGGGCGCGTTGATTCTCTACCATCCCGGTCGTCAGGGCGCGCTTTTGCCGCCGATTGTCGTCGACAAGGTTCCCCACACCAGCGAGCTGGTGATGGAGGAAACCTTCGGTCCCATCATACCCATCGTCCGCGTGCCGGATGATGACACCAAGGTCATGGAAATCTCAAACGGAACTGCGTTTGGCCTGTCCTCGGGCGTCTGCACCAACGATCTGAACCGCGCGATTGCCTATATCAATGGTCTGCATGTCGGAACCTGCAATATCTGGGAACAGCCCGGGTACCGGATCGAAATGTCGCCTTTTGGGGGCATCAAGGACAGCGGCAACGGGGTCAAAGAAGGGGTCATCGAGGCGATGAAATTCTTCACCAACGTCAAGACCTATTCCTTGCCCTGGCCAGAGTAAGGGTGTTCAGCCCTGCACTACGTCCTGTCGCTGCACGCCCAGCCCTTGGATGCCCAATTCCATCTTGTCACCGGGTTTCAGATAGATCTGAGGGGTCCGTCCCATACCCACACCCGGTGGTGTTCCGGTTGAAATCACATCCCCCGGCTGCAGTGACATGAACTGCGACAGATGCGAAATGACTGTGGCCACACTGAAATGCATCGTATTGGTGGAACCATCCTGATAGCGATGCCCGTTCACCTCAAGATACATCTGCAGGTTCTGTGGATCGGCGATCTCGTCCCGGGTGACCAGCCAGGGTCCGATCGGGCCGAACGTGTCGGCCGATTTACCTTTGACCCACTGGCCCGAGCGGTGGAGTTGAAAATCCCGCTCGGACAGATCGTTGATCACACAATATCCGGCTACGTGGTCAAGCGCCTCGGCTTCGGAAATATATTTGGTGTGCTTACCGATGACGACGCCCAGTTCAACCTCCCAATCGGTCTTAACCGAACCGCGCGGGATTTCGACAGTGTCATTCGGACCTACGATGGCAGAGGTCGCCTTGAAGAAAACCACCGGCTCGTCGGGCAGGTCCAGACCGCTTTCGGCTGCGTGATCGGCATAGTTCAGGCCGATGCAGGCGAATTTACCAACATTCCCGACACATGCCCCAATCCGCGGATCACCGTCGACGACAGGCAATGTTCCAAGGTCGAGCCCACGCAGCCGCGCCATGCTTTCATCGCCAAGCATCGCGCCAGTTACATCGTCAACAATCCCCGACAGATCGCGGATTTTACCGGCCTCATCCAAAATACCGGGCTTTTCCGCGCCAACCGGCCCATAGCGTAACAGCTTCATATCCTGTTCCCTTTCAACTCAGTTGGTCCAGCCGCCGACGACGGCAATAGGCTGTTCGATGTGACCAAATCACCGCCGCCTTGGGCGTGCAATAGACAAACCGGTGCGGGGCATACTTCAGGATCGTGCGACCAAGGGCATGTTGATCTTCGGCACGTCGGGGTCTGATCTTCGCAACCATAGGTATATAATCGCCGGGCCGCTGTTTTCTCATTTCGTATTTGCTGCCTATGTATGTTAGGCTCTGGGGTGTATATTTTCTGATATTAGTTAAAGGTAGTTGGTCCATTGTCAGACAAGTCCGACAGCGTATTCAAACTGCGCCCACTTGAAAAAGCAGATCTGGAGGTAATCACACCCTGGTTTCAGGATATCGAGGACCTCGGCCGATTTGATCGTACATCGCGGATTCCGTTCAACCTTGCGCAAACCGAAGACGTCTGGCGCGATGCATTTAGCGCGTCAGGCGGCAGCGGAAAGTGCTGGTTCGTTGTCGTCTCCAATAGCGGACAAGTGGTGGGGATTGTTGGGCTCGAGGCGATTTCCCCGGTAAACCGGGACGCGGTCATCGCCATGTTTGTCGAAAAATCGGTTCGGCGTTTGGGCCTTGCCATCAGAGCGACGGCACTGGTGGCGGATTTTGCATTCCGTCAACTGGGTTTGAACAGGCTGACCTCATATTACAGGCAGGATAATCATATCAGCCGCGACCTTGTGGAAAGACTGGGATGTCAGGTCGAAGGTACCATGCGGCAAGCCTGGTATGCAGACGGAACGTTTCATGACATGATTGTTGTTGGACTTCTCCGTCAGGATTGGATGAATACTCGTCCGACCCTGGCAAAAAGCATTAGCTCAGAAACAGTTGTGACTTTCGGAGAGAACGGGTGCCCAAGCTGGTCTTGGCCACCACAGGTTGATAAGTGTGACTAACGGGGTGTGCAATTGCTCTGCAAGCGCAGAGGCACATTTTGCTATAAGGTGACCATAGGGTTCGAACGCAGCCCCTAATACGAGTTATGAATGTGAACACCACGAGTCCAAACTCTTCCATAACGCAGAAGCTGGGTGCAGTCTTGTTTGCCGATGTCGTCGGGTATTCCCGCCTGATGAGTGAGAACGAGCTGGACACCTATAACGCATTGAAATCGTTGATTTCTCATCTTGAAGAGACCTGCGCGCGTTTTCAGGGCCGGGTGGTCGAGGTGCGCGGCGATGGTATTCTGGCTTTGTTCGAAACTGCCACCAGTGCCGTGGAGTTCGGCGTCGAACTGCACCGCATTGCCAGCCAGCACAATCAGGATCGCGCCGAAAAACAACGAATCAACTTTCGCGCGGGCGTCCATCTGGGCGAAATCCTGATCGACGATCGCGGCATTCATGGCGACAATGTGAATATCGCGGCGCGTCTTCAGGAAATTGCTGAGCCAGAAAGGGTTTACGTCAGTTCCGCCGTTTATGATCAGGTCTGTAACCGGCTGCGCTATGGTTATGAATTTCTCGGTCCGCAACACCTGAAGAACATCCTTGCGCCTGTCTCGACCTATTGTGTCCGCAGCGAAGTCGCTGGCGCCACGATGGCTGGAACGATGCGGCCGGATATGCCAGGAAATATTCTGGAACGTCCCGATACACCCTCGGTGGCGGTTCTGCCCTTCAGCAGTAATGGCGGAGACGAATCCGACAGCTGGATTGCCGAAGGGCTGACCGACGACATCATCATGAACCTGTCCAAGTTCCGCAATCTGTTCGTAATCGCGCGGAACTCGTCCTTTTTCTTCAAGACGCAGGGGATGCCACCGAAAGAGGCCGCGCAAAAGCTCAACGTGCGGTATATCGCGCGGGGCAGCGTGCGTCGCTCGGCCAGCCGCATTCGGATCACGGCGGAACTGATCGATGCCTCAACCGAACGCACCATCTGGGGTGAGCGGTTTGATCGTAATATCGACGATATTTTCGATATTCTGGATGAGGTGACCGAGTGCATCGTGGCCGCAACCGCGGTGATGATCGAGTCGCATGAAAAGCAGCGGATGATCCAGTCGGTCCCATCCGACCTCGAGGCTTATGGCTCTGTTTTGCAGGGCCAGTATCACATCTTCAAATACACCAGGAATGACAACCGGAAGGCGCAAAACTTCTATCAGAGTGCGCTTGACCGGGATGGGGGTTATGCACGCGCTGCGGCTGCCCTGTCACGAACGCTGAATATCGACTGGCGCTATTCCTGGTCCGAAGATCCTACGCAAGCCCTGGATCAGGCGCTGACTTTCGCACAGCGGGCGATTGAACTGGATCCCACGGACGCGCGCGGTTTTGGTGAATTGGGGTATGTCCACCTATACCGCAAGGAACATGACGCGGCCCTACAGTCGTATAGGCGGGCGTTGGCATTGAATCCCAACGACGCCGATATGCATTCAGATTATGCCGACGCGCTGGCTCACTACGGTGACAACGAAACGGCAATCACTCATCTGCAGCAGGCGATGCGGTTGAATCCATACTTCCCGGACCAATACTTATGGCATCTGGGTGGGGCATATTTCAATCTCAGGCAGTATCAAGACGCCATCGACGCCGTAAACAAGATGAACAACCCTACAGAAGGGCAACGTTTGCTGGCAGCAAGCTATGCACAACTTGGTGAAACCGACATTGCGCGTCAGATCGCGGATAAGCACCGTGTCGCGCATCCTAATTTTTCACTGGCACGTTGGGAAACAGTGCAGCCGGACAAGTTAGAAGAAGACACGCAACATTTTGTTGGGGGCCTGAAAAAGGCAGGTTTCTAAATAAAGACAGGCCCTGTTTTGCAAGGGCCTGCCGTGTTCTTTCCCGATACTGTAAAACTGCGTCAGTCTTCTGAGCCTCGTGCGCGCGCACCGCTGACCCTGGCTCCGCTCACACGGGCACCGCTGACGCGCGCCCCACTGACACGAGCTCCGCTGACACGCGCGCCACTCACGCGGGCTCCGCCAACGGCCGGGCTGTCAAAGCCGAAAAAGATATCCAGCAGAACCTGTTCAAACTGACCAGTCATTACATCCATCCGGACGGTGTAATCGGCCTTGTCATAGTCCCACACCTTGATGTCGTTGGCGATCTGATAATCAGCTGAAGCAACGCCAGAGAGGGTTGGGTCACTCGGGGCTCTGGACGCAAGGTTACCGGGTTTGTTACCTTCAGTTGGGCTTTCACCCTTTCCGTGAACCAGGAAAATAGTGGGCTCCGGCAACTCATAATAGGTGCCCTCGTAAGAGAACCCATAGATACGCGCCAATCTGGCGTCATCGCCATATTGATCTTTGAGCTGCTGATTGGCTCCAAGTTTTTCTGAAAGTTCCTTGCGGAATACAAACTCTTGCTTATTGAAGCCAGTCGGCGTGGGCAAAGTCTGTTCCCAATAGCTGTCTGCGTATTTGTCCCCATCGGCGACCTTAACAAGAGCGCCCTCTTTCACCCGTGTCTGATCCTCTAGTGTATAGTTGGAGTTCGTTACTTTTACAGTATAGATACCATTCTTTTTCGGACGATTTCCGGTAATCAGAACCTTTTCGTCGTTCGCAACTTCTTCACCGTCGATAGTGTCATCCGCGACGGACAAAGTCTTGTTCACTTTGACCTTTTTCTTCGCAACAAGCTTTACGGTTTTAGCCGGCGTCACATTCTTCGAAGCTGCGACCTTCAGATCATTCAACAAACGGCCAAACAACAACACTTCTGAAAAACTGAGCAAAGATTCGGACATCTCATTTTCTCCCAACTATGGGATCGACGGAGTTTGAACCCTCATCTCCCCCCTTTAAATTAGACTCGAACAAATAATTCGAGCAAATACATTCCAATAATCACCCCAAGATTGCATGCCATAAAACCGTTTAAAAATAAAGGATTTTAGGCGCTAACCCGGCACCTGCGTGCGAACTGAATCGGAATGACTGTCTTCATCGGGGTCCGGCACGCGAGGACCGGCCGTTGTCAGGCCGATATCGCGCATGCGGAAATTGCCTTCGATGATGCGACGAAATGCGCCGCCGGAAATCTCTTGATCCACGGCCAGCAAAGCCTTTTCGACACCGAAATAGCTTAGCATATCCGCGTCCAGTCGCTCCCACGCGTCGGCCAGATAGGTGCCCAGATAATCGCGCGCCTCAATAAGGGCGATGCGGAACCCTTCGGGGTTTTCGGCGTATCGCTTGTCAAAAATACCCTGCATCACTTGGCTGTATTCTGGCGTGCCTTCCAGTTGGTCCGACAGGTCCTCTTCTTCCGCCGAGATCAGGCCATGCACCAGCAATCGTTCGTGGTAGATGTCGACGAACACATCGAACATCGCACCGGTCAGGGGTTCGGACAACGCGTGCTCGCTGGACCATCCGGCGGCGAATTCCGACATAGTCCGATCATTGGCGGCAATCCGGATCTGCGCGTTGTCCGACAGTTCGGCAAAACGGCTGAGGCGGTTGAAAGTATAGAGGTTCCCCCGCGTGTTTTCGAGCAACGCGTCCACCACCGAACCGAAGTGCAATGACGCCAGCAGAGCCACCAGATCGGCAGCGGATTCGTGAAACCCGTAATACTCGCCCGAGGCATCTCCGTCTGTTGGCATTCCGATCACACTGTAAATAATCGCATGGCCGACTTCATGCGCGACCACGTCGAAATTCAGGCTGTAAGGGCGGTATTCATTCCCGTGTTCATGGGTGCCACCGGTTTCCAGAAAACCCCAACCGATATGCGCGTTGTCGAGGCTGGGCAGAAGTGACAGTTCCAGACGGTCGAAGTCCCGGGCAAAGTGCCAAGGGATCTGACGGTCGAAATACCCCTGCCAGACATCCATTGTGAAATGGGCTGAACCATACAGATGCGCAGCCTCAAAGGCCGGGTCGGTTGGGTCGATATGGATGAAATTTCCGAACTCATCCGGCATTGCCGGCGGATGGATATATCCGTCCCATGGTGGCAGGTACATGCCCGGACCGTTCGGCCCCGGTATAATGGCACCGTAAGGCGTGGTTTTTCCCACCGGGTTCACCGTATACATGCGCGGCCCGGACGGCCCCGGGCCGATACTGCCCTGAGGGGCAGAGATTTCGACCAGTTCCAATGGGGCATCAGGTTCCAGAAAAGGCGACTGCGGATACAGCAGGAATCGAGTGCCGGGTTCTTCGTCTTCGATCTGTTCGGGGTAGTTCACAAAACGCCCTCCGGTATCGTGCCCGGTCAATTCCGGCGGCCTTTAATCGGCGGCTCCGGCGTCGGCACTTTTATGGCAATATAAAAACTCGGCTTCTATCAGGTCATAAAACGCATCGCGCCCGGTCAGACCAAGCGCCACTGCGTAGGAGTCAAGATCATCAGGCACCTGTTGGTCAAGACGAGATTCAAAATACCACATTAGCACCCGCAAACGATCCACTCCGGATGAGCCCGCCGGAATGGCGTTCTGTCCCTTGCTGGCGGCCCGATCCCGCAACAGGGTGTATTGACCCGTGCGACGCAATTCTGACAGCAGTTGTGTGTCCAAATAGCTCGCGCGGGATGCAACGGTGGCGTCGATCCGCGCAGCGTCTGCCAGCATAGCCTCATAGCTTTCGGGGTTCAGATCGTTCGCCTCAATCCACGCCATCAGGTCAGACCGCCGTGACAAGCCTGTTGCCGCCCTATGATCGTCCATCTTCCGGACCAGATCAGCGCGTGTAGGGGTACGATCCCGTCTAGAGGCATCTTCGCGCGACAGCAGCGCCAACGCGGCGCGATCTTTCAATTGCGCGTATAAGTCAGGGTTCAGACGCAATTCGTCGACAATGGCGCGATCAGCTTTCGGCTCACCGCCATCCACCCTTGCGCATAAGGCTTTCCACATCAGGGTTGGTTCGGTACGCGTCACCTCGGTCGCGGGCAAAGGTGTACCATTCAAGTGATCCGACATGCGGGTCAGCATGGCGCATGCGTCAACCGCCTTGGCGTCGACCCGACCCGTCGGCAGCCAATCCGCGAAACCGTCCACTCCTGGCAAGTCCTGCACGGCAGAGATAATATCCGCCCAAATTCGCTGGCGATAGTGCATGACCTTGGCGAGATGTAGCATCTCAGACGCCGTGTCCGTAGGCAGGACACCCGCAGCCTGCGCTTGCTCCACAGTTGCGCGGATCGACACCATCGGCTCGCTGAGAGGTTGGAACCCCAGTTCGGCCGGGCTGTGTAGCACGGCAACCTCATCGTCATCCTGCAGGACATCGGTGTAATAGTCCTGAAAGATCTGACCAACCCCGATCATTCCGAAATCAGCCAGCTCGGCCGCGCGCAACGCGCCCATGCTGGCGCTGCCAAAGACCGGAATACCCAGTTCGATCGCCCATAGGATTTCCTTGTGCCATACCGATGGAACCCCTTCGAAAAATCCGTCTATGATCCCGATTGCGGTCGGTTTTTCGCGCGCGACACGATAGACGTCGCCTTGTCGAACGGGTGGCAGAATGGTCGCATCCAGATGTTCGGCCACTGCGTCAGACGTCAGGGTAGGTCCCACAAAAACAACTGCCGTCATGCCAAACCATCCACTATGCGCTGTGCCCGGAGGCCGGGCACATAATCTGGATCGTCATGCGGAGCCTCCAGCCCGGGGATCACAGCCCGGATCACGGCGATATCAATTTCAGGCCGCGACAGATCAACCGTCACCACCTGTGAAATGCCCACGGCGGCAAGCCGTTGCAGCAGCAATTCCAGGTCTTCGTCAAAGGACCCGGTCACATGAGACGGACAATCGTCAAATCTTTGATCCGCTGCGACACTATCAATTAGGTCATGCACATAGCGCCCCCGATCCATCTTGGCCTGATCGGTGAATTCCTCTGGATCCAGATCATCCCGTGCGCCAGAGATATAGGTAAGTCGCGTCTGTGCCGCCTCGGTCAGGGCCCGCAGCAAGGCGATCGCACGGTCTGGGTGGCAACCATCACCAATACCGATATGGCCGGGCTGTCCGCCGCCTTCGCAAATCACACAGCGGAAACTGGCAATACCTATATCTGAAGTCGTGTTCCACAACCCTATCTCAAGCCCGGCTGTGGCTATCATTTCGATGGCCTGACGACAGCGCGGATCATCCACAGTGTCTGGATCAAGGCGGGGAGCGCTCGCACGGTGATGCCACAATGTTGTGGCGTCCCGTTCGATCAACTCGCAGATGGCGTGACAGCTGGCCTCGGCCACATTGTTTCCCGACGCCAGACCGTTGGTCGTGCGAGGAAAGGCAGCCTGACCGCCAACCGGCGCGGTGGTATAGTCGGTATCGACCATCTCAAGTGGGACCCAGCATGCGTTGTCCGTGCCCAGATCACGACCCAAAACCCACAGCATGTTGGCATGCGGGTCGAAATGCCCGCCGGTCACGCGCGGCAGTTCCGCCACTTCAACAACGGTCGCGTTCTGGACCAATTCGGCATATCTGGCCAGACGCTGAGGCAAATGCACCCGTTCAGCATGCCAGGATTCAATCGCCTCCATGACGCCTGATGCTTCGGCTGCGCGCAGTGACAACCCTTTGCCCAGTGACACAGCAACCGACCGGGAATTGGGTCGGGCGACCATCACAGTGGGCAATCCGATCCTGTCCAGACCGGTCAGGTTTGCGATCCGGGTGATGCCCATGCCTTTTAGAAATGGTTTGACGATTTGCAAGGTGTGCTCGGGGTCGCGCAGCCGATGCGTGTCCAGCACATATTGCTTCTGCGATCCATCGGGCATGTTGAGAGCCTTATTTGAAAATTTCGCTCAACGTAAAATAATTGCGCCGGGCCAGTCCGTTACGGGGCAGGATGATAGATCATACCCTGTCGGTCAACCGTTGCGGCCTTTGGACCTTTCGGGAGCTGCCGCGTAACATTGTCAGGCCGTGTGTCCAGTATATCGTACCGCTGGAGATTAAAGTGCGTTGTTCAGTTTCACGCCCAGACGTGCTTGAATCTGTTGGCTGAACCCCTGCGTGATGCGGTCGGCGATCATTGCGATGATGGCCATGCCGATACCGGCAGTCATCCCGACCCCGAAATCGCCATCTCCGAGGCCGATATAAATCTGCTGGCCCAGATCGTCAGTGCCCACTAGGGCGGTAATCACCAACATTGAAATCCCGAACATGATTGTCTGGTTTAGGCCCAGCATGATTGATGGCACCGCAAGTGGCAATTTCACCTGCCACAGCAACTGCCGGGGCGTCGTTCCGATGGCTGTTGCCGCCTCGATCACGTCATGCGGCAGGTTACGTAGCCCATGTTCGGTGTATCGGATCGCCGGAACAATCGCATAGACGATAATGGCCAGAAGAGCCGTGAATTCACCAATTTTGAACACCATCACAAAGGGAATGAGGATCACGAATAGCGGCATGGTCTGCAACGTGTCGATAACGGGCCTTACTATGCGGGAAACAGTGTCATTCTCGGACGCCCAGATGCCGATGGCGCTGCCGAACAGAAATGACAGCAGAACGCCTACGCCGCAGAGGTACAAGGAAATGACTGACGGTTCCCAAATTCCGGTCAGAAGCAAAAAAGCGACCCCGGCCAGCGCCCAGAGTGCAAGGTTCTTTCCTCCGGCCTGCCAGGCCAGGGCCAGGATCACGGCGCAAAGCGCAATCCAGGCCAGCCCGGTCAGGCCGGAATACAGGACCAGCCCGAATAGGATCACCCAAAGAGCTTGCAACTGCTTGCCTTTGAACGCGAAATACCCAGCTATTGCCGCGACGATCAGTGCATACCCCGTGGTCACGGCGGGTGTCATGGCAAAACCCCAGGTAAACGGGCTGACGGCCTGAGACAGCCCGATCTTGATTGGCAGCATCAGGTAGAACAGTGCGACCCGTTTGATTGCTTCAAGCGTGGTGCGGAATTCGACAAAGATCCACTCAAGCCCCGCGTTCATAGCCGGGGCGGGGTTCAGCACCCACGCTTCGGGCCAGTCTTTGAGGGGTGGGAAAACCATGGCCAGCGCCCAAGCAACGCCAAACAGCGCAGCGCAGATGATCCAGCCCTTGGCCCCGCGTTTAGCTGAACTGGACTGCACCGCGAACCCCCAGGTGATCCGATCCAGCACCATGGCCATCAACGCGATCACGATCCCTGCCAATAGGCTTTCACCGAACTGCGCTTTGCGCATGGTCGATAGCACCTCCCAGCCGATATCGTTTGTGCCGCCGATGATCGATGCAATGATCACCATGGACAATGATGCCATCGTCGTTTGGTTCACCCCCAGCAGGACTTGCCGCTGCGCCGTTGGAACCCGCACGCGCCAGAATAGCTGGGAAGGGGTGGCACCGCTCATCAGGCCGGACTCGATCACTTCGTCCGGAACACCGCGCAGGCCAACGATGGTATTGCGCACCATTGGAGGAAAGGCGAACAGGATGGAAGCGACCAAACCGACCGTAGTGCCAAATCCGAACAACAGCAGGATCGGCAGCAGATAGGCAAAGGCCGGAACGGTTTGCATCAGATCCAGGACTGGCATGATGATCCGATAGGCTCGGTCAGACAGAAACCCCCAGGTTCCCAGCGCAAAGCCCAGTGCCACCGCCATTGGAATCGAAACAACCACAAGCGCGAAAGAGTTCATGGACTGTGTCCAGAACCCAAACGTGACCATGTATAGAAGGCTGACGGCAGTAAAGATCGCAAGCCCCCGACCCCCTGCACGAAGGGCCAGATAGACCCACAGCGTAAACCACGCCACCCATGGCACCGCATGCAGAACCGTCTTGGCCAAAAGGATGGGCCAATCCAAAAGCCAAGAAATGGCTTTGAAAAACCAGCCGAAGGTCACCACAAACCACCGCATCGCGATATTCATCGGGTCGGTTACCGGCAGAACCAGTGCATCAGGATAGGTGACCAGTGGCCCAAGGCTTTTGGCAAAGACGACGCAAATGGCCACAAGCACCGTGACCGCAAGCCAGACCACCAGCGATCTATTCGAAACTGCATCCATTAGGTCAGTCCTTGACCGCTGAGGCGTCTGATACACCGCTGGCCAAAGCGGCAATCACGTTCTGACTGGTCATGTGTACCAGCGCATTGTCGTCCTTGCGCACGGCCACCCCGTTGTCGTGAGAGGCCAGATAGGGCAGCAGATCGGCCACATTGGTTGAGGCCGGAACCTCTTTGATCCCGCTCGGCGGGACGTTGTCCGAAGCCACATCGCCCGCCGTCAGGATCAGCTCCCACGGGACGTCATTGGTGAATTCACGCACATAATCGTCGACGGGGTTCAGGATCAGATCGACTGGGCGCCCGATCTGAACCACTGCGCCATCCTTCATGATTGCCATTCGATCGGCAATGCGCAGTGCTTCAAGAAAATCATGGGTTATGAAGACGATAGATTTGTGCAGCTCTTGCTGTAGCCGCAGAAACTCGTCCTGCATCTGGCGTCGGATCAATGGGTCCAGCGCGCTGAAGGGTTCGTCCAGAAACCATACCTCTGGTTCTACAGCCAGCGACCGTGCAATGCCGACACGCTGTTGCTGCCCGCCAGACAATTGGCTGGGAAAGCTGCTTTCGCGCCCTTCTAGGCCGACCAATGAGATCACGCGCTCGGCGCGCTCCAGACGCTCTTTGTCGTCCAACCCTTGCAACTTCAGCGGAAAGGCCACGTTTTCCAGAACGTTCAGGTGCGGCATCAGGCCAAAGCTTTGGAACACCATCCCCATCTTGTGACGGCGAATGTCTATCAGTTCCTTCGCCGAGACCTTCAGCAGATCCTCACCATCCAGCAATATTTCCCCGGCGGTGGGTTCGACCAGACGGGACAGGCAGCGCACGATGGTGGACTTACCCGAACCTGAAAGCCCCATGATCACAAAAATCTCGCCCGGCATGACATCAAAGCTGACATCGGTCGAGGCGACAATGCCGCCGTCATCGCGAATGTGTTGAGCCAGGGCCTTGGCCTCGCTTGAGTCCTGACCTGCCACACCGATGTTGCGCAGATGTTGATCCGCCCCTTTACCGTAAAGTTTCCAAACATGTTTGCAGGACAGTTTCGGGGTGCTGGGTGGGGAAGATGCAGTCATTTTAGCAGCCTTACAAAGGGTGGAGCGCATATGTCGCGCTCCACCATGGTCAGAGACGGGTTACTGTTTTGCCGCTGCAACCCAAGGCTGCCACACGTCTTCGTTTGCGCCCATCCACTCGGCCACGACTTCTTTGACTTCGCGCCCGTTCTGATCCACTTCCAGGATCAGTACGTTCTGTACGTCGTTGGTCAGGTTCATCTGCTCAACCATCTTCATCGCATCCGGATAGGTCGCCGCGAAATCTTTCGAGACGATCTTGTCGACAGTCGCCTGCTGGAAGCCGCACGCCTCGCCGCGTTTCTGGCTGGCTTCGTCGCAGGTGCCATGCGGCGTGTCCCATTCGACCCAGTTCACATCGGTTTCGGCAAAGACCCAGTGCGGCTGCCACATCATCATCAGGATCGGCTGCTCGGCGGCCACGGCGCTTTTCAGTTCGGCCAGCATCGCCCCTTCGGAGCCGCCCGGAACCGGCTTGAACGGCAGATCGATCAGCTCAACCAAGTCGGCTGACCGAGTGCCCCAGTCTGCCGGGTAGGTGATCAGACGACCATCCGGGAAGGTATCCGCGGCGGCAAAGGCCTGCGCGCAGTCATACAGCGCCTCATAGGCCGGTAGACCCGGGCATTTTTCGGCCATGTATGGCGGATAAATCCAACCTTCCTGCGGCTCAAGCCCCAGGCCGCCAACAACAATGATATCCCCGGCCTCAACGGCCTTGGGGTAGATGTCGCCGACATTGTTGGTCCAAAGTTCCGGCTGATAATGCAGGCTGCCCTCGGCAATGGCGGCCAGCTGCGGCACGGCACCGGCGGTCACGTACTCGACCTCGTGGCCCAGCTGTTCGAACAGCGCCCCTGCAAAATGGGCCGAGATATGCTGACCGGTCCATTCGTTGACAGCAATCTTGATGGGATCGGCCAGAGCAGCGCCCTGGCTTAACAGCAGTGCGGCTGAAGCCAGCAAAGCAGGCTTCAGAGAGTTTGAAATAGTCATTGTGTGACCTCCGTTGGTGGACTGGCCATTTTGGCCTTTTTTGTTTGCTGTATCGAAAAACAGTACAGTTGCAGGTATTTGGCCCAACAGACTGCTTTCTATCAACAGTGTTTTTATTAGCTCTTTCGAATGCGATCTTCACTTGCACCAAGCTGAGCATGAACGCGATCCTAACATGAGAAAACAGACCATCAAGGATTTGCACCGTAAGTAATTGATGCGCAACACGGGTTCGGTTCTTTTGCGCATCACTACACGATAAAGATCTGTACTCTGCTGATGATTGACCAGCCCGACCCAGATACCAATAAGACACGCTTCGGTATTTGTTTTGACCACCAAACCCGATCCACAAATAAAAATTCTTGAATTGTTAAGAAGTCGAAGGTTATTTGACTGCTGTACGTTCGTTTTTTTGTTTTTTACGAGTTTTCCATGCCGACAACATTTACCGTCTTTTCCCTTGGCAACCAGCAAATCTGGGACACGGCTGAAGGCAACCAAACCCTTTCAACCGGCGCAGTGAATTCGTCCCTTGGCACCTATGGGTCTGCGGGAAATCCTCTGTTTGACAGTAGACAGACTTTCGCCGAGGCAGGGTCTGGTTTCAGCGGCGGGGATTCTACGGCCTATGATCTGGACAACAACGTCTCGAACGATCAGTTCAGCATCGACGGTGGGTCGCCGCAGTCGTTTGATGCAGCAATGCAATTCGATGCTGTCATTACATATACCGATGGCTCGACCGTAAGTATTACAGCTGTTGTTTTTCAAGATACCAACGGCAACACCTATTGGGCACCGGAATTTCAGGATAACGCGGATCAGGACGCGATCGACGCAAGCGCGATCGAGTCGATTCAATTGGTCTCGCCGATCTATGCGAACGGCTTCAATACCGGATACTCGCTGTTCGGGGAAAGGGCAGACTCCGATCCGTTGTGTTTTGTGCGGGGGGCGTTGATTGCCTGCCCGGACGGACCCAGGCCCATCGAGTCCCTGAAAGCGGGAGATCAGGTGCTGACCATGGATAGCGGCGCACAACCAATTCGTTGGATCGGTCGACGTACGATGGCGGCTATTGGAAAATTCGCACCCATCCGAATCCGCGCGGGTGTTTTGGGCGCCGAGGACACATTCGAGGTCAGCCCGCA
The DNA here is from genome assembly GCF_056539205.1 of Ruegeria sp. BC5. Taxonomy (NCBI): domain Bacteria; kingdom Pseudomonadati; phylum Pseudomonadota; class Alphaproteobacteria; order Rhodobacterales; family Roseobacteraceae; genus Ruegeria; species Ruegeria sp. BC5. The sequence continues at coordinate 283,882 of NZ_JBQFUN010000002.1, forward strand.
ACATCGCCTTCTGTTACAAGGCGCCGATATCGAGTTGCAGTTTGCCAGCCCAGAGGTTTTGGCAGCAGCAAAGTATCTGGTTGACGGTGACGGAATATCTGTGCGCATCGGTGGCGAAGTCGAATATTTCCATCTGCTTTTTGATGATCACCAGATTGTCTGGGCCAATGGCGTCGCGTCAGAAAGCCTTCTTCTTGGCAAAGCGGGGACAGCCGCGCTGGATGAAGAGGATGTTTCGGAAATCCAGACGTTGTTTCCAGAACTTGATTTGCCATCAGGGCGGGGTCTTGAGGCTGCGCGCCCGGTTTTGAGAGCTTATGAGGCGTCGTTGATGGCCGCTGGGCGTTCAACGGAAAATCCAGGTGCCCTTAGAAAGATTGCTTGAGGCGGCGGAATAATTTCCTGTTTTAGAATGGCACGGATCGGGGAATTTAAGCCTCTGCGTCTTGCGGATCAGGATAAAAACCCCCGAAATATCTCTCAATTTCAGGCGTGTAGAGAAGTAGAAGCGCGAACGTGCGATATCTCGCAAATGCCTGGCTATGCGCAACAAGGTGATCCATCGCCTTTTTGGCAGTCGCGGTGTTGTTCGAGTGACCATTATTAGAGAGCTTTCCGCAAGAAACGGGTCGCGGTGTTGGGGGCGCGCGGACTAGTTTTTTGGGAGAAGCATTAACGAGGAACCGGCAACAAATGACTCCGCAGCCCATGCCATCGATGGATTTGAAGGCCACTGCCATGCTGCTGTTGCTTGCGGCCGTTTGGGGCGGTTCGTTTTTCTTCGGCGAGGTTGCCCTGACCGAAGTGCCGCCACTGACAATTACGCTGCACAGGGTGATCTGGGCGGTTCCTATTCTTGCCTTGATCGTCATAATCAAAGGATTGAGCGTGCCGCGCACTCCTCGGATATGGGGCGCTTATCTTGTTATGGGCGCGCTCAACAATGCCATCCCATTCTCGCTGATCTTCTGGGGGCAAACGCAGATCGACAGTGGACTTGCGTCAATTTTAAACGCAACGACGGCAATGTTCGCAGCAGTTGTGGCTGGTTTGCTTCTCAAGGATGAGCCGTTGACGCCAAAGAAGATAGCAGGTGCTGCGCTAGGTATATTGGGTGTGGCCTTCATCATGGGGCCAAGTGCGTTGACTGAGTTCAATCCCAGCAACCTGGCACAGTTGGCTATCCTTGGGGCCACACTTTCCTATGCTTTTGCCGGCGTCTGGGGCAGAACTGCTCTTTCAGGCCAACCGCCGCTTGTGAATGCGCTCGGTATGCTGATTGGCAGCACCGTGCTTATGATCCCAATTGTTCTTGTGATGGATGGCGCCCCCAATTTTGCTTTGTCTTTAGGCGTTTGGTCTGCGCTTTTTGGGATGGCCGCGTTGTCAACGGCATTGGCCTATGTTCTTTACTTTGCAATTCTTGCGCGTGCGGGTGCGGCCAATCTTCTTTTGGTGACGCTGCTGATCCCACCGTTTGCTATCGGTCTTGGCGTGACATTCCTTGGTGAGAGGATAGAGCCGAGCGCGTGGATTGGGTTCGCCATCATTGCTTTGGGCTTTGCCGTGACCGACGGTCGACTTTTTTCACGCATCGCTAAAGGCAAGCCCAGACAAGCGGAATGAGACGCATCTTTGAATTTCACCGCATAATGGCAGGCGCGAGAAACACGAAGTTCGAATATGGATAACTTCTACATGGAATGAGGGAAGTTTCAGTGCAACAGGACACTAGGCAACATGGAAACCGCCCAGCGGAGTTTAGCCGGAATAGGCGTGATCGTGTTTGCGGAGTCGATTGTGCAACAATTTGGCCACCCCAATCACGATGAGAGCTGCCAGAATGAACAGCCAGCCAAACAGAATATAGGCCCCCAATGCCATCAGGATAGAAGAACCGGAATATAAGGCAAAACCGCCAGCACATAGGCCAACAAGGATGGCTATTCCGAAAATTCCCATCATTTCTTTCGGCCCTCCGGCTGTGACCTTGGTCGTGTCCCCCTCCAAACTGGCAAGAGTGATGCCTTGGAGCGAGCGCCCACGATGATTCCGCGCCTAAATCATGGCAAAACTGTGAACCACCTTGGGTTAAAATTTGATTATTGTTACCTGACGGGGCAACGCCCCACTACTCGTTCGACACTGCGTATTTTTGAGGCCAAAAGAAGCCTGACCCAATTATTCCTTAAATTCCGTGCTGCGGCAATGCTTTCTGAAAAAGACCTCGAAAAATGTGCGAAGGTTTGCTTGCCAACATATAGATCTGTTGCGGGATTGGACCAGTCGCACCGGGCTTGTTTAGACCAGGCCTCAGGCTTGTTTCACCTGTGACAGGACAAAAACACCAGCGATGACCAGCCCGATGCCAACGATTTTTTGCAGGTTCAGTGTCTCGGAAAACAAGAAATATCCGACGACAAGAATGCCGACCATCGCCAATCCGGTGACGGCCGGGTAGGCGATACTCAGTTCAAGGCCGCGGATGGCGACAATAAAGCTGCTCAGCAACAGCAAACCACTGATCAACCCGGCCCAGGCCCAGGGCGAAACCACAAGGGCACGAATATCGAAAGGTCCTGAAAGCTGTTGCACAGCCAGTTTGAACGAGACGTTTGTGCAAATGTTCGCGCAGACCGCAAATAGCAACGCAGACCAGTATAACGACATAGTATTCTCCTTCGTTTTCGCGGCCATCATCAAAGGGTCAGGTATTTCGCAGCCAGGGTCACAAGAACAAACGCGCCACCGACCATAAGACTGATCCTGTCGCGCAGGGCAAACAGGACCGGATCGTCCGCGACCCGTCCGCGCCGGGCACCGACCCAGATGCGGTTGCCCCAGTACAGCAGTAGCAGACACAGCAGCCAAAGGATTTCGGGTGTCCGGTAAATCTCCTGCACTTCGGGGCTGTTGATATAAAGCGCCAGAATGACAACGGCTGCGGTGATATTGGCCACGCCCAGGCTGAACATGGTTTCGCTGTCGGCATAGGAATAATCCCGGCCATGGACATTGCCGTCATCTTCAGGTGCCGCGGCCACTTCGATGTAGCGTTTCAGATAGCCGAGGCTGACAAAGACAAACATCGAGAATGCCAGAAACCAGGATGACAGGACAATTCCGGTGGCCGCAGACCCCGCGATGACACGCAGCGTGTAAAGCGACGCCAGCACCATGACATCCGCTGTTGCAATCTGTTTGAGCCAGAAGGAATAGGCCATGGTGATGATCAGATAGGCAATCAGCACAACCGTAAAGACGGGTGGAAGGAAAGTCAGTGAGAGGGCAAAGGCGATAACGGGCAGCGCGATGGCCCCGGCAATGCCTGTATGCAGGGACAGATCGCCCGATGGCAGAGGGCGGTGCCGTTTGCTTGTGTGCTGGCGATCAGCGGCCAGATCAACCAGATCGTTCAGGAAATACACACCCGACGCACAGAGGCTGAAGCAGATAAAGGCCAGAAGAGAGGCAAGAACCGATGAAAAAGGCAGATACTGCTGAGAGGTGAAGATCGGCGCAAAGATCAGGGCGTTCTTTGCATATTGATGCGGCCGCATTGATTTGAGAAAGGCGCGCCACAGCGGCGGGCGTGATGTGATGACTTTCTCGGCTGTGCCCGCCGCCTGCGCCGTTGCCACCTCGGATTCAGGAGCATTTACGAATATGTCCGACGCAGAGGCGGCCCAGATTGGGTTGTCGGCGGCGCTGTCTCCGGCATATGCAAATGCATCACCATGGGCGGCGGCGCGTATCGCGGTCAGCTTGTTGGCGCCTTTCAGGTTGTGATCTGCATCCGTTGCCAGCACGGACTCGAATATCCCCAGATGTGCGGCAACCTTATCGGCATATATGCGGTGCGAAGCTGTCGCGAGAACCAACTGCCTGCCATCCGCTTTCTGCTGTTCCAGGTATTCAAGAAGCGGGGTTTCGTATGGCAGCGTCTCGGCTCTGAGGGTGACCTCCTGGGCAATGCGTTCCTTGGCGTAGGGAATACCTTTGAACAGCCATAAAAGGAGGGGAAAGATATTAAGCGGGTTCCTTTTCAGGAATTGAAGAATGGCCTCGACAAAAAGATCAGTTCTGATCAGCGTCCCGTCCAGATCAACAAAAATTTTCTCGGGCTTTTCACTCATTACAAGAATTCTACTTTTGATTTTTACCTCATTGAAAGTACGTAATTTTAGTAACCTTTTTTCTGTTTCAAAATTGCCGGACGCGTTGCACAGGGCTGATGTGTTCAGAGTTTGACGAGCTTGCCGCTTGTCACGGTAATTTCTGCTTTTTCAAAGACGTTGCGTGTGTCGAAGATCAGCGTCGCCGTGCGCGCGACCAGATCGTAATCCGGGGCGCTGTGATCGGTGATGACGGCCACCGCCGCATATTGTCTCAGGTTCTCGGCCGCCAGCGGCACAGACTCCCGGCCCGCAAGCTGCGGGTATTCACCGCCTTCCGGCAGTCGGGGGAAATACGGGTCGTGATAATCCACCTCGGCCCCCAGCTTCTCCAACTCATCCAGCAGCACCAACGCCGGGCTGCGGCGGGTGTCTTCGACATCGCGCTTATAGGCGATGCCCATCAGCAAAATATTCTGCCCGGTCAGCGGCTGCCCGGTTTCCGCCAGCGCCGAGCCGTTGCGTGCCGTCAGCTCTGCAGCCATGCGCGCAGCCAGCATCTGCGGGACGGCGTCGTTGCTGGAGCGTGCCAGATTGATGATCGGCGTATCCGACCCCGCATCTGCGGCGCGCCACGCCAGATAGGCGGGGGACACCGGAATGCAGGCCCCGCCAATGCCGGGGCCGGGATAGAAGGGCATAAAGCCAAAGGGCTTGGTGGCCGCTGCCTCGATTACCTCCCAGACGTCCACATCCATCGCCTCAAGCGCAGTTTTCAACTCGTTGACCAAGGCAATATTGACGGTGCGAAAGCTGTTTTCGACCAGTTTCACCGCTTCGGCTGTGGCGGCCGAGCTGACCGGCACCGCGCTGGTGACGATGGCGCGATAGAAATCCTCGACCAGTTGCCGCGACAGCGGATCGTCGGCACCTACCACTTTGGGAATACTGTGCGTGTCGAACTTGTCATTGCCGGGGTCTTCGCGTTCCGGCGAGAAGGCCAGAAAGAAATCAGAACCTGCACGCAGACCGCCGGCTTCAAGAATGGGCTGGACCAGAGTTGTCGTGGCTCCGGGCCAGACGCTGCTTTCCAGTACAACCATCTGACCGGGGCGCAGATGCTGCGCGATGGTTTGGGCTGCGGCAGCAACAAAGCGCATGTCCGGGTCCTGCGCATCGGTCAGCGGGGTCGGAACGCAGATCAGCACGATATCGGCCTCGGCCAGTGCGGCAGGGTCCTGCGTGGCGCGGAAACGCCCACTGTCCACAGCCTGCGCGATCCGATCCGACGCCAGATACGAGATGACCTGATCGCCCTGATTGATCCGCGCCACCCGGTCTGGGTTCAGGTCAACGCCGGTTGTGTCGAACCCCTCATCATAGGCGGTCAGCGCCAGCGGCAGGCCGACGTAGCCCAACCCCACCACCGCGACCCGCGCGTCGCGCGCCGCGATAAGCTGCCCGAGGGACTGATGGTGCGAGGTTTCGTAGTTCATAATTTACCCTGATCTTACAAAGTCAGACTGAAATCAATTCACGGTATGGCTGTCGGAAATTCTAACCTTTTCCACGGATAGGAGGAAGGGGGTGCGAATCCAACAAATTTGTCAGCCTGGTTCCAGACTGCCGTACCGCGTTTCCAATAAGGGTTCAATTCTTGGACGGACACAGAATTGTTGCGGGAAGTTTGAAAAAGGCGCGCCTGGGAAAAATTTCTTTACTTTGGGCTTAGCGCCGTTCGAAACGATGCCTCGGCCAGTTCTGCACCTTTGTCCCAGCTAAAGTTTGAGGCTTGCGCCATGGCTTTTTGCGACAGGTCACTTCGTAGTCCGGGTTCTGTCAGTAAGCGGATGGTTTGATCCGCAAGGGCCTGGCTGGATAGGGGGTCGAAATAAAGCCCGCCATCACCCACCACCTCGGGCAGACTGCCGCGATCCGAGGACAGAACGGGCGTGCCGCATGACATCGCCTCGAGCGCGGGCAGACCGAACCCCTCCCAAAGCGAGGGAAAGACCAGCGCATCGGCCGAATTGAGCAGAGCGGCAAGTTCGGGGTCATCAATCTCGCCGGTGAATAGGATGCGTTCGGACCGGGTGGCATCAGCGGCAGCACTGGCCTTGAGGTCTTCGACATTGTCCCAGAACCGCGCCCCGGTGGTGCGCCCGACAATAGCCAGCCGCGTTTTTGGCGCTTTCTGAAGGATCTGAGGCATGGCCTCAATTAGGCGCAGAACGTTTTTATGTCGGTTGAACCCGCCCAGATAAACTAAAAGCGGTGCGTCAGGTGGGATTCCATAGGTCTCTCGGGCTTTCACCAAAACCCGATTGTCGTGAATAGGCTGAAAGATGTCCTCGGCCCCTTCCGTGATCGTGTCAATTCGCGCGCGGGGAATGCGCAGAATACGCGTCAGGTCATTTGCCGAAGCGTCCGAAATCGTCATCACCCGCGTCGCCTGCACCTTGGCCAGCCAGCATTTGGCCTGCCACAGTCGGAAGTTCAGACGTTTTGGAAAGATCAGGTCGGGAAAGCGTTCGGGTATCGTGTCGTGATAGCAGACTACCGTGGGTCGCCGGGACGGCAGCGGAAAATAGGAATAAACCGCCGGGTAAAAGAACACGTCGCAGTCGATGTGTCGGGCCGCCTTGGCCATTGTCAGCAAATCGGCCCCGCCCCGGGCTTTGGCTCCCGATGAGGCCTCGGACATCGAAAATTCAGAGCCTGCAATGCGGGTTTCGACACCTTCCGGCACGGGTCGTGTCGGTTCCTGATCAAACAGGAGCGTATATCGAAAGCCGGTATCGCGGGCGGCCAGAGCAGTGACCAGATTCCGGGTGAACCGGCCAAAGCCTCGTTCGTTATCCCAGGGTGTTGCGTCAATGGCGATGTGGGTCAAAGGCCTTGGTCCCTGATAACATGCAGTAAATGGTTGCAATTAAACTATTTTCCATACCTGTTGCGCAGATAATCCTGCGTGGCCTCCAACCCAGAGTCGAGGTCGTATTCCGGTGCATAACCTAGTCTGGCCCGCGCATGGGTGATCTGGCAATGCCCCTTGGTCGAGAACAGTTCCAACATATAACGGTCCGGGTAAACCTCGCCCTGTTGCGGCAACCGTTGTTTCACCATTTGCACTATCCCCTCAAACCTCTCGCGACCGATCCAGCCTCGGGCAGCGGCGCTGATCCGGGCAGCCAGCGGCGGTGTGTCCGGGATTGTGCCGGGTTCCTCGGGTGGCAACCGTTCTGCGAGATCGGCCAGCGGAACATAATGAGTGCTGCCCCGACCGATGATGTTGGCATAGCCGGTCAGCAGAGAGGACCATGAAAAAGGACGCGCGCCTGAAATGATGAACCGTTCTTGCCCAAGCCCCTCCAGCACTGCGGCGCGCAGCATGGCCTGTACCAGATCGTCGACGAACACTGCGTTGCACAGCCCCTCGGGTTCGGGCAGCACCACACTGCCGGCGGCCATCCAGTCGGCCAACCGGTCCGTCCAGAGCATGCTACCCGGGCCATAAACCAGCGTTGGTTGCAGGATGGCAACCGGGCAATTTCCTTGTATCAGGGTCTGTTCCATCGCCATTTTGGCTTGGCTGTACGGTGTGCCTCCGGCTTGGGACGCGGGGCTGTCTTCGGTCAGATTTTCCTGTGGCCAGCCGTCATAGACGACGATGGAACTGATATGGATGATCCGTCCGACCTCGACAGCTTCGGCGGCCTGTCTGAGGGTGTCGAATGTTGCAAGGTTTTCGGCTGCAGGCGCGCGCATGTCATAGGCCAGATGAAATAGTACGTCCTGATCGCGCAGGGCGGATTTCATCGCAGCCCCATCCCCAAGCGATCCTGTCACAACCTTTGCGCCCATTGCCGCAAGTGCGTGCGCGCCATGGCGACTGCGCAGCAGAACGGTGACCTTGGCACCCGCATCCAGCAAGGCCGGAACAAGCCGTTTACCAACAAAACCGGTTGCCCCGGTCACGAAGACCGATTTGCCATTCAGGCGGTCCAATCCGGTGATGCTCACACTTCAAATCCTCTTTGATCTCGTTTTGTCGGCAAATGTCATCCTTCAGAAACCTAGCGTGGAGGCAGCGTCTGTGCTACTCCGCTTATAGGTGAATTGTTGTTAAAGATGCCGGGTGTAGCCCTGTTGCGCACCCGTGATTGTTAATGAGGAATTGAATGAAGATCGGTGTGATCGGGGCGGCCGGAAAGATCGGCCAAATGCGGGTTCAGAACATTCTTGAGTCTCCTGATGCTGAATTGGCGGCGGTTCTGGACTTGGAGTTTCATCGCGCTGTGGCTGTGGCGGATGGCGCGCCTGCCTTTACCGATCTCGACCGGTTTTTTGCCACGTCGATGGATGCGGTGGTGATCTCGACCCCGGCGCATATACGTGAACCGCTCTGCCTGCGGGCCTTTGCCGAAGGCCTGCATGTGCTGACCGAAAAGCCGCTGTCCCCGACCGTGGAAGGGGCAAGGCGGATCGTTGATGCCGCGAAAAATGCGGGCAAGGCTTTAGGGGCCGGGTTCAATATGCGCTACTACCCGTCGTTTGCGCATGTGAAAGAGGTCGCATCCTCGGGCGAGATCGGAGAGATCGACCATGTCCGCGTATATGGCGGCCATGACGGGTTGGGCCATTTCACCCATGATTGGGAATATCAGGCCGAATTTTCCGGCGGCGGTGCGTTGTGGGATGTGGGTATTCACATGACCGACATGGCGCGTTTCATTCTGGGCGAGATTACCAGCGTTTATGGAGTGGCCACCAACACGGTCTGGAACGTGCCGGGGTCCGAGGACAACGCTGTGGCAATCTTCAAGAACCCCGATGGTATTCCGGCGATCTATCAGGCCTGCTGGAACGATTGGAAAGGCTATCAAAGCGTGATCGAGGTGTACGGCTCGCGCGGTATGGTGCGCGGGGCCTATGCGCCGATGCAGAACCTTGTCATCACCATGGACAAGCCCGGTGGTGCGCCCAAACGGGTGCGTAAGTTTTATCCGGAAATCATGGTGCGCGAGAAATTGAAATCCTGGAAATCGACCGCGATCCTGTCCTTTGGCGACGAACTGGCCGATTTCATCCGCCTGACCCGCGGTGAAACCGGCCTGAACTGCGCCGACGGTCATGCGGGCCTGCGCGCGGTCGAAATCGCCGCCGCTGTGCCGGAAAGCACGCGCAGCGGTCAGCCAGTTGAACTGGACAATCTGGGGGACATGACAATCCAATGAGCAGCGACCCGACCCTTTCCATCGTTTTGACCATCGTGCAAGGCGGCAGCTATGTGCGGGATTTTCTGGAAGCAGTGCGCAGTTTCGATGACCCGCCGCCGCTGGATGTGATCATTCCCTATGACGCCAGCGTCGCGGATGTTGCCCAATATGCCGATGACTATCCCGAAGTGCGGTTTCTGGATCTGGGCGTCATCGACCCGATCCGCCCGATCACCTCCGAGGCGGGCAAGCATGAGCTTTACGACCGCCGCCGCTCGGCCGGGCTGGCCGCAGCCACGGGCGATATTATCGGCATTCTCGAAGATCGCGGCCTGCCGCAATCCGATTGGGCGCGTACTATCGTGCGGTTGTATGCAGAAACCGGCAAGAACGTGATCGGCGGCGCGATTGAATGCATGGAGCCGGTCAGCCCACTGAACTGGGCCTTTTACGTCACTGATTTTGGCCGCTACGGGCGGCCGTTTGAAACCGGTCCGGCAGATTGGGTGTCAGACGTGAACCTGACCTATAGCCGCAAAGCCTTGGATGAAACGCAGCATCTATGGAAAGACCGTTATCACGAGCCAATCGTGCATTGGCACCTGATCGAACAGGGTGAGGAGCTGTGGCTCTCGAACGAGGTGGTCGTGCATCACCACCGGCCCAGGGCGACATTTCGGGAATTGCTGCCCGAGCGGTTCGATTGGGGTCGCCTGTTCGGTGAAATCCGGGTGCGCAATCAAAGCAACGCAAAGCGCCTGATGCTGATCCTTGCGGGGCCACTGATTCCGCCACTGCTTTGGGTGCGTCACTATAAGCTGCAGGCCAGCAAGGGGCGGGGGATGCGGTACCTCAAGACGCTGCCGTATGTCATGCTGCTGTCGACCGCTTGGACGCTGGGCGAAGTCTGGGGCTACATCACCAAACGTCCCTGATCTGCGGTCCTTTTTAGCGACCTGCCAGAGTGTAATAGGTCTTTTCGAATTGCTGGTGCACCCAATCCGGATCGAACCGGTCTTCGAGGCTGCGTTTCAAAGCATTTTCCGCAAGGGTTCGGCGGCGGTCTTCGTCTGACAAGACATCCGCCACGGCAGCGCAGATCGCATCGATATCGGCGATGGGCACGACCGCGCCAACACTGTCATCAATCAATTCGACCACGCCGGAACAGGCGGTGGCCACCGCCGGGGTTCCGGCCTGGAACGCCTCGGCAATGGTGAAGGGCAGCGCCTCCCATCGCGAGGTCAACAGGAACAGATCCGCCGCCCGCAGGAGCCGGATCGGCTTGTCGGTGCGACCAATGAAGCGCAGGTGCTTACCCAACCCTTTTTCCTGCGCCAGCGCATGCAGTTGCGCCTCATCCGGTCCGTCACCTGCAACGATGAAACGATAGCCGGGATGGATGTCTTTCATCCGCGCGACGCAGTCGATCAGGATGTCGATGCCTTTTTGCGGCAACAGACGGGCCAGAGTGACGATCACCCGGTCGCCATCGCCAAGCAACTCGGAGCGCAGGCTGGCAATGTCTTCTGCACTGTCCTCGGGTGGCGGGGTGACGCCCAGACCTATAACCTTCAGCTTGTTCTGAGGTACGTTGCCAATGGTGGCCAGATCCTCGGCCGAGCGGTGACTGGGCGTGATCACCAGATCGCATTTCGCGGCAATCCCTCCGAATGCGGCGATCCGCTCGGGCTCGGACCCGTGATAGGTGACGGCGACGGGGATGCGCCGCCCGGTGCGGGCCAGATTTGCAACCAGCGCAGGGGCGGATTCATGGCAGTGGATCAGATCGACCGGATGGTTCGCCAGCCAGCGCCGCAACCGCCAGGCCGCGACTGCCGTATGGCGCAACCGGTTGGCGATGTTGCCGCCATCGCCAGCGACATAGCGGGTGGGCAGGTCGAGGAAATCCGGCTGCTGATCAGGCCCGGCCCAGATGTCGGCGGTGCCAGCCAGCGTGACGCGATGATCGTGTGTCTGCAGCCACTCACTCAGCCCTAGGATATGCCGGGTGATGCCGCCCATACCGAACTGGGTGCCCATTTCGACAACATGAAGGGGGTCTGAAGAGGAAGAGGTCTGCATCTGAAGCGGGATCGAGCCAATTTTCTGAACTATTCCCCGATCATAGCATGCGCACAGCATTTGCACATGCTGTGGTCATGGCCCGTGACAGCCTGCGTATGTTTGCAGCATGTCCGCAACACCGGTGGCTATCTGAGTGTCCATATGGCTTGATCCTTTCGATTGTCGCAGGGATCGTGTTTCATACCTGAAAGTTATTGGTTGTTTGGTACAATTCACATGCAGTCGCTGCGCATTCTGATGTTCACCACATTTTACCCGCCCTATTCCTTTGGCGGTGACGCCATAGGGATTCAGCGCATGGCCCGGGCGCTTGTGGCGCGCGGTCACGATGTGACGGTGGTGCATGACGAAGACAGCTATTTGATCTTGGGCGGCAAGCCGCAGGCCGAGGGCGACCCCGATGGGGTGCGGCGGATCGGGCTGCGCAGCCGCAATGGTATGATGTCGAACCTGCTGACCCAGCAGCTGGGCCGACCTGTTGTACACGCAGCCCGCATCCGCGAGATACTGGCCGAACGGAAACCGGATATCATCTGGCACAACAATACATCCCTGATCGGAGGACCCGGCCTGTTGCCGATGGGTGAGGGGCTAAAAGTTTATGAGGCGCACGAGCATTGGCTGGTCTGCCCCACCCATGTTCTGTGGCGGTACGGGCGCGAGCTGTGCGACGCGCGCCAATGCCTACGCTGCGTGCTGAATCACAAACGTCCGCCGCAGCTGTGGCGCTATACCGGCGCGCTGGACCGGGCGCTGGATCATATGGATCTGATCATTGCAAAAAGCGAATTCAGCCGCGCCAAACATCGCGAATTCGGTCTGCGGCAAGACATGCAGGTGCTGCCCTATTTCCTGCCCGATCTCGATCAGAGCGCCCTGCCAGAACCAGCGGCCCATGAGCGCCCCTATTTCCTGTTCGTCGGACGTCTGGAAAAGATTAAAGGGTTGCAAGATGTGTTTCCGGCCTTTGACCGCTATTCGGATGCCGATCTGCTGATCCTGGGCGACGGTGACTATGCGGATGAGTTAAAGAGCCAAGCCGCAGGCAATGACCGGATTAAATTCCTGGGCCGCAAAACCCTTGAGGAGCTTAACGCCTATTACCGCGGTGCGATCGGGTTAATCGTTCCGTCGGTTTGCTATGAGACGTTCGGCATCATCCTGATTGAAAGCTTCCGTCTGGGCACGCCGGTGATTGCCCGTCGGTTGGGCCCATTCCCCGAGATCGTGGAGCGGGCCGGAGGTGGGTCGCTGTTTGAAACCGAGGATGATTTGATCGCGGCGATGCGTGAATTGCAGCACCAGCCGGACCAGCGCGGGGTGCAGGGAACTGCGGCGCGCAATGCCTTTCTGGACATTTGGCATGAGACCTCTGTGCTTGAAGCCTATGGTGCGGCGCTGGCGCGTGCGGCGCATGGAAAAGGTGATCGGGCGCTTTCTGCGGCTCTGGAGTCCGGTGCGTTCGAGAACGGAGCGCGTGCAGCATCACTTGCATGAATTGAGCGCTAGGGGGTCAGCGTTCCGATGCGATGGGCATTGGCCATGACCGAGAAGGTGATGGTTGTGGCCGGGATGCTGGGCAGGCTCGAGGCATCGACAAGATGCACCCGTGATAATCCATGCGGCCGCCCCAGGATGTCGGATTGCCCCGCGCCGGGGGCCTTGGCCATAGGGACCGAGCCGCCGACGTGAAAGCTGGACCCCACCTCACCCGGACGGCGGGCAAACGCCAGCGGTATGAGGCCGGCACGTTTCAGCACCTGTGCCAATCGGGACGTCACCCACCCCATCACCATTTCGGTTGCCTCATTGGTCTGCACCGTCGGGACCAGCCTCCTGTCAGTGGCCAGCGTCAGGTCGATCCGGGCGGAATGGGCCGAATGCAGAAACGCCTGCGCCACGATCAGCCGCCGCGCCAGCATCCGCCACAGAACGCCCGATCCCGGCAGTTTGGAGCCGTGGCTGTTGATCAGGTCATGGGCATAAAATTCGTTCCAGGTATAGACCTGCGCATGGACCAGATGGGGTGAGATGTTCGGATCATCCAGTTCGATGAACATCTGCGGCAGGGTGTGATAGGGCCTTTGATCCGGGCGGCGCGGTGTGCGCCAGCGGTGCAGGTTGGGCAGAAAGAAATGCTGGCTGTCCTGTAGTTGCAAACTGGTAGACGGATCCGGCGACGACGTCAAAAACAGCCGCGCCGTTTCCAGAACCCCGGCGGCCACAAAAATGCGACTGGCTTGCAAGGCCTCGCCATCCTCCAGCGTCAAGGTGACGTGGTCGGCCTGTTCTTCGAACCGGCGGGCGAGGCCAGCGCGATATTGAAAGGCCGGGTTACGGCGCAACTCAGTCAGCGTTTTCTGGGCTGAATAGATGTAGCCCCAAGGGCATCCATGTAGGCACTGGCCGCAATATTGGCATCCGGGGTCAACGGCCAGACGCGCCAGTCCGGCATGGGCGCCCAGTTCTGACAGGCTGGTTTTCTGATGCTCCAGACGCTGCAACAACTGCTGCGCCTGTGGGGACGGGGTCAGCGGCACCCGGTCCTGCATCGAAAGGGCGGGGAACAGGGTCTGCAATGCATCCTGCTGGCCGCTTACGGGAAGAAATTCGGCGACGGCGCGGTAATGCGGAGCCAGATCGTCAATTCCAATCGGCCAGTCCGCGATGTCCTCGGCGCGGTTGGGCAGAACCGCCGAACCCCAGAGATTGGACAGCCCGCCCACCGCATGTGAGGCCCGCAACCCGATCCGTTCGGGCGACACCAGTGTCTTGGCGCCCGGCACCATGGCAAAATCCGACCCGAACCGGCGCACCTGCCCGGGCGGTGTGTCGAATTGCGGGGCCTGCCATTTTTTTTGGTCATCAACAGACCAGGTGTCGGGATCCGAAGCCGCAAGTTTGTCACGGCGGTCTTGCGCTGGGGCCTCCAGCCTGCCGCCCGGGTCCAGCATCAGAACCTGACGCCCCCGGTTCAGCAAAGCCATGGCCACAGACACGCCGGACGGCCCGGAGCCGATCACCAGATCAGTCACAGATGGGAACCTGACGGCTCATGCGGAAACCGGGGCCTGCATTTCAGTGATGATATCTTCGATAGTCTGCTGCAGCGTGCGCATCGGGCGGAATCCAGTGACGCGCTCCAGCTTTGACACATCGGGCAGCCGGCGCTGCATATCCTCGAACCCTTCGGGATATACCGCGTCATAGGGAACATAGCGGATTTCCGAGTTGGACCCGGTGAGTTCAATGACCTTTTCAGCCAAAGCGCGGATTGTGACTTCTTCGTTCGAGCCGATATTGAACACCTCGCCTTTTGCCTGTGGCGCGTTCATCAGCAACCCCAATGCCTTGACGACATCGGCCACATGACCGAAGCAACGCGACTGCTCGCCACTGCCATGCACCATCAGGGGCGCACCCTCCAGCGCGGCTTTCACGAAATTCGGCAACACCATGCCATAGCGGCCCGTCTGTCGCGGCCCGGTGGTGTTAAAAAACCGCAGAACCGTGACTGGCAGACCGGATTCGCGCGCATGGGCCAGCGCCAGAAACTCATCCAGCGTTTTGGAACAGGCGTAGGACCAGCGCAGGTTGCGCGTGGCCCCAATGGTCAGATCGTCGTCTTCCTGAAACGGAAACTTCGCGCTTTTGCCGTAAACCTCGGATGTAGAGGCGACAAATGTATAGGTCTTGTTTGGCAGCGCCGCATCCAGAACATTCTCGGTACCCGCAACATTGGTCAGGATCGATCGGCTGGGCTCATCCATGATCAGTTTGACGCCAACGGCGGCGGCCAGATGAAAAACGACGTCAGCCGGACGAACCAGATCGGTGACCATCTGGCGATCCAGAATTGAGCCTTCGGTGAATGTGAAATTCGGGTGGTCCGCAACCGAGGTCAGATTTGCCAGCCGTCCGGTCGAAAGATCATCAAAGACCGTGACCGTGTGGCCATCCCGGATCAGCTGTTCCGTCAGATGAGAGCCTATAAACCCGGCGCCACCGGTAACCAGAATATGCATTTGTTCGTACCTGTTTCTTGTTGAAAACCAATTTACCGGATCGTACAACCCGCGCTGCGTATCCGGCTATAGCCGCAGGCGGAAAATATCTGTTCACCACGGTTGCCCGCGTATTGCCGCGCGCACCCCTCGCATTGTCTTGCGCGCCGTCAGATAGGCTTTGCCGCGCCCTTCCAAATGCGCTTTCCAACGGGCGATGTCGGTAAAGTAAAACATCTCGAGCCGGGGCAGATCGTGGATATCGTCCCCCGCCTTGGCCACGCCCAGCCTGGTGCCGACCGAAGTGTCGTAATGCTGAGCGATCTGTCTGAGTACGCTGCTATTCGACGCGCCGTAAGGCGGTGCGAAATGCCGGACAGGCTGGCCCAGCCGCGCGGCAATGTCCTGACCGGAGCCACTTACTTCCTCTTCCAGCATGAGCGTATCCAGCGTGGTGAGATCGGGATGGTTGACACTATGCGCGCCAAAACAGACCCCTTCCCCTGCCAGGGCTTCGATCCTGTCCCAACCCATCAGGGGGCGGGGCGGGATGTTGCCTCCGACCCAGTGGTCCATCCCGCCCATCAGGCCCGAGGGCAGATAGACGATGGGGCAGAAGCCATGATCGCGCAGAATGGGCCAGGCGGTATCGGCGAAATCTTCGAACCCGTCATCGAAACTGATGATGACCACGCGGGGGCCGGGCGGGTTGGCCAGCGCATCGGGCGTGACCACCGGCAGGCTGGATGCCGCCAGCGCCTGCATCTGGGCCTTGAACACCTCGGGCGCGATTGAGGTCGGTCCAGGCGCATCCGAGATCGAATGATACATCAGGATATCGGCCTGCCAGGCGGTCATGGATCAGTCTTCCACCACATGAGTAGCAAAGACCTCGCGATATTTATTCCATTTCGCGCGGTCGACCTGACCTGTGCCGTTGATGCAATCCGCCGCGCCATAGGCCATGGCAAAGGCGTGGTGGGTGTTGTCATGGGCGAACAATCCCTGACGTCCAAATACGAGCAATCCGTCCAGATTTGAGAGCCACTGATCAACCGTATCAAACCGCGCCTCATACCCCACGTCGTAAACCGGATAGGCGTGGCTCAGCCGTCGGGATTCACAGCGGCGCACCGGCACGGTGACCGGCAGGCCCAGCTGGTCCAACCATTTGGTGAACTCCTGCCCCAGTTCTTCGTCGGACATGGACCACCACTTTTCATCCGGGTCGCAGGGCAGTTCGGCGCACAGCACGGTCACGCCCTTCGGCGCGCCACTGGCGTTATAGTTCTTGGGTTCTGACATCCGGCTGATCGGGATCGACAATTCCGGAAAGTAATGCGCGTCGAACTCGGTGAACTGATCTGTCTCCAGCACCAGATACAGCAGGATCATGCCCCTAAACCGGATGGCGCGGGCGGCCTCGACCACTTCCGGCGGAGGGGCGTCGATCAGGCGCGTCAACCCGGTCAGCGGAATGGTCGACAGGATCAGATCGCCGGTCACATGCCGCTCGCTGTCGCCGTCGCGGATCGTCAACCCGGTGATACGGTCGCCGTCGCGGTCAATCCCAGTGATTTCGGTGTTGAACATGAAGGTGGCGCCATTTGTGCGCGCGCTTTCAAGCATTGCGTCCGAGATTTGTCCGAACCCTTTGCGCGGATAGAAAAATCGCCCGGCGGTTTCGCTGCGCAGCCCAGGCACCAGGCGCAGCATCTTCATCAGGATCTTGCCGACCGATCCGCTGCCGACCCGGCGCTCAGCCAGCTTGACGGCCAGCTTTTCCGGATCCAGCCCCCAGAGTTTGCGCACGTAGGGGAAATAGAAATTGTCCGAAATCGTTGGCCCCAACCCGTCATAAAGCACGGTCGAGAATGTCTCGGGGCCCGTGCTTTTCTTGCGAAAGGGTTTCAGCACCATGTCCCCGATCAGTGACGCGGCAAAGGGCTTGGGCAGGCGCATAAGCGCGTCGGTCAGTTTCAGCGGGAAGTGAATCCATTTGCCACCCAGCCGGATACGCCCATGGCGCGGGCGCAGCAGCAGATCATCACCCAACAGCGTTTTCACATCCTGCAGCACCTCAGGCTCTGCCGCAGGGTGAAACCGGTGCGAGCCATAATCGCAAATCACGCCTTCGACCGGGAACGAGGCCGAATTGCCGCCTGCAATGGGTGCGCGTTCGATCACGGTCACCTTTGCCTGCCCGGTCAGGGCGTATGCTGCGGCCAGACCAGCGGGTCCGGCACCGAGTATGATGATTTCAGGCTTATCCTCGCCTGTTGGCCGGGAAACATCCGTCACTTGCACTCTTCCTTTTGGGAATTCGCCGGAGCGCTAAACCGCATCCCGGACATTGTCAGAACCAGCGCGCCAAACCCGCCCGCTGTAAACAGAACAACCTGCCAGACCAGCCCGGCTGCCACGACGGCAGGCGCGCTGGCACCAAAGGGGGCCAGAAAGCCCGCCAGCGTGGCCTCGCGCAGGCCCAGCCCGTTCAACGACACCGGCAGAACTGCGATAATCTTGGCCAGCGGCCAGGCAAATATCCACGGCCCGGCTGCCACATCGACACCCGCCGCGATGGCCAGCCACCAGGCCAGCATGACCAACAACAACTGGATCAAAACCGACGCGATAAAGGCCGCCGCCAGCGTACCTGGCTTGCGGCCCAACCCGGTCAGCGCATCGGCCAGACGACGCGCAAAGCCCTTACCAGGCAGAGACGGGACATAGCGCCAGGGCAGGGGCAGCAGACGCGGCAATGCGACCATACCCGCCAGCGCCGCAAGCAGGACCAGCGCCACAGGCCAGATCATATGTCCGCCCTCGGCCCGTTCCCAAGTCAGGACAAGCCCAAGGCAGGACAAGGTCAACAAGGCCACCATGTCGATCAGCCGATCCACGGTTGCACCTGCCACGACCCGCGCCCCGTCTTTCATTGCCGCTTGTGCCATCCCGGCGCGCACCGTATCGCCCCCAATCGCGCCCGGCAGGCACAGATTGGCAGCCAGACCGGCAAAATGCGCCCGGACAGCCAGCAGGGGCGAAAGCCCGCGGCCCAGCAGCAGCCACCATTTCAGCGCTGCACCCACATGGGCCAACAGGAACAGGACCAGTACGCTCAGGAACACCCAGATCGGGATTGCCTTGAATGCCGCCACGATGGCCT
Source organism: Ruegeria sp. BC5 (assembly GCF_056539205.1). NCBI lineage: Bacteria > Pseudomonadati > Pseudomonadota > Alphaproteobacteria > Rhodobacterales > Roseobacteraceae > Ruegeria > Ruegeria sp. BC5. Next base: position 302,477 of record NZ_JBQFUN010000002.1, read on the forward strand.
CGGCCGGAAGGATCCAGAACAGGATCGCCAGAACCAAAGCCGACCCGGCCAGCCGGATCAGCCAGCGCCGTTGAGTCGGATCGGAAAGCATGCTGCCGCTCATATCAAGGTCTGAGATGCAGTCGCGAAATCATGTCGGCAATCAACCCCAACGACCAGATCATGATCGCCGCCAGGAATGAGAACACCGCCGTTTCACTGAGGTTCCAGTAGAACATGTCGATAATGAACTTAACCGTGCCCAAAGTGAAAAACGCCAGACCCAGCGGGATGAACACCCGCAGCGGGTTAAACAACGTGCTGATGCGCAGGATCAGGATGATGAAGTTCAGAAAATCGATCGGTCGGATTTTCGATTTACCCACCCGCTTACCGTATTCGATCGGCGTATAGATCATCCGCTTGCCATTCGAGGTCATGCACAGTGTGATCGTGGTGGTGAACGAGAAATTCTGTGGCAGCAGTGGCAGGAACGGGATCAGCTCGGATTTGCGGAACACACGCAGCCCGGAATTGAGGTCGTTGATCTTGCGCTCGGCCAGGAATGAGGCAAAGGCGAACAGGAACTTCTTGGCCGGCCGCCGCAGCAGCGGCACGTTCTTCATTGCGGCGCCCCGATCGCCCACCACCATGTCCTGATCGCGGCACATGGCCAGCATGCCCGGCAGGTAACGCGCCGGATAGGTGCTGTCAGCATCAAGGATGGCCACATATTCATACTGTGCCATCCGCACCCCGCGTTTGAGACTGGCGCCGTATCCGGAATTGACGTCGTTGAAGGTGACGGTGGCACCGCTGGCCTCGGCCTCGGCGCGGGTGTTGTCCTGGCTGGCATCGTCGACCACGATGATCTCGTACGGAATACCCAGCGGTTCGAGATGGGCCCGCACATCTTCAACAGTGCCACGGACGGCGTTTTCTTCGTTATAGGCAGGGATGACCACGCTCAGGCTCATGCCAGAAGTATCCGGCGCACCGGTTGGGATGTTGTCCGGGGTGATCTGCTCGGCAACCTTGTTCATGAAAATGAAATCCCTTTGCGTACTTAATGTATATTCTGCCCCGCTTGGCATTCATGCCGTTCAGAGCGCAACGGGCTCAATTCCCATCGCTGCTTATTGTATTCAAACACAGACAGGCTGGATATAGACAATAATTTTGACAAATTTCGGTCTTTCCGGGGTCTGGTTGCCGGAATTCACCTATGCATGCGCTTACCCAGTAACGTAAAAAAGCCAGTGATGGTTTCAATTATACCCCGATGAGCCCTTAGGCCTCGGTGTAAGTTTGCTCTGATATTCGGTCATTTTTGATGAGGGGCATAATGTCTGGAGTGTTTCCAAATAGGAACCTATGCAAAGCTATGCGGCGCTTTGATCTCATAATGCTTGGAAACTCATGCAATGCAACACATGCGTCCTTGGCGGAATGTTGAGACGTTGGCAGGATATGCCCAGTGTCCACGACTTTTGTCCGAGGGGTTTTGAGAATGGAAGCAGGCTGGCCGCATCTCCAAGAAGCGACGGGTGATCTCGACAGCAGTGTTTCCAAACCGTTACGCTTTGATTCAGAATGCCCGCGGTTTCGCGTGGCAATAAGTCAGTGGGAAGGGTTTTGATGTCGCGGGGACGACGTTTCACCAGCGGCGTTGCTTGGATGTCCTTCGGCGTCTGGGCAGAACAGGCATTCAATTTCATAATAATAGCCATTCTGGCGCGGTTGCTTGGGGCCGAGGCCTTCGGCCTGTTGGCAATGGCTGCTGCCTTTGTTTTGTTTTCCGAGTTTCTGGTACGCGAAACCATATCCGAGATTTTGCTGACTCAGGACACGCTGACACCTGAACGGCTGAATTCGGTCTTTTGGCTTTTGGGGTTTCTGGGCGCTTGCCTGACCGCGTTGATCATTCTGAGCGCGGGGCCGGTATCGACCTTTTATGACGAAGCGATCGCGGGTCAATTGCTGATCGGTTTGTCGCCAACGGTGCTGATGATATCGCTCACGGCGGTGCCAGTGGCGCTATTGCGGCGAGAGATGCGGTTTCGGGTTCTCGCCTTGCGCGCAGTGCTTGGCGCAATAGTTGGCGGGGTTATCGGCATCGGTATGGCCCTTGCGGGATACGGAGTCTGGAGCCTGGTTGGTCAGCGGGTGGCGATGACCGCCACGAATATCCTTATGGCCTGGGGTGCGGTATCGTGGAGACCCACCTTTCACGTGTCGGGTCACCAGATGCGGCAGGTTCTTCATTTCAGTCACCGGGTCATCGGGCTGCGCGCGGCTGAACTGGCGGCGGTACAGTCACCTGCGGTTTTGATCGGCGCGATGCTGGGCCCGGTTGCAGCCGGGTATTATGCGATTGCCTGGCGGGTCGTGGAAACGGCCTCATTTCTGACCATCACGCCACTGCGCATGGTCTCGCAGCCCGCTTTTGCGGCGGTAACGCGCGGCGGAGGGCGCGCGTCTGAGATGCTATTGGACGTCATGCGCCTGACCGGGTTTGTGACTTTTCCGACCTTTGCCGGATTGGCGGTTCTGTCCGAGCCGGTACTGGTGCTTTTGTTTGGTGAGAAATGGAGCCCCGCAGCCCCGGTTCTAAGTCTGATGTCCGTGTTCGGAATGTATCTCTGCACTGAAAGGGTACAGCAAACATTTTGCCTGGCGTCCGGCCAACCCGGTAGGTTGGCCGTGCTGTCGTGGATCGAGGTGGTCCTTGCAGCCATTGCGGTCACAGTTGCCGCCCCGTATGGCGTGCCGTTCGTCACCGCTGCCTTTACCACTGTCTTTCTGATCATGTGGCCGTTCAAATTCGCCAACCTGGCAGCGATCTCAGGCCAGCCTGTTTCCAGATTGGCATCACTGCATATCCTGCCTTTGGTCTCGGCGGGGATCATGGCAGCGGGGGTCGCGGGATGTCAGGCGGTTTTGGGGGATCAGGCAAACATCTTGCGTCTGATTGTGGGTGTCGTGACAGGTGTGGCGATCTACACCTGCCTTGCATTTGTAACGATGCGTGACCGGTTTGCGGTGCTGAAGGATTTGGCCGCTCGGGTCTGAGATCACCAGATAGGGCTGCCCATTCGGAAGGTGACTTTCTGTTCCGTACCATCGGGTTTCTTCAAGTAGGCGATGACCTCGTTTTCTGTCTCGAGGGGCTCAAATCTAAAACGGCCCAAAGCCTTGTCTCCGTCTCGGACCAGATTAACCGACTGTGCTGCAGTTCCGTTAACTTCGACCAAAGCCGCACTGACATCCGGTGCGCCGATCCGCAATTCAATCTCGATCAGGGTACCGCGCCGTAACGGTTCATGCAGGACCAGCTGTGCCACAGTGCCTTTGGCATCAACCGGATGCACGCGGGACGGTATATAGGCATCCGAGTGCAAGCGCCATGATACGGCGAAAAGAGTGGCCAGCAGCACCAGCAGGTATACCCAACGCAGTGGCCCCATCCTACGCCAGAAACGCAGGTTAGAACTGCCGGTTGAGACAGTCGGTGCCAGACGGGCAGCATAAACAAGCGAGCCGGTAAAAGCGAGAGCTGTGGCCACGAGCCCCAGAATAATCCACAGCACCATTGAATATGCTCCACCCCAAACTCCGTAATGAAGCAGCTCCATCAAATGGTTCAGGCGCGCAAGCCCCCTGAAGTCAGCTGGTGTGTAGATGTTGAGAACCTCTAATGTGAGGGGATCAACAGCTACGGTGATCTCTCCGCGTAGATACGAAAAATCCTGATGCAGCCCAAAGAAACGCAGACTGCCAGCCTTTCCACCGGGGATTGCCAGGTTGACCGGTTGAAAGCCTGGAAGCGCAGCCCGAGCGTGTGCTTCGGCTGCATCGATGACGGACCCGTCAAACCCGTCCGGCAGCGCGGCTTCACGCGGTGCAGGGGGTTGGAACTTTAGTTTTCCCCCCTCAATCCCAAGTCCACCCAGCAGAAAAAAGAAGCTTGTTATAGCAATCAAAAAGACCAGCGGTGCCGCCCAAAGAGCTGCTAGCCGATGGGCGCCGCCTGCCCATGATCTGAAGCCGCCCGAGCTGCTGGGCCATCTGAAAAATCCTTTCCAGAAACGCCGGTAGGTGATCAGCCCGCTGACCATCTGGAAAAGTAATGGGATGGACATCGCACTAATGAGAATGAACACAATTCTTTTATCGATCAGAAACGTATCGTGAAGCCCACCAAGAATGGTGTTGAACCCTATGTCCCTTGTCTCATGAATGACGGTGCCCGTAGTGGGATTTGTCCAGTAATTGATGTTCTCACCCCACCCTGTGCGCCCGTATGTGCGGTCCACGAACCACGAGGTTGGCTGCTTGAGGATCACGAAAACATCGCCTTCAGGATGGGCGGATTTGATCCCGTCATAGATTTGGCCAAAACTTGCTGTGCGCTTGTCTTCTTCTAGGGTCGTCCAGATCGCGGGCCGACCTATGGATTCAATCTCCAACCCGGCCACAAGCAATGTGCCTGTCAGAAACATGAAGGTGAAAAAGGCGGAAAGATATAATCCAATCCAAGTGTGAAGCCTGAATAATCGGTTACGAATTTTACGAGCCATATGAGGTCAAACTCCAATGAGTCCCGATCATAATAGATCAATAGGTCTGCTCTGAACAGCATACAAGCTTCTGATATCACGTTATAAAGCGCCAGCATTGGCGACATTGATCAACAGAGATACATAGTATTCTATTGAAAACCCAGCAACTTCGGCCGGACCCACGAAGTACCGTGACCGCGTCCCAAAGCAAGGTGATCTGCTATGGCCTGGGCTAGTCGAGTTGCTCTACAATTATTGGTCAGGTCGACGCCAAGTTTAAACCACTAACTGCGCCTGCTGATCGGGTTGCGTATCGTCTTTTCTCAGCCGGTGGACCACGACTTGGGGGGCTGGCTGCCCTGATCGGTGTTCATGATCTCAGGAGGGCCGAAGTGGTGGATTGCTTCTTTCATCACATCGACGAAGAAGTCGGTCTCTGTCGTGTTCGGGATGCGCCAGGCCTGAACCTTGCGTGTGTGCCAGCGTAGTTCACAGTCGAGCATCTAATTGGGCCAAGAAAAGGGATGCGTGATTTCCGGATCTACCCCTTCTTGGGTCCAGGAGTTGGAATTAGGGCTGTGGCGCTAAACACACTGCATTCTAAAACATTTTCGCTGATTGCCTGTTGCGCGAATCTGCAAGGGCGCACGATGATATAATTGTGACCGAACCGGCGGTCGGTAACCGGTGTTTGTAGTTGTCAAGCAAAGATATGATATGAAAACCATTTCTATTATCTCACCGTGCTTTAATGAAGAAAGCAATGTGGCGGATTGCTACAAAACCGTTAAAGCGATTTTCGATAAGGATTTGCCTGGCTACAAGCGAGAGCACATTTTCATCGACAATGCTTCAAGTGACCGAACCGTGGAAATTTTGCGGGAAATTGCCGAAAAAGATCAAGATGTGAAGGTCGTTGTGAATGCCCGCAATTTCGGGGTGTTTAGGTCAACGTTCAACGGTCTGCGTTACGCCAGCGGCGACGGTATCGTTGTCATGCTGCCGGTCGATCTACAGGATCCGCCCGAAATGATCCCCGAATTTGTCGAGCTTTGGGAAAGTGGCTATGACGTGGTGGCCGGCGCGCGCAGTACCCGAGAAGAAGGGTTCCTCATGCGCAGCGCGCGTGGAATTTTTTATTCTGTTGTCAATAGGTTATCAGATGTATGGTTGGAACCTTCGGTAGGAGAGTTTCAGTTGATCGATCGCAAGGTTTTGAAGGCCGTGCTGTCTCATAACGATCACTACCCTTATATCCGTGGTATCATTGCAAGCTGCGGCTTCCGCAGGGTTATCCTTCCATACGTTTGGAAGGCTCGGAAAAGAGGAATGTCCAAACACAGCCTGATGGCACTGACCGATCAGGCGCTGAATGCGATCTTCTCATTTACACGGGCACCAATGCGGTTCTGTACGCTCAGCGGGCTGGTGATCGCGATCAGTTGTATCCTGTTCTCGATCATTTCTACGCTGCTTTATTTCGTCGACCCGGATCAAGCACCGCGCGGAACCACGACTATTATCGTGGCGTTGTTTTTTCTTTCGGGTGTACAGATGCTGTTTATCGGTATGCTGGGAGAATACATCACTTCAATACACAACCAGGTCCGAGGTGGTCCTATTGTTACCGAACAGGAACGTATCAACATCGAAGGCCCTGCCAGGGACCCAGCAATGCTCAATGATGTAGATCGAGCATAAGGGGTCCATTCCGGGTTGGTCTTCTGAGCTGGGGCCGCGCTTTGAGTTGCGGGCCTGCGATTACGAATGCCACGCTAGCCAAGATGCGTATCTGTTATACCGCTATGACTACGGCATCGGTTTGGCTGACCCATGACATTCTGCTGCGTTCCGTCAGTCTGGAACGTGCCGATTTGATTGTCTTGCTTACGGCAACCTCTTTTTTGGATTCTGGCTGTCTGCGCATTCTTGATAGCGTATTCCGCGACGGTTTTCATGGTTCCAGCTGGCCTGTGGTGCTTGCTCCGAACAGGCTCGGGGTTGACGCTGTGGGACATTGCTCTGGTGCAACGGTTTGACAAAGTCTAACTTGGTAATGTTTTTCTGTTTTTGGGCGCAATTTCAGTTGTCAGTTTCGCCCGCTGGCGTAGGGTCTCGAAATACGAGAATTATGTCAATTATTCTTGCGACATAAGGTGGATGGCGCAGGCCGAAGATATTGGAAGTGCGCTGGTACTTGTGTCCGCACAACACAGCATAGGGCCTATCCTTTGCTTCATTGATCATTGGATAAACCGATTTTCCTGCGAGATTTGTGGCTAAGCAGAACGCGGCTGTGATCGAAACCTTCGCCGGACGTGAAGTTTATCTATCTGAGGGATGCCAACTAGGCCTAGGTGCGCTCACAAGGAGCGTTCGCTATAGGCTGGGAACTCTGGCGCAGGGCGGATTTGTCAGGCTTTCTGTTGCCAAGGAAAGCGATCTGTCAGCGCTCGAGAAATGGCTATGAATGCCAGAACGGCCGCAGGCAACACAATCAGCCCCTGCGCTATGATCGGCTGCAAACCAAGTGACAGCAAGCCTTCCAACGACAGAGCATTAAAAGCGTAAACCATCACGTAGGACAGAATATAGTGCGGCAATCGGTTCAGGCCCTTGGAGTCGAAAACAAGCCGGGCATGGGTTATGAAATTCCATAAAACCCCAACAGAAAACGAGATTACCAGCGCGACCTGAGGCGGTAGGCCGGATAGGCTGAGTACTGCAAAAAGTATGTATCCAAACGCTGTGTTCAATATTCCGACCAACACAAAGCGCATGAAGGAATTCCTTCGGGGGACAAGCAATTTTTTCACAGTGCCGTCCCCTCGGCCCGAAGAACATTTGCCACACCCGAAATCATGTCATGTTTTGGTACGAAACCGACCTTGTCGCGCAACCGGGTCACGTCGGCCGCCAACTGGTCTGGGTCGTCTGGCGCACGCGCAATTGCGCCCAGTTGGATCAGATCGGGATGATGCATCTGGGTTGCGACCTCTGCAATCAGGTCCCGAACCGCGATTGCGGTACCGCTGGCTACATTGACCGCGCCAACCACATCGGTGTCCAGCAGGCGCGACAACGCGCGGGCCAAATCGTCGACATGCAGGAAGTCACGCTTTTGCAGCCCGTCGGTACACTTCACTGGCTGACCCGCACGAAGGTTTGAAATCAGATCCCCAAGCAGCCGCCCCGGTGGCTCGCCCGGCCCGTAAACGAAAAAGATGCGGGCCCAGGCCAGCGAGAGGCCAAGCGCATCTTGCCCATTGCACAGCGCCAGACCGGTCCCGGCCTTGGCTGCCCCATAAAGCGTGCGAGGTCGCAAGGGGCTTGTTTCTGTGAGAGTCGGCTCAGACCAGTCATATTCGGCACAGCTTCCTGCGCAGACCGCGCGTTGGCCGCCTATGCGCGCAAATTCCCGCACCAGATGCAGCGTGGCCGCCATCCAGTCCAAATTGGCCGGCGAAGTCCAGCGATCGCGCGGCCCGTCATGCCAAGCCAGATGGACGAGATGGCTGGCTTGGGCTGTTTCAATGGCTGTTGTTGTGGCGATGGGGTTCAGTAGATTGCAGATGAGGTTGCTGGCCGGATTCCGGCCCAGTGTCACGACTTCATGGCCCGCCCCTGCCAAAGCCGATGCTGTCGCACGACCGATCAAACTGGTCGCTCCGGTCAGCATAACCCGTGCCATCAGCTGATCCTGACCTCTGGCACGGCCGTTGCGAACCGGGTGCCGCGGGCCTTGAGATCGGCCAGCTGATCGATGACTTCGTCCCGGATGTTCCAGGGCAGGATCAAAACATAATTGGGTGGTGTCTCGCGCAGCGCCTCGACCCCGTGAACAGGAATGTGACTGCCGGGCAATAGCGTGTTCTGCTTGGCCGGGTTGCGATCCACACAATATGAAATCAGATCGGGCCCGATCTCTGCATAGTTCAGCAATGTATTGCCCTTGGCAGCCGCCCCATACGCGGCGATGGTATCACCGCGGGCCGCGACTTCGCGCAGGAAGGCAAGCAGCCCGTCGCGTACCGCCTCGACCTGGCCAGTAAAGTTCATATAGCCCTCGGGGCGGTCGAATTGCGCCGCCGCTTCGTCAGCGCGGACCTTGGCAAGGCCCGGTCCTTCTGGGTGGCTGGCCCCTTCAAGACAGGCAAATACCCGCAACGAGCCGCCATGAGTGGGCAGTTCCTCGACATCGAACACGCGCAGACCGGCTTTGGCAAAAATCTTTTCGACCGCCAACAGCGACAGATAGGAATAATGTTCGTGATAAATCGTGTCGAACTGCACTTCGTTGATCAGGTTCAGAAGATGCGGAAATTCGACAGTATAGACCGCGTCACCAGTTAGCAAAGTGGCGATTCCGGCGACGAAATCGTTGATGTCAGGCACGTGGGCCAGAACATTAGCCGAGGCGATCAGTGCCGGCGGTTTCTCGGCTGCGGCGACCTTCTGGGCCAGTGTTTCGCCGAAATAATCGACAAGCGTGCGCACGCCTTTTTCTTCGGCGGCGGCTGCTACGCTACCCGAGGGTTCGATGCCCAGCACCGGAATACCCTTTTCGACAAAATATTGCAGCAGGTACCCATCATTCGAGGCGATTTCGATTACCAGATCATCCGGGCCCAGATGAAGGCGGTCGACCATGTTGTCGACATATGCTTTGGCGTGAGCCAGCCAACTGTCTGAATAGCTGGAGAAATACGCGTAATCGGCATTGAAAATTTCGTCAGCGGGCACCGCATCTTCGACCTGAACCAAATAGCAATCGTTGCAAACCCAGGCATGCAGCGGGTAACGCGGGCAGGCTGTGTTCGCGCGTTCGGGCGGTACATAGGAATTGGCCAGTGGCGACAGCCCGAGATCGACCAATGTTTGGCTCAGCGGTGCGGCACAGTGTCTGCAAATAGGTTGTGTCATTGCGGCATCCTCCAGCGCAGTTCCTCGCTCAGCACGCCATTGTGGATATGTTCTTCCAGCGCTTTCAGTCGCATCAGCGGTGAGGACCTGAAATCGGGGTCTTTAAAATGGATTTCATTCAACAAGTGCAGCAGATCGGCGATCGTACCCCTAAGCGTCTGGACGGGCTGATGTTCGGGCGCCAATTGCTTATACAGCGAAAAGTCGACCTTATACGAACGGCTGTCAGGGGCAGCATCGGGATTGATTGAATAGCTGGCCCCTGGCACGGCTTCAGCCACGGCCTGCGCGAGATCGCGGATCTGATAGTTCCACGCATCCGATCCGGCATTGACTGCCAACCATTGGCCACCGGCATCTTCGGTCCGGTTGATTGCCCATTCGATGGCTCGGGCCATGTCACGCACGTCGATGAGAGGCCGCCATGGGCTGCCGTCACTCAGCACAGTGATCTTACCTGCAGTGACGGCGCAAGCGGCAAAATCGTTTAACACTAGATCAAGCCGCAGCCGGGGCGATGGCCCGCAAGCGGTGGCAAAGCGCAGCGCAGTGCGCAGCATTCCTGGCGTGTTCATGGCCTCTAGCGCCCGCTCGGTTCCGATTTTGCTGCGGGCATAGGCTGTCAGTGGATTCAATGGTGCATCCTCGGACCGCGCATCGCCCTCGGCAAATCCATATACGGAACAGCTGGAGGCAAAGACAAACCGCGATACCCCGGCTTCGGCAGCCAGATGTGCGGTCTGTACAATGGCGTCCTGATTGATTTCCGTGGTGACGGTTTCAAACCGCGCACCCATCGGGTCATTTGAAACCGCCGCCAACGCAACAACTGCATCGGCCCCTTGGAACAACGAGGAATCGATGTCGCGGATATCAGCAATGATCTGTTGGTTCAGAAACCGTTCGGGCCATGCATTATGTGTGGTCAACCGGTCCGAGAAAAACCCGGGATCGACCCCGATCAGGTTGGCGTTGGGCCAGGATTTCCGCAAAGTGGCAGCAACAATCGGACCGATATAGCCAAGATTGCCCAGCAGGATGATTTTCGGAGAAGACCTCAGATTCATTCCCAGACCTTCCATGGGGCGTTGTTTTCCTGCCAACGCTCTTCAAGCTGGCGGCGATCGCGGAGTGTATCCATCGGTTGCCAGAACCCTCTGTGGCGGAACGCCATCAGATCACCGTCTGCAGCCAAGGACTCAAGCGGGGCGCGCTCCCAAATCTCACTATCTCCATGCAGCAATTCACCGACCGATGGATTCAATACGAAGAACCCGCCGTTGATAAACCCGCCATCGCCCCCCGGCTTTTCGGCGAAGCGGTCGATCCGGTCGCCGTCCAGTTCCAATGCCCCAAAGCGTCCCGGTGGGACCACCGCAGTCAGCGTTGCGCGTCTGCCGTGGTTTTTGTGGAACGCGATCAGTGCGCTAATATCGACATTTCCGACCCCGTCCCCGTAGGTCATGCAAAAGGCCTCTTCATCCTTGAGCAGATGCATGACCCGGCGAAGCCGCCCGCCGGTCTGGCTGTCCTGACCGGTATTGACCAGCGTCACGCGCCAGGGTTCCGATCTGCTGTTCGCGATTTCAAGGCCGCCATTAGCCAGATCAATGGTGACGTCCGAACTGTGCAGAAAGAAATTCGCAAAGTACTCCTTGATCACATAACCCTTGTAACCAAGACAGACGATGAAATCCGTGACCCCGTGGGCAGCGTAGATCTTCATGATATGCCAGATGATCGGTTTGTCTCCGATCTCGACCATAGGCTTTGGTATCCTGACGGTCTCTTCGCTGAGCCTTGTTCCGAAACCACCAGCCAGAATAACGCACTTCATAAAATTGCTCCCTCTCCAATAAGGGGTCAGCCATCAATCGTTAACTACGAACGTCAGCCAGCGACGACTTTGTTCTCAATAAACACCTACATGCAGTAGGCGGGAGCACGTTGCCCGTGTCAAGATTCAGTGGATAGTCAGGTTCGGCACTTGGCCATCGCAGCACAACTGACCCTCAAAAGCACACAATGAAGGAAAACGGGGTGTATTGTTGATTCGGAATTTTGGACGGAAGCGAAGTTGCGACAACACCACTCTTGTCCTTTTCTTCGTTCGGGCTGCTCTTTTGATGCCCTAGGATGGCGCGCTTAATTGCGACCAGACCTAAAGTTTTCCCAGCACAGGCGAAAGAAATTCATGTGCCGATCAGGGCCTGACGAAATAGTTCATGTAACTCAACCTGTTGGCTGGTGGCGTCGAAACTTTTTTGCGACGTCCATCCCGACATCGGGCAGCATTTTTCCGAGAGGTCTGCTGTTAATGCACGCGATCTGGCGCAGTGCCTGCCTGTGGGATCGGCAGCCCAAAGTCATGGCAGCACAGATTGCATTTTGCCGAATACGGATTGGGTACGTGAAAGGCCTGGGCATATTATTTGGACCAGTCATTAGGAATTTGTTATGAAATGGTGATAACCTCTAGTAGTTTGTAGTCAGTTTTTTTCGAGTATACGGGTGTTAGTCATTTGCAAAAAGATACCGTTCCTGTCGTAATTATCGGTGGCGGGCCTGCCGGGTTGACTGCAGCCCATGAGCTTCAGAAACTTAGTGACACGCATGTTCCACAGGTCTTTGAGGCCTCGGACATGGTTGGCGGCATTTCGCGCACTGAAACTTTCAATGGTTACCGTTTTGATATCGGAGGGCACCGGTTTTTTACCAAGGTGCGCGAGGTCGAAGATATGTGGCACGAGGTGATGGGAGATGATTTCATCACCGTGCAACGCCTGAGCCGCATTTTCTATCGCGGCAAGTTTTATGATTACCCGCTGCGTATCTTCAACGCCCTTGGCAATATAGGCCCCTATGAGACCTATAAGATCATCGGCAGCTTCGTAAAATGGAAAATCCGGCCTAAAAAACAAGAAGATACCTTTGAAGAATGGGTCATCAACCGCTTTGGCGGGCGGTTATATTTACATTTCTTCCACAGCTACACCAAAAAGGTCTGGGGAATTCCGCCGTCAGAAATTCGGGCAGACTGGGCTGCGCAGCGGATCAAGAACCTGTCTTTGCCCAAGGCAGTCTGGAATGCGATTTCCGGTGCCAATGACACCGCCAGCTTGATTGAAGAGTTTCAGTATCCCCGCCTTGGCCCCGGTATGATGTGGGAAAAAACCCGCGATCTGATCCGGGAAAGGGGCGGCAGTGTTGAGACACATTCCGAAGTGGTGCAGGTCAATCGCGACGGCAACCGCGTGACGTCGATTGATGTGCGTCATTGGGACGAAAACGGCGACAAAACGACCGAACGGGTAGAGGGCGCAGAGTTCATCAACTCGATGGCCGTGCGCGATCTGATCCATGCATTTGATCCGCCGCCGCCGCCAGAGGTTGTCGAGGCCGCCGATCGCCTGAGATACCGCGATTTCCTGATCGTGACTTTGATGCTCGATCACGCCGATCCTTTCCCAGACAACTGGATTTACATCCATAGTCCCAAGGTAAAGGTCGGGCGCATCCAGAATTTCCGCGCCTGGTCCAAGGAAATGCTGCCCAACCAGGACACTTCGTCCATCGGAATGGAATATTTCTGCCAGAAGGGTGACGGGCTGTGGTCGTCCTCAGACGCGGACCTCAAAGAATTGGCCGGTCAGGAACTGGAACAGTTGGGTTTGGCCAAGGCAAGCGATGTCATCGATTTTACAGTGATCCGGCAACCCAAGGCCTATCCGGTTTATGATGGCGACTACAAAGAAGCGCTGGATATTGTCAGTGATTGGCTGAAGACGTTTGAGAATTTTCAGACCGTCGGCCGCAACGGCCTGCATCGTTACAACAATCAGGATCATTCGATGTTGTCCGCCATGTATGCCGCACGCAATATTTTGGGCGAGGAATACGACGTTTGGGATGTTAATGTCGAACGGTCCTACCACGAAGAATTCGAGTCAAAGCCTCGAAATAAAGGGTCTGAAACCGCGTTTGAGAAAGGAAACCGCACTCGAATGAGCGGATGAGCTTCGAGCCCGCTTGGTTTGTGCCGGACTTTTTGGACCAACAATTCTTAGAGTTCGAAATGATTGAATGACCAGAACTATGAAGAAATTTTTTTATCTTGGTTTGCTGGCAATTCTGGTCGGCATCGTCTGGATGGGACAGAACATAGCAGGTCAGATTGCAGCAAAAGTTGCATTCGCAGAGGGGCCGTCCCCCTATTTTATCGCCAAGGATGCGTTTTTTTTGTATGTCTGGGCGCCTCTGGTGGCATTGTCGGCGTCGATACTTATTGTCACCCCCGGTCTGCTTTTAGCGCTGGGTATTGCTCGACCCGAAGACCGTTTTGAACATTTTCTGTTGAAAGGTTTTACGCTTTCCCTTTTTGGCGTACCTACGATTGCGGCTATTGTGCAGGCTGTCAGCGGTATCCCGATGACAGGAACAGCTTTCCTCGTGCTGATCGTTCTGCTTTGCCTGCCCGGGGCTGCCTTTACCATCAAACGGCCTGCGCAGGACATCTTCCGGGGCCGGGGATGGGACGTGGCCGGTATGGTTCTGCTTCCCTTATTTGTTCTGCTGTTGCTGTCACCCAAATTCTATTGGGAAGCTCTCAATGACGATGGGGCGCACAGCTTGCTGAGCGCTATTCTGTTCATTTCTCGGGGACTGCCGTTTTGGCCTTTGGATGCTGGTTCAATGACCGGTTACCCAAATCCGAAAATGATGACCGAGGTATTTCTGCAAACCAGCTTCCTTCGTGTTTTTGGGTCGTCCGAAGCGGCTCTTCGGTTTGCTTACCTGCCTGGCGTGTCGATTTTATTCGGGGTGATGCTGGCTTTTATCCGTTCACCAAATAACCGCACCGATGTTTGGTCTGTTTTAGGATTGGGCGCAGCCTTGGTTCTGTTTTCTTTCGTGATGGCGTTTAATCCATCCTACAATCCATATTTTGCCGATATTGCCATGCCAATGACGCGCGAACCGCCCATTTTATTGGGAGTTCTGGGGTACATCTTGTTCTTCCGCGACCAGAATTTCGGTTGGATGGCGGTTGTGTCAACGCTAGCTCTTTGCTCCGCACCAAACGGTATTCTGCTGATAGGGTTCTTTCTATTGGCGCACCTGCTTTTGAACTGGTTTCAACCCATTAAGCAGGTGATCGTAGGAGTGTTGATAGCCCTGGCGATTGTGATCCTAGGTTCTTTCTCTTTGGCCATACTGGCAAAAACGGGTGTGACGGGGGTATCCGGTGAATTCAGCACGGGGTCAATTCTGCGTCGTCTGCGCTATGTGACTATATTCGATACGCAGCGGTTTCTGTTCTGGCTTCTGCCCGGCGGGCTTTTGCCTGGACTAGCGCTTTTGGCCTGGCGCTGGCAGGATACGTTTTCCAGAACGCTGACACTCATGACTGTAGGGTACGTTCTGTTCTTCTATGTTCAGGCTTATCGTATTCTGCCGCACCATTTTGCACCGGCTGTTCTGTTGCCGCTGATTGTCTTCTGGCGGTTGCGCCCGGTTCAGGCAGCGCCGGCCTCAGCCTTTGTGATGGCGTTGGCAGGGCTTGCTGTCAGTACTTGGCTGAGTTGGCCTACGACTTTGCGCCCATTTACAGTGACCCGCGATTTGGGGCAGCGTATCGCGATTGAAATCGACGCTGACCCGTTTTTTGACCTTGAGGAGATCCGGATTACGCCAGCTCTGATAAGGAAGGCCTTTCCCCCTGGTTGGTCAGATGTCGAATTGCAGGACCAATACTTAGCGGGAACTGTCTCGGTCTATGTGTACGCACAGATGCCGGTTCCAGCCAATGTCACGCCTACTTACTTTGTCCGTTTGGAAACTGAGGCTTTGGCGCCCGATGAAATTCGATTGGGCGAAGCCGTGGAAGGTAGGGTTTTGGTGACTGATCATTTGCCCACCTATGAAGAAGATTTTAGCAATGCAGACGTCCCGGTGAGCATTGCACCCATTTACAAAGTGCCTCGGGAAACAATCTTCGGTCGCGGAGCACAAACCTCTCCACGTCAGGTCTGGGATATTGCAAAGCTATTGGGCCTAAGATAATCAAATCGGCCCCATGCGAAATGTCTATTTCCGAGAAAACGTCTCTTCGCGCTCGTCGTAATACAGGGCGGGGCGTCCCGGAAAAGCCTTAGTCACGGCGTCATTCGCTGTGCCTCCCAGATCCTTTGCGAAAACCGGCTCGTCCAAGGGAAACGAAGGATCATTGAAGAACAGTGCCGAAGCAATTTGGCTTTTCGGATTGATTAAGACCAGCGGTTGGACAAGACCTTCCGTGTCAGGCAGCGACAGATAGCGATAGTGGTCATCATAGGTACGATGCTCGTGATATCTTGTGACGCCTCGGTAGGACAAAAATACTGTCACTGAAAACAAACACAGAATAAGAAGCACGGCGTTAAGTTTGTCCGAAGCTGACGAAAGGCCAATGGTTTCCAATCGGATGCCAGTTTCCAGAACTCCTCTGGCACTCAGGAACACCAGGGGAGCGATCATCATGAACCAATATCGTGGGCCCACGTAGAAGCTGGCTACGAACCAATAAAGGGCGTGTGCACCCGCTACGACGATAATGATCGCAAGCATCATCCGGTCCGTGGCGTTGATGCGGCCATAGATCAGCAAGATCCAGACAAATACGAGCGACCCGATCCCCCAACCCATGAAATCGGTATGAAGCGCGCTGATATTGGTCAGCGTGTTGACCAGACCTTCAAACGGGGAATGTTCATGCGGGCGCAGTTCCATGTGGCCCCAGCCTTCTGGGGAGCCTATGTTTTGGCCAAACCCAAAGGCGTTGGATCCATCAACCCAGGTTCGTTGATAATAGTCTGATAATGTTGTCAACAGCGGGTCGCCAGTGAAGTAGTAATTATAGAAAAAGATAAGGCTTCCGGTTGCCACGCATCCCACGCTGTAGCTGAGTACAGTCAGGGGATGGCGTAAGGCACCTCCGCGCCACAACAGAAACAGACCCGTCAGAATTCCAAGCAACAGGCCGTCAAGGTTGCGGGTCAGGAACAACCAACCCAGTGCCAAGCCGGCCACAAACACCAGTAGAACGGCCCGTTTCAATTCACCTTCTTCGGCGCGAAGGATCAAAAGCCAGGCCAGCAAGACAAGAAACAGGGCGAATGTATGGGACATCAGTGACGCCGACATCGCGATGAACCAGGGGGAGGTCGCCAGGATCAGAGTGCTGATGCTGGCCGTACGGGCATTTGTTAACCGTTGCATCACCCCCTGCGCCAGAAAGATGGACGCAGTGCCCAGAATTGGGTTCACCAACCAGGGCACTCCAAAAAAAACTCCCACCGCCAGAAATGCAGGCCATCCGGGCGTGAAGACCGATATCCAGCGCCCGTTATGATGATCTAGCAGATAAAACTCAAAAGCTGCGCGGGGACCTTCCGGCAGTGCCGGCACATAAAGGGCGCCACTCGCATAGGTCTTGGCCTGAAACATATAGGCAAGCTCATCCTGAACATGCGGCACCCGTTCAAAGGCCAACCATTCCAGCACCAATGTCGCAATCAGAAAAACAGTGGCCATGCAGCCTGCCCATCGCCATCCCGCGGGCAGAGTAACCCCTCTGGGCAAGGTGGCAGCCAATGCGATCACCGTCACCAGGTTGATGACCACAAGGATCAGCCCCGCCGCAAGCTGAATGAAATAGACGTCGATTTCGTTTTGGCGCAGATGGTCGAGGATCGGTATGGTGAACGCACCGCTGAGCAAAAGGAACAGAGCAGTGCGTTTTACGCCCAAATCGCTGATAACCTGAGAGAGTTTGCTGTCACTAGAATTTCTAAACAACACAAAAGCCGAAAGGGCGCCCTGTCCGAAAATTATGGCATACATCGCCATTTCGATGGTCGTTCTGGGCGGGAGGCGTAGCGCCGGGTACCAAAGCGGTTGGGTCACATAAAGCTGCGATGCCCCGCCCACAAACAAAAGCAGCAGCATCAAACCCGATAGCGTCAGATCCCACAAAACAAAAACGGAAAAGAGGGTCAGCGCTAGCGCGACCATCAGCATCCACCATTGCGCCAGATCGCGGATGCCGGGCAAGGCACTCTGTACTGAAAAAACAAGTATCAGCACTGCGACCAGCCCGGCAAACCCAGCAAGCGCAATGCGCCACGGACGAGACGGCGCAGGCGATGATTTTAGAAAAACAGTCATGCGCGCGAAGACTGGTTTGAAGCGCTGGCCTTCTGTCTGTTCAGCTGCAGAACTGTATCAACGACCGCTATTAAAAACAGCAAGGCGCCAATGGTTGCCAAACGCGAGCTTGGAAAGATCTCGACCCCGTCCACATGGAAGGCCCAGATATCGACAAGGTTTTCCGATCGCCAGATCAGCAATGCGCCAAGCCCGGCGAACAGAGTGCTGACGATCCGCCCCCTGAACAGCAGCGTCAGCGGGGAGGCCAACAGCACAAAATCATATATATGCAGCGGCGCCAGCGCGACGATAGCTGCGCAGGCCAATCCGAAGATCTGCCAGCTATGTTTGTTGGCGTCGCAGGCGCGCGTCAGCCGGGTAGGGCCATGACACAGCACCACAATGATCACGAGCGTGATGATCGTGGCCACAGAGCTACCGATATCACGATCCGTAACCTCCCAAATGATCAGCCGCAGACCCGTCATGGATTGTGGAAGGTTGGCAATTGTAAAACCGTCATAAGCAGCCAGATTTTGAAAGAAATCCAAAATGGTACTTGGAGCGACCAAAAGCGGCGGCACTGTCAGCAGGGCGGAAAGAAGCACGGCCATCAAAACCACTTTCCGAGAGTGCGCATCAAACAGCAGGTATAGGACCACAAAAGGCGCTCCGATCTGCGGTTTGAGCAGTACCAGCGTCAAACCGATGGCTTCGAAAAAGAGGCGTCCGCCGACGCGGCTCCACAGCATAACGGCAATGCCAAGCCCTGCGATCAGAGTCGTCTGACCAACGGAAAACAGGATCGCGGTAGCTTCGAGGATCGCTAAAAGAAAGAACACCACACTGAAAAGCGGGAAAAAAACCTGACCTCCCGTGAACTCGCCGATCATCTGGGCGCGCCCCGGAAATGCGGTGGTAAAAGCGCTGGTCAACATGCCGCAAATTGCGATGACGATCACCAGACCGAAGATATTCCAGACGACACTCGAAGTGTTCAAATCCAGCGCCCCCAAAGGCGCGGCAAAAATCCACCAAGTCGGTGGGTAAGGCCACAGAACCGGGACATGTCCGACCTCAATATTTGCTTCGCCATGCGCCAAAAACGTCGGGCCGTAGGGGTTTATGCCACCGTGCCACATGTCACCCGCCACCCAGATGAACCGGAAATCATACCCTGCGGGAAGGGCAGACAGTTGCGTGATCTTCAGCAGCAGATAAGCCAACGCCAAGGCAAACATAAGCAGCGAAAGACAAAGGGTAACGCGCCGTGCAATAACGGGGCTGATGAACAATCGTCGCGCATTGCTGTCCGGTGTCATTCGCGACGAAGCTGTTGCTCTGTCAATGTCGTCCATAAAAAACTGTCACCACTAAATCACCGTCGCCCGGTACTAATTGCGATCGACCGGACAACAGCCCATAAAACACAGGGCTATTCTAAAGCATGCTGCTCAAAATCAAAGTATTGGTGGTTGCACCTTGGCAGAAATGCAAAACGACAAGTACGGCATGCACATTCTGCTGGATTTGGGGGAATTGTTGCCAGAAGTGCGATCAGGCTCGCCAGGAGCTTAGATCGCGGTCCAACAGATGTTCCAAATCTTCGATTTCCGGCAGCAACCTTTCACGCAGGATCGCGCGTGCGCGGTCTGGCATTTCCACCTCGCGTTTGAGGTTGAATTGGGACAGGCGATCCCTGATTTTCCAGCGCAGTTCCTGTGACATGACACGGGCGATCATTCCGGTGATCGGGTTGGGTTTCATCAGGAAATCCTGAAACAGACGGCTGCGCGGCACGCCGCCGGCATTTACCCGCGATGACAGGTCAGATTGGAAGCTTGTATCGGCCCCGATGAATGCAGTGATGCTGTCGATGACGTCTTTCGGATCGTCCTGAAATTCTTCGTAGGTTCGGATCAGGAATTGGCTGCGGTCGAAAAGCTTGAAATAGCGCGATAATTGCTGTGCATAGAGCGGAAAGCGCGAATACCCAAACAGGGGTTGCCAACCTGCGGCAAGCCGTTCGTTTTCGGCGTCCAATGCAGCGGAAAAATCCTCGAGCGGTTCGATCCGTTGCTTTACCGCATAAAGGTAATGGGACAAGGCCTGATCTATTGGATTTCGCAGAATAACCACCATACGCACCCGGGGAATACGGCGATGAATGCGTTCAGGCGCCTTGGGTGCATAAAGATATAGCGGGGATGCTTCTCCGCAGACCGCCTCCACTGGCGCATCGGAAAACAGGGCATGATAGTCGGCGATCTGCGTGACCGAGTTGTTGACATAGTCCGCGCCCGGCCCAGAGAAATTCAAGGCTTCGCCCTCGAAAGCAAAGAAATTGGGCTCTTTGGCGGACGGCATGAAGATACTCGGGTTTTGCCGCAGATGGCTGTACAGCGCCGTTGTACCGGCCCGCGCGGCGCCAAGGATTAGGAAATCCGGCATCCGTGCCGCAGGGCCCGAAATTTCAGTTTCGGGTGACATGGAGTTTCTGCTTTTGCCCCAGAACGTGATACTCGAACAGGCACCAGACATAGATCGTGGCCGAATAGACGTAATACACTTGGTGATACAGTAGGCATTTGAAGGCAAACCATGCCCCACCATGCCCGGCCATCGTGCGCACCAGATCGAAATTGGCGACCAAAGCCGCCACTAGCAAAAGCAAAGGCAGGGCCCATGCACCCGGCCAGAAGGGCAGGGCCAGAACCGACAACAACAGCAGACCAGCAATCGCGGCCCGAACCCGTTCGGCCATCGAGGTGTTCAGATCGTCTGTCAGCCCTTCGCGTGAAATCATCAGCCGGGCCCAGGGCAGTGCGCGGCAATAGATGTCAGTGGTCAGGCTGTTGCGCATGGTCCAGACCTTCAGATGTTTGCCCTGCAACTGCGGCTCGACAAGGATGCGGTAGCCAGCATTGGCAATCCGATACCCCAGCTCGATATCTTCAATCGACGGGACCTCATAGGTTTTGACGTCGAACCCGCCGACCTCAAGGAAAACGTCGCGCCGGATGGCACCGCACCCAGCCCAGAAAGTTTGGGCCTCGCGCCGTGCGCGTTGGTGGTGATAACGGTGCAAAAGGTTTTTATAGCGCGAAAACCAGGACTGCCCGTCCGGTGCATCATCATACGAGCCGAAAACGGCAGCGACATTATCTTCGGACATGGCGCGGCGGATATGTTCCGGGCCGTCAGGCCAGGCGATGACGTCGGAATCGACGAACCATAGTATATCGCCCGTGGCGTGCTGCGCAGCCAGGTTGCGGGCTGCGCCCGGCCCACCATTGACCGGTGTTGTCAGGACCGTCGCCCCCATCTCGTGTGCAAGCGCGGCCGTTCCGTCTGGGGACTGGTCATCCACAACCAGAACCTGCTGCACCTGTCCGACATTCAGCAATTCAATCAGCGGGGTCAGAACGCGGGGCAACATATGCTCGGCATTGTAGGCGGGCATAACGACACTAATGGACAATGAATGATCCGACATCACAAATCCCTTTTGGTGGCGGCGCGCAGGGCAGGGGGCCACCTTATGATAAGAAGAAAGGCTGCAGTGAACGGAAGCAACCACATCACGCGAGCGCCATATCGGTCCGCTGGCTGTGACACCCCACCACAAACCAGCGCATTGACCGCAATTCCTATCAGGATGAATAGGGCAAATAGCTTGATATCGCGCGGCACGCTGCGCGGGGTCAGCAAAAAGACCACGATAACAGCAAACGAAACGGCATAGATAAAGCCGTGCAGCGCATTAACCGGCGTAAGCCAACCGCGATCCTTGGACAGCAGGCCGCCTTGAATCAGATGCAGTTGAGAGTCGTCTAACCGTGCAAGATGGCGAGCGTTGTCAAGCGCCTGCTCTGTCGGGATTGTCATCCAAACGCTGTCACGCAAAATTTGGCGATAACCATTCTTGGCCAGGGCCCAAGATGTGGCAATGGGACGGGAAAGAAACACAGCCTTGGCGAAGTCACGCTGGGAACGTGCAACCTTCTTCTGGTCTTCTGCTGACATAAGCCGGAATGATCCAAGCTTGGGCGAGCGCTCGAAAATGATATGCGACACAGTCAACCGATAGGGATCATCAGACCATGAAAGGGCCTCGTGCAGGGCGCATGTCGGTATGTTTGTGTCGGGGCAGGCGTCGTTCAGGTAGTCCATGCCCGGCCCATCTACAATCAGCCGCGCGGTGATGTGGGGTGTATAGACGACTTCTTTGTTTGTTTTGGTTTCCACCGCGATCTGAAAGGCTTTGCGCTCGGCCACTGCAATCGCAAGCACGATCACAAGCAATATCACTGCCCGCCATCGCCCCCGTGCTTTCATGAATAGGGCGGCCAGGATCACAAAAGGCACCATAAGCCCAGCGATTGCCAGATGTGACGGGTGTGAAATGACGGAAAACACAGCCAGACCTGACATCACAAAAAGTTCCCAGCCTCGCATTGTGCGACCGACCGCCGTCAGCGCAGCGATTACGATCAGCAAAACCGGCGCAAATATGTCCGGCATCATATAGGCGATGTAAAACGGCAATGAGGAAAGAGCCGCAACCAGAAGCGGCACTGTGGTCAGCAAAGATGTGCTGCGGGCCTCTTCCAGAGTGCGGTTTGTCGTCCGTGCCAGAAGCCAAACAACCAGAAATATGCCAGCCATATGAAAGATTGGAACGGCAATAAGGGCGCCCGCGCGAAAAAAGAGGGCCATGACAATGCCATAGATCAGTGACCGGGATCCGGTTGCGGTATTGTCCTGATCCGCAGCGCTACTTCCACCTGCGCCGCCACCCTCGTTTATCGTTGGCAGCAAACTGTTCAGCGCCACGTTGCCCTGTCGAATATAGCTGCCGGTGTCGAAGTAATAGAGAGGCCCGCCATTGATCAAAAGCGCGGACAAACAGGCAAGCACCGCCGCGGCAAGCAGCAGAAATCCTCCAATTCGCCAAGATGGCCTATCAGAGGAAACCGATACGTTCATATCCGTTCTACAGCGCTCTCCGCCGCCACAGCTATGCGCCGAAAATAGGCGATTGTTGCTTCCAGCCCTTCTTCCAACGGTACATGGGGCGACCAACCCAGTTGTTCCTGGGCTCGAGTGATATCCGGCTGGCGTTGGATTGGGTCGTCTGGCGGCAACGGGCGCTGCACCAGCTCAGAGTTCGAGCCGGTCTGGCGGATCACTGACTCGGCCAGCTCACGAATGCTCAATTCCACCGGATTGCCCAGGTTAATCGGCCCGGTCACATCATCAGAGGATTCCATCAGCTTAATCAGCCCGTCAATCAGATCGGATACATAGCAGAAGGACCGGGTCTGACTGCCGTCACCGTAAATGGTGATAGGCTCTCCGTTCAGGGCTTGCATGATAAAATTGGATACGACACGCCCATCATCGGGATGCATGTTCGGCCCGTAGGTGTTGAAGATCCGCGCCACTTTGATCGGCAGGTTGTGCTGGCGGTAATAGTCAAAGAACAACGTCTCGGCACAGCGTTTGCCCTCATCATAACATGAACGCGGTCCGATCGGATTGACGTGGCCGACGTAATCCTCGGTTTGCGGGTGAATTTGCGGATCGCCGTAAATCTCGGACGTCGAAGCCTGCAGAATTCGAGCACCGACCCGCTTGGCCAGTCCCAGCATATTGATCGCACCATGCACAGCCGTCTTGGTCGTCTGGACCGGATCGTGCTGGTAATGGAACGGAGAGGCCGGGCAGGCCAGATTGTAAATCTCATCCACTTCAACATACAGCGGAAAGGTCACGTCATGGCGCATGACCTCGAAGCGGGGGTTTTGTAGCAGGTGGTGCAGGTTTCCGCGCCGACCCGTGAAAAAATTGTCGACACACAAAACCTCGTGCCCTTGTTTCAGCAGGGCCTCGCACAGGTGCGAGCCGAGAAAGCCTGCGCCACCCGTAACCAGAATCCGCTTGGCGGTTAGATGCATGTCGTTGGGATCAAAATCAGACGCGTTCATCAGCGCTCTCTGCAGTTATAATCCGACCGGTATTGCTTCGCGTCGGTTTTCTAAAACGATCAGGCACTACAAACGAATAAAACAAATAATTCGGCTGCAAATTTGAGCGCCTGCACTCAGTATGTACATCGCGGTTGAGGCTACACGAAATTTAGAGGGGGACGAAGGATAAATATGCGCGCTCTGCGGTTTTTGTGGTTTCCGGTTGTATGAGCCATGTTTCAGAACCAGTTACCAAAGCTGGGCTAAACAATTGTGCGCTCAGACCGAGACTGTTCCGAGTACGTCAAAAAAATAACGTTAAGCCTTTTGGAGCCAAGCGGGGACCAAATGCGGGTGTAACGCATGTTTCAAGACGTGGAATCAATGTTATGGTAAATTTAAGCCGTGCTTACTTACCGGACCTCGTTCAGATGGAGCCACCGGCGGCCTGGCGCAGCATCCAGACCATTCGTGTACACCTGAGCCGGATAAGAGTGGCAATAGCTCGCAAGGTTTCACCGGTTGAATTCAGTCTGCTGCTGGCCAGAACCTTTGGCGTATGTACCATGGCACTGGCAGGCATTGCCAATCCGCGAATTGCCCATCTCAGGCGTGCTTTGCCTCCGGTTCCGTTCAACTGATACGCTTCCTGCGTCATGCGTCGCCATTTCGTCCTGAGCGCGAACCAATCTTGTCTTGACGGATGTTTGACACGAAACCGATCCTCGTACACCAGACTATAACCTCGCGCGACAGCACGCATGGTCCATTCCTGATCTTCCGATATACCGTTTATAAACCCGCCGATCGCGTCGAACACGTCGCGGCGCGTCAGCAGATTGCCTGCACCGGAAAACCCCTGAACCTCGATATATCTGCGGAAATTGAATGCAAAAACGGCCTCGAACGCCTCGGCCCCGCTGCGCGGTGGTGGGGTTTCGTCAAACACGTCAACTCGGCCCCCGACAAGGTCAGCCCGGTTGGCGATTGCGCGGCCGACCGTCAGCCAGTCAGGCGCTGGAACGCAATCGGCATCTATGAAAAACAACCTTGGCGCTGTGGTTGCGGCAATACCCTTGTTTCGTGCATGCGCCGCGCCCTTCTGGGTTTCAGTGATGAACCGCACATCAGGAAAGGCCAGCTTCACCTCGTCCAACGAGACCGGAGACGCGTTGTCTACAACCACGATTTCTGTTTCGGTGGTGTCGTTCTCCATCAACGCCCGCAGGCATCGTTCCAGTCTATCAGGGTCGTTGTAATGGGGAATAATGACCGCATCCGTCGGAGCCGGATCAGTACGAGCCGTACTCATAGCCGAAAGCCTCGCTGATATAGCGACATTTGTTCAGCACGATGCCCATGACCTTCGTCAGCTCTGCCAGTTGCTGTTCGGCCAGGTCAACATGGTCCACGCTGGTTTCTTCGGCGGCACCCAATAGCAGGGCACAGTCAACGTTCTTCAGGAACCCGTGGCTGTCGTCGCTGGCCATCAGCGGCGGAGTATCGAACAGCATGATATCCGGCTGGTACTCTGCTTCGATTTGTTCCAGTGTTTCGATCATGGCCCGGCTTTGCAGAATCTCGGCTGGATTGCGTGTTGACGAATAGTTCAATCCAAAGATTACATTTTCACCATGGCGCAGCGCATGCTGTTCAAACGAAATGTTTCCATTAATGACATCGGACATGCTGTGATTGCCGGTCTGCCGCAGGATTTCGGCCAACCCTCTGCGTCGCATATCAAAATCAATGACGATTGTACGCAGGTCCTTCTGTCGGCTCAGACTAAAGGCAAGATTTGCGGCCGCCGTGCTTTTACCACATCCGCTGTACGGGGATGTCAGGGCGATGCGCCGCCAGCCGTTGGACTGAAGTTGCTGAATCATCTTTGTCCGCAACATATCGTAGGGGGCAGCTTCAGGCCCGCCGTGATAGGCAATCAGACGATTACGAGCGATCAAGTTCTGATCAATCTGCAACTCGGGCAGAGAACTCCAGGCATCTTGGCTGTCATCAGTTGGAACAGGCTGCGGAGCCCCGGGTTGCAGAATAGGTTCCGCTTGGCGGCTTTCGCGTTCATTGCGAGCTTTGCGAATTGCCTCTTGAAGACGATCCATCACACCCTGTCCAATCTTGTAGATACAAAAGTCACCAATAGACCTCCAACTTTTCGATCACTTGTTCTGCAATCAAATCCAGCGGCAAATAATACGTATGAAAGGCCCAAACTGCCGCGGGCACACCAATCAGAATAGCCAGGACAACCATGCTCCAGCCAATCCGGCGCCTAATCATCTCTCCTCGTGAGGGCAAATAGGGAATGGTTGCGATCGGCCAAACTTCGAGCTTGTTGATCAAATCCTCTGGACGACGCACCGTACGGTTGAGAAGTTCCAGCAGAACAACCAAAGCCAGGCCAAGCGAAATGCCAAAGGCAGTTCCCCCTGCCGCTACCATCATGCGGTCGGGTTTTGTCGGTGCAGCTGGCGCGACAGGATATTCGATTACCGATATGCGCTGACCCTGTGCTGTCACTTCAATCCGTTCACCGGTCGATGCCGCCGCCAATCGATCGACCACACTGTTATACTGGGCCTGGATGTTGTCATGATCCCGCTGCAGCTCTGCAAGCGCAATCGCGTTGGCCGGGGTCTGATCAATCGTCAGCGTCAGCTTGGCCAAGCGGTCCACAATTGAAATCCTTTGATCCTCAAGGGCCGAAATCTGAGAATCAAACTGGGCCAGTTGTAGATCCAGCGTCGAGTTGCCCGTCTGAGGGTTAGTCGCTGCTGTATTGGCTGCCTGTTCGGCAACTACAGTTTCTTCCAATTTGGAAATTCTGGCACGCAGAAGCCTTATCTGCGGATTGGTTTCCGAATAGATCGCGAGCTTCGAGTCGAGTTCGTTCAGCAACTGATCCAGCTGCGCCTGCGCAGGTGTTCTGTTTTGCTGTGCTACGCCCACGATCTGGCCGGTTGAACCATAAATCTCCAAAAGTTTCTCGCGTTGGCTTTTAAGCGAGAAAATCTGCTGATCCGTTTGTTCTAGATTGGTCTGCAATGCCGCTTGCTGCGCGGTTCGGAACTGAAGGTTACTTGGCAATGCGTCGGAATTTTCTCTCTCGAATTCCAATATCCGGGAACTGCGTATATCAAGCTCCTTCCCAAGACGCTCGACTTCTTTTTCAAAAAAACTAAGCGTATCTGACGCGCGGTTCTTGCGATAGGTCACGTCGAGCTTCTGAATCTCGGTCAGGTATTCATTCAACACCCCGGCAGCGATCTGACCCGATCGCGCATTGAAGAAAATTGTCATTAGGTTGGCTTGGCCCTGACCAGAGCTGATTTGAATCGTCGTGTTGTTGCGCATGACACCAACAATTTGATCGGGGCTTGCATTGTCTATGTTTTCCAGAACCAACTGCTTTCGCGCTATTTCCAGAAGAACCGGCCGTGTGAGCAGGCGCTGCTCAACGATCTGCATCTGTTCGAAAGCAGGAGTATTGACAGTACTGGACGCCAGGTGCCCAGAAATCTGAGGAGATTCAACGATCAGCCGCATTTGAGCCTCGTATGACGGAGGCAACGTTATCGCTATGATGACGGAAGCCACCGAAACAACCAAAGACACAGCAAGGAAATACGGGAGCCGCCTCAGAAAAATGGAAGAATAGTAACGAACCGGGCCCATTTCAGACTATTGCCTCCTTTTCTAGTGAATTCCCCCCGAAGAATACACCATCTTCGACCACTTGATTGACAACATCTTCATCAACTTTGTCAGCTTCGTTGGTCCAAGCGTACATCAGGGCGAAATCGCAAAACTGATTCACCAGGCGCGGAACGCCGCGGGTCTGCTGAAAAATCAGTGCGCAGGCGTCATCCGTGAACTCCTCGCCTGAGCCACCCGCCGTCTTCATCCGGTGCCGGATGTAGGCTTCGACCGAAGCTTCATCCATCCGCTCCAGATGGAAACTTGCAGCCACCCTTTGCGTCAACTGGCGCATTTTCGGGTCCAGAACCAACTCACGTAGTTCGGGCTGTCCGACCAGAACAAGCTGGATCAACTCATCCGTGTTGGCATTGATGTTGGTCAGCATGCGGATTTCTTCAAGCCCTTCGACTGTCAGGTTCTGCGCTTCATCGAAAATCAGAGCCACCCGCCGCCCAGCGGCATATTCCGAGACCAGAAAATCCTGCAGCGCCCTGAACAGCTGCACGTAGGTGGCGTCTTTATTAATCGGCAAACCCAGCGCATGAAGCACCCATTGCAGCAACTCTCCTCGCCCGCCCTGTGCGTTGGAGATCAGCCCGACGGTGATCTGCTGCTCCATTTCGCTCAGAAGTTGCTGAACCAGGGTCGTCTTGCCGGCCCCGATCTCACCAGTCAGCAGCGTAATCGGTGCGCAGCTCATGATCCCAAATTGCAGCACCGAATAACCGCGTTTATGCAGCGGTGACCAATACATAAACCCAGGGTCCGGAAGCAGCGTAAAGGGGCGCCGGTCCAGCCCGAAGAATTCTAAATAAAACCCGTCACTGGACGCCATTGCACCACGGTTGCCTTCCGCCTTGTCAAACCTCGTACTGGCCCCCCGGAGATTACCCACACTCATACCCTGAACCACCAGAAACCTCTTACACGATACACATATTACATAAATCAAATGCAGCTGGGGACTACTCTGCCACAAAATCACACTAGCAATCAGCACTAAATTTCACACTTGGTGATTTGGCGCTCGCCCACCTCAATCCCTGGTGGTATCCGTCGTAATGCCCATCAAACACTTGAGAAGACTGTGCAGAAAAGCGGCAAAGAGACCAAAGACTAGCCTCACAAAGAAAATTCCCGCCCCGCCGCACAATGCAGTATTAAGCACCAAAAACTAAGTTTTATGCAAATTGTTGCAGTATTGGATACAGAATCTCACAAGACCCTCAATCAGGTCTGGCGCATCCCAGCTCCAAACAACCCTGAAATACCCACTCTTTTCAGGTTCTGCGCACAAAGCTGTCATGATTAATGTTTTGCAAGATGACCAGAATTTGTTAATCTTTGCGAGTGGAGCAGGCTGGTATCGTGTGTGTAAACGGCAATGCTCTGCAATATAATAAAACAATATTTCTTAAATATGTGACGAGGTTGAGCGTAGTCAGTTTCTGAGTTGGGTAAGTGGTTCTTGGTTTTTTGTTTGTGCTGGGGGTTTAAATAGTGACAAGTCATTCGAAGGACGTAGCCGATACTGGCTACTCTAATATTTCTGTTGCACCTGCCCTGGCGACCTACCCAGGGATTTACAGAAGTGTAGGAAAACGCATCTTTGATATCGTCTTTGTGCTGCTTGCAGCGCCGTTTGTTGTGCCCATGGTTTTGTTCTTGGCCGTATTTCTGGCCTGCCAGGGTGTGACGCCTTTTTATCGGCAGGAACGGGTCGGCAAAGACGGCAAGATTTTCAAAATGCTCAAGCTGCGCACCATGGTGCATGACGCCGAGACAGTTCTCAAAAAGCATCTGGCAAACAACCCGGGCGCACGGGAAGAGTGGGATCGCAATCAAAAGCTCCTCAATGATCCGCGCATCATCAAGTTCGGGTCGTTTCTGCGCAAATCCTCGATGGATGAGCTACCGCAGTTCTGGAACGTTTTCACAGGCGAGATGTCCATGGTCGGCCCCCGCCCTATGATGGTGAACCAGCAAAAACTGTATCCTGGCGATTTCTACAATTCCATGCGGCCGGGCATCTCTGGGCCGTGGCAGGTTTCCAAACGCAACCAGTCTACTTTTGCCGAGCGTGCATTTCATGATACTGAGTATTGGAAGAGTATGTCGTTCGGCACTGATCTTTCCATCCTGATCAGGACGGTTTCCGTTGTTTTGCGCGGCACCGGCTGCTGAGGCAGGGCACGCCACAAGGTGGGTACCTTTCGTAGATTCTGCGGGAGTACAGCGTTGCGTGTAACTTTTTTATCCTTTGGCAACAGATTGGCGGCTGTTTTTTTGGCGGCAGTTCTGGTGTTGAGCGCATGTGACACAGCCGAAGAACGGGCCGAGGCACATTTTCAGGCTGGTCTAGCCCTCCTTGAAAAGGATGATGTCGAGAGCGCGCTGTACGAATTCAAAAACGTCTTCAAACTGAATAGCAAACACAAAGAAGCCCGCCTGATCTATGCCCGGCTGGAACGTGAACGCGGCAATACCTCGATCGCTTACAGCCAGTTTCTGTTACTGGTTGAGCAATACCCGGACAACCTCGAAGGACATCGCGCGTTGGCTGAGATGGCTTTGGAAACTGAGAACTGGGAAGATCTGCGCCGCTATGCGGGTGTTGCAAAAGAACTTGCCCCCGATGACATCGAGATCAAATCCCTCAACAACTCGCTGACCTATACCGAGGCCGTCAACACCAAGAAAACAGCCGAGGCAGAACTCACCGTCGCCATCGCCCATGATTTCCTAAAGGACCGCCCCGACCTGTTGTCCGCGCGACAGATCGTCATCGACGATCTGGTCCGCTCTCAGGATTGGGAAACTGTGTTAAGCGAAACCGATATTGCTCTAAGCTTTGCGCCGCAGCAGGCCAAGTTGCATACCATTCGGCTCGGCGCGTTGCAGGAACTGCAAAAGCCCGAGGAAATCGAAAAACAGCTGATGCAGATGCAGCAGGTCTTCCCCGAGGACACAAGCATTCAGCAAAGTCTTTTCGAACATTATATTAGCTATAAGAAACTGGATGCCGCCGAAGGCCTTCTGCGGGAACAATCAGAGCAGGAGGCGCAGGACCCCCTTTCGACGCAAAAACTCATCGCGTTTCTGGCAGAGTACCGTGGCCCTGACCTGGCGATTGCCGAGTTGGATCAGATTATTGCTTTGGACACAATCGATACGCCGCGATTCAAAACCACGCGGGCAGTGCTAAAATTCCAGATCGGGGACACGCAAACCGCACTTGGCGAGATGCGGGAGTTGCTTGCGAACGCAAAGCGGACCACGCAAACCCGCGACAGCGAAGTGGAATTCGCCCGGATGCTATTGGATGTCGGCGAGACCAAGGAAGGCCGAGCTTTGATTGAGCGCGTCCTTGTCGAAGACCCAACACACATTGAAGCTGTAAAATTGAAGGCAGCGTGGTTGATAGAAGAAAATAAAATCAACGACACAATCGTGCTGTTGCGCAAAACGCTGGATGTCACACCTCGGGATTCACAGCTTATGACCTTGATGGCGCGCGCCCACGAGCGCAACGATGATCGGGTTGTGATGGGTAAAATGTTGGCACTCGCGACAGAGGCGTCCCGGAATGCACAAAAAGAGACACTGAACTATGCCCGGTTCCTTCTTGAAGAGGACAATCTAGTAGTTGCCGAACGCGTATTGAACGACGCTTTGTACCGGCTTCCCGAGAACCCTGAACTGTTATTGGCTCTCGGCAATGTGTACCTAAACCTGCAAAACTGGGAACGACTCGATGTGGTGTTGAACAAACTCCGCAATCTGGACGACCCAAGCGCGCGTCAACGGTTAGACGACCTCAGATCACAAATGCTGTCGACCCAGCAACGCAAGGATGAACTGACGGCTTTCTTGGACGAACTGGCAAACGATCCTGAATTTGGCCTGTCAGCCGACATTGCGCTTATCCGGCAGATGTTAATACAGGGCGACGTGACCGGTGCCGCCAACCGACTTGATGAATTGCTGGCGGAAGACCCGGGATCGCTGAACCTGCGCTTTATGAAAGCTCGCGTTCTGACGGGTGAAGGTAAGCTCGACGAAGCCGAGCAACTTCACCGCGCGATCCTCAAAGATCACCCGGACGCGGCCCGTGTCTGGGCCAGCTTGTTTTCATTGCATATTCAGCGTGAACAGCTTGAACAGGCCCAAGCCATATTGGATGAAGCGCTATCAACTCTGCCGGAGAATCCAGATCTTTTATTGCTGCAGGCGACAGAACACGAACGCGCCCGGGAACTAGACTTGGCGATTGCGGTCTATGAAAAGCTGTACCCTCTCAGCAACCAGTCTCAGATCGTGGCCAACAAATTGGCAAGCCTTCTGACGAGTCACCGCAACGACGACGAAAGCCTGCAACAAGCGGCGCATCTGGCGCGACGGTTGCATGGGACAAGAATACCCGAATTTCAGGATACTTATGGCTGGGTTGCCTATCAGCTGGGCCGCTATCAAGAAGCGCTCATATACCTTGAGCCAGCGGCCAGGGCTTTGCCGGACCAACCCTTGGTACTTTACCATCTGGGCAAAACCTATGCTGCAATTAACCAGCCACAAGCGGCGTTGCACGCCTTTAGGGCCGCACAAGAAACTGGGGTTACAATAAATGTATCTCCAACATTAGAGGATGAAATAAAGCAATTGAACGCAGCAAATATCGCTGGACAATAATGCGGGGACGGAACGCTGCATTTCTGCCGCACCATGCCCCTGTCAAAAAACCAACAGATTGTTTTGAAAATAACATAAAGGTAAAAAGGGAGGGAAAAGTGAAAGATTTATATATGCGTACAGTTATAAGAGCATTGATTTCTCTAGTCTTCGCCATGGTCGCAGCATCAGCATCGTGGGCGCAAGGCTCGTATCAAATCCAACCGGGTGATGCGCTTCAGGTCGAAGTTCTGGAAGATCCCACGTTGAACCGAACCATATTGGTTCTGCCGGACGGCTCCATTAACTTCCCGCTTGCTGGCTCGCTTCGCGCAGCCGGGCAATCCACCAATGGGCTAAGCTCGTCGCTCTCGTCGGCGCTGTCTTCCAACTTCAATGCACCGCCGACTGTATTTATTTCGGTGGCATCGCTTGCACCACCCCCGTTGCAGGGCGCGCTCGCCCCAACCGGTCCGACGATCGACGTTTTCATAATGGGTGAGGTCAACGCACCTGGGAAACATATTGCGACAGAGGGTACGACCATTCTTCAGATTTTGGCTCAGGCTGGCGGCTTGACCAATTTCGCGGCCAGAAAACGCATCGAATTGCGGCGGCCCGACACTAAAACAGGCGTGATGAACAGATACACCTACAACTACAAAGGCACGGGCGGCGGCATCCAGGGAAATACTTTGCTCAAACCCGGAGACGTTGTTGTTGTTCCAGCACGCCGCTTGTTCGAATAGGGGCTTATACAGGTGGGAAAATTTAGGAACAGGCTGTCCGCTTCGCTGGGGTGCGGGGTAGCTTTTGCTGCATCATTGACGCCAGCAGTTGGTCAACAAAGCCCAATCCCACAACCGCCGATACAGCAGACGACGGCACAGACCACTGCTGCAACGCAGACACCGCTGCAGCAGTCGACCGCCCAATCAACGGTTGTTCTGCAAACGCCCAGCCAACAGCTGATTGCACAACAGGCTCTGCAGAACCCAGCCCGGCAGGTTGGCCCACCCACAATTGTCCAGTCAGCCGGTACGGGGTCTGACTTGATTGTCACGCTAGATTACCTGTCCTCACTGCGGCATGATAACAATCTCAGACTGACAGATCCGTCTCTCGGATCAACTACTTGGTGGGAAAACGAGCTTGCCCTGAATATCCTGAAGCAAGCAAACGATTCCACTTTGGCTATCGATTTATCGGGCTTATACCGGATCGCCAACGAACCGATCATAGGGACTGAATCATCGTTTTCTGATCCATCCGCGCAATTGGCTTATCAGCGTACCCGATTGAACAGCAGCCTTGACCTGCTGTTGGATTATACCGAACGGGATTTGGCCTTTAACCGGTCGCTGACAGACACCAACCTGGATGGCATCATTGATTCCGCCGACGTACTCGGAACCGCCGGAGATCAGATCAACACCCTTGCGAACCTGAGCTGGGCCGTGGGTCTGAATGCCCCTGTGGGATTCCAGTTCGACTACAGCCACCGCGAACGCCGCTATAAGGACACATTCGACCCGAGTCTGATCGAAAACAGATCAGATATTTTTGATTCAGCACTGTTGTTCCAGATTTCTCCGGTTTTACAGGGAAATTTGAGCGTCGGTTACGAAGATTTTACGGCCGAAGACAACGTGCGAACTGAAACGCAGACTACAACTGTTTCAGCGGGTGGAGCATATAACCTCTCTTCCACGACATTCGTCTCGTTGGATGCCGGATACAGCCAGGTCGACGATACGCAACGTGCGACAAATACGAGTAACACCACTGAAAGCTTCGTCTGGAACTTTACTTGGAACAAGGCGCTGTCAGATGGAAACGCCGACGTACGGATCAATCAAACATTCGGCGTGAACGGCACTAGGCTGAATGCAACTGCCGGACGCAACTACCAGCTAACAAACGGAACGTTGAATTTTGATATTGGTTTCACTCGGGGGCCTTTTGACGAGATAACCCCGATCGGCCAGCTCAACTATTCGTACCGGCTGCTTAGTTCCCGGATCGGTGCAACGATCCAACGACGGGTTGGTACCAGTACCGACAGCTTGGAAACACGCCAGACATTAGCCTTTCTGACATATGACTATTTCATTAATCCTGTTTCGGCGCTCTCTTTCAGTGTCGATGTTCTTGATCAGCAAACAGAAGGTTCAGGTCCATCAAACCCACGCACCCGGGGCACGATCAGCGCCTCTTACAGTCGTGCAATCACAAAGGACTGGGCGATGAATATTGGCTACCAATACGAAAGGGATGACCAAAATAACTTTACTGCCAGCTCAAGCACGGCGTTTTTGACCCTTGGGCGGCGATTCACTCTTAAACCCTGAGCCGCATTAAAATTGAATGCTCACCGGTCCCTTGACGCAGGCCGAGCGTGGCCGTGATCATCGGGATTTTGAGTAACCCGATCCGTCTTTGGATCGGCAGTACATTGGTGTGCTTTGCCACCTAAATCCTGCTGGCAACAACGCCGGGCCAAAGACAAGTGATCGGACCACTTGTTCACCCGCGTCAGCCCATCGCATTCAAGGGAAATAGATTCGACGCATGGTTAGCTTCTTTTAGCTTCGTTTCCGCCTTGTTATTCCTGCATACGGTAACTGCAGGTGGCGGATTCTACGTGGCACACGCTAGACCAGAGATTTGGCATTGTCCTGTGGGGGGGGGGGGCGATAAGAGGTCTTCTAATAGGGTTTGCGAATCGATAGTCGCATGAAGCTTGCCGTATTACTCCGTGCAGTGCTGGATCTGATCACACCCCCAAACTTATTTGGTGGCGGGCATCTAAGTGCGCGTCCCCTTCTTTTTTGCTAACGCTTCTGGCTTCAATCCTGTCTTTGAAAACACTCTTACTGGCGATCCGTGATCGCAACGCTCGTGGGGTCGTTGCTTTTTTTGGAGAGTACCACAGACCCCAAGTCTTATGGCCCCATTGCATACCCTTGTCTTCTCTTATGATCTTCAACGAAACCCCAGTGCCGACAATTGGCAACCCCACACAACAGCCCAATCGGGTGGCCGGATCACTAGGCGATTTACAGGCTACACTTGAAAGATCAGCGAGGATACTGATCGCACGGCAGCTTCAGCTTCAGCTGTTTTGCCTCAAGCAATAGCGGATACCGTCGTAATCTGTGCGATGGATTCTTTTGCAGCAGAAGATCGATGAGTTCAGGGTATTGGCCGCAGCCAAACCGTGGACGCTGTATCAACGCATAGCAGCCCAATAAACTATCTTACGCGCAAATAGAGCCCGTCTGCTCTGCTATTGTGATCTGTGCCTTGCACTCGTTTTCTCGGCGAGTAACTGATTAGATAACCGCACCAATCGCCGCTCTACGTAAAGGAAGTAAAGATGTGAGATCAGAATGTTGATCAAAAAAATCGCAAATGAGAGGGTGAGAAACGCGAAAAGGCTCAAATCGTCCAATTGTGGGATGAACGCCATTAGAAGCGGAATGAGAATCGCATGGATGAGATACAGCGCGTAAGAGGAATCCCCAAGCGGGCTGAGCCAACGAAAAAATCGCTGTCCAACGCCACGCGCCTCCAACGAAATGCATCCAATGACCAGCAATATACTTGGGATACCCCATAAAATTACCGAAGGGTATTGTTTGTAACCCAACCAAAGGCTTAGGCCAAACCCAGCCGCAGCTATCAGGATCATGGCGCTTGCTGAGCTGACGGTCGCCTTTAACCCACGTGTTGCCATCCACCCGATCCAAGCACCGGCTGCAAATTCAAGAAGTAAAACACTGGTGACCAATTTGGGAATCCCCATGAACCCCATGCTGGGAGGGATCAAGAAGACGCCCACAAAGATGCTGGCTACAAAAAACACGGTCAACCACAGAACCCGGTAGAACGCTGGCAAACCAAGTGCCAGTGCCAAGGCAAACAGCAGATAAAAGTAAACTTCGTAGGCCAGTGTCCAACCCACAAAGATCAATGAGCTTGCACCTTCTGGCAGCAGGAAAAAGGCGCCAAACCATTTTTCTGCGGTGTCAGGCAGTTGCGCACCCAGATAGAGGGCTGCCGGAATGCTCAGCGCCGCAATTAACCAGTAGGACGGGTAGATGCGCGAAAAGCGTTTTCTTAGAAAGGAACGCCAGTTGCTGCTGCTGTCTTGGTTGGTCCACATCATGATGAAGCCACTGACAACAAAAAAGATATGAACACCGGCAGAACCCAAGCCCGAAATGTAGTTGCTTACCGGAAAAGCGTCAGTGCTTGAAATATCAACAAAATACACACTGTGACGCAATGCAACGGCAGACGCGGCAATCGCCCTGAGCGCTTGAATAGAATATAGCAATACAACATTCCATTTGCCGAAAAGGGAGAAAAACTATGACATGAATTGGTAATACGTCAAGCAAAGTGCCTGGATTCACTTGTTTGCATGCCTTCTCATGCGAGAACTGTTTCCTGAAAATCGTTAAATAGCCAGGGCGGCCCCTACCCTTTCCAAATACGCTGATACGCCGCGATCAGAGCGGGTATCTGATGGGGCCAGGCCATTTCCGCCTCAACCCGCGCACGGCCATACCGGCCCATGGTGGCGCGACGTTCGTCATCCGCCAGCAATTCAGTGATCTTGTCCGCCATATCCACTGGATCGTTGGCTTTTGCATAAAGCGATGCCTCCTGCGCGGAAAAGCGCCCTTCGGTCACATCAAACTGAACGATGGGCTTCTTGAACGCCATGTATTCCAGAATCTTGTTCATGGTGGATTTGTCGTTCATCTCGTTCACCCGGTCCGGGTTCACGCAGACATCCGCGGTCGATAGCACCTCGAACAGGTCATGATCCGGCGCGCGGCCGGTGAAGGTGACATAATCCGACAATCCCATATCAGCGCATTGCTGTTGCAGCTTATCCAGGCTGGGGCCACCGCCCACAAGGCAGAACTGGACATCGTCGCGCCCGTGGACCTGCACCAGATGCGCCACCGACTCCAGCAGTAGGTCGATCCCCTCCTGATCACCCATCACGCCGACATAGCCCACCATATACTTCCGCCCGTTGCGCCAGTCTGGGTTCGGGGGCAGGTGCTGTAAACGGCTCAGGTCCGGGCCCGAGCGGACCACAAAGACATCCTCGGGCGCCATGCCGCCACGTTCGATGGCGATCTTGCGATAGCTTTCGTTGGTGGCAATCGACACCCGCGCCGAGGCAAAGGTCAGCCTCTCGAATTTCTTCATCAGTTTCCAGAAGAAACCCCGCTTGTTGAATTTGGCCTCGTACAGCTCGGGGTTGATGTCGTGGTGGTCAAACAGATAGCGCACCCCGAACAGTTTGAACGGCAGCGCCACCAGAAAGATCAGATCGGGCGGGTTGCAGCCATGTATGACATGGAAACCGCGCGTCAGCTTGATCCGCAACGCCAGCCAGCTTTCCCAGAACAGCGCCGCGCCGTATTCCAGCAGGTAGCCCAGTGCCCCGCTGGCATCCAAAGGCAGAGGGTGGCGATAGACCTTGATCCCCTCGTCTTCCCACACGCGTTCCTCATGGCCTTTGCCGGTGGGGCAGATGACCGACACCAGCGCGCCGGCGGCCGCCAGCGTGCGCGCCTCCATCCAGACCCGGCGGTCGAAAGGCACGGGCAGGTTTTCGACCACGATCAGAACTTTCAACCCCTTCAGGGGTTGGGTCTGGCGCAGTTCCTCAAACGAGATCGGTTGAACGGCAGGCGGCGAGCTAGTCATATTCATAGGTCCGCACCACCTCTGTATCGCCAAGGTTAAGATCATTGATAATCCGGTTCGATCCAATCACCAGATCCCAGGGCCCGGCCTCGGCCGTGGCTCGGTTCACCAGCAGGCTGCCCACATTGGGCAAATGGGTGAAGGCATAGCCCAGGTTCTGTCCCCGCAGATCAGCAGGTTCGATGGCCGGATCATAGATCGACAGTTGATAGCCTGCGTCCAGCAGCCGCCGGGCGATATCGACATTGGGACTTTCGCGCAAATCATCGGTTCCGGCCTTGAAGGCCAGCCCCGCCATCAGCACCCTGCCCCCTTCGGGCAACCGGGCCATGATGTCCTGCGCCTGATAGGTCTTGTGTGCCTGATTGGTCTGCAACAGGCTATCGATCAGATGCGTATGCGCACCGACCTCACTGGCGATATGTTGCAGCGCGCGGACATCCTTGGGCAGGCAAGACCCCCCGAACGCACCCCCGGGGCGCGTGTAATAAGCCGAGATGTTGAGCTTGGTGTCCGAGACAAAAATCTCATGCATGGTTTTTGCCGACACTCCCATCCGGTGGCAGACTCGGCCGATCTCATTGGCGAATGCCACCTTGGTCGCGTGCCAAGTATTGTCGACGAATTTGGTAATCTCGGCCTCTTCAAAGGCGGTGTAGAACACCGGGGCATCCAGGTTTTCGTGCAGGGCGTCCATCACGTCAGAGCGATTTCCATCCGCTGTGCCGACGACGATCTTGGGCGGGTTGAAGTAATCGTCCACCGCCGACACTTCGCGCAGGAATTCCGGGTTGTAGATGATTTCGACGGCCTGTCCCGTCTGCTCCCCCAAAGCGTTCCGAAAGATCGGCTCGATCAGTTGGCGCACCGTGCCAGGCCGGAAGGTAGAGCGATACGCCACCGTCAGTGGCCGCGCCCGATCGGGCGACACGGTCTCGGCAATCTGGCGCGTCACCTCAGCCACAAAATCCATGTTATGCGACCCGTCAGTCGCGCTAGGGGTGCCAACACAGACAATGGCCAAATCTGCATCAGACAGATCCGGTGTTTCCACCACCGCATGTATCAGGTTCTTGCTAAGCGCTTCGGTCAGCAGTTCAGCCACTTTGGGTTCTTTAATCGGGGGCTGACCAGCATTGATTTCAGCAACCTTATCGGCGTTCACGTCGATGCCGATTACCGCGTGCCCTTCGCGAGTCAAACAGCACGCCGCCGTGAAGCCCACATAACCCAGCCCGAAAATTGCAATTTTCATACCGCAATACCGCTCTAAAACTCAGCACCCAATTATCTATCCTGCCGCGACAAAAGACATGTAAACCGTCGTGCTTGGCTTCTTTCTGCATTTGGTGTCCAATTCATGACACCAATTGAGAATGTACTTTGAAACAGAATTCAACGTACGGGTACGAGATACGAGTATCATTTGACAAATAAGACAAAACCGTTGCGAGGCACATACAAAATAGCACTATGCTGACACTTATCAGTCGTCTGATCAGAACACCAGAATCGCGATCTCACACGTCTAAGGACCTCACAATGGATCGCGAATATGGAAACATTAATGCAGATATGCGTCGTTTGTTATGAGTTTGGGAAGTTAACAGTTTGAAGCAGCCGTCCGATCCTGTTGAGGATAAAAGCACGTCTGCCCGCACGTCCGCTCTTGCGGTGGGGGCAACCACATTGCTTGCCTCCAGCCTGTTTCGGCAAGCGCTTGGATTGATCACACTGATCGTAACCGCCCGGCTGCTTGCACCAAAGGATTTCGGTATCGCCGCCTATTTCCTGGTCGCCACGGCCTTTTTGGAAATGATGCAGCGGCAGATCGCAACAGTTTTGATCCGACTGGACGATGTCACTGTTGAGCATCTCAAAACCGTTTTCACCTTTCAGGTAATCCTTGGCGTCGTTGCTGCGCTGTTTTTCTACGTTACCCAGCCATTGCTTGCCCTGCTCGAAATACCCGAGCTGATCCAACTGGCACCCATTCTTTGTGCCCTTTCACTGATTATAGCTCTGAAAAGCCCCCGCTTCGTCCTTTTTGAACGCAAACTACGGTTCAGCTTCGCCGCCGCCGAGGAAACGATAAGCCGGATCGTGTATTCGATCATTGCAATCAGTCTGGCGTGGCTTTGGGGTGATTTCTGGTCAATTATCGTCGCCAGTGTCTGTGCGCTGATAACGCGCAGTATCTGGACCTACAGCATGGCCCCCATGACCATACGATTGTCATTGGCACGCTGGCGCGATTGTTTGTCCTTTTCGGTCTGGACCACGGGCGCCCAAGTCTCATTGTTTTTCTCGAACAACATGCCGCAACTTATCATCGGTGCCACCCTGGGGCTGGCCGATGCGGGTGTATTCCGGCTTGGGAACAGGTTGAGTACACTTGTCACAACACAGCTGTTCGCCCCGTTGCAACGTGTGCTTTATCCCGGGCTTGCAGATATATCGCGCAACACCGACCGCCAAGATGAGGCGTTTAATCGGCTGAACGAATTGCTTCTTGCGATCGTGTTACCGGTTTCCCTTGGGATGGCATTAGTGGCCAATCATATCGTCGTGGTCGTGATCGGCTGGCAGTGGTTGGGCATCGTACAGGTCATATGGATTCTGGCCCCGCTCAAGGCGCTTGAAACGCTGCACGAAAACGTGCGGTCCGCCGCCTATATTGAAGGCTCTACCAGGATACTGTTTATCCGGAACACGTTCCTTTTGGTGTTCGTCTGCCTGCTGATGCGCGAAGGGGTGGAATTCGGTTTCTCAGGCGCGCTGATCGCAGCAGGCATCGCCAGCTTGGTCACAATCTTTACAACTCTGATGATTGCGAAACGTTATGGAACCCGCACGTTTTTTGGGCCAATAACTGTTGCCTGGCGGTCATTTGTGTCCACTCTGGCGATGGTTTCTGTTGTTCTGTTCGTCAGCAGCGCCTTTGGCAGCGGCGACGCGGTGGGTTGGGCCTATGAAACAGAGGAAGACCTGCCATTGCTGCGCTTTCGATTTGCGATCAAGGTTCTGGTCGGGATCTTGACCTACATCGGTACGCATTTCCTGCTTTGGAAGCTAAGCGGTAAACCCAAAGGCGTCGAAAGCATGACATTGGAGTTGGTGGCCAAAATAAGATCCAGACTCGTCACGGCGCATTAAGGTTCTGCATTGGACTTCGCCTTACTCAGGACATGTCCCGCACCTCAGCTCGAAAGCACTTCTTGCAGAGCGGATACAATGTGATCGATATGATCCTCTGAAAGATATTGATGCAGCGGCAAGGACAGAACTTGGTTCTTTAGCGCTATTGCCTCATCCTGACCGGTCCAATCCAGATTTCGATGGAACCCAGCCCACCAAGGCGTGGCACCGATACCACGCGCCTGCAAATCACGCGCTGCCCGGTCGCGCCCGTTCACCACAAGCGGCATGATCAGTGGGCAAGTCTCGGTTTCGAGTTCCGACTTCAACATCTCAACGCCCTGTACCTTTTCGAGACGCTCGCGATATCGATGCCAGTTGGCTCGTCGGATTTTGATGGTATCAGACACCGAAAACGAACGAAGCTGCCGAGACGCAACGACGCTGATACGGCGCCTCTGCAAATCTGGATCAAAGTAATAGTGCCCGGGAATATCGTCCATCTCGTCGGTTGTTACATGGTCCGGTTCTGTCATCCCAGACCCGCCGGACAAAGCACGTTTCAGGATTCGGGCCCGGGTAGATCCCAGCACATTTACCAAGGTTGACCGTGCCACTATCTTCGCGACCACTTTTCCCGGTGCCGGGCGTGGAAACGGCACAGCCGCGGTCAGATCGGGGGCGTTCACGACCAACGCCCCGCCTTCCGGCACCGGTACGAATTTGTGAAAGCAAAAAACCGAGATATCGCCGGTGCGCCCTTCTGCCGGGCTTTTTCCGCTCAGAAGGCTCAGCGCACAATCTTCGATCATCCGCAGCCCATAGTTGTTGCAAAGCGCGCGCAGGGCGGTCAGTTCAGGCTGAATAATTCCAAAATAATGCGTGACATAGATTGCCCGCGTTCGGGCCGTAATCAGTGGCTCGATCCGAGCGGGATCAGTACGCAGGTCTTTACCGACCGGATAAAGCCGCACCTTCAGTCCGGCCTGCACAAGCGGGTCAACCTCTGATCCGCAGTTATAAGCCGGTGCCAGAATTTCGTCCCCGTCCTGCAGCCCCAGCACATCACACGCAGCATGTATCGCGACCCGTGTCTGAAATGCATAATGTACCTTCCGGTTCGCAAGTAGTGCGAGAATACCACCCTGCGCATCCTGCTTCCAAAAACTGCCTGCCCTCATGGGCATGTTCGCAACGGCGTCGGCAATTCGGTTCCGCGTCATCTTGTCAGCGGCTTCCAGCTTTGGCGGGACGTAAAGCGCGATTCATTGTGAAATCCGATCAACCTGAAGCCAAGTTTTTCTATGTTTCTCCGTGACGTGTAATTGTATTCGTGACA
This sequence comes from Ruegeria sp. BC5, assembly GCF_056539205.1. NCBI lineage: Bacteria > Pseudomonadati > Pseudomonadota > Alphaproteobacteria > Rhodobacterales > Roseobacteraceae > Ruegeria > Ruegeria sp. BC5. The sequence goes on from NZ_JBQFUN010000002.1 coordinate 344,695, forward strand.
GGCGATAAAAAAGCGCCGCGTTCCCGCCTGCAACCTTTCGGCCATCATGGTCCGATGTACCCTGACCTGCAAGCTACGCCCCCTGAATTCAGGCAGGACAACGATCTGAAAAAGTATTTCTGCATCTGACGGCACCGCGCAGAAGAAGTGTTCATCTTCATCGGGACCCAAAATCCAGGCAAGGCAACAGACCTCTCCGTCGAGGGTTGCCGCCCATAGCCAGCGATCTTTGTCGAACCAGCTCTTGTCGCCCCATTCCAGGTTTTCCTCGCCGGATTCCAGTCGCCGCCGCAGGGTCTCGGGCAGATCGTGCCAGCCTGAAACCCTGCTAACTTCAAGTGTTGGATCATCCGCAGGCTGGTTTTTCAGAAAGTCATCCCCATCAAGCTGAAACACCAAATTTCTTCGACGCAATCCGATATCTGCAACGGTTGCCCAAGCTTGATGCAGAAAAGCCCCGGCGCCGCGATGGGCCGCACTACGCAGCAGGATCAGCTTTTTTCTCTGTCCTAATCCAAACACGCGTCACACCTCCTGCAGCGCCGTGGCCCCTACCCCGATTTGGTCAGGGCCTGCGCCGCCCTGACACCGCGCCGTGCGACCTGTTTCAACTGTGACGGAACCACATTTGCCCGGTGGAACAGACGATGAGTGACCAATGTATGTTCTGCCACGCGTCTGACCGGGCGTGGCTTGAAATAGGTTTTATATTCAAGAACGCTGAAATCAGGATGGCTGCGGTCGATATCGGGCAGATACCCTTCGACATCCAAGTTTTTGCATCCCTGCTCCATCGCCCACTTCATCCCCCTGAGCCAAAGCAATGGAGCAATGCGCAGATTACCAATCAGGCTGGCCGCGGCGGGGTCCGCCACAAAACGCCGGGCAAAGGCCGTAATCCGACTGCGATATAACAAAAACCCGCCCAAGAATGTGTCCTGGTGATAAGCGGTGAACAGAACCCCGGCCTCGGGGTCGTTATATACATTCTGAAATCCGGCTTCGTATTCGGGGCGTGTGACCGGGGTCAGGTTGTTGGGCTTGATCACCAGCGCGTTTAGGCAATCAAAAAAAACCGCGATCTGATCAGGCGACGTGATGTGACGGATTTCGACATCCGTTGCCTCGATATTGCGCAGATTTCGACGCGCACTTCTTGAAAACGAGCTGCGCAACTCATCCAAAGAACGGTCGAGGCCAATCAGCCCGGTATCACGATGGGGCGCTGGATCGGTTATCTCCAACCCGGCTTGCGTAAATCTCTGATGCAGCTGATCGGCGTCATCATCCAGCCAATATGGCGTGACCTTGATGGCATCGACCTTTGCAAAACGAGGGTGACCTGACACGGCGACCACAAATTCAGTCAGCGTCTCGGGATCGTCGCAGATCGGCCCGCTCAGCGCCAGGGCTACCGAATATCTACCCACCAATATCCGGCTGCGGTACAGCGAAAACAGGCCTACGGCGCAAATTTCCCCCTGTCGACGCGCGATCGCAAAAACCACAGTTCCGCCGATTGCACGCTCGACATCGGCAAACCGAGGGTCCTGTCTGGGGTGCTGATGCTGGCAGCTAGCCACAAATTCACGCCATTCATGTATTTGTTCACCGGTCAGGTCATCGTAACATTCGATATCCATTAACCACTCACTTTCCTGGCGCGACCACAAACCGTCAGCCAAAAATACAAAACCTGTTAAAATCGCCATCCTTTTCAAAAATATAGAAGGTATATGCCACAAAATGTAAAAATAATTCACCGCCTCGGTGGTTTCGCGCGCAGAAATGCGGATCATTGGCCTGTGTATTGGGGAATTAAGCGCCTGTTGCGATGTGTGTTTCCTCGGAATCGAGAGTTACATGAGTGTTTTATCTGAATCAGAAAGCACGGGATGCGCTGTTTCGATTGTTATCGTAAACTGGAATACGCGCGATATTTTGCACGATTGTCTTCAATCCATAGAAAATCAGACACGCCTGCCTCATGAAATCATTGTGGTGGATAACGCCTCGGGCGATGGCTCGGCCGAAATGGTCAGTGAAAATTTTCCCAACGTAAAACTGATCGCCAACCCCAGTAATCGCGGCTTTGCTGCGGCCAACAATCAGGGGTTGGAGATTGCCAAAGGCGACAAGCTTTTGCTGCTCAATCCCGATACGATCATCCTGGACCATGCGATCGACGTCATGAGCGGATGGCTCGACGCGCATCCGGATGTTGGGTGCGTTGGATGCCAGGTGTTCGAAGACCCCGAAACCATACAGCTGACCTGCTTTGCCGATCCCGGACCGCTAAGCGTGGCGGTTATCGAGTTTGGGCTGAAACGGCTGCTTCCATGGCCGGAATACGGCGGTTGGGACCGGACCACACCGCGCGACGTGGATGTGGTCTCGGGCATGTTCATGATGGTCCCGCGCCCGGTGTTCGAAAAGGTCGGGCTGCTGGACGACGCCTTTTTCATCTATTCGGAAGAGGCCGACTGGTGCCGACGTATCCGAGATGCCGGCTGGCGCTGCGTCTTCGCCCCCGAAGCTCGGATTCTACATCTTGAGGGTGGATCGAAAAGCACCGCACAGATCAAGTCCTGCATGTATGTGCAAAAGCAAAAGAGCAAGACGATCTATGCACGAAAACACTATGGCCGGGTCGGAGAGCTGATAACGCGCAGTATCTTCGTCACCAGCGCGCTGCTGCGGGGCACCACCTTTGGCCTGCTGGGTCTGGTGCGTGCCACACCTGACCGCTCGGCCCGGTTGCGGCTGTCGGGAGCCGCGATCCGGTATCATCTGTTTGGGCAGGAACCTGCCACGTGATGGATGCGGTTTCCACCAGATCACAAGAAGCGCTCGAATGCCTTCAGGCACCGGCCCAGGCCCTTGCCATAAGGGCTGAATGGGATGATCTGGTCACGGCAACCGGCGCCGATATCTATTTCCTGAGCGATTGGCAGGTCGCCTGGTGGGACCACTATGGCAAGAGCTTTGCCTCCAGCCGCCGTCCTGTGTGTTTCATTCTGCGGGACGGGCCCGAGTTGATCGGTGCCTTGCCTTTTTGCATCGAAACGATCTGGGCCGGACCAGTTCCCGTACGCATCGCTCGGCTGGCCGGGGTCGATCCCAATTTCGCGGTCATGGCCTTGCCTATTGCCACCGGTCACGAAGAGGCCGCCCTGCGCGCCGCCTTCACGCATCTGACCCAGCAACTGAACTGCGCCGCCATCAGTCTTTCCCCGATGTCAGAGCGTTCGGTATCGCTGAAAATCCTCCGCTCCATGGATGTGCAAGACGTGTTGCTCTTGCGCGACGACAGCCCGCGCGGACACACTTTGATGGACCTGCCCGACAGCTTTGATGGGTTCATGAAGACGCTATCGAAAAGTCGGCGGCGCGAGGTACGACGGGATATCAAGCGCTTGAATGAAATAGCGCCTTTAAACAACACCAGCTCAAGCCCGGATATGGTCGATCCAATGATGGACCGGTTCATCGCGCTGCACACAAAACAATGGCGGGCCGCTGGGAAAGGCGGGCATTTCTCGGATTGGTCCGTAGCCGCCGGATTCTATCGCGACCTACTGCACCGGCTGGCCCCCAGTGACCGGGCCATGATTGATGAGCAATGGCAAGGCGACAGGCTGCTGTCGAGCCAACTGCGCTATACTCAGGGCGACAAGGCCTATTGGTGGCTGAATGCCCGTGAAACAGATCCTGAATTTGAAAAAGTCGGGCTGGGGCGTGTGGGGCTGATCGAACGGGTAGAGGGGCTGATTACGGATGGTATCCAGCTGGTCGAGGCCGGAGCCGGGGAATACGAATACAAACTGAGTTACGGCGGTACGCTGGTGCCGATCCATAACATCGTGCTGGCCGCGAACCGTCCTGCGGCGCGGCTGAGGGCGCGGGCTTTGCTGTGTTGGGCGGATGCGCTGCACCTGTTTTACTACCGCGCCTGGTTTCTGAAGATTCGACCCCGGCTAGGGCTGAAACCCGGCAAGCTCTGGGCCAGCTGGATACGGACACGACTATGACCGGGTCTCTGACACTGCAAACCGTTGCTGCCGAAGACTGGCCCCGGATCAGTGCCGAATTTCGCGACCTGACCTATGAGCAAACCCTAACCTATGCGCAAGCGGCGGCACGGCGGATCGGGGCCCAGGCGCAATTTGTCAACCTGTCAGATCAGACAGGCAGACCCGTTGCTGCGGCCTGCCTGCGCCTGAAATTAGTGCCGGGCCTGGGGCGAGGCATCGTCTGGATCCCGGCTGGTCCGCTTGTACATCACGAGACCACGCCACAGACACTAGAGGCCGTGTTTACTGCCCTGCGCACCTATGCTGAGCAAAGCGGACATATCCTGCGGTTCCGACTATCTGCGTTATCGGCGCGCAACGTCTCGTCGGTAGATCAGGTTGCCGCTGGGGCTGGCTTTGTGCCAACGGATCGGGCGTCTCACTACAGGACGGTGATCGTCGATTGTGAGCAGGATGAAGACACCTTGATGCGCGCTTTGCACGGCAAATGGCGCAATCCTCTGCGCAATGCGCTCAAGGCGGGGATGGAACTTGAAACTGGTCCGATAACGAACCTGTTCGGGCGCTTTTCCAAGCTCTACGAACAAGTGCAGGCCGCCAAAGGGTTTCAGCCGGACATCCCACCGGAATTCTATTACGCCCTGTCTGGGTCGGATTTCGAACATGACGTTTTAATTGCACGCAAAGACAACGTGGATATCGGCGCGATGACGATCGGATATACCCGCCACAACGCCACTTATCTGTTCGGGGCGACATCGGATGCAGGACGGAGGCTTAATACAGGGCATTTTATGATGTGGCAGGCCATGCTTTATTGTCAGGACCGAGGACTCAAGTGGTTTGATCTGGGGGGCATTGATCAGGACGCCAATCCAAGTGTCACCCGCTTCAAACTCCGCACCGGTGGTGTGAACACTATGGCGGCGGGTCCGTTTGAGGCCCGACAAAGTGGGCTTGGCACAGGTCTAATCAATCTTGCTGAAACACTGCACAGAAAGCTGAAATCCTGACATGGCCCGATTGATTGGTCTCAACTTCCACGGCATAGGCACACCGGCCCGCGACCTTGAAGAAGGCGAGGCACCCTACTGGCTGTCTGAGGCACAGTTTTTTGACGTTCTAGACCGGGTTGCAGACAGCCCCACCCCGTCGACCTACTGCCTGACTTTTGATGATGGCAACCTCTCGGATTACAAGATCGCCCTGCCCGCCTTAAAGCAGCGGGGGCTGACCGCGACGTTCTTTGTTTTGACGGGACGATTGGACGAGCCCGGCTCCCTGACCCGCGATCACGTCAAAGCACTGATGTCTGCCGGAATGGGTGTTGGCAGCCACGGGATCGCGCATGTCGCCTGGAATATGTTAGGAACAGCCGCGCTTGAGCAAGAGCTGACCGGCTCACGCGAAGTGCTGCAAGAACTAAGCGGTGCTGCGGTGACCAAGGCGGGGATACCCTTTGGCAGATACAACGCCCGCGTCCTACGTGCCCTGCGCCGCACTGGTTACAAAACCGCGTTTTCCAGCGATGCGGGATATATGAGCGACACCGCGTTTCTACGCCCGCGCACATCCTTGCGCGGGGATATGACACCGGCTGAGATTGACGCGATCCTTGCGGGTCGGATGCCTGTCAGCAGACGAATGCGTCGCACGGTCAGCATGATCAGAAAACAGTTTTTACCCCTGGAAAAAAAATCCCTTAGACAGCGCCCGTCGAACCTGTAACTGGGGTTCGGGCGTATCCGAATTTTTCCAGAACCTGTCCCAGTTCCTGTTCAATATATGCCACATGCTCGGGCTCTAACTCGTCTTTCCACTGACCGCTGCGGCTGCTGCGGATATGCGCGCCCTCATTGGTTTTCGTGGCAGAGACCTTACTGCGCTTTCCGGCCTCAAACAGACGCATCAGGCGGACGCCCAATTCATGCTCTTGCCCCTGCAACCCCAAGAAATTGAACATCTCGGAATAGACCGCATCACGCTGATCCCCCATCAGATCGTCGTATGACACCTCAAGAATATTCGGATCATCCAAATCCCAGGTCTCAAGAATTTCGCGGCTAAAAAAGATGAAATGACGGATTGTCATGAACAGGCCTTCGGTTTTGTCCGCGGCCTGCAGCTTTTCCTGATAGGTCTGCCCGTTTTCATCCGGGATATGGGCCCAAAGCTCATTGGTCCACAGATGATAGTGATAAGAGGATACGATTATGTCGCGCGGATCACGCATGATATGTATCCCCCGATAGGGGCCAACTTCAGACCAAGGCGTCCGGCTATGGGCCGATAGAAAGACCCTGGTTTCAGGCTGAGGCGCCAGTTTCGAAAGCTCCTCAAATCGCGCATCCAACCCAAAAGCCAGAAACTTTAGCACAGCTTTGAAATAGGTGGTCATGGCCTTGTGGTGCGTCGCGACGAAAATTTTGGGTTGATCTTTTTCGCCAGTACGCGCGCGCCACCTGTTGGACATTAGAAGTGGCAGAATTTGCCAAAACTCAGGGTTTTTCAAAAGCCCATAGTTTTTGCGAAACGAGATGGGAACCTGTGTCAGTTTCTTTTTCAGCGCCGATCGCTTCGGCTTTCGGCCAATTCCGGCATCCGTCGTAATTTTACTTTGCTGAACTGACACTTGTCGAAATCCTCTTGCATCGTTCACCGAACACGCGTCTGTGCCGCCGCCAACATTGGCCCATTCACGTGTCTTCCGACCCAAATCGAGTATATCTTATTCGCCGCCTTCCGCTTTGTTTCATCTCAGATTGTGGCTGATCGCTTTCTTCTTTGGCATTGACCATCCAAAGACCTGCGCCCAGCAAAAACATCAAAAGACACAATGTTGCATCCCAGACGTGCACGGTAACGGCTGCAATGCAAAACCCGGTCAGAGAAAAAAGGTACCCCAGTCGGAAATTTTCCAACCTGCTGGGCAATTGGGCTCGGCCTAAAATCACATAGATCACAATTATGGCAGCCACCAAAAATATGAGTGCTGGCAACCCATAGCGCAAAGCGATGACCAGCCAAAAATTATCAACACTTCCAAGCATCCATCGCGGGCGTGTCCAAGGATTGAACCCAAGCCCGAATATTGGATTTCTAATGACGTCATCTGACGCATAGACAAAAATGTTAATCCGGTTGAAAGCTGTTGACTTCTTAAACGTCAGGTAGGCTGCAAACAGCTGGGCAGGAGGCCTGTCCGCGGCGATTTCAAGGAACAAGTACAGCCCGCCAAGCATATACAACAACATGTTCCACTTTTTCTGTAAAAACGCGAATACGTTCTTCCAGGTCATCAAACCAAGCTGCACCATGATCGCAAGCCATGCCCCTGCTGACAAAGACACAAAAGTGGCCAGAAAGACGCCTCCTGACCTGCTAACTTTGTATGTGAAACCCCTGTCATTCCCCAGGACATACCAAACCAAAGAAAAGGCTACGCTGCAGAAAACACCGTAAAGGATCGGGTGCGGCATCGGCCCCTGTGCCCGGAAAAAGCCCAAGCGCGGTTCGAGTGGAATTGTAGGATATACGTTCCCCACCTTGCTGAACAAATCGAGAAGCATAGAATTGTTCGAAATGAACTGATTGAGGCTAAACGGCAGCATGAGCAGTACCGCAATGAACATCCAGCGCACAAAAGCACGGAATGCATGCTCGTCCCGTATCAACCAGCGCGCTATGAAATACGGACCCGTCGCCTCGACAAATGCGATACCGTTATATTCCCATCTCGAAAACCCGTGGTGGAACACGATCGCCAACACTGTCCAGAATGCAAATCCTAAAATCAGGTAGTCCGGCGCATAGTACCCTCCGGACCCATCAAACCAACGGATCATTGCCGGTACAAAGAAAATCAACAAAACCATGCGATAGCCGCTGAGTTGCAGCCCCGCAACCTGAAAATACAGCGGTAAAATGAAGCTTAGAAACAGCAATGGGAGGATAAACGACCCTGACGAGCGCCCGGTACTGTCACCCGTCGCCTGCAAAGCCCCTCTTGTACCTGTCGATGCTACCAATGAAACTCACCACCATTTTGCGCTTATGATACCAAAAATATCTCCGACCAGTCTGTTATCCCCACCACGGATCACAGAAAAAAAGCACTTTTTTGATAAATATCACAAAGGCTGTGGCTTTCATCCGGTTTAAATCATAGCAGCATTGGATTTAGTTATGCTGCAACATCCTCAAGCGCTTTTTGGTGCAAAGCAAAATCTGCCGCATAATAGTCTTTTACGAAATTACGTATTTCGGGTTCCTCAAAAACAGAAGGCAAGACCGAACCACTTGGCTTCATTAGTATTTTTCGGGCTGAAATGCGCAGCTTCTCGTGTATCGGGTCGGGCAATACTCGCTTGGCAACTGCGCTGCCTGCGTACATGACGCGGCTCAACCCCTGGTAACGAAACACCGTAGTCTGGTTGATATGACCAATTTCCAGTGCGTCGGTCCCGATAAGGCGAGCCAGGTCAGAAACGAAACAATCCATCCGTTCGACAGGGTATAGGTTCCTGACCAGCCGTTTGCCGTCGACCTCAATGAAGCCCGATTGCCGGGTGAAATGGATATATTCCGGCGCAATCACAGCAGGTTCTGATTGTAGATAGGTAATAACCTTGCCGATCTCGTCGCGTATCTCTCGATCCTCAAGCTGCGCGAATTCTTGGCCCAAATACATCTTTGCACGTTGGGCCATGGCAGACCGGAACCGTTGCAACGGATCGCGCAAAAGCGCGTAGCTTTCATAGGTCTCAAGCTTACTGAACGCTTCGGGGTCCAGGTCTCGCAACAAGGACAACGGCAAGTGGCGGAAATCGACCTCACCCAGTTTCGGATGGTTCTCTACAGCTTTCAGAAACCGGCTGTCGGCGTCATGAAATGGTAAGACAGCGTTTCGCACCGATGTTCCCGCGCATTTGGGAACATGAATAAAAATGAAGCGATAGCGATCAGACAAAATCATAAATCATGATCATAGACAGAATACAGAACTTACATAGTGTTATGTGAAAAAGTCCCGCGGAAATTTTGGTGTGGCAAACAGCGACGGGGCGCAATTTTGCGCCCCGTCCAAGATGTTTCACTTTGCCTGCTGGCTACATATAGCGGCGTCAGGCAATCAGCGCGTTGTCGAAAACAGTAGTATCGACAAACTCGACCTCATCATCGATCGCAAAGGAGCTGACCTCACCATCGATATCGGCCCGCCATTGTGATCCAATCGTCCAATTCCGGTTGTTTACATCGCTAAAGTCGAAGTCCACGCCGGTTTCATCAATGACAACCTGATCATCAACAAGAACCTGCAAACGGTCCTCGTCTTCATCCACCAGAACGGTGATCTCATGTTTTTCGAGATCGTTCAGGCCAATGTCCTTTGCTTTGAAGCCTTTGTGGAATTTGGCGTCATTATTGGCGACTTTCACGACCAACCCATCGTCTTTGAGAATCAAGCCAATTTTCTGGTGATTCCAAACAAGGCGCTGCGCGCTTCCATCGGCTTCGTCCCGGGCAAATTCGACCGTAAACCCAAGCTCACTTGAACCACTGAATTCTTCGAGTCGACCCAAGTTTATGTAGTCGTCCTTTCCATCGAATTCTACAACGGGGCCGGATCCGGTATTCACGACGGTCGTGTCACCCTTCAGTCCGATGTCGTCTTGATTCAGCAAACCTCCAATATCGAGAACAAAGTCATCGAACATCATCTGAGACGATTGGCTTGAATCTGGTTGCGTGACCCCGTTGTCAGGTTGGGTTGTCCCGCTATCAGGTTGAGTTGTACCGCTGTCAGGCAGAGTCGTCCCGCTGTCAGGCTGGGTCTTCCCGCTGTCAGGTTGAGTTGTCCCACTGTCAGGCTGGGTTGTACCACTGTCAGGTTGGGTCGTCCCGCTATCGGGTTGCGTGGTCCCACTGTCAGGCTGGGTTGTACCAC
>NZ_JBQFUN010000003.1:0-338691 GCF_056539205.1 Ruegeria sp. BC5
CCAGCGGATACTGAACAGGCATCTCCCAACCCGCAAAATCAACCAGCTTGCCTCCCAACTCAACATGGAGATCGTAGAGAGGAGTGCGTTTCGGTTCGGTGCTCATAATCCGGGCCTTTCGAATGCCGTTTTGAAAGATCACCGTGCGGTCTGCAATGGCAACCCTTTTACAATCAACACCAAGGTTCCCGGGACGCTATTGCGAGTCAACAGGATTTGCCATGATAGCCGATACAAAGCGTATACAGCCGCATGCAGCGGCCTTGTATCGTATAGGAAACTATTTTCCGTTGGGCAACGATCACATCGCGAAATCGCGGGTCTGAAAACGAACACGCAAAACCTTTGACGAGGGTCGGTTTTTGCCCGCCCCCTGACAAACGCCTCTGGCCCCTATCCAAATCCTGCCCTAAGACTTCGCCCAAGAGGAATTGCAATGTCACATATTACACTGGTGCGTCACGGACAGGCCAACACCACCGCACGGGATGAAGAAAGCTATGACAGGCTCAGCGATCTGGGCCATCAGCAGGCCCGCTGGCTGGGGGCGCACCTGCAGGATACGCGCGCCCATTACCCGCGGGTCTATTGCGGCACGTTGCAGCGACATGTGGAAACTGCGGCCAGCATGGGCTTGCCTGACCCAATCCGGGACGCACGCCTGAATGAGATCGAGTATTTCACCATCGCGCAGCTATATGAACAGCAGCACGGCGTGGCGATCCCCACCGACCGAGAGGGCTTTGTCGAACATCTGCCCCGCACCTTTGCCGCCTGGGCCCGGGGTGAGATCACGGATACGCCCGAAACCTTTGCCGAGTTCGAAACCCGTGTCTCGGACGCTTTGCGCGAGATTGGAACCGAGGGCGGGCCGGCCATCGTTGTGACCTCGGGCGGGTTGATTTCAATGGTGGTACGGCAAGCGATGGGTCTGGATATCCCGGCGATGGCACGGGTGGCGCTGGCCATCATGAACACGTCGCTGCATCGCCTGCACCCGATCGGCGCGCAGCTGAGCCCGGTTCTGTTCAATGCGGTGCCGCACCTGGACTCGCCCGACAGGCAATTCGCGCAAACCCACCTTTGACCTCGGAGGCCTTTATGATGCAGCTATACTATGCTCCCCGCACAATCTCGGTCGCTGTTGCCATTGCGTTGGAAGAGGCCGGGCTGGAGTATGAAGCGATCCAACTGGATTTCGCTGGGGGAGAACAAACGAAACCAGCTTATAAACAAATCAACCCCAAGGGCCGGGTTCCGGCACTGGTGGTTGATGGCGGTATCCTGACCGAAACCGGCGCTCTGCTGGAATATGTCGCGGCCAAGGCGCCCGAAGCCGAATTGGTGCCCACCGATCCGGTCATGGCCGCCCGGATGCGCGAGGTGATGTATTACCTGGCCTCGACCATGCATGTGAACCACGCGCACAAATTGCGCGGCGCCCGCTGGGCCGACAAGAAATCCAGCTGGAAAGACATGACGGACAAGGTTCCACAGAACATGACCGCGTCCTGCGACTATATCTCTTCCAACGGGTTGCGAGGGCCGTTTGTATTGGGCGAGGCCGTCTCGCTGGCAGATGCTTATCTCTATGTGGTTTGCAGTTGGCTGGAAGTCGACGGCGTCGACGTCTCGGCCTTTCCCAAAATTCTGACCTTCCGCGCGGCGATGGAGGCACGTTCTTCGGTTCAGGCGGTGCGCGCCGCCGGAATGCTCTGACAAAAGGATAACGCATGACACATCTTTGGGTCCGGGCAGAACAACGCCCGAATGAAGAACGGGTCGGGCTGACCTCCGAAGGCGCTGCTGATCTGATCGCAGCCGGCATCCGCGTGACGGTTGAGGAAAGTTCCGTGCGCGCAATCCCGATTGATGGCTACAGAGAGGTCGGATGCGAGATCGCGCCCGAAAACTCCTGGCCCCGGGCACCACTGGATGCGATCATCTTTGGCCTCAAGGAACTGCCCGAAGACGGTACGCCCCTGCCCCACCGCCACATCATGTTCGGCCACGCCTACAAAGGCCAGCATTCAGGTCGTGCGCTGCTTGCGCGGTTCAAGGCCGGCGGCGGAACGCTCTATGATCTGGAATATCTGGTGGACGAAGCCGGCCGCCGCGTCGCCGCCTTCGGCTATTGGGCTGGATATGCGGGCGCTGCTGTGACGCTTAAGACCTGGGCAGCGCAGCAACGAGGTCAGCAATGCCCGCCGGTCGGTGTGTATGCCAGCAAAGACGCGCTGAACGCGGAGTTGCTGACTGAATTGGATGCAACGGGCGCAACTCGCCCCCGCGCCATTGTCATTGGCGCTCTGGGCCGAGTGGGCACCGGGGCTGCAGACTTATGCGAGGCCATGGGGGTCAGCGTTACCAAATGGGACATGGCCGAAACGTCTAGCGGCGGACCGTTCCCGGAAATCCTTGACCACAATCTGTTCCTGAACTGCATCTTTGCGCGCCCCGGCACCCCGGTCTTTGTACCGCGTGAGGCTTTGACCGCGCCGCGCAAGCTGACCGCTATTGGCGATGTGGCCTGCGACCCCGATAGCGATTACAATCCGGTGCCCGTTTATGACCGTGCAACCTCCTGGGACGCCCCTGCCCTGCGTGTGGCGACTGATCCGGTGATGGACGTGATGGCCATCGACAACCTTCCGTCAATGCTGCCGGTCGAAAGCTCGCAAGATTATGCCACGCAATTGCTGCCTTCGTTGCTGACCCTGACCAATCTGAACGCCGGTGTCTGGGGCCGGGCGGCGGCGACCTATAACACTCATATCGAAGGATTCTGAGCGATGACGATTCATTGGTGTGGCACCGGCCTGTCGGCCATCCCCGGCCTGCGCCGCCTTATTGAAGGCGGGCACAAGGTCACCGTCTGGAACCGGACCATCGAAAAAGCCAATGCCGAGGTCGGTGACCTGACCGACGACATCCACGCCTTTGACATCGATGCGCTGGGTGCGGTGCTGAAAAAAGGCGACGTGATCGTCTCGATGCTGCCGGGTGACTGGCACGTGCCGCTGGCCGAACTGGCCATCGCGAAACAGGCCAATTTCGTCTCGTCCTCTTATATCGCGCCCGAGATGCGTGCGCTGGACGACAAGGCCCGCGAAGCCGGTGTGGCACTGGTGAACGAGGTCGGGCTGGACCCAGGCATAGACCACCTGATGGCGCATGCACTGGTCGATGACTACCGCGCCTCGGATGCGTTCGATGCCCAGAACCACCTGAGCTTCATTTCGTATTGCGGTGGCATTCCGAAGAATCCCAACCCGTTCCGTTATAAATTCAGCTGGTCGCCGCTGGGGGTACTCAAGGCGCTGCGTTCGCCGTCCAAGTCGATCCGCGACTATGTTCCGCTGGACGTGGCCCGCCCCTGGGACGCAATCACCAGCTATATCGCGCCGCTGCCGACGCCCGAAAGCTTTGAGGTCTACCCCAATCGCGACTCGATCCCGTTCATGCAGCAGTACCACTTTGAAAAGCACTGGCCGGTCAAGGAATTTGTCCGCGGCACCCTGCGCCTGAACGGCTGGGCCGATGCGTGGTCTGATGTATTCCACGAAATCGAAACCCTGTCCGGCCCCGAAGGTGACGCGCGCTTGAAAGAGATGTCAGACCAGTTCTGGGAAGAAAACGCCTATGACAAGGGCGAACCCGACCGCGTGGTCCTGTGCGTCGGGCTGAAGGCGGAAAAAGACGGCATCCCGGTCTGGCACAAGACCTATGTGATGGACGCCTGGGGTGACGCGCGTGGCACCGCCATGGCGCGACTGGTGTCGATCCCGGTGTCGCTTGCGGTCGAGGCGGTCCTGAACCGCTCCATCCCAGCCGGCGTCCACGCCGCCCCCAGTGACCCGAAACTGGTACAGGACTGGATGGCCGAAATCGACACGCTGACTCAGCATCTTCAGATCGTAGACCAGTTGAAATGAACGGCTGACACCGCCCGTTCGAGAATGGGCCGCTTAAAGGTTAAAAAAGCCATCCCGAAATATCGGAATGGCTTTTGGTTTGTCTTGCATCGCGATCGGTCAGATGTAGCGCTCGATCACGGTGTCGATATCGCTGCGGTTGATGCCCAGTTCGGCGAGTTCGGAATCGTTCAAGCGGTTCAGATCTTGTGCGGCGCGTACGATGCTGGAACTGATCGCCTGCAACCGCATCGCCCGGTCGAACAACAACACGGAACTGGCATTTATCGACTGGTCGCGATTTGGGTTAAAATCAAACATTTTCTCCTCCAAGTAATTTACGATATTCGGCGCGGCCCGTGGATCAGTGTGCGGTGCCCGAGTAAGGCTTCTTGTGATAAACGCTCTCATAGGCGCGTTGCTTGATCTCACTGCGTGGGATGCCGATGTCTGCCAATTGACGATCACTGAGGTTTTCCAGTGCCCGAACGGATTTGGCAAAGATATCGCGGCGAAAATGTTCGACCCGTGCTTCGGCGTAATTCGAGAACAGACCGAAGAAGAGCCCCTTTTGCGGAGTAACTGTTTGTGCGTATCCCATGACTTTCTCCTTTAACTCTGAATTGCGTTTGTCGTTGAAACAGAGAAAAGGGTTCGGGGTTAAAAGCGTCGGAGGGTTGGATTAAATCCGCTTAATCTTCGCAGGACCAGACGCCGACAACATGGCACGGTCAGGTGTAATCAGCTGAAATAAAATAATTTAATCAAAATCACTAATATCCAGCGCGTTTTTAACCAGAAACAAAACCGCGGCATCAAGGTCTTCACGCGCCAAAACTTGTTTGAACGACGCCGTCAATGCATCCGTTTCCCATGTCCGTACAGACAAGGCGATCCAGCCTGCCAGTTCCGCGCTGCGTTCAAGCTCAAGCTTGTAAATCTCCAGTATTTGTTCTTGCAATTCCGGCCATGTGGAACCGCCAACGGCAAGAACCTGAATTAGCTTCTGCTTATCTTCTGGCGACGAGTTCGCCTGCGCTAACGCCTGCCCAATCGCTTCTACTGCGTCTGCGCCGTCCACCTCGATCCCGGCCAGCGCCCAATCCGCTATGTTTCGGTCACCGGCACGCAACGCGGGCTGATACCGCTGTCGAACGAATGCCTGCGCGGCAGGATCGGATTGCATACCCAACAATCGAATGACAGCCGGCGCATAAGCAAGGCGATTTACATCGCGCAACTCCTGCAACAAAGACGCGGTTGTCACAACGTCCCGCACCTGTCGGGCAGTCGGATACGGTGCGCGATGAAGCTCTGCAAGCGCGGCATTGCGCAACAGCCTGTCTTCATGCGTCAGATATTGGCTAAAAAAAGTGACGCGTGCAGGGTTAGCCGTTTTTCCGACGATCCAGTGTTTACCCTGAAAACGCACCGCTTCCAGAAAAGCTGCCCGCTCTTGCGTCATCAGAAAACCTTTTGACCAGGCGCTTGCGAAGCTGCGGCCTGACTTGTCCACAGATCCGCTGCCGTAGATCATCAAAACAACTCTTTCAGGGTCGACGCGGAAGGCTGATCGCGTCACGCTGTCAACCAGGAATGGGATATCCGGTAGGGTCTCTAGCTGCGCGGGCGCGCCTTTCAGCACGGAAACCGAGGCGTACTTAAAGGGATTGGTCGGCGACGGCGCAGCCAGAACAATCACACGCGCAGACAGAATACGGTCTGCAAGAGAGTATTCCGGCAATGTTGTACAAACCGAACAGGCGTTCGAAACGCGCGGAGCGGCCATGCTGGCCACGGCAAACACAAGTCCCACTAGAATACGCCAATCGAGTCGCATGGTTCGAGCATCCACCGGTTTACGGCCCTGCTGCAACTATTCTTTGCGCCGCCGAATTGGCGGTCGGATTTGATGACCACCAGGCATGGGGAAAAGGCGCTTCGTTCAAACCGGCCTACATCAGATCGTTTTCCACGTCCTCGGCTGAAATCCCCAGCGCATCCAGACCGTTTTCTAGGTGATCCGACAGGTGTGGAGTGCCGATCAGATAATCGGCGCAGGGGGTCGAGGCCTCGGATTTTGCGGTTGCGATGGCTTCGGCCAGATCCTCGGCGAAAAAGCTTTCGCGTCCGATCCACATGACAGCAACCAGCTCGGCCTGCTCGTCCTCACCCATACGGTCGATAAAGGCGCGCAGTTCGCCCTCGGCGCGGTTCAGTTCGCGCCCCATCATGGCGACCTGAGCGATTTTTCTTGCCGAGATTTCCAACATGACCCAACTCCTCGTGTTCGCGGTTTCATCCTAGCACAACCACCTCACGGCGCCTGAGTCTTTGATCTTACGCAAACTATGCCAGCTTAAGGCTCGCGAATGCGGGAAACCGGGTGGTCGGGAATGGGGGCTGTACGAAACGGGCGGAACCGGGCCTTTTTCGCCTTCAACTTCACCGCCTGCCACAGGATCAGGAAAAACGCGCGGCGCGCACCAAAAGGTCGGCGCAGCAAAGACCTTAGGATCGTACGATTGGTCAGCGGAGCCCGCCGTCCGGTCAGGGTTGCAATCAGCCCACCATCGTCGCGCACGTAATCGATCCAGACACCCACCCGGTCCGGGCGATAGTCAAACCGGAAGGTATAAGACCCTTCGACCTTTTGAAACGGCGAGACATGCATCAGCTTGTCCGCCACGATCCGGTCCGAGGGTCGGATCGGCGCAAAGTTGGGGGTGTGGCACAGATAGCTGTGGCGCGTGCCATAGGTGTTTGTGACCTCGGCCACCACGGCGTAAAGCTGGCCGTCAACATCAAAGCAAAACCAGAAGCTGACCGGATTGAACACATGGCCGAACACTCGCGGCTGGGTCAGCAATGTCACGTGATCCGGTTGGGTCACGCCCATCTGGTCAAACTGCTCCCGCAGCCAGGCCGCACCGCGCCCCTGCCCTGGCTCACCCCCATGGTCGAGTTCCCGCCAGTTGGTGACATTAGTCCGGTTCAGGGAAAACAGCGCCGGAGTGGCCGGATGGCTTTCCGGGTCCAACAAGATGTAGTCGACGGAATAACGAAAGGCGTTCTGGATCGCGCCCTTGCGCCCGTGAAAGGTATGGCCTGCAACATGGTCGACCGTGTTCACGCAGTTTTCTCCGATCTTCGTGTAAACCGTTCCGGCGGCATTCTTTTCCTCATGTGTTTCTATCAGATAGTACGATATTTGACGCGGCCCGGATCAAAAACAGCAAATAAAGTGATCCGTCTTGGGCTGGGCCGCGTAATGTGGTTATGTTTACCGAGATCGATACCGTGACCTTGGATGAACCGGCGGCCGAAAGGCCAGCACTGAAACCTCGGCGCGCAAGCAAACGCATCAGGGGCAAGCCGGTGAACAAAGCGGATGGCAGTTGCGACACCAGAACTGAGTGGGTGAGCCACGTCAGGCGCATTCGGGACGCGCAGGATCAGGCGGCCTTTGCCGAACTGTTCCAACACTTCGCGCCACGCATCAAGGCGTTCCTGATTAAGTCAGGGTCCGACGCCGCGCTGGCCGAGGAATGCGCGCAAGAGGTGATGGCGACCTTGTGGCACAAGGCGCATCTGTTCGATCCCACTCGTGCGACCGTGGCCACTTGGGTGTTCACGATTGCAAGAAACAAGCGCATCGACGTTCTGCGCAAACAACGCCGACCCGAACCCGAGGATCTGTGGTGGGGGCCTGAGGCGGAACCAGATCAGGACGACGTGGTCGCGCTGCAACAGGAAACCGCGCAGCTGCGCGACGCCATGGCGGCGTTGCCCGAGGCGCAAAGACAACTGATCGAACAGGCCTATTTTGGTGATCTGAGCCATCGAGAAATCGCATCTCAGACCGGGTTGC
Source organism: Ruegeria sp. BC5 (assembly GCF_056539205.1). Lineage (NCBI taxonomy): Bacteria > Pseudomonadati > Pseudomonadota > Alphaproteobacteria > Rhodobacterales > Roseobacteraceae > Ruegeria > Ruegeria sp. BC5. Next base: position 7,786 of record NZ_JBQFUN010000003.1, read on the forward strand.
CCTTGGGTACGATCAAATCACGGATACGGCTGGCGCTGGACCGCTTGCGCCATGCGATGAATTGAGATGACGAAGATGAGCAACGATATCAAACATCACCTGACAGACGATCTGTTGATGGCCTACGCCGCGGGCAACCTGCCCGAAGCGTTCGACCTGATGGTGGCAACACACCTGTCCCTGTGTGACCACTGCCGCGCCCGGGCCGAAAGCTTTGACGCTGTGGGCGGATGTGTTCTGCAAGAGCAGGACAGCCCTACCAGCATGAGCGATGGGTCTCTAGCCGCAACCATGGCGCTGATCGCTCAGGGAGCCCCGATTGCAAAACCCGCACGTCCGGGATGCGCGGTGCTGCCCGCACCTTTGCAGGATTACGTGGGCGGCGATGTGAACGACATCAAATGGCGCTCCATCGGTATGGGCGTGAAACAGGCGATCCTACCCACCACGAACGAGGCCACCGCCCGCCTGCTATTCATTCCGGCCGGTGCAGCCGTGCCCGATCACAGCCACAACGGCATGGAACTGACGATGGTTCTGCAAGGCGCGTTTTCGGACGAGGTCGACCATTTCGGTCGTGGAGATGTTGAGATTGCGGATGAAAGCCTGCACCACACGCCGACGGCCGATATCTCAGAGGATTGCATCTGTCTGGCCGTGACTGACGCGCCCTTGAAATTTACCAAGTTGATGCCGCGCCTGTTCCAGCCATTCCTACGAATCTGAAGCGTTGATGCGGCTCGTGCTACACTGACTCATCAATAGGTTCGGGAGACGTTTCATGAGACATCATCTGATACTGACTGCATTGATCGCAAGCCTTACCAGCACGGCCTGGGCGCAGCGTGCAGCAGAAGTAAAATTCGAGCCCGGCAATTTCGGCACGATGGTGAATGGGGCAATTACCGGCAACGAGTATTTCGATTACATGTTGGGCGCGCAGGCTGGTCAGGAAATGTTCGCCGATCTCAAGGTCAGCGACACCAATGGCAATGGCGTGATTTACTTCAACATCCTGCCACCCGGCAGTGACGGCGTTGCGATCTACAACGGCTCTATCGATGGCAACACCGCCCGCATCGACCTGCCCGAAGACGGAGATTATACGATCCGCGTCTATCTGATGGGCAATGATCGGGATACTGATAAGACAGTCGGCTACAATCTGGATCTGTCGATCCAGTAAAGCCTAGCCTTCGGATTTGCCCAGCGGTACCACATTATTGTGGTCGTCCGGGGCAAGCTCTTCGAAATCGAAGTTGTCCAACCGCTGTGCCCGACGCCCGGCTTTTTCGGCACTGATCTTGATTTCCGAGATATCCTTGGCTGCCTGACCGAAATGGCGGTCGAGGTTCGAAACCCGATCCCCCAAACGCTCCACATCCTTGTGCAATAGGCCCAGCTCCTTGCGGATTGCCCCCGCCTGTTCTCGCATACGCGCGTCTTTCAAGATCGCCCGCATCGTGTTCAGCGTCGCCATGCAGGTGGTGGGAGAAACGATCCAGACTCGCTTGCTGAAACTCTCCTGCACCAGTTCCGGGAATTTGGCGTGCAACTCGGCATATACCGCCTCGGACGGTAGAAACATAAGCGCGCCGTCGGCGGTTTCGCCGTCCAGAATGTACTTCTCGGCAATGTCGTTGATATGTTTGCGCACCGTACTGCGGAACATCTGAACCGCCGCTTTCAACTCGGCATCATTGGTCGAAGCGATCAACGCCTCATACGCCTCCAATGGGAATTTGCTGTCGATCACAATCGGTCCGGGAGGGTTTGGCAGGTGGATCAGGCAGTCCGCTCGGCGCCCGTTCGACAAAGTCGCCTGCAATTGGAAGCTGTCCGACGGCAATGCCTTCGAGACGATATCGTTCAGCTGAATTTCCCCAAACGCGCCGCGTGTCTGCTTGTTCGACAAGATATCCTGCAACGACAGCACATCGCCCGACAGCTTGGTGATATTGTCCTGCGCTTTGTCGATGGCGGCCAGACGTTCCTGCAATTGTGTCAGAGACGTCGCGGTCTGTTTGGACGAGCCATGCAGCGATTCCTTCATTCGCTCCTGCATCTCGGCCAAAGCCCGAGCGGATTTCATCGCATTGTCTGCCAACCGGTCATTCATTTGCTGCTGTACCGAGGACAGGCGGGATTCAACTGTCTGTATCACCTGAACCTGCGCATTGGCTTGCGTGTCCGAGACATGCTGCAACCCTCCGCGCAGCTGTTCCTGGCCCTGCCCCAGTTGCTGCACGTGTTGACCCAAGTGCGCCATCTGCCGCGCCAGCGGTTCTGCCATTCGGGCGGAACGGTTGGCTGCCCGCAAGGACAGGAATAGCAGCAGCAGAATCAATGCCACCACTCCACCCGCGATCAGCACCACAGGGTCGTTCAAAGCCATTTCTGTGCCAGCAATCTCGATCATGTCGCCTCGGATGTTCTTGTTTTATTCTTCATAGCCCGGCGAAGCGCCGGGATCAACTGCGCCCGAACAGGCGTTCGATGTCGCTCAGCTTCAGTTCCACATAAGTGGGTCGCCCGTGATTGCACTGGCCGGAATGGGGAGTCGCCTCCATCTCGCGCAGCAGGGCATTCATTTCTTCGGCCCGCATCCGGCGGCCAGACCGGACCGAACCATGACAGGCCACCCGGCTAAGGATTGCTTCGATCCGCGCCTGCACCGTTTGGCTTTCGCCCTGATCGGCCAGTTCATCCAGAATATCCAGGATCATTGCACGGGCATCCACTTCGCCCAGAATGGCAGGTGTTTCACGCACGGCGATGGCGCCGCCGCCAAAGGGTTCCAACGTCAGCCCAAGGCGCGACAGGTCATCCGCAACCGCCATCAGACGCGCGCAGTCGCCTTCGGACAGCTCGACGATTTCCGGGATTAGCAATGCCTGCGCGGCGACGCCGTTTTCGGTCATCTGGGTTTTTAGCTTTTCATAAACCAGTCGTTCATGCGCGGCGTGCTGATCGACGATCACCATACCATCAGCGGTCTGGGCAATGATGTAGTTCTCATGTACTTGCCCGCGCGCCGCACCCAAGGGCAGGTCCTGCATCGGGGGCTCTTCTGCCGTGGTCGAAACTGGCGGAGCCGCCTCCACGATGCTACCGCTATAATCGCGGGACAGTTCGGCAAAACCCGGCGCCTGCGCGTGAAACGCGGCCTGCCGGGCTGCGGGCGAAGGACGATACATCTGATACACCCGGGCGGGAGTGGGCTGTGCCGGTTCGGGCCGCATCGCACCCAGCGTTGCATTTGCCACGGTCGAGGACGCTCGGTGCCCCGCCTCGGCCAACGCATGCCGCAAGGCCGAGACGATTAGCCCCCGCGCCACGCCGGGATCGCGGAACCGAACCTCGGACTTCGCAGGGTGAACATTTACATCCACCAGCATCGGGTCACAGTCGATAAACAATGCGGCCGCCGGATGCCGGTCACGGCTGAGGAAATCGAAATAGGCCGCCCGCAGCGCACCGGTCAGCATCTTGTCACGCACGGGACGGCCGTTGACGAAGAGATACTGCGCCACCGCTGCGCCACGCGAATAGGTCGGCAAGGCAGCATAGCCATACAAGCGAATACCCTCACGAGTCGCATCGATCTGCAATGCGTTCTCGGCAAACTCGCGCCCGATCACGCGGGCCAGACGGGCGTGCAACGCATCGAACAGATCGCCATTTTCGCGATCGGCGCGAAAGGTCACGCGACCTTCGCCCCCGCCCGAGACATCGCGCAGCGTAAAAGTGATGGCGGGCTCGGCCATGGCCAGACGTTTGACCGTATCAGTGATCGCCTGCGCCTCGGCCCGGTCGGTGCGCATGAATTTTAGCCGAGCGGGCGTGGCAAAGAACAGATCCCTCAGCTCGACCACCGTGCCTGCACGCAAGGCGGCGGGTTTCACCGCCTCCATCTTGCCACCAGATACAGATATCTGGGCCGCATCTGACCCCGGCACCCGACTGGTTATGTTCAGCCGCCCAACCGCACCCAGCGACGGCAGCGCCTCGCCCCGGAAGCCGAACGTGTGAATGTTCAGCAGATCCGACCCGTCGATCTTGGATGTCGCGTGGCGCGAAAGGGCCAGTGGCAGATCGTCCGCCGAAATCCCGCACCCATCATCCGTGACGCGAATCAACGTCTTGCCACCATCAGCGATATCGATGGCGATCCGGGTCGATCCGGCGTCGATGGCGTTTTCCACCAGTTCTTTGACAGCCGAGGAGGGACGTTCCACCACCTCACCCGCAGCGATGCGGTTGATTGCGGCATCGTCAAGTTGACGGATTACGGGGCGGATTTCGCTGATATTGGGGTTTGCCTGCACCATACCACCAGACCTAGCATATGCGCGCACGATTCTGCCACTGATTTGGCAGTCCTATTTTTAGGAGGGAGGGGGCGTTCGAACAATCGCGCTGTGCCGATGTCAACAGACGGCAAACCTTGCCACGATTGTCCGAACGATCCAAGTGAGTGGTGGTCATTCAGAAATTTATTGCGGCGGGCCTAACACGAAACGCGGCGCGACAATCATTAACTCTGTCCTCGCTGGGCGTCTGGGCGAATTTCAGCCGACCCCTCGCATTGACCAACAGCGGGAAAGCGCCGTGTCAAGTGGCTTGGGGCGCTCCGGCACGGGAGCGGCACGGGCCCCACAATGCGGCGCAGGCCAGGATCAGGCCGGACATGGTTGCGATCATCCCTGCCGCGCTGACCGCATCCGTACTGCCCAACCAAAGCGGCCCGTAGCCCGCCAGCACATAGCCCGATATTGCCGACACGCTGGCGAAAATGACGCTCCAGGCGATTTGGGTTTCCAGCCGATTTGTCATCATCCGCGCCGCCGCCGGGGGGCAAATGAACATGGCGATCACGATAATTGACCCCACTGCATCAAACGCGGCCACGGCCGATATTGCAGCCACGATCACCAACGCCATACCCAGCGCGCCGGTGCGAATGCCGATGGTGCGTGCGAAGCCTTCGTCGAAGGTCGAAATTTTCAACGGACGCCAGAACAGCCAGATGAACAGGACCACCCCGACCAGCGTCAGCGCAATCCGCGGCAGCTCCGGCGGCAGCCCGGCCAAAGCCGTCAGGTCCAACAGCGATGACCAGCCCACAGCATCCAGCCAGATCAGGCTTTCCAGATTGCCATATAGCGCATGTTCCACGTCCAGATGCACGGTCGAGGTATCGGTCTGCTCCAGCAGCAGCACACCGCCTGCGAACATGGTGGTGAACACCACGCCCATCGCAGCACCTGGTTCAATCTGGCCCAGCCGCCGGATCGCCTCGATCATCACAACGGCAACAATGGCTGCACCCGCCGCGCCCAGCATCATGGGCCAGGTCGAGATCGCTCCGGTCAGCAGAAAGGCCACAACGATGCCGGGCAGCACTACGTGGCTGATTGCGTCCCCAATTAGGGCTTGTTTGCGAAGTACAAGAAAATTCCCCGGCAGGGCGCAGGCGATGGCGGCGAAGATCCCGATCAACAGAGGCGTCAGGGACAGGGGGACAAATTCTTCACCGCTCATGGCTGGACCTCCTGCGGGCCACCGATCAGGCGGTCGATATCCGCGATCTGATCGCGGGTCAGCACCGTTTCGATATCGCGCAGCCCGTCATAAAGCGCCGCCGTCGCCTCATGCGCCTGATCCGCGCGTACGATTTCCCACCGTTTTTCGTCGCGCAGCGCCTTGGCGGCACGGGCCTTGCCAGCCTCCGTGGCAACACCATCGGCGCGGGCCAAGCCAGCGCGTTTCAGCAGGCGCAGGGTCAGCGGTTCATAGATTTTCTGACCTTGCGCCAGCGCCAGCAATCCTTGGCGGATATGCACCCGACGCTGGAATCTCAGATGTTGCAACACCGCCGCCAGAACACCGCGAACAGGTGCAAACAGTAGGGACAGCGCGAAAAAGCCAAAACTGACCAGCACGATGATCGGACCGGTCGGCAGGTTCGGCGCCGAGGCCGACAGGGCCGCGCCCAGATACCCGGCCAACCCACCCGCCAAACCAGCGAGCAAAACAACTCGGTCCGAGCGGTCGGTCCAGAACCGCGCGGTCACGGGCGGTATGATCAGCAATGCCACAATCAGGATCAGCCCGACGATCTTCAACCCGACAACGGTGACGGCCATCACCAATCCCATCATCGCCAGATCAATCCGATGCACAGGCAGACCCCGTGCGGCGGCATATTCCGGGTCAAACGCCACCATGGTCATCGGTCGGCGGATGATCATCACCAGAACAAGCGTAGCGGCCCCGCCAATCGCAATGATCAGCGCATCCGCCCACAACATCCCGGCAGTGGAGCCCAGCAAGAACCCTTCGAGCCCCGCCTGACGACCAACGCCCATGGTTTGAATCACGGTCAGCAGTACGATGCCAAATCCGAAGAAAACGGACAGCACCGCGCCGATGGCAGCATCTTCGGCCAGCCGCGTGCCCCGGGTCAGCCAATTCATACACAGCAGACCAATCCAGGCCGAGATCGCCGATCCGGCAAGCAGACCGATCAGATTGCGTCCATCGCCGCCAAAAGCGACCAGCACCATGAAGGCCAGGCACACGCCGGGCAGGGTCGCATGGCTGATCGCATCGCTGACCAGCGCGCGTTTGCGCAGAAACAGGAAAGTGCCGGTCACCCCGGCGGATACGCCCAGCAAGGTCGCACCAATAGCAACCAGCGTGGCGTTATAGCCAAGCTGCAGGCTCAGAGCATCCCAAAGCATGATTTACCCCAGCGCGCGTGAGATCTGGTCGATCTGCGCGGTGGCCAGACGGCCCCCATAGGCCGATTGCAGGGTTTCGGCGGTAAAGGCCTCGGCCACTGTTCCCTCGGCCACCTTACGGGTGTTGATCAGGAAGACGTGGTCGAAATAATCGGTAACGGTGGCCAGATCGTGATGCACGACAACGACGGTCTTGCCCGCCTCTTTCAGCGATTTCAAAACCGCGATGATGGCCTTTTCTGTGGCCGCATCGACCCCGGCAAAAGGTTCGTCCAACAGGTAAAGATCAGCCTCTTGCGCCAATGCGCGGGCTAGAAAAACCCGTTGCTGCTGACCGCCGGAAAGCTGGCCAATCTGACGATCCGCGAAGTCGCGCATGCCAACCCGGTTCAGGCAATCCATGGCCTGCGACATATGTCGGGCTCGAATGCGGCCCAACAGGCCCAACTGCCGCGACAGGCCCATCAGAACCACGTCGATCACGCGAGTCGGGAAATCCCAGTCCACACTGGCGCGCTGCGGGACATAGGCGATGCGGGCACGCTGCTGCTCCAGCGGTTTGCCAAAGACAGTGACCTGCCCGGAGAGCGGCGATACGATCCCCAATGCGGCTTTGAGAAGGGTCGATTTCCCCGCGCCATTAGGTCCGATGATCGCCGTCATCGCACCGGTCTGCACGGTCATATCCACCGAGAACACCGCAGGTTTCTGGCCATAGGAAACGGTCAATCCGCGAATGGCCAGAGGGCTCTCGTCCAAACTGTGCCCGGTAATTGAAACACCCTGATCAGCGGCCAGTTCCAGCATCATTCAAAACCCCGCCGATAGTTTGCCGTTCATACCCCGATCAGGCACATCCGCGCCCAGCGCCCCGGCGATGACAGTGATGTTGTGATCCAACATGCCAACATAAGTGCCTTCATACGTGCCAGGCTCTCCCATGGCGTCGGAATACAGCTCGCCGCCCACACCCACGTCGTGACCTTTGGCAGCAGCTCCTTCGATCAGCGCCCGCATCGACCGGTCAGAGACCGAGCTTTCAACGAACACCGCTGTCAGCTGCTGATCGACCAACGTATCCACCAGCTCTCCGATCCGGTTCAGCCCGGCCTCAGATTGGGTCGAGATGCCCTGAATGCCCATCACCTCATAGCCGTAAGCCGCGCCGAAATAGCCAAAGGCGTCATGCGCGGTGACCAGCACGCGGTTGTTTTCGGGAACAGCTGCAAGCGCCTGATTGGCATAGGTGGTCAGCGTATCAAGCTCGGCCAAATGCGCTTCCGCATTAGCGGCAAAAATATCCGCCGCTTCGGGGCGCGCTGCGGTCAGGGCCTCTTGCACCTCAATCACCACATCACGCCACAGGGTCGGGCTCATCCACACATGCGGGTCGTATTTGTCGGCATAATCGTCATGCCCACGCAGTTTGGACTTGTCGATCCCTTCAGCCACGGCCACCACAGTGCGTTTGCGGCCGAGGTCATGGAAGAAATCTTCCATCTGCGCTTCCAGATACAGACCGTGCCACAGGATCAGGTCCGCACGGGTCATCGCAACGATATCGCTGCGGGTCTGGCGATAGGCATGCGGATCGACTCCTGGACCCATCAGGCCCTTCACCTCGACCTGGTCCCCGCCCACCTGACGCGCGGCGTCAGCAATCATACCGGTGGTTGCGACCACTTTCAGTGGTGTCTCGGCCCAAGCCGTCAGAGGCAAAGCAGCCGCAAATGCCAGCGCTGCAAGAAAGCTGCGACGAATCATAGTCAGATCCCGATTTGGTGTCCTGTTGAGAATGAATATGCGAACCATTCGCAACTAAGTCAACGCTATTGCGAATTATTCGCAAAAAAATACCTATTTTTGTCCATTTGGTCAAAAAATTTGCAGATCGAACCTTGCTGCACCTTCCCTTTACGTGCGGCTCGTGCGATTTTGGCGCAAACCTCCCAAAGGACGTGACTATGGATACGCAGAGCTCAGAAAGCCCCGTGCGCACCGCGCATCTGCCGCAAGTGACCGAACCCAGAAACCCCGGCATGGATCTTGATCTGGATTGGGTACGCGCCGTGCAGGCCAATACCTCGGCCATCGAACGCCGGGCCGCGACGCTGCCCGGTCGCCGCTCGGTTAAAAAAGAGTATCAGGCCGCGTGGCTGTTGAAGGCGATCACCATGATCGACCTGACCACCTTGTCCGGCGATGACACCGTGGGCCGGGTGCGGCGCCTGTGCGCCAAGGCGCGTCAACCGGTAGCACCTTCGGTATTGCAGGCGCTGGACATGCCGCCGATCACCACCGGGGCTGTCTGCGTCTACCACGACATGATCGGCACGGCGGTTGAGGCGCTGAAAGGCACCGGCATTCCTGTTGCGGCTGTGTCAACCGGTTTCCCGGCGGGCCTTTCGCCGTTCCACTTGCGTGTAGCCGAAATCGAAGAAAGCGTAAAAGCTGGCGCCGAAGAGATCGACATCGTCATCTCGCGCCGCCACGTGTTGTCCGGAGATTGGCAGGCGCTGTATGATGAGATGAAAGCCTTTCGCGTGGCTTGCGGTGATGCGCATGTAAAGGCCATCCTTGCCACCGGAGAGCTGGGCAGCCTGCGCAACGTCGCGCGCGCCTCGCTGGTCTGCATGATGGCCGGGGCGGACTTCATCAAGACCTCGACCGGCAAGGAAAGCGTCAACGCCACCCTGCCCGTGACGCTGGTGATGATCCGCGCGATCCGCGACTATTATGACCGCACCGGGTATCGCGTTGGCTATAAGCCTGCGGGTGGCATCTCGAAAGCAAAGGACGCGCTGGTTTACCTGTCGCTGATCAAGGATGAGCTGGGCGACCGCTGGTTGCAACCGGACCTGTACCGCTTTGGCGCGTCGTCCTTGTTGGGCGATATCGAACGGCAATTGGAACACTATGTGACCGGAGCCTATTCGGCCGGTTACCGTCACTCGATGGGCTGAGGACAGAACAATGACAGTCAAAGAGATTTTCGAGACGATGGATTACGGCCTTGCCCCCGAAAGCGCCGCCGAGGCACTGGCCTGGCTGGTCGATCAGGGTGATAAGTTCGGTCACTATATCGACGGCGCCTTCACCAAGCCCGGCAAAGGGTTCGAAAGCCGCAACCCCGCGACCGGAGAGGTGCTGGCCAAGCTGACCCAAGCCAAACAGGCCGATGTGGACGCAGCCGTTGCCGCCGCCCGTAAGGCGCAACCGAAATGGGAAAAGCTGGGCGGTGCGGGCCGTGCGCGATACCTCTATGCCATTGCGCGGCTGTTGCAGAAACACGCGCGCCTGTTTGCCGTGCTGGAAAGCCTCGACAACGGCAAGCCGATCCGGGAATCGCGCGACATCGACATCCCGTTGGCGCAGCGGCATTTCTACTACCACGCGGGCATGGCGCAGCTGATGGAAAGCGAGCTGCCCGATGCGCAGGCGTTGGGTGTGTGCGGGCAGATCATTCCGTGGAACTTCCCGCTACTGATGTTGGCATGGAAAATCGCCCCTGCGATCGCGATGGGCAACACCGTGGTTCTGAAACCGGCTGAATACACCTCGCTGACCGCGCTGCTGTTCGCTGATATCTGCTCCCAGGCCGGTTTGCCGAAAGGCGTGGTCAACATCGTCACCGGCGACGGTGCCGTGGGCGAAATGATCGTTTCCACAGACGTGGACAAGATCGCCTTTACCGGCTCGACCGTTGTGGGCCGTCGCATCCGCGAAGCCACTGCGGGCTCAGGCAAAGAACTGACTCTGGAGCTGGGTGGCAAGTCCGCTTACGTCGTCTTTGACGACGCCGATATCGATTCAGCCATTGAAGGTCTAGTCGACGCGATCTGGTTCAACCAAGGCCAAGTCTGCTGCGCAGGCTCGCGCCTGTTGGTGCAGGAAGGCATCGCCGACCGCTTCCACGAGAAACTGCGCGCGCGGATGGACAAGCTGCGCATTGGCGACCCGCTAGACAAATGTATCGACGTGGGCGCGGTGGTGGACCCGGTTCAGTTGCAGACCATCAAGAGCATGGTCGAAAGCAACACCGCCGGTCACGTTCATCAGGCGGCCTGCGACCTGCCCGCCAATGGGTGCTATTACCCACCGACGCTGATCTCGGGGCTCGAAACCTCGGACCCGCTGATGCAGGAAGAAATCTTTGGCCCGGTACTGGTATCGTCCACCTTCCGCACTCCGGAAGAGGCGGTCGAGCTGGCCAACAACACCCGCTACGGGCTGGCCGCGACGGTCTGGACCGAGAATGTGAACCTTGCACTGGACATTGCGCCCAAACTGGTCGCGGGCGTGGTCTGGGTCAATGCCACCAACCTGTTCGATGCTGCCGCCGGATTCGGCGGTGTGCGCGAAAGCGGCTTTGGCCGTGAAGGCGGTTGGGAAGGTCTGGCGGCCTATACCAAGCCCAAGGGCAAGGTCAAACCGCTGGCCAAGGTTGAGGCGACCCTGGGCGAAGGTGCTCCGGTTGATCCCATCGACCGCACCGCCAAGATGTATGTCGGCGGCAAGCAGGCAAGACCCGATAGTGGCTATTCCAAACCTGTCTGGGGTAAATCCGGCCTTTTGGGCCATGTGGGCCTAGCCAACCGCAAGGACGTCCGCAACGCGGTTGAAGCTGCGGCGGGCGCCAAGGGCTGGTCTAAAACCACTGGCCATCTGCGGGCGCAGATCTTGTATTATATTGGTGAAAACCTGTCGGCCCGTGCTGATGAATTCGCGGCTCGTCTCGATGCCATGACCGGTAAGAAGGATGGTGCGAAAGAGGTCGAGGCCTCGATCCAGCGCCTGTTCACCGCTGCCGCCTGGGCGGACAAATATGACGGTCAAGTGCATGGCGTTCCGATCCGGGGCGTTGCCATTGCCATGAAAGAGTCCGTTGGTGTCATCGGCGCGCTGTGCGCGGATGAGGCACCTTTGCTGGGTCTGGTCTCGGCCATGGCCCCGGCGATCGCTATGGGTAACCGGACAGTTCTGGTTGCGTCCGAGCCCTATCCGCTGGCAGCAACCGACTTCTACCAGATTCTTGAGACGTCCGACGTGCCCGCAGGTGTGGTCAACATCCTGACCGGCAGCCACGTGGAACTGGCGAAACCGCTGGCCTCACACCTGAACGTCGATGCGGTCTGGTCGTTCTCGTCCACTGATCTTTCACAAGAGATCGAGGTCGTTTCGGCCGGAAATTTGAAACGGACCTGGGTCAATAACGCGACGGCATTTGATTGGGGCGTGGACCATTCGCGCCGCTTCCTGCAGGCTGCAACCGAAGTGAAAAACATCTGGGTGCCCTACGGCGAGTAGGGCTCCCGTTTTAGGGAGGCCTACATGGATTTTTCAGGACAGACCGTCATTGTCATTGGCGGCACCAGCGGCATCAACCGCGGCATTGCCGAGGCGTTTGCGGCCTCGGGGGCCAAACTGGCCGTTGCCAGCCGGTCGCAGGACAAGGTCGATGACACGCTTGCCGCGCTAAAAGAGGCCGGCGCAGCCAAAGTAGTTGGCGCAGCCTTTGATGTGCGCGATGCGCAGGCAGTGGCGGACGGGCTAAAACAATTCCATGACGCTTTGGGTGATTTCGACGTTCTGGTCTCTGGCGCGGCGGGGAATTTCCCGGCGCTGACCTCCGAAATGTCGGTCAATGCGTTCAAGACCGTGGTGGATATCGACCTGATGGGCACCGTTCATGTGATGAAGGGGGCCTATCCTTACCTCAAACGCCCCGGCGCCAGCATAATCAATATCTCGGCCCCACAGGCGTTTCTGCCCTACGAAGGGCAAGCCCATGTTTGCGCGGCCAAAGCCGGGGTCGATCAGATCACTCGCACCCTGTCGATGGAATGGGGGGTCGAAGGCATCCGCGTGAACTCGGTAGTGCCAGGATTTATTGAAGGAACTGAAGGCGCACGGCGTCTGGCACCAACGGAAAACGCCCACGAGGAACTGCGCCGCGATGTGCCGCTGGGGCGTTGGGGAAATACACAGGACGTAGCCAATGCCTGCCTGTTCCTCAGCTCGTACATGGCCAGCTATATCAGTGGCACAGTTCTGTCCGTTGATGGCGCGCTGTATCAGCGCGGGTCCGGCAAGTTCGGGCAGATGATGGGGCAGATGCTGCGCAGCGCAGCGGGGAAAAAGGGCTGAGCGTTGCTCAGCCCCCTTTGATCAGTTTGTGGTTTCCAAACCTTCGGGTTTGCCGACAACAGTGAAATGCAGCCCCTGGGGGTCCAGCAATTCACTGGCCACGCGGTTCACCTCGTCCAACGTCACCGCGTTCACCTTGTCGTTGCGGGTGGCGATATAGTCGATGGGCAGGTTTTCCATCTGCATACCGACCATGATCCCCGCGATCGGGCCATTGCCATCAAACCGTAACGGATAGGCTCCGGTCAAATAGGTCTTGGCGTCGTCCAGCTCTTTTTGAGTCACACCTTCGGTCGCGGCACGCGCCCACTGGTCGCGGATCACCTCGACCGCTTCGGCGATGCGGTCATTGGCCGAGGACACCGAGCCCAGATAGACCGAAGCCAGATCCTTGGGTACCAGATAGGTCGCGACGCCATAGGTCAGGCCACGCTTTTCGCGCACTTCCTGCATCAGGCGGCTCTCAAAACCACCGCCACCCAAAATGTGGTTCAGAACAAAAGCGGCAAAGAAATCCGGGTCGTCCCGGTCGATCCCCGCGTGGCCAAACAGGGCCACGGATTGCGGCGTATCGAACTCGACCACGCTGACGCCACCGGGGATGTCCACGTCAGCACGGCCCGGAATGGGTTTTCCGGCCTCAGGCAGGTCGGCCAGCAACGTGTCCAGTAGCGCACCCAGCTCATCGGGGGTGATATCGCCCACCGCACCGACATAGAGGCGGTCCTTGGCGAACACATTGTCATAGGCGGTGACCACATCATCACGGCTCAATGCGCTGACGCTTTCGATCGTGCCTTTGCCCTCGGACCCATAGGGGTGATCGCCATATGCCATCTGTGCAAAATTGCGCCCGGCAATGTCATTGGGGTCAGTCTGGTCCGAGCGCAGCCCGGACAGAATCTGCGCCTTCACCCGCTCAACCGCGTCTTCATCGAACCGAGGCTCGTGGATCGTGGTGCGTAACAGGTCGATGACTTCGCCCCGGTTCTCAGTCAGAAATTGCGCCGAAATCGAAACGGAATCATCCGACGCATTGTACCGGAACGAGGCCGCTAGTGATTCCAACTCGCGCGCATAGGTGCGGGCGTCCATGTCACCTGCGCCTTCCTCGATCAGACCGCTCATCAGATAGATGGCGCCGCGTTTGCCGGGCTCATCCAGCGAGGTACCACCGCGAAAACGTAGTTCCAGCGCGGTGAAGGGGATCGAGTGATCCTCGACTAGCCATGCGGTGATTCCGCCGGGTGAGGTGACCTCTTCGATCTCGATCTCGGCCCATGCGGGCAGCGCGATGACAACGGCGATCAGGGTTGCAAAAATCCGTTTCATTGCGTCACCTCATCGTCGCGCATCAGCCATCCGGTGACCGACGCCTCGGGCTGTAGAACCTCACGGGCGGCGGCGATGATTTCTTCCCCGGTCACGGCCTGCAGGATATCGGGCCACGCCTGTACATCCTCGACCGTCAAGCCGCTGGTCAGGGCGCGGCCATAGCGGTTGCCGATCCCGTCCACATTATCGCGCGCATAAGTCTGGGCGGCGCGCAACTGCATCTTGATCCGGTCAAGGTCTTCTTCGTTCACACCTTCAGCGATGAAGTCGGCGACGGCTTGATCCATGGCTTCTTCGGCTTCTTGCAGCGACACGCCCTGGGCCGGGACGACCAGCAGATCAAAGGTCGTGTCGTCCAGCGAGACGCCGCGATAGAAGGCACCCGTATAAACGACCTTTTGCTGTTCGAATTGCAGTTTTTCGTTCAGGTAGGACGTGGTGCTGCCCCCCAGCAGTTCGGCCAGCAGGAACAGCGCGGCGGCTTTTTCCTGCGCACCGGCATCCCGTTCGGGCGCGAGATAGCTGCGCTGGACATAAGGCTGCGAAACACGCGCGTCCTTGAAGGTCAGGCGACGTTCGGCCGATTGTGGCGGTTCCTGCGAACGTACGCGTTCAGGCAAGTCCGGGTTGGCGGGGATAACGCCATAATACTGTTCGGCCAGAGTTTTGACCTCATCCGGCTCCACATCGCCGGTCACCACCAGAATGGCGTTATTGGGCGCGTAATGGGTCTGATAGAAGGACAGCGCATCCTCCATGTCCAGCGTCTCCATCTCGTGCTTCCAGCCGATGATCGGCACGCCGTAACGATGGTTAAGGTACTGAGACGCGCTCATCTGCTCGCCAAAAAGCGCCCGCGGGCTGTTTTCGGTACGCTGGTTGCGTTCTTCAAGGATCACGTCACGCTCGGTTGCGATATCCTCTTCGCTCAGGCGGATATTGCGCATTCGGTCCGCTTCCATCCGCATCATCAACTCCAACCGGTCGGCAGCTACGCGCTGAAAATAGGCAGTGTAGTCATAGGAGGTGAAAGCATTGTCATTGCCACCATTGGCGGCGACGGTAGCGGAGAACTCGCCCGGCGCCAGCGTATCGGTGCCCTTGAACAGCAGATGCTCCAGGAAATGCGCCACGCCGGACGAACCAACAGGCTCATCCGCAGATCCGGCGCGATACCAGACCATGTGCTGCACGACCGGGGCGCGGTGATCTTCGATCACAACGACATCCATGCCGTTATCCAGCGTGAAAGTGGTAACCGCCTCGTGCCCTTCCTTGGCAAGCAAAGGGGTGGCGGCGAACAGGGCGGCAGATAATGCCAGGGCCCGAACCATGGGGCGTCCTCCGTTTCGTTTGATGGTGTTCAAACTACGGTTGTGGTGCGCAGGTTCAAGGGTGATGACGGAAAGTTAAGATTTATTCATCAGCCGGTGGGGCCGAAGGCGTCTCAATCCCGGCCTGACGCGCTGCTTCGTTCTGCCGATTGGCATCAAGTGCTTCGCGACTGTAAACCTGCGAATAGCGGTCTATCTTGAACAGGCGCAGACGGGTCAAGCGGCCCTGCTTTCTGCGAAACTCGGCGTCTTCGGTGTCGACGACCTGACGCGTGTTGGATGGCACGCCATAGCGGCTTGAGGCCGTCACCAGCGCGCCATCAGATGCAGGAATTGCTGCATTCGGGTTCAACGCCGCTTCGCTACCGCCCAGCGCCACCACGGCATCCGCCTTGGGGTTTGGGTCGGTCAGGTTGGAACCGCCCGGTGTGGGCGCAGGCAGGAACTTATAGTCCTTGGGCTGGGTCAGCGGTTTGACCGGCATGACCGAAAACTCATCCGGTCCGTCCCCCGGTGCCTCAAGATGGCGCAAACCGATATCCGAGCACCCGGCAACCGCAAAGGCCAATGTCACAGCAAAAATGGAACGCGGCAACCGCATCAGAGTCTCCAGACAGTTTCAGGCGCTTTTATCGCATATCACCCGGCGCGTCACGAGGGCTTTTTGCCATCGAACAACACAAGTCCGAAAGCACCCGCAAAGATGAACACATCGGCCAGATTGAAAACAAACGGATTGTTGAGGCCGCAACAGGACATGTTCAGGAAATCCAGAACATAGCCGTACAGCACCCGATCCACCACATTCCCAAGCGCGCCACCAATCAGCAACCCGCCGCAAAACAACATCAGCTTGGACGGGGTTGTCCGCATCAGCCAGATCAGCACGCCAATCGCAACAGCCAGCGAGATGCCGATCAGCACCCAACGGGCGGTGTCGCTGTCGCCTTGGAACAGGCCGAAATTGATGCCCCGATTCTCACCGTATTTGAACACCAAGAGCGGCGGCAGCACGTCGATATTGCCCTCGGCCACACGCATCACGTGAACGACCAGATACTTACTGATCTGGTCGATCGCAAACGCGGCCAGCGCGGCCCAGAGCAGAATACGAGAACGCATCAGTGGCGGAAGTGGCGCATGCCGGTGAAGACCATGGCCAATCCGGCCTCATCCGCGGCCGCGATCACCTCGTCATCACGCATTGAACCGCCCGGCTGGATGACACAGGTCGCACCAGCCTCAGCGGCTTCCATCAGCCCGTCAGGGAAGGGGAAGAATGCATCAGACGCAACGGCCGAGCCGATGGTGAGCGGCTGCGGCAAGCCGAGCGCGTCGGCCATGCGTTCGGCCTTCTTGGCGGCAATCATGGCAGAGTCCAAGCGGCTCATCTGGCCTGCACCAACGCCAACAGTCGCACCGTCCTTCACGTAAACGATTGCGTTGGATTTAACGTGTTTCGCCACTTTCCAGGCAAACAGCAGGTCGCGCATCTGCTCTTCGGTCGGCGCCTTTTTGGTGACGACCTTCAGATCGTCCATGCCGACAAAACCATTGTCCTTGTCCTGCACCAACAGGCCACCCGCTACCTGACGCACGGTCTTGCCGCCTGCGGTCACGTCCGGCAGGGCTTCGGTGGTTAGAAGGCGCAGGTTCTTCTTGGCCGCGAAGATTGCTTTGGCCTCATCCGATGCACCGGGGGCAATCACGACTTCGGTGAAAATCCCGGTGATTTCCTGTGCGGTTTCCGCGTCGAGCGGTTGGTTCAGTGCCACGATCCCACCAAAGGCCGAAGTACGATCGCAATCGAACGCCGACTTATACGCGTCCAGCAAGGTCGCGCCTGTGGCAACACCGCAAGGGTTGGCGTGTTTGATGATCGCACATGCCGCACCTTTTGTAGGATCGAACTCAGCCACCAGTTCAAACGCTGCGTCGGTGTCGTTGATGTTGTTATAGCTCAGCTCCTTGCCCTGGTGCTGAACGGCGGTCGCCACACCCGGACGGTTGGTTCCATCAGTGTAGAAAGCCGCCTGTTGATGACTGTTCTCACCATAGCGCAGGGTCTGTTTCAGTTCACCGGCAAAGGCGCGGCGCTTGGGCGCATCAAGCTGCAGTGCGTCGGCCATCCAATTCGAAACCGCGGTGTCGTACGCTGCGGTCCGGGCGTAAGCCTTTTGCGCCAGCCACTGGCGGAAACCGTAGGATGTCTTGCCGTAATTCTCTTCCAACTGATCCAGGAGCGAAGAGTAATCCTCGACATCCACAACTACGTTCACAAAGGCATGGTTCTTGGAGGCCGCACGGATCATCGCAGGGCCGCCAATATCGATGTTCTCGATGCACTCGTCATAACCTGCGCCTTTGGCCACCGTCGCCTCGAACGGATAGAGGTTCACAACCAGCAAGTCGATCGCGCCAATACCATGTTCATTCATCGCAGCCACGTGGCCGTCGTTGTCGCGCAGCGCCAGCAGGCCGCCATGCACCATCGGGTGCAGAGTCTTGACCCGACCATCCATCATTTCGGGGAAACCGGTGATCTCGCTGACATCCTTCACCTCAAGCCCTGCATCACGCAGCGCCTTGGCTGTACCGCCGGTCGACAGGAGCTCGACCCCGCGCTCGGCCAGCGCCTTACCCAGCTCGATCAGCCCGGTCTTGTCGGAAACGGAAAGCAACGCGCGGCGCACGGGGTGAAGATCGGTCATGGGTCCAAAGGTCCTTTTGGCGTCAGTCAAACTCGGGCTCGTCCCGGTGCAGATCGCGCACGGCATAGGCTGTATCCTGTGCCTTGCTCAGCGTCCACCGGGTGCGGGTCGCATACTCCATTGCGCGCCCGGATAGAACGATCTGTTTTGTCGCGCGTGGCTTTAAACGGCCTTTTTCAAGGTAAACGCTTGGTTCAACGGATAATTTTCCCACGCCATCATGGCGGAAAATCCAAATTTCGCCACTTTTGAGCGCCATCGACACCGCCGCGCCGCCCAAATCAATGGCCGCATCCACGTCTGGATGCAGGTGAAACCGGATATCAAACCCGATCCCGTTCAGGCCCGAAGCGTCCAGCGCCCGGTCAAACTGCCGCTTGGCCTTGTCGGTAGCTGTCAGCAGAATATCCTCGCCCGTCAGTTCTCGCCCATCAAATCGCAGCTCGAACGTACGCGCATGGGTCAGACCGAACACTTTGGTATAGCCGTCATGCCCGACCATAAAGCGGGTGCCTTCGAATGCCTCTTCGAAATCAATCGGCACGTCTTGCGGTGCATCGACCAAAGCCTCTCGTTCACCTCCATTCCCCGCTGGTGCCAAACGCGCGCTAGAATAGCCATCCAGGCACAGGGTCGAATGCGAAGGTGTTGCGCGCCCGGCTCGCCGCCATTCCGTTCCGAAACTTTCGCCTGATCCGCAGTTCACAATCAGTGGCCGCCGCCCCGAAGTTAGCTCAAACGCCAGTGTCGAGGCATGGGCATTATAAGATGCAGCCCCCTTGGGCGGCACGTTAGCATCGACGATCACGCTGGTCCGGGCCGCGTAAAGCCGTGCAAACCCCATCGCCAACCCAGTTGCGTGTTGCGGGCGAACCCCGCTTTGAGCCAACGCCTGATCCAGCCGCCCTTCGATCCCGCGCCCGCCGCCATGAAAGCGGGCCAATGCGCCGTCTGAATGGCGCAGGCTGCGCAGCGTCGGCGCCATGCGTTTGATCGCATCGGCCTGCGCGCCGGGGGTGCCCCGCCCCTGATCGCTCAGCGCGGCCGAGGTCCAGGACAGCAGGGTAAACACCTCAAGCAACTCTTCAGGGTTGCGGGTGGAAATACCGCCCTGCGCGTCGATCTGCCGTTCGCATTCCTTTGCCAGGGCGCGCAGGGCCGGGTCAGCCATCTGCTCCAACCCTTTCAGCGCCAGTCCGGCCTGAACCAGACCGGCCAGAGCCTCGAACCGGGGCAGGCCTGGCGTGGCCGCTTTCCAGCGTTTGGACAGGAACCAGGTTTGCTGCGCCAGCGCGCGAAAGAACACAGCGCTCTGCTTGTCATCCATTCCGCGCAGAAGGAAGACGGCGTGGTTGATCCAGCGCATCACCCGCCGCCCGGTCAGTTCGGGTGCCCAACCCGGCCCTTGCCCGCGGCCATGCGCGTCGATCCAACCCCACACCCAACGCTGCGCCTTTTCCCGCGCCCGCATATCGCCGACGGCGGCCAGATCATCCAGCCAGGCAAAACCGTGGCGCTCATTGTCAAAGCCGGTGCTGGGCGCGGTCACGTCCCACAAGCCGGTATCCTGTGCCTCGACCAGAAACCCGGCAAACAGCAGATTTCCGGCGACCAGCTGCCGCCCCCGGGCAAATGAACCTACGGTGCGCGGTTCAGGCTCGGTGACGAAGCCGGCAGCGGCCTTGCGCCGCTGACTGAGCCGCGCATACAGACGGTTCTGAAACCGCGTCCACCGATTTGTCATGGTATCTGAGTTTGACATGACGCTCGTTACTCTGCCTCTCACGCTCTGCTGGCGCCTGAGACCCAACGATAGACCGGTGTGATCGTCAAGTCATCGAAAAGCGTGCCATCAGGCGGATTTGTTCAGGCAGGCGATATAGAACCCGTCCATGCCACCGCGATCCGCCCAATAATCGGGCCGCAGACGCAGGCCACCTTCTTCGGTGATCCAGCTTTGATCCACCCCGGTCACGTCCAGCGCGGTGCGGTCGATGCTCATGTCAGGATATTGTTCCAGCGCCTCTTCGATCTGCACCTCGCCTTCGTCAGGCAACAGGGAGCAGGTGCAATAGACCAACCGTCCGCCGGGTTTCAGCAGGGTCCAGGCATGGGCCAGCATCTGCGCCTGCAATTCAATCAACCCGCCGAAGTCCGAGCCGTCCTTGGCAAAGGGCAGGTCCGGGTGGCGCCGAATGGTTCCGGTGGCCGAACAGGGTGCGTCCAACAGGATCGCGTCATACTGGCCCTGATGCTCCAACGCGTCACCAGCGATGACTTGCGCTTGTAAGCCAGTGCGTTTGAGGTTCTCGCGTACTCGCTCCAGTCGGGGCTCCGAAATATCCAGAGCCGTCACCTTGGCCCCGGCTGCCGCCATTTGCAGCGTCTTGCCGCCGGGTGCAGCACACAGATCCAGCACGGATTCCCCGGGCTTTGGTGCCAATACACACACCGGCAAAGCCGCCGCCGCGTCCTGCACCCACCAGTCGCCCCGATCAAACCCCGGCAGGTTTGAGACCTGCCCCGCATCCTGCATACGCATCGACCCGGTCGGTAGTGCCTCACCCGGTCCCGTGGCCCCCGGTTTCAGTGAGAGGTCCAGCGGTGCGCCAGTGAAATGCGCCTGCTCCATGCCTGCAACGGCATCAGTGCCCCAGGCCATGATCAGCGGCTCGCGCAGCCAGTCCGGCAGGCGCGGCACCCGCATCTTGGGCCAGGCTTCCGGCCCTTCGGCGGCAACCTTGCGCAGCACAGCGTTGACCAACCCCTTGAGCCGGCCATGTTTGCGCGACCGCCCCACAATTTCGACCATCGAGTTCACGACACCATGCGCGGCCTCACCCTGGCACAGCTCAACCGCGCCCAGGCGCAGCGCGTTATTGACGGTCAGAGCAGGCGTCCTGTTAAGGTGATTGTCCAGAAGACGGTCAGCTCGTTCCAAACCGCGCAGGGTTTGCAAGGTCAAACGCTGCGCCCGCGCGCGATCCTCGGGGGCCAGTCGATCCAACGCGCCTGCGGCCAGGCATTCGGACAACAGCCGCCCCTCACCCAATATCTGATCCAACAGATAGATCGCGCTGCGTCGCGCCGCTGTTGCGTTGTCGGACATGAAACCGCCTTTGATGTGACTCTCGTCCGCATTGCCAAAGGCGGACGGGGGCGTATATCAAGCCCGTGCCCGGAAAGGAACCCGATGTCATGCCCGACACCACGAATGACGACCACAAAGACCTGCCCCCAGCCGCCCAGCGCGCCCTGGCCGAGGCGGAAGAACGCCGCAGCAAGGCCGAGGCAGAAGCAAAAGAGATGCCCAAGGAACTGGGCGGGCGCGACGGCCCTGATCCGGCCCGCTATGGCGATTGGGAAAAAAAGGGCATCGCCGTCGATTTCTGATTGATCAGCCCTGAAGTGCCTGCAGAAAATCGGCAATCAGGGCACGCTGCTTTTTCGATTTGACCCGCTCTTCGGGCCAAGTCAGCCAATAGCCGTCTTTGGTCTGCAAATCGGGCAGATCCAGCCGACACAGCCGACCGGCCTGCAAATCCGCGCTGGCCAGAGGCACCGAGCCCAGCACCACCCCAATCCCCTGCCGGGCCGCCGAAATGGCATGTTCCATCGAATCGAAACTGATCTGTGACGGCGGCATCTCGCCATGCCCCGTCTTACGCGCCCAGTCCCGCCACGCCGGGCGCTCGCCACGCAGCTCAATCAGCGGCACCCCCCATTTTACACCGGGCGCGGCCATCGGCACCAGAACCTCGCGGGCGATCAGGGCCGCATCCCGACCGGGCCAGGCCCCACGCCCATAGCGGATTTGCAACCAGGTCCGCTCCTCATCCAAGGACGACCGGCGCGCCACCGAGTCGGTCATCACCCGCACATTGGGTCGCGTTTCCTGAAACCGAGCAAGCCCAGGCAGAACCAGAGCGTGGATGTTCGAAGACAGGCCCGCGACGCGCAGCTCTTGCGGGGATTTGCCGAACAAATCTTCGGTGTTGCGCTCCAACGCCTGCAAACTCTCTTGCACCAGCGGCAGATAGCTTTCGCCTTCAACCGTCAGTGACACGCCTCGTGCCTCGCGCACGAACAGGGACCGGCCCAGCCAAGCCTCCAGGTTACCGATCCGCTGACTGACGGCTGCCTGTGTCAGCCCAAACTCTCGGGCGGCGGTGGAAAAACCACCCAACCGACCGGCGGCCTCGAACACGCGCAGCCAATCCAGCGGCGGCAATCCGATTTTTTTCTTTGCCATAAGATTTTCCAAGCCTCAGCCGAAAGAAGGATTAATTGTGTTAATGCCACAAGAGGCGTATCTGCTCAATCAAAGCCCGCGCTGAACAGGAGACCCCCATGCTGCGCACTGCCAATCACGATACTTCGGTTGTGACTGTTGAATTTGACACCGGAACTCAGGCCCGTTTCCATGCGATCTGGCTGCGCGATAATGCGCTGGATCCGGAGACACGCGCGCCCGGAAACGGTCAGCGTCTGATCACCATCAGCGACATTCCCGTCGATATTTCAGTCAGCTCCGCCGAGATCAGCAATGGCGATCTAACGGTCACTTTCCAGCCCGAAGACAAGACCGTGACCTTCCCCGCCGATTGGCTGGCCGATCACGTCTATGATTGCGCCCGGTCCTTAGAAACAGGCCGTGTCGCACATGGCATCACCACGTGGGAACGCGGCATCGAAGCGCCAAGTGCTGATTGGGGTGAAGTCCACGCCAATCCCGCCGCCAAGCGCGGCTGGCTGGCTGCAGTGGCTAAGTTCGGTTTTGCCAAGCTGACCGGCGGCCCGACTGAGCCGGAATCACTGCTGAAGGTGGCCGATCTTTTCGGCTACGTCCGCGAAACCAACTATGGCCCCTATTTTGAGGTTCGGACCGAGGTAAACCCGACCAACCTAGCCTATACTGGCCTTGGTCTTCAGGCGCATACCGACAACCCCTATCGTGACCCGGTGCCGACGCTGCAAATCCTCTATTGTCTGGAAAACAGCGCCGAAGGTGGCGATTCCATTGTAGTCGATGGTTTCCGTGCCGCCGAAAAACTGCGCGATCAGAACCCCGAAGGCTTCGCCCTGCTGGCAGGCTATCCCGCGCGATTTGAATACAAAGGTTCGGACGGCATCTGCCTGCGGTCTCGCCGCCCAATGATCGAGTTGTCGCCGGACGGTGAGCTAGTCGGCATCCGCTTCAACAATCGGTCTTCCGCCCCGTTTGTTGACGTGCCATTCGATCAGATGGAAGCCTACTATGCTGCCTATCGCCAACTTGGCGAGATCATCGACGATCCGGCCATGGGCGTGTCGTTCAAGCTGGAACCGGGTGAAAGTTTCATCGTCGACAACACCCGCGTCCTACACGCGCGGCTGGGCTATTCCGGCGCAGGATCGCGTTGGCTACAAGGCTGCTATGCCGACAAGGATGGATTGCTGTCGACGCTCGCAGCGATGGACATGGCGCAACCGGAGGCAGCGGAATGAAACCCGATTTCTCAACCCTCAACCGCGACAACATCGTGGCCTTTATCGGGGATATCTTCGACCGTCGTGGTGGCGAGGAATATCTGGGTGAACCGGTCACGATGGCAGAACACATGCTGCAAGGTGCCACAATTGCCGAACAGAACGGCCAGTCCGAGGAAATCATCGTTGGCGCGCTGCTGCACGATATCGGCCATTTCACATCCGAGTTCGGCACCTATCACCCCGACGATACCGAGGATCGCCACCACGAGGATGCGGGGGCCGAAGTTCTGGAACAGTTCTTCCCGTCAGTCATCACCGATTGCTGCCGCTATCATGTGGCGGCCAAACGGTATCTCTGTGCCACCAAGCCTGAATATTTCAACCGCCTATCCACAGCTTCGGTTCACACTTTGGAGCTGCAGGGTGGTCCGATGAGCGCCGAGGAAGTCGCGGAATTCGAGGCCAACCCGAACCTGAAAGAAATCATTCAGGTCCGCTATCTGGACGAGGCAGGCAAGCGTGCGGATATGAAGACGCCGGATTTCACCCATTTCGCGCCGATGGTGCAACGCATGGTCGACAAACATCTGGGGGCGGCATGAACGCCCCCGAATATATCTTTGAGGCCAGTTCAAAGCCGTCCCTGCCCTGGCATGAGGTGCCCCTGATCCGGGCCACAGACGCGTCGGTCAAGGGCTATGGCTGTCTGGTCGATGACCCGGACGGCTTCGAGATCGAAATCTCTCGCTGGCCCCAACAGGGCTGGCGCCCCATCGACGAAGGCACCGGCGATGAAGGTGGCTGGGTTGAGGGCACGTTCAAATGCGACTGGCAGGGCGACGTGCTGTATGGTGAGAACGAGGCGGTTAAAGGCCACTATGTTCTGGGCTGGTCCGCCGACCCGCAACAGGCACAGACCGACCAGCAAACCGCGCCGCGTGATCAGGTGCTGCTGTGGCATATGAACTATCACCCAGACGGCGGACAGATGTTCTGGCCGTTGGACAACAAGCCCTTCATCGTTCCCGCTGCGCTGCCCGGGGACAATTTGACCCCCGAAAAGGTGGTCGCTTTCTGGTGTGACGGCTCGCGAGGCCTCTATATCCACCCCGGTATCTGGCACGAGGGGATTTTCCCCGTCGAAGACAATCAACGGTTCCTCGACCGCCAGGGCCGGGTCCACGCTCGTGTCAGCGCCGATATCGGCAAAGAATTCGGCGTTTATCTGGCCTGCCCGCTGCGTGAAGATAAGGTGAAGGATCTGTAATTGCACCTCAGGAAGCCCGTCTTCAGAAACCCTTAACCCTTAGCCGAAACATCTGTGATACTCTGATGCCACGTCCAACAGGCACGGGAGGTATCCGATGGGATGGAACAGGCGCAAAGTTGTCCAGCTGGGAACCGCAGCAACGGTCGGAACCTTTTTGCCGCGCGTGGCAACAGCAGCGGAAGACCAAAATGCGGCGTTCGAACAGGAATTCAGCACGACGCTCGATCATCTGAGAAAAACATTCTCGGGGCTTGGGTTCAACGAAGCAGCACCACTGTCCATTGCTTCCGGGCGCGATGACTATAACGAGGGGCTGCGGCACGATTTTGACCAATCCGCGCTGCCCTCGAACGCTTTTGTCATTCAACCGTTGGCTCGGGTTGCCGATGTCAGTGAGAAATCTCGTGCGGACGTGTTGCCACTATTTCATGAGGTTGGCTGCCATCCCGCAGACACAGACGGTCAAGCCACGACGCGTCTGATGATGCGCATTTTGACCGAAGCCTTCGATCTTGACCCCACCCGCATTGCCTTTGTCAGCGTGCCGCAGTCCGAGGATATGCGCACGGTGCTGGACGAGATGGCCCTACCCTTTACCGAAAAAGTGCTGCTGCGCGATGAGGTTGAGGCCCTGGCCGCCCGCGATGCCTCGGGCTTTTTCTTTCCTGATCCGTTTGGCGATGCCTATATCGTGACGATGGGCGTCTATTACCGCGTCGGTGATACGGATGAACTCGCCCCCACGGCCTATCCTCCGTCCGCCAACTGGACCGAGATCGGCGAGATCGTGATCGGAGGTGAGGCCGCGCCCCTTGGCATTTCCATCGGGGCCGAGCGCCTGACCTATGCCCGGACCGGCCAGTACCCGACATGGGATCAACGATTGGGGCTGCTCTTTGCAACGGCAGAACAGGATGGTGCAGAACCGCCCGGTCTGGCCGCATTCCGCTAATCGGGGTTACAGCCCCAGCACATCCACCATGTCATACTGGCCGGGGGCCTTGCCCTGCCCCCATAGCGCTGCCTTTAGGGCACCGCGAGCAAAGATGGCGCGGTCGGTGGCCAGATGGCGCAGAACGATGCGTTCTCCGGGGGCGGCGAACAGCACGTCATGCTCGCCGACGATGTCGCCACCGCGAATGGCGTGGAATCCGATGTCTCCGCGTTTACGGGCCCCAGTGATCCCGTCGCGGCCCCGGTCGGACACGTCGGCCAGATTGACACCGCGCCCTTCGGAGGCGGCCTCACCCAGCATCAGCGCAGTGCCCGAGGGCGCATCGACCTTGTGGTGATGGTGCCCTTCAATCACTTCGATGTCGAAATCCTCATCCAGCGCGGCGGCAACTTTCTTGGTCAGTTGCACCAGCAAATTGACCCCAAGGCTCATGTTCCCAGCCCGCACGATAACGGCATGGCGCGAAGCTGGCTCCAGCGCTGCGATCTGCTCATCCGACATGCCGGTGGTGCCAATCACGTGCACGCAGCGCGCCTGCGCGGCCAGCGCGGCAAATTCCAGCGTCGCTTCGGGTGCTGTGAAATCGATCACCGCCTGCGCCTGCGCAAATGCCTCAAGCGGGTCATCGGTCACGGTGACGCCCAGCGCTTGACCGCCCATGGCCGTGCCCACGTCCTGACCGATCCAATCATGGCCTGTACGCTCGACCACACCGACCAAACGCGCCTGATCGCTGTCGGTGACGGTCTTGATCAGCATCTGCCCCATACGGCCCGAAGCCCCTGTGATTACGATCCCCGGAATATGGGTCATTGCGCTGGTCCTTTCTAAAGTCGGCTCAAAGCCTCCTACCCGGTTCGCGCCCGCTTGGCAAAGCCCAGCTTTGCGCTTAGATCGGGGATATGGCAAAGAACAAATTCCACGATGGCCCCGGCCCCTCCCAACGACAGCTGCGCGTCGGCGAACTGATCCGACGCACCCTGTCCGAGGTTCTGGCGCGCGGAGATGTCCACGACCCCGACCTGAACCGCATGTCGATCACTGTAGGTGAGGTGCGCACCTCGCCCGATCTGAAGATCGCCACCGCCTATGTGCTGCCCCTTGGAGGCAAAGGGCAGGAAGATGTGATCGAACTGCTCGCTCGCAACAAGGGCGAGTTGCGGCGCGTGATCGGCAAAAAGCTCAACCTTAAGTTTTCGCCCGATCTGCGGTTCCGTCTGGATGATACTTTCGATCGTCTGGACGACACCCGCCGCATGTTCAATCAGGACGCGGTGCGCCGCGATCTGGACGAGTGATCCGCACACTGGTCACGTTGGGCGCGGTTTTCTGGGCCGCGCAGGCCGGCGCGGTCACCTGCGAAAAGCTGACCCACGAGAATAAGCGGTACACCGTTTGCGAGGTGGACGCCGCCAATGAAGACCTGCGCCTGTTTCTGAACGACGAAAATGACGACCTGCTGGGGCATTTCTCATCGGTGAACGAGGCGCTTGAACCCAGTGGAAAGCGTCTGGCCTTTGGGATGAACGCCGGTATGTATCACGACGACCGCTCGCCCGTCGGCCACTATGTCGAAGAGGGCGAAGAGGTCATGCGCGTGATCCCGAATCCCGGCCCCGGCAATTTCGGCCTGCTGCCCAACGGCGTGTTCTGCATCCGCGACGGTCGCGCCGATGTGTTCGAGACGCTGGATTTCGTCGAACAGGCCCCCGACTGCCGGTTTGCCACCCAATCCGGCCCGATGCTGGTGATCGACGGAGAGCTGCATCCGCGCTTTCTGCCTGACTCGACCTCGCTCTATGTGCGCAACGGGGTGGGCACCAGCGCCGATGGCACGCGGGCGGTGTTCGCAATCTCGGATGACTACGTCACTTTTCATGAATTCGGCAGCCTTTTCCGCAACGTGCTGGAAACGCCGAATGCGCTGTTCTTCGATGGCAATATCTCACGCATGTACGACCGGGCCAGCAACCGCTCGGATGTTGGCTTTTCGCTGGGGCCAATCGTGGGTGTGGTCGAAGACACACCGGGAAATTGACAGGACCCGGGTGATCCGTTAGGTCGCGCGCCTCAGCAAAGGGCAAGGTGCAAGATGGGACGTAAACGCAAGGGTCGAGACATTTCCGGCTGGCTGGTGGTGGACAAACCCGCGGGCATGACCTCGACCGCGGTGGTCAACAAGGTACGCTGGGCGATGGACGCAAAAAAAGCGGGCCATGCAGGCACGCTGGACCCCGAAGCGACCGGTGTTCTGGCCGTGGCATTGGGGGAGGCGACCAAGACCGTTCCCTACATCACCGACGCGCTAAAAGCCTACACATTCACCGTGCGTCTGGGTCAGGCCACCAATACCGACGATGCCGAGGGCGAAGTGATTGCACAAAGCGATGCGCGCCCCTCGGATGAGGATATCAAACAGGCATTGGCCCCTTTTTTGGGTGAGATCATGCAGGTTCCGCCCAAGTTCTCGGCGGTGAAAATTGACGGCCAGCGCGCTTACAAGCTGGCCCGCGATGGCGAGGACGTGGAACTGACCGCTCGCCCCCTATGGGTTGAGGAACTGATCCTCGTCGACCGCCCCGATGAAGATCACGTCGTACTGGAAATGACCTGTGGCAAAGGCGGTTATGTCCGCTCGATCGCCCGCGATCTGGGGGCGGCACTGGGATGCCACGGTCACGTCAAGGTCCTCCGCCGCATCTGGTCCGGCCCGTTTGAGGCCGAGGACGGTTTGAGCATCGAACAGATCGACGAAATGGCCAAGACAACCGCGTTGGACGAGTATCTGCATCCGCTGGAAACCGGTCTGTCGGATCTGCCCGAACTGAAATGTACCCCTGAAGGGGCCACTCGCCTGCGCAACGGCAACCCGGGCATGGTGCTGGCCTCGGACGTGGAATACGGCGACGAGGCCTGGGCCTCGCTGGACGGCAAGGCCGTTGCTGTAGGTATCTACAAATCCGGCGAATTGCATCCCAACCGGGTGTTCGTCGATTAAACGGCGTGTTAGGCGAATGGCATGATCACCCGAACGCATACCAAGGGCGATGCGCCCTCGACCGCCATTTATTCCGATTGCGAGAAGTATCGCTATAGCCTGACCCGCATCTGGGACCCGGAGGGATGCAAGGCGCTGTTCGTGATGCTGAACCCCTCAACCGCGACCGAGGTGCAGAACGACCCCACCGTCGAACGCTGTGAACGGCGGGCGCGGGCGTTGGGGTTCGGGGCGTTTCAGGTCACCAACATCTTTGCGTGGCGCGACACAGATCCGCGCAAGATGCGCGCCGCCACCGATCCAGTGGGGCCTGCGAATAACGCGGCGATTCTGGACGGCGTCGAATGGGCCGATCAGGTCATTGCCGCCTGGGGCACCCATGGTGCGCATCTGGATCGCGGCCCGGCGGTGGAAACCTTGCTGCGCGGCACCGGCCAACCACTGTTTCACCTGGGGCTGACCAAGGGCGGACACCCGAAACACCCGCTCTATATCGCCTATACTCAACAACCCGAACCGTGGTGACAAAAGGTTAACCACGAGATCAGCTTGGCTTTGACCAAGTGCTTGACCGCATGAGACATTTACCCTCGGGGCAGTACGTTCACGGAGGGTTCCCATGTTTCTGATCGGATTCCTAAGTCTGGCCGCTGTCGGTGGCGCAGCCTTTGCCATGAGCGACGCGTTTGTCCCCGAAGACACGCCCGAAGATGAAGACAGCATTGACGATCAGCCTGACGAGGTCTCTGACGGCAAGTACCTTGAGATCGACGAAACCGACGAAGACCCGACCACGTCCCAAGACACCGCGGAAGAACAGGAACCATCGACCGGAACCATCCTGTCCGAATTCGAAGGCGATCTGGTCATTGCCGG
This sequence comes from Ruegeria sp. BC5, assembly GCF_056539205.1. Lineage (NCBI taxonomy): Bacteria > Pseudomonadati > Pseudomonadota > Alphaproteobacteria > Rhodobacterales > Roseobacteraceae > Ruegeria > Ruegeria sp. BC5. The sequence goes on from NZ_JBQFUN010000003.1 coordinate 37,630, forward strand.
AACCGAAGAGGCGGATGTGCTGACCGGCCAGGACGGGGACGACCAAGTCAATGGATATAGTGGGGATGACACCATCGACGGCGGTGCAGGCAATGACGTGCTGTTCGCCGGTGAAGGGGCGGATTTCGTATCAGGTGGCGCGGGCGACGATATTCTGCATGGCGAGGATGGGGATGACCTGCTGACCGGGGGTGATGACGATGACATGCTTTATGGTCATTCCGGCGCAGATCAGCTGGAGGGGGGCGAGGGTGAAGATACGCTCTATGGCGGGCAGGACGATGACACGTTGGACGGTGGTGATGGCGATGACGCGCTGCACGGCGGGTACGGCGACGACATACTGGACGGCGGCACGGGTGAGGATGTTCTTTTTGGCGGCGACGGCGACGACATATTGAACGGCGAAGAAGAAGTAGACGCTGTCGATTTCCTGAACGGCGGCGATGGCGAGGATACGATTCTGGCCGATAGCGGCGACATCGTCACCGGCGGCGACGGTGCGGATGAGATTATCCTGACCCCCGAAGCCGAGGATGAAGCGGTGACCGTGATGGATTTCCAACCCGGCCAAGACAAGCTGTTTGTATCATGGGATGGTCAGGAAGACCCCGACATTCAGATCGAAACTGACGCTGAAAACGAGAATCTGACACATGTGCTGATCGACGGGCAGGATGTGGCGCAGCTGCTGGGGGCCGAAGGGTTGACGGCCGACGACATTCAGCTGATCTCTGAGATCGATCTGGCACAGCTGGTCGCATTGGGCTGAGCCCGAAGAATCCTTTTGCCATTCGCCAAAATTACGCTTATACGCGCGCATCCGCATCGGAATCGGTGCGGTCTTCTCCATGGGCCTGTGCTGGACGACATCCCGGCCTGTGCCATCAACTCTAACCTTTTAAAGGAGACCCCGATGTCGATTACTGCCGCTGAAAAAGCACGCGTTATGAAAGAATTCGCAACCAAGGACGGCGACACCGGTTCGCCAGAAGTCCAAGTTGCTATCCTGACCTCGCGCATCACCACCCTGACCGAGCACTTCAAGACCCACAAAAAAGACAACCACGGTCGTCGCGGTCTGCTGAAAATGGTCGCCCAGCGCCGTAAGCTGCTGGACTACCTGAAGGGCAAGGAAGAAGCACGCTATCAGGACCTGATCAAAAAGCTGGGCATCCGCCGTTAAGATCGGACTGTACAGCTGGTACAATTCAGACGCCCGCCTTTTTGGCGGGCGTTTTTTTGTTTTACTCTTGCCAGTGATGGTAAAGCGCATGAATCGCGAACGTGCTGAAACGGATACAGTTTTTCTTTACACTTCGCCAACTTTAGCGTCGGAACACACTTTCCCGATGCCGCGAAATGACCTCATTGCGGCCTTGATTGAACCCCCGCACATGGATTTTGTGTCCGCGTAAGATTTGGGACCGAAGAAATTAAATGACAGACTTCAGCATCAGTGGTGGTGGCTCCACCGACTTTACAGATACGTCCCCTGGTGGCGGATTCGTTATTGACTTCGATAGTCTGGACAACAGTTTCAGTCTTCAGATCAATGACGTCGATCTGTTTGTCGGCGGGCCTGCCGGAGCCCCAAATGAGCTTCAATTTCAGATACCTGGAACCGCGGGCCAAACGGTTCAGTTTGCTGACGGTGACAGGTATGAGATCGACACACCTGCCGTTTGGCAGCTGGGAAACACGAATGGGGAACCCGTCGTCCGGTTAGAGGTAAATCCGGACGGAACCATCGCGCTGTTTGGTGTGAAGGTGAACAACGGGCCGCTGGAACCGCTGGCGCTGTTCAATGGATTGACCGTAAACACCGATGCAATTGCTGCGGCTTGGAATGATAGCGGGCAAAACGAAATTGACATCAACCAGTCACAAACGGGCCCAACAAACGCAAGCGGCGAGTTTGTGGACGTGCTATGCTTTGCGTCCGGAACCCTTATTGAAACGCTTCAGGGTCCAAGGCGGGTCGAGGACCTGCAAGTGTCAGATCAGGTTCTGACCTATGATCATGGCCATAAACCTATCCGATGGATCGGGTCACGCTGTCTCAGCAACGCTGAACTGGAGGCCCAGCCGAGACTTAAACCGATTCTGATCCGCGCCGGTGCCTTGGGGGCAGGATACCCCAAGCAGGATCTTGTCGTCTCACCACAGCATCGTGTTCTTGTTTCCTCAACGGTCGCTCTGCGCATGTTTGATTGTAAGGATATCTTGATCCCGGCGAACAAGCTTCTTCCGCTTGACGGCGTTGAGACACTGGAAAACACATCAGACGGGGTGGTGTATTTCCATCTTCTGTTCGATACGCATGAAATCATCTGGTCCAACGGCACACCAACGGAAAGCCTTTTTACAGGGCCAGAAGCCATAAAATCAGTCTCGGAAGAGGCCCGGCAAGAGATAATGGATTTGTTTCCCGGATGCGGCGACCCGCAGGTTCAGGCGCTGTCGGCACGCTATATTCCCCAAAAGGGCAAACAAATGCGAAAGCTTGTCCAGCGGCATCAGAGCAATCAAAAACCTCTGTTCGGCGAATTCCCCGCTTAGAATTCTTCTATTTGATAGCAAAACAAAGCTTTCAGATTTTAGGCCGAGAACCGACCTAAGGCGCAACAAAAAAACGCCCGCCTGATGGCGAGCGCTTCCGTTGTGTCAGGGATTACCTCACATCTTCGCCTTCTCTGATTTCAGTGCCAGCCATAGGCAATAGCACATGATCAGAACCACCAGCGTGAAGGGGATACCTGTCGACACCGCTGCGCCTTGCAAGGCGGCAAGGCCACCGCCCAGCAGCAATGCGATGGCGACCAGACCTTCGAGCGTACACCAGAACACGCGCTGGATGACGGGGGCGTCCATCTTGCCGCCCGCCGTGATCGTGTCGATCACCAGCGAACCCGAGTCCGACGAGGTCACAAAGAACACCACGATCAGGACCAGCGCAATTGGGGCCACGATGCTATACAGCGGCAGCTCTTTCAGGAAGCCGAACAGCGCGCCTTCGGGGGCATAACTGTCGATCACCGTGGCGCGAACACCTTCCGCTCCGCCCGCATTCAGCATATCGATGGCTGCACCGCCAAATGTCGACATCCACAGGGCGCAAACCGCTGTCGGCGCAAGCAGGGCGCAGATGACGAATTCACGTACCGTGCGGCCCTTCGAGATACGGGCAATAAACATGCCCACAAACGGTGACCATGCGATCCACCACGCCCAGTAGAAGGTGGTCCAGCCATGGAAGTAGCTGGTATCCTCACGTCCGAATGGGTTGGACAGCGCTGGCAGGTGCAGCACATAATCCGTCATCACGTTGAAATACCGTGAGATGGCTGTGCCAATTCCGGTGACAACAATGACGAAAATGAACAGCCCTACGGCCATGATCATGTTGATCTCACTCAGCCGTTTGACGCCTGCATCCATACCCATCAGGACTGAGCCCAGTGCAATCATGGTGATGCCAATAATAAGCAGGACAACGACGGTCGGGCTGGATTCGATGCCGAACACTTCGTACAGCCCCGCCGCAACCTGCTGCGCGCCCAGACCCAATGATGTGGTCAGGCCGAAAAGGGTGGCAAAGACGGCCAACGTATCGATGAAATGGCCCCACCAGCCCCAGACTCGCTCACCCAGGATCGGGTAGAACGCAGACCGAAGGGTCAACGGTAGGCCCAAATTGTAACTGAAGATTGCAAGGCTAAGGCCAACCGCGGCGTACACCGCCCAACCTTCAAGGCCCCAGTGGTGGATGGTGCCGACGATACCGGCATATTCGTTGCCCGGCACTGCGATATCAATGCCTAGTGGCACGGCATTACCGTCCTCGGCAAAGTTGTAATAGACCGGCTCCATCACTCCAAAGAACAGCAGACCGATGCCGATGCCGGCGGCGAACATCATCGCGATCCAGCCTGCATAGGAATAATCGGGCTTGGCGTCTTTGCCGCCAATCCGAACCTTGCCCACGGGCAGGATGATCAGCACCAGGCAGAACAGCGTGATCGCATCCACGGACAGGACCAGGAACCAATCAAACGTGCTTGTCAGCCAGGGCCGGAGCCAGCCAAAGAACGTCGCTGCGGCCTCTTGGTTGGCTAAGGCGATCAGAACAAAGGCAAAGATCAGGATACTAGAGATCAGAAAGACCGGGTTGTGGATATCCAGCCCGAAAGGCCTGACATTATCCTGGCCCAGCTCATATTCGGTCTCAAAATCATAGATCCGTGGATCTGGATCCAGCATTTTCTTGGTTTGTGCCATTCGACTTTCCCTCAGTTTGCTGCGTGCAAACGCCAAGGTCTTCGGTCGGTGGACGGCAAGTTTTCTGGTTTTCCCTTGGCGCGTTTCCCGTCATGTCGACCGCGAGTCTTCTGGTAAGAGCTTACACGATCATCAAAATTTCGCAAAATCCGCGCAATTTTCGGGGTTTTACTGCCAAAAACGGAAAAACGGGTAATTAATCCTGTAACGGCGCCCCACGGGTTTTACGACTGCCCGCCGCGCGCAACCGGTCCCTTAGGGATGGCGTCCAGGTGGATTGACCCTCTTGATTTTCCAGCGTCTCGACAAGGTCGACATCCATTCGGAATGTGGCACGCATCGGCATTAGCCCGTCAACGACGTTCATCTCATGGTCCGAAGGATCGATTAACAGTTGCCCAGTCAGGCGCACCGGCTCATGCGTATAGGCCGGTGTCCAGCCGTTGCGCAATTTCAACCGGATCATCTGGTTCGGCGCGGGTGGTGGCAGGTGACTGCACATGCCGGGCATAGGCACCAGATAAGCCACCGATTGGCCATCTTCATCCGATGGCGCAGGAATGGCATAACCCATCAGGGTCACCGTCTGACCGTCAAGACCGGGATTGCCGCTTGTGTTGGCCCTGTTTCGGCGCTCGGACACGTATTCGCGCTGGGACAGCAGCCAGTCGACGTCAATCTGGTCGGCGGCAAGGGCATCTTCGGTTTCCATCAGAAGTGATTGCCATTTCTGGCGGTCTTCCGCGCTGCCGACGTCTTGCTGCAATCTGCTGCGCAGGCGGACCGCGAATAACAGATCATCAAATTGCTCGGGGGTAAGCGCGCGAAAAGGGTCGTCATAGGTCTGGACCGACGGGTCCGGCAGCGCGGCCCAATCTAACGCAGCACCTGGCGCGGCCGAAACCGGGCCGATGAAACCCAGCAATGCCAGCGGTATAATCCTTAGCCAGGCCGTCATCTGCATTCTCCGCCCGAAACCCGAAATGCCCCCGTACCTTAGCGGCCTGTACCACCCCAGGTCCATGCCGGCATCATCACGAATTCAGCAGGGCGGCAGACCGCCAACCCGGTTCGGTTTCGCTTTCCTTTGGGCGCAATCTCATGTATGCGCGCGATATCTGAGACGTTGTGCCCTGACCCTGGCACTCAGACGAAAGTTAAAATGGGGTCGGCGGCAATGGGGCCGCCATGCAAACGGGAGACCCGGAGGGCCGGGAGCGCTCCCATCTAGGATACGCATATGTTTGATGTAACAAAGAAATCTATGCAGTGGGGCGAAGAGACGCTGACACTGGAAACCGGCAAAGTTGCCCGTCAGGCGGACGGCAGCGTGATTGCCACGCTGGGCGAAACCAGCGTCATGGCAAACGTGACCTTTGCGCGGGCACAAAAACCCGGTCAGGACTTTTTCCCGCTGACCGTGCATTATCAGGAAAAATACTATGCCGCCGGTAAGGTTCCGGGTGGCTTCTTCAAGCGCGAGGCGCGCCCGACCGAGAAAGAGACGCTGACCGCGCGTCTGATCGACCGTCCGATCCGCCCGCTGTTCGTTGACGGCTTCAAGAACGAAGTTCTGGTGATGTGTACCGTCCTCAGCCACGATCTCGTCAACGACCCCGACATCGTCGCGATGATCGCTGCGTCGGCTGCGTTGACCATTTCCGGTGCGCCGTTCCGTGGCCCGATCGCCGGTGCCCGTGTTGGGTTTGAGGATGGCGAATACGTCCTGAACCCGACCGTCGACGATATGCAGGACCTGCGCCTGAACCCCGAACAGCGTCTGGATCTGGTTGTTGCTGGCACCAAAGACGCCGTGATGATGGTGGAATCGGAAGCCTACGAGCTGTCCGAGGCGGAAATGCTGGGCGCGGTCAACTTTGCGCATGAGCAGATTCAGCCGGTCATCGACCTGATCATCTCGCTGGCCGAAGAAGCCGCGAAAGAGCCGTTCGATTTCCAGGCGCCGGATTACTCCGAACTGTCAGCTGCCGTTAAGGCCGCCGGTGAAGAGCAGATGCGCGCCGCCTTCGCAATCACCGACAAGCAGGAGCGCACCGCCGCTGTTGCCGCTGCCCGTGAAGCGATCAAGGAAGCGTTGACCGAAGAGCAGTTGGAAGACGGCAACCTCGGTTCGGCAATGAAAAAGCTGGAAGCAGGTATTCTGCGCGGCGACGTCGTCAAAGGCGGCAAGCGGATCGATGGTCGCTCGACCACCGATATCCGCTCGATCGTTGCAGAAACCTCGATGCTGCCGCGTACGCACGGTTCCGCGCTGTTCACCCGTGGTGAAACACAGGCGCTGGCCGTGACCACACTGGGCACCGGCGACGACGAACAGTTCATCGACGCGCTGCACGGCAACTTCAAATCGAACTTCCTGCTGCACTACAACTTTCCTCCGTATTCGGTAGGTGAAGTTGGCCGCGTTGGTGGCCCCGGCCGTCGTGAGATTGGCCACGGCAAGCTGGCATGGCGCGCTTTGCAGGCGGTTCTGCCTGCGGCGACCGACTTCCCCTACACGATCCGCATCGTGTCGGAGATCACCGAATCCAACGGCTCCAGCTCGATGGCGTCGGTCTGCGGCGGCTCGCTGTCGATGATGGATGCGGGCGTTCCGCTGAAAGCACCGGTTGCCGGTGTGGCCATGGGTCTGATCCTGGAAGATGACGGCAACTATGCCATCCTGTCGGACATTCTGGGTGACGAAGACCACCTGGGCGACATGGACTTCAAAGTGGCGGGTACCGAAAACGGCATCACCTCGCTGCAGATGGACATCAAGGTTGCGGGCATCACACCCGAGATCATGGAAAAAGCCCTGGCGCAAGCCAAGGACGGCCGGATGCACATCCTGGGCGAGATGGGCAAAGCCCTGTCCGAAACCAACGAATTCTCGGTCCACGCACCGCGCATCGAGACCATGAACATCCCGACCGACAAGATCCGTGAAGTGATCGGCTCGGGCGGTAAGGTCATCCGCGAAATCGTCGAAGTGTCGGGTGCTAAGGTCGACATCAACGACGACGGCGTGATCAAGATCGCCTCGCCCGACGGTGAATCGATCAAGAAGGCCTATGAGATGATCCACTCGATCGTCGCAGAACCCGAAGAGGGCCAGATCTATACCGGTAAAGTGGTCAAGATCGTCGACTTCGGTGCCTTTGTGAATTTCTTTGGCAAGCGCGACGGTCTGGTCCACGTGTCCCAAATCGAAAACCGCCGCCTGAACCATCCGTCAGATGTTCTGAAGGAAGGTCAGGAAGTGAAAGTCAAGCTGCTGGGCTTTGACGATCGCGGCAAGGTGCGCCTGTCGATGAAAGTGGTCGATCAGGAAACCGGTGAAGAGATCGTTCCCGAGAAGAAAGAAAAGAAAGAGGAAAGCGCAGAGTAATCTGCCTTTCTATTTCGAACAGGAAAGACCCCGGTTTCAGCCGGGGTCTTTTTTTGTTTGGGCTGCCCTTGAAACGTCCTCGAACCATGGCGACAGTTAAAGAGTTCTTCTGTGAGGCAATGCAATGATCCTGGAAATTCGTCATTACACGCTGAAACCCGGCCTCCGGGAGGAATTTATTGCTTTTTTTGAAAAGCATAACCGCTCTGCTCTGCGCGATGCAGGCATGCTTGTTTTTGGGCCACTCCGCGATCTGGAGGATGCCAACAAAGTACACTGGATGCGCGCTTTCCCCTCTTTGGAAGCAAGAGAGCGGTTAAAGAATGACTTCTACGAAGGGCCAGTCTGGCACGAGCAGATCGAGCCCATCGCAATGTCAATGATTGCCCATTACGAGGCAGAACTGACCGAGACAACCAACGGGTTCGAGACATTCAAAGGCGCTCGAACACTCGATATGTAGTGGGAACTGCGCCGCAATTCGGGTTTTGGACAAATGCGGCGCTGCTCAACAATCAGTGCGCCACCCCTGACGGCCCGTGCTTCATGATATGCCATTGGCCGTAGCTGTCGTTCAGGTCCAGTTTGATCGCCGCGTCTGCCTTGGTCGACGCGCTGCCGATCTCGGCCAGGGTGAATTCGATACCGCCGGGGATATCGATCCGTACGCGATGCGGGCCACCGCCATGCGGTGCCTGAATCGGTTCGCCGGTAGATTTCAGCACATCCCCGATGGTGACCTGGGCCGTACGCCCGTCCATGTCCATCTCAAAATCAATCGGCACATACAGAGTCTCATGAACGTTGTCGCACATCGTACGGAAAACATGCCAGTGGGTCGCCATTTCCTCGGTCTCTTCGCCGTGAAAGACCTTTTCCAATGCGGCGCGTTGGGCGTCCGAGGCACTTGGATCGATGATCACCTGCATCTCACCGCCGCCCTCGAAAATGGGACCCGGCCAGGCATAGATAAGAGCAGCCTTCGTACCACTTAGATCCGTGTCGCCAAAATGCCCCTTTGAAACTTCCAACACTTCAAACCCGCGGCAATGGCCATGGGTTGGCAATTCTTCGAACTGGCAAGGGCATGCATACCCGCAGTTGCAGTTCCCAAAAGCATCGCCTTCAATGTACCAATCAGTAAAACCCATCGTCTTCTCCTGTTATACACAGTCTGAAAATCCCGACGTCGTTGGTCGCATGCCTGTAGATTATTCCCCCGACAACACCCTACCACAAATTGGTTGCGTTCAGAACCGTAAGGCCTAAATGCCCCTGTTTCGTTGAAATTGCGGCGTAAACCTTGGTTTAAACCCGCCAGTTTCAACCAAAATCCAATCGCAGCAGCCGGGGGCCATCCCCAGTTCGATCGCATCGACGCAATGCACAAAAGGAGATGCGATATGGAAACCTTCAAGATGCTGACACTGACCGGCCTGATCGTAACTGCCCCGGCCCTGGCTCTGGCCAACGTAGGGCTTGGCGACAAACTGGGAACCAGCGAGGCCGAAATCCGGTCGACCCTAGAGGCGCAGGGGTACCAGATCGAAGAGATCGAATTCGAAGATGGTGAGATCGAGGTTGAACTCAGCAAGGATGGCGTGGAAACTGAACTGGTCCTGACCGAAACGGATGGCGAGGTGACCGCCATCGAAATCGAAAAAGACGACGACTGACCGCGCGATATCAAAGGAGCGCCATGAAGCTCTCACAGACGTCTTTACTCTGGCTCCTTCTGGTGGTGCAGGCCCTCTGCGCCGCCTTTTTCTTGACCGACGCAGTCCTGGATTGGACCGGAGGCGAAAGTGCCGGGTTCCGCCATCTGCACGGGTTTGAACTGGTCCTGTCGCTGGCGCTGATGGGGGGACTGGCCGCAACCATTACCCTGATACGCACGCAAAATCGGCGCGTGCGCGAAATGCAGCGTCAGCTTGGTGTGGCGCAGGGTGCCTTTGCCCAAATCATCGACAACCAGTTCAGCGAATGGCAACTCAGCGACGCTGAACGTGATGTCGCGCTGCTGTCCATCAAAGGGCTGTCCATCGCAGAAATCGCCGAACTCAGGCAGACCAAAGAAGGGACGATCAAGGCACAAAGCGCAGCGATTTATCGTAAGGCAGATGTCACGGGACGGCTTCAACTGCTCAGTTTCTTTGTCGAAGAGCTTTTGACCGCCCCCCTGATGAACGAGGCCAAAGCGCCCAAGCCCAGAAAAGATCAAATCTGAAATTCAAGGCGGATTTATTCACTCACACCGTGCAAATAACCTGTGACTCAACGTGAAGCTCCAGCGCCTTCTTTTCGCGTCTCAATTGCCCACATGTGCCTTGTACCCAATTCGGAACAAAGGACATGGTTATGGTTTCTCGTCTCATTCTCGCCTCGGCGGCCCTGACGGTCAGCGCGTCGGCACTGGCTGCCCAAAGCCTGACTGATGGCCTTTATATTCAAGGCTTCGCAGGCTACAGCCAATTGCAAGACAGCGACTTCGGCGGCACGGTCAACGGATCGCCACAATCCGTGGACACCGATTTTGACGCGGGCTATGGGCTGGGTATCGCCGTTGGCAAGGAAATTCCACAATGGTCTAATGACCGCATCGGCACCCGGGTCGAACTGGAATTGTCCTACCGCGAAAACGACGTGGACGGCGTCAATTTCTCGGGCAACGGCTCCGGAAATGAGGGGAATACATCGGGCGATATCACGCAGACCTCGCTGTTTGGCAATGTGCTATTCGACATCAAGCAAAACAGCGCTTTCACACCCTATGTGGGTCTGGGTCTTGGCGTAACCTATTCCGATATCGACATCTCTTACGGGCCGGGCGTGCGGCTGGACGACAGTGAGACGAATTTTGCAGCCCAAGTCATCGCCGGCGTGGCTTATGAGGTCAACGAAACCACTGCATTAACCCTCGATACCCGCTATTCTCGCGCCTTCGACGTCTCAACCAACCGCGTGGCACCCAACGGAGCCTCCACCGGCTCTGTCGAAGACGATATCGACACGTTCAGCGTCAATGTCGGCCTGCGCTACGGGTTCTGAGTGCGCACGGGGGCAGAGTTTCTATCCGGTTCCTCTTCCCCCGCATGGTCCCGTGTTCTATGCACGGGATCATGCGATCCTTTATCATCCATATGTCCTCTAGCACCACCCGGCGACCCAATGCCGACAAGCTGTGCGCCGATCTGCCAAATGCCGAACTGTTCGAGGCCGTGAATGGCCGTGATCCCGACCAGATCGCCGGTGTTCAGCTTCATCCCGGCAATCTGCACCGCCCGCATTACCCCTTTGCTTTGCGTCCGGCTGAAATCGGCGTGTTCGAAAGCCATCGCCGCATCTGGCGCAAGCTGGTCGATGAAGAAATTGATCTGGCCATCATCACCGAAGATGACCTGCGTATCGACCCCGCCCGCATGGCCGAGACGCTCAAGGTTCTGGCCCCGATCGCCACACCCGACCATTATATCCGCATTCCGGTAAAGCAGCGCGAGGTCCCGGTTCAGACTCTGGCCGAACAGAACGGGCTTCGGCTGATCCTGCCCAAGGTGATCGGGTTGCAATGCGTCTGTCAGATGGTGGGTCGACACGCGGCCAAACGATTGCTTGCCGCCACCGAACAGATTGACCGCCCGGTAGATACCTTCATGCAAATGCACTGGCTGACCGGCCAACCCATCCACGCCCTGCTGGGCAGTGGCAATCAAGAGGTGGCGCGCGAAATCGGTGGGTCGACCATCCAAACCAAACCGCCACTGTCGGATAAACTGACCCGCGAATTCAAACGCGCCGCTTATCGGGCAAAGCTGCACCTGCACCCGCAGCGCCCGCGTACTTCATCTGGTTGAAGATACCTTCGGGGGAAGTACGCCGTTAGGCGCGAGGGGGGCAGACAGCCCCCCGGACCCGGTGCCGCCTTACGACGGTGCCTTGGTCTTGCGCAGATAGGGAAAGATCGTTTCGAACTCGCCGAACTTTTCTTTCGCTTCGTCGTTGGACACGGCAGGCGGGATGATCACGTCTTCACCCGGCACCCAGTTGGCAGGCGTCGCAACGCCCTTGGCCGACATCTGCAATCCGTCCAGCGCGCGCAGAATCTCGGCAAAGTTCCGGCCCACGGTCATCGGATAGGTCATCGAAAGTTTCAGCTGCTTGTCCGGCCCGATTATAAAGACCGAGCGCACCGTGGCGCTGTCTGCAGGCGTGCGACCGTCGGGCAGATACGCCTCGGCTGGCAGCATGTCGAACGCCTTGGACACCGCCAGCCCGTCATCGGCGATGATCGGAAAGCCGGGGTTGGCGTTGCCGTAAGCCTCGATGTCTTTTTTCCACTTCTTGTGATCCTCGACCCCGTCGACCGACACGCCCAGAACCTTGGTATTGCGAGACGCCCATTCGTCATTCAGCTGCGCCACAGCCGAAAACTCAGTGGTGCAAACAGGAGTAAAATCTTTGGGGTGCGAAAACAGGATCGCCCAGCTGTCACCAATCCAATCATGGAACTGAATGGTGCCCTGATCCGTCTCTGCAGTGAAGTTCGGAACCGTATCATTGATGCGCAAACCCATGGCGAATCTCCTTTATTGTGAAAAACCCGAGTCGGTTGCCGTAAACCTAAACACTTTGCGCGATTGTTAAACCACATAAGGGCGTCAAATAATTTGATCAAATTTTTCCTTGCCGTGCCCTTGCCCCGGTGACAGAGTGGCCGCGATTCCCGGCTTCGGGCTGTTGGCACAGGAGGATGCGCCATGATCGAAAAACGCGATTTCTATATCAACGGTCAGTGGGTCGCCCCCTCGGCGGTCAATGACTTTCACGTGATCAACCCCTCGTCCGAGGAACCCTGCGCGGTGATCTCGTTGGGCGCGCAGGCCGATACGGATGCCGCAGTCGCTGCGGCCAAGGCGGCTCTGCCCAGCTGGATGGCCACTCCTGTTGCGGAACGGATCGCACTGATGGAGAAGCTCGTTGAGGTCTACCAGACCCGCTCGGAAGATCTGGCGCAGGCCATGTCGCTTGAGATGGGCGCGCCACTGGATATGTCGCGCAGTTCGCAGACAGGTGCGGGAATCTATCACCTCAAGAACTTCATCCGCGCTGCAAAGGATTTCCAATTCGAACGCCCGCTGGGCGATCATGCCCCCAATGACCGCATCATTCACGAGGCAGTCGGCGTTGCGGCCCTGATCACACCGTGGAACTGGCCGATGAACCAGATCACGCTCAAGGTCGGCGCGGCAGCAATTGCGGGTTGCACAATGGTGCTGAAACCGTCCGAGCAAAGCCCGCTGAACGCGATGATCTTTGCCGAGATGATGGACGCCGCAGGCTTTCCGCCCGGCGTGTTCAATCTGGTGAACGGCGATGGGGTGGGCGTCGGCTCGCAACTTTCGGCACACCCAGATGTGGATATGGTCAGCTTTACCGGATCGACCCGTGCCGGAACCGCGATTTCCAAGGCTGCGGCCGAAACGCTGAAGAAAGTGCATCTGGAACTGGGCGGCAAAGGCGCGAACGTGATCTTTGCCGATGCCGATGAAAAGGCCGTTAAACGCGGTGTGCTGCACATGATGAACAACACCGGCCAAAGCTGCAACGCGCCCAGCCGCATGCTGGTCCAGCGCCCGATCTATGATCAGGCGGTGGAGATTGCGGCAGAGGTAGCCAACAAAGTCACCGTTGGTCCCGCGCTTGAGGAAGGTCGCCATATCGGCCCTGTGGTGAACGAAGTGCAATGGACCAAGATTCAGGACCTGATCCAACAGGGCATTGATGAGGGCGCGCGTCTGGTTGCTGGCGGCACCGGACGGCCCGAGGGTTTGAACAAGGGCTACTACGTCCGCCCCACCGTCTTTGCCGACGCCAATAATCAGATGACTATCGCGCGTGAAGAAATCTTTGGCCCGGTCCTGACCATGATGCCCTTCGACACCGAAGAAGATGCCGTCGAGATCGCCAATGACACGCCTTATGGTCTGACCAACTATGTCCAGACACAAGACCCCGCGCGCGCCAATCGTATGGCGCGGGTGCTGCGGTCGGGCATGGTTGAAATGAATGGCCAGTCACGCAGTGCCGGATCACCGTTTGGTGGGATGAAGCAATCCGGCAACGGACGCGAAGGCGGCGTTTGGGGCTTGGAGGACTTTTTGGAAGTCAAATCCGTCGGTGGCTGGGCCTCAGAGTAATCAAGTTTGATTAATCCAATTGTGAGGCACCTTACGGTGCCTCGCTCTGTTTTCAGGCTTCCGCCTGTGCAGCCTCATAGGCCAGCATGGCGCGTTTGACCGGCAGACCCCAATGGTACCCCCCCAACCCACCAGATTTCCGCAGCGCCCGGTGGCAGGGGATCAGCCAGCTGACCGGGTTGCGCCCTACAGCCGTGCCAACCGCACGCACCGCTTGCGGGGACCCTACCCGCTGCGCGATCTCGGAATAGGTGGTGACCTGGCCCGAAGGGATATGCATCAGCGCCTCCCACACCTTGATCTGCAGAGGTGAGCCGATCAGGTATAGGGGCGTAGGCTCCAAGCGGTCGCTGACCGATCCAAACGCGCTCAGCACCCACGGGCGCAGGCACATCGGGTCCTCGACAAAGTCCGCCTGTGGCCAGCGCGACAGCATATCCTCCATCGCGTCTTCTTCACCGGTCTCGGCGCCGAAGGCCATGCCGCAAATGCCTTTGTCGGTACCCATCACCAGCGCGGGGCCAAAGGGGCTTTCGAACCAACCCCAATAGATCGTCAGCCCTGACCCTTTGCGGGCGTATTCGCCGGGGCTCATGGATTCCCATTTCAGGAACAAATCGTGCAGGCGGCCAGAGCCGGACAGACCCACATTGTGGGCGGTCTCCAGCGTCGTGAACCGTTCGCGCAACAGCGCCTTAGCGTGACCCAAAGTCAGGTATTGCTGGTACCGTTTCGGTGACACGCCGGTCCAGCGCGAGAACAGGCGCTGGAAATGCGCCGGGCTCATGTCCATCTGGCGGGCCAGCTCATCCAGGCTGAGGGGCTCTCCGCCCTGATCAATCAGCTCGATCGCGCGTCGCATGACGTTGTAGTGATAGCCGCTTTCAGGAGTCTGGACGTTCATGTCTTTCACCTCATTATCTGGGATAAACCATAGCGCGCAGGCCACGTCCAAGCGACCCGGAACTTGCGCATTGGCTTTGGGCTTGTGTCACGGGCCAGCGGGCGGCATTAAGGCCCGGATGGCAAAACAACTCGACTATCACACGATCCGCGAGATCTTTACGCGTTTCCATGACGCCGACCCCGAACCCAAGGGCGAGCTGGAGCATGTGAACGTCTACACCTTGGTCGTGGCCGTAGCGCTGTCTGCGCAGGCGACGGACGCGGGCGTCAACAAAGCCACGCGCGCGTTGTTCAAGGTTGCCGACACCCCGCAAAAGATGCTGGATCTGGGCGAAGACGGCCTGATCGAACATATCAAGACCATCGGCCTGTTCCGGCAAAAGGCCAAGAACGTCATCAAGCTCAGCCGTATTCTGGTTGAAGACTATGGCGGCGAGGTTCCCAATTCCCGTGCGGCCTTGCAATCACTGCCGGGGGTGGGGCGCAAGACGGCGAATGTGGTTTTGAACATGTGGTGGCGCTATCCGGCGCAGGCGGTGGACACCCATATCTTTCGTGTCGGCAATCGCAGCGGCATCTGCCCGGGCAAAAACGTGGACGCGGTCGAGCGTGCCATCGAAGACAACATTCCAACCGATTTCCAGCTGCATGCACATCACTGGCTGATCCTGCATGGCCGCTATCACTGTAAGGCGCGCAAACCCATGTGCGGCACCTGTATCATCCGCGATCTCTGCGAATTTGAGGACAAGAACCTATGAAAACCTACCAGCTTGTTGGCATCGGAAACGCCGTTGTGGACGTGATTTCCCAGGCCGATGACAGTTTCCTGGAACTGATGGGCATCGAAAAAGGCATCATGCAGCTGATCGAACAGGAACGCGGCGAGGTGCTGTATGCCTCGATGGAAGGTCGGGTTCAGACGCCGGGCGGGTCTGTGGCAAATACCATCGCCGGGGCCGGCGCACTGGGGCTGGATGCCGCGTTTATCGGGCGGGTGCATGATGACGCGCTGGGCCGGTTCTATGCAGATGCGATGAACGAGGATGGCGTAGATTTCGTGAACCCACCGGTGCCGGGTGGCGAACTGCCGACCTCGCGCTCAATGATCTTTGTCTCGCCCGATGGGGAACGGTCGATGAACACCTATTTGGGGATTTCGTCCGAGTTGTCCTCGGCGGACGTCTCTGCTGACGTGGCAGGCAACAGCCAGCTTATGTTCCTTGAGGGGTATCTGTTCGACAAGGAAAAGGGCAAGGCGGCGTTTCTTGAGGCTGCGCGAAACTGTCACAAAGGCGGCGGAATGGCGGGCATCGCTATTTCGGACCCGTTCTGCGTGGAACGTCACCGCGTCGATTTCCTGCTGCTGATCGAGAACGAGCTGGATTTCGTCATCGGCAACGAGGCCGAGATCAAGTCGCTGTTCGAAACCGACGATCTGGAAGAGGCGCTGGCAAAGACCGCCGCGATCTGCCCTCTGGTCGTGTGTACCCGGTCGGGTGACGGGGTAACGGTTCTGTATGACGGCCAACGCACCGATGTTCCGGTGGAAAAGGTGGTGCCGGTGGACGCGACCGGCGCGGGCGACCAGTTTGCCGCCGGATTCCTGTATGGCATGGCCACCGGTCGCGATTATGAGACCTGCGCCCGCATCGGCAATGTCTGCGCCCGTGAAGTGATCAGCCATATCGGCCCAAGGCCCGAAGCAAATATGCAGGAACTGCTGCGCGCCGCAGGCTTGCTGTAAAAAGTCAGGGCCGGACAGAGGGCATCGCATGAAAATAGCTGCGCTGACGATGGTGTACCGCGACTATGAAATGCTGGCGCGCTGGTGCGATTATTACGGCGACATGCTGGGCCGCGAAAACCTTTTTATCGTCTCTCATGGTGCCGACCCACGGCACCGTGAGATTGCCCAAGGGTGCAACTGCATCACTGTCCCAAGGGAGCCCGTTGCGAATTTCGACACGTGGCGGTTCGAAATGCTGCATCGCTTCGTTCAATTCCTGTCCAGTTCCTATGAATGGGTCATTCGCACGGATTCGGATGAGTTCATTGTCGCGGACAGGGCATATGGAACCGTGCCCGAGATCCTGCAGCGTCAGGAGGTTCCGTTCGCCTTTGCCCTCGGCCTTGAGGTTTTCCAACACGAAAGCGAAAAGGAACTGGCGCCAGACCCTATCACCACCCAGCGGCGCTATGGTCTGGTTCTTGCGAGGTATTCCAAGGCGTTTGCGGTACGAAATGGCATGCGGCTGGAAAACCATGGGGTTCACATAAACCCTCGAGGGTCATCTTCCTACACTGTAAACATGCCTGAAGGGCTGTATCTGCTGCACATGCGGATGTGTTCGAACGCCGTGCATCAGGCCCATCGTGATCGAAAAATCATGATGAAGAACGCGCCGCGCTCGTGGAAGAATCTGGACAAGTGGGAACGGATTATTCTTGACCACATTGCTTTGGGTCAGGTCGATGATAGCGATGCTCATCTAAGTCACGTCCGGAACGTTCAAAGCAATCGCCACAGACCAGCCTGGTATCGGCGCGGTATCCTTGTGCCTGTTGCGACACCCGACATGAACCGCGTCGTGGAACTCCCGCAGGGTATTCTCGGCCAGGTGTGATCGGAAGATCGTGCTATGAACCGGCCGCGTCGTTCAGCCGCCAATCGTAATCATACGCCCTGACCCGCTGTGTTTGCTGCAATCGGGCCCGCAAGTCGGGATCGGCGGCCGTTCGAATATAGGACAGCACGGCCTGTTCATTTGGTCCAAAATCTTCGCGGAACCAGATGTAGATTTTTGACAGGACAGGCCTTCCGTGATCATTGAACCGCACCCCGCGCGGATCATTGACATAGGCACGCTCGGCCGCGGCAAAGTCCTGCTCCAAGGTCCCGGCCTGCCAAGCGCGGCTCTTCAGATTGGGACAACCCACGGCCGCGCAGTTCAACGCATAGTGGATGCGGGGCTCATCATATGTGGGTCGGATGATGCGATGCTCGATATCGTTCAGGGTCAGCGTCTGCCCCGCCACCTCAACCAGAGGCCGGTTCCAGGGGCCGATCGACAGCGGCCCGTCTTTGATGTCGCGGATCGAGGCGACGGGATAGTTTTCAAGAACCACATCCACCGTCACTGCATTATAGAGATTGATCCAATAGGCCAGCTGCTGATCGCGAGTCAGTTGCCTCGGATCCACGGCTTGCAAATCGGTCAGATAACCATCCAGCCGCGCTCGGTCGGCCTGCGTCACCTGCCCATAAGGCAGCCGATTTACACCTTGCGCATCCGGCGCGACATAACGGGACAGGAAAGCCGTCCAATCACCGTGATCAACCCGTTGTCCGGGCAGTGGCGCGTAGCTTGTCAAGGTCTGCCCCGGCAAGGTCTCAGGCGCGGGCAGCGCCAAACGCTCAACACTGGCGCAGGCGGCCAGCAAGGACAGCAGCAGGATCAGCAGGTATCTCATGACGCGTCCTTCCGAATCTGGCGCAGGGCCCGCATCTGACCCTTGAGCCGCTTCAGCGGGGCAAGCGAGGGGTCGCCAAGCTCGGGCAGATCCGGCCCACCAGACAGACGCGGCACGGCGGCGTTCCACCAGCTTGGGCCGGTCGGGCCTTCGATCCGGTCCGGGCTGGCCAGATGCATATCGCGCTGCGCATTGTGTACACACATCGACAGCGGTCCGTTGGCCGTCGCGACCATGAACACGCATGAGGCGCAGCGATCCTCCTCAAGCGCATCCGCCGCCATGAAGTTATGGATGAACACGGCCTGCCGCCGCACCGGGCCGCGCAGCAGCCCTGATCCCAGACGCACCACGCTTAACGCCAGATGACCAAGCGCCCGCAAGGCCAGAAGCGGGTGCCGCCGGATCATGCGCCGCAGTTTGGGGCGGATGCGGATATGCGCGTCCTGCTTATCGTCAACGCCCTCAAGCGCGGCGATCACCCGATGCACCAGCCGCCGGTTCGACAGCAACGAGACCGCGCGCCCTCCGGCGGTGACCACACTGGCATAACGATTGCATTTGGAATGCCCAACGGCAGCAGTGTCGAAATGCAGCGGCGTGCCGTAGCCTGCTTCGATCGCGCGCGTCACACTGTCCTGCGTGATCGCATCGGGCCGCACGCGCATAACACCGCGCCCGGTATCGGCCTGCATCTGGAACGACACAAAGGTAACCTCCGGGCGGTCACGCAGAAACCGGGCCAATTTCGGTATCTCGCCGAAATTGCCGCCAAACACGGTGGTATTGAACAGGATACGCAACCCCAACCCGCGCGCGCGGCGGATGTAGGCGCGGCGCACGGTGTTCAGTTCGACCTCGGTGCTGAACCCTTTTCGTTCCTGGGTCAGGTCGACGTGAAAGGCGACATCATCCAACCCTGCCGCTGCCAGCCGCGTCAGAAAAGCCCGGCTGGCGCGGATACCGTTGGTCATCAGGCAGGACCGCATGCCCAGACGGCGGATCTCGCGGCACAGGGTCTCAAGATCCTCGACTTTGCGCAGGGTCGGATCACCGCCCGTCAGTTGTACCGAGACACCTGTGCCATAGTGGCTGCGGATCGTGGCGAGCCGTGCAAACAGAACCGAAAGCGGTGGGTCAAAGGTCATCTCGGCCCGGTCCGAGAGGTAGCATAGCGTGCAATCCAGATTGCAGTGCTGGGTGACCTCAAGCGCGACGCAGGCGATGGGGTAAAACCGCCCCGCTGTCTGTCCCGCGCCAAATTCACCGCAACTTAGCAAACCACCACGCAAGGGGGCACGACGGTCGGTACCTGCGAACTTGCGTCCGGCGGGGGCAATGGCGGGCTGGGGATGCGCGGTGTCTTTCATACGCACCAAGCTAGAGAGGGCTCGGACAAGCGACCACGCCCTCTCACGCCAACGTGCGGGCCGGTGAACGATCAGCCGCAGCAGCCACCGGATTGTTTCACTTCGGTCGCAGACGGAGCCTCGTTCACATTCGCACCCCGACCCAGCCAGGTGCGTTCGGCCAGATAGAAACCGGTGAAGCGGTCGTGAAAGTCGTCGGACACGGATTTCTGCGGAATGCCCGTGGCCTGTAGGGCCTGCTGCCACGCTTTCACCTTGGGATAATCGGCCAGCATGTCGTGCCCACTGTGATCGGCGACAATCGCAGCGCGGTGCAACAAGGGCAGCCATGCCATATCCACATTGCCCAGCGTTTCCCCTGCAAAGAACGGACCATCGCCCAGTTGTTTTTCCGCCTTGGCAAAGGCGGCGTTCAATTTGGTCACGCGTTCACCAAATACCGCGCTGTCCGCACTTTGCATGGTGCTGCACTGAACCAGATAGTGTTTGCTGGCCTGATAGCTCCACGCTCGGTTCAAGGCGCGCTGTTCGGGCGTCAGATCGGGTTGCAGCAGGGCAGCGACTTCATCAAGATATTCAGCGATTGCGTCTGACTCGAACAGCGGCGTGCCGCCTTCGGTCACCAGCACCGGCACCTGGCCTGTGGGCGACAGCTCAAGAAACCAATCAGGCTTGTCGCTAAGGCTGATGAAGTCAATTTGATAAGGCACCTGCTTGGCTTCAAGCAGCGCCGTGACGCGCTGAACGAAGGGGCAGATTTTAAAGCTGATAATACGGATCATTGGTCTTTCCTTTTGGTTGCTTCACCTGTCGGACGAAGCCCACGCCAAAAAGACGACGATCAGATCAACATTTTCTGCAATTGGTGGATTTTTCCTGCACGTCCGAGATGTTTCCCCGCACATCCATCGAAATATTGCAGCAGTCTTCAAACGCCTTGCGCAGCTCGGACCGACCTTTTTGAACGCGTGACTTGAGGGTCGAATAGGACAGCCCATGCGCCTGTGCATAATCGCGTTGTGACATGCCATTGATGTCTATGGCCATCAACATATCTGCGGTCTCGGCGGGCAGACCCCGAATGAAGGGTTCGACACAGCCTTCAAGATCCTGACGGGTTTCGGGATCATCGCGATGATACCACAGGTCATCCGGATGCGCCTGCGCACGGCCCGCTTTGCGATAGTGGTCAATGATAGTGCGATCCGCCGTCTGAAACAGCCACGGCTGCAGCTTGGCCGGATCTTTCAAATCAGGCAGGCCGGTGAAGACCTTGACCGAAATCTCTTGCAGCAGGTCATCCACATCCGCCGTATTGGACACGCGCGAATGCAAAAACGCCTTTAGACGAGCGCGATATTTCGGCCAAATATCTTCGATCTGCATGCTGGTTTATGACAGGTAATCGGCGAACGCGTCCACCACCTGCTCATAGACCTCACGCTTGAAGGGCACGATTTCCGCGATCAGCTTGCCGGGGTCTTGCCATTTCCAGCGGGTGAATTCCGGGTGATCCGTTGCGATGTTGATCTGATCGTCGCTGCCGGTAAAGCGCAGCAGGAACCATTTCTGTTCCTGCCCGCGAAAGCGGCCCTTCCAGATATTGGGCACGATCTCATGCGGCAGGTCATAAGCCAGCCAGCCATCGGTCTCGGCCACCACCTTGACCAGATCAGCGGTCACGCCTGTTTCTTCCCATAGCTCACGCAAGGCAGCATCGCGGGGGTCCTCACCCTTGTCCACCCCACCCTGCGGCATCTGCCACGCGTCCTTATGGCGGTCATTACGCTGGCCGACAAAAATCTTGCCGTCGGCATTCATCAGCATCAACCCGACGCAGGGGCGATAGGGAAGTTTGGCGATTTCTTCGGGGGTCATGCGTGGCCTCATGGGGATGTTCAGGCAACCTCTAACAAGCGCCGCGAGGTCCGCAAAGGGGGTGACGTTAGGTTTCGCGTGACAAAGTTTACGCGCGCGTCAATTTAGGTTGCAAATTCGTGAGGGAGAGTTTCGCCATGACTGCGTACCCAAACATGCTGGCCCCGCTGGATCTGGGTTTTACTACGTTGAAGAATCGCGTGCTGATGGGTTCGATGCATACAGGGCTTGAGGAAACCGGCGATTGGAACCGCGTGGCCGAGTTCTATGCCGACCGTGCGCGGGGTGGCGTAGCACTGATGGTGACGGGCGGGATTGGCCCGAACCTTGAAGGCTCGGTCCTGCCGGGCGCGTCAATGATGACCAACGACAAAGAAGTGGCGAACCATTCCATCGTGACGCAGCGGGTACACGAAGCAGGCGGCAAGATCGCGATGCAGATCCTGCACGCGGGCCGCTATGCCTATGGCCCGAAATGTGTAGCCCCCAGCCCTGTGAAGTCTCCGATCTCGCCGTTTCCGCCAAACGAGTTGGACGAAGACGGCATCGAGAAACAGATCAGCGATATCGTCAACGCTGCCCGATTGGCCCAGAAGGCAGGCTATGACGGGGTCGAGATCATGGGCTCTGAAGGGTATTTCCTGAATCAGTTCCTTGTAACCCACACCAACAAGCGCACCGATCGTTGGGGCGGGTCGTATGAGAACCGGATGCGCCTGCCCATCGAAGTCGTACGCCGCACGCGCGAGGCGGTGGGAACGGACTTCATCATCATCTACCGCCTGTCGATGATTGACCTGATCCCCAACGGCTCGACCCATGATGAGGTGGTGGAATTGGCGCGGCGGGTAGAACAGGCCGGTGCGACGATCATCAACACCGGCATCGGTTGGCACGAAGCACGGATTCCGACGATTGCGACCAGTGTTCCCCGCGCCGCCTTTGCGTGGGTGACCAAAAAGCTGATGGGCAAGGTCTCGATCCCCGTGATCACCTCAAACCGGATCAATACACCGGAAGTGGCCGAAGAGGTTTTGGCGACAGGCTGCGCCGATATGGTCTCAATGGCCCGCCCAATGCTGGCGGATGCGGATTTCGTGAACAAAGCGATTGCCGGGGACAGCGCCAAGATCGCGCCCTGTATCGCCTGCAACCAGGCCTGCCTGGATCACACGTTCAGCGGCAAGCTGACCTCATGCCTGGTTAACCCGCGCGCCTGCCACGAGACCGAGTTGGAGATTGCCAAGGCAGATACGGTCAAGACAGTGGCTATTGTCGGTGCTGGCCCGGCTGGTCTATCCACCGCCATGACCGCCGCCCAGCGCGGCCATGAGGTCACCCTGTTCGACCGCGCCAGTGAAATTGGCGGTCAGCTGAACATGGCCAAACAGGTACCGGGTAAAGAAGAGTTCTGGGGCCTGGTCGACTGGTACCGCACCATGATGGCTGATCTGGGTGTGAAAGTGGAACTGAACCGCGAGATTAGTGCCGATGACCTGACCGGTTTTGACGAAGTGATCATCGCCACCGGTGTTACCCCTCGCGATCCGCAGATACCGGGACAGGATCGGGACAACGTCCTCAGCTATATCGACGTGCTGCGCAACAAGGCCGAGGTCGGCGCGTCCGTCGCCGTGATCGGCGCAGGCGGCATTGGTTTTGATGTGTCCGAATTCCTGATTGAAGACGGACATAGCCCCACAACCGACTTGCCCGTCTGGATGAAGGAATGGGGTGTGACCGACCCCGAGGATCACCGCTCGGGCCTGGCCCCCGAAGGCCCGCAGCCCGAGGCTCCCAAGCGGCAGATCACCCTGTTGCAGCGCAAGAAGCAGGCACACGGCAAAGGGCTGGGCAAAACTACGGGATGGATTCACCGCGCAACGCTAAAGATGAAAAACGTCAATTTCGTAGGCGGCGTGAACTATGAACGCATCGACGAGGACGGCCTGCATGTAACCTTTGGCGAAGAACGCGCTGATCCGACTGTCATCCCAGCGGATACGATTGTTCTGTGTTCTGGTCAGGTGTCTGAACGCTGCCTTGCCAACGCGCTGATCGATCGCGGCATCACCCCGCACGTGATTGGTGGCGCGGATGTAGCGGCAGAGCTGGACGCCAAGCGGGCGATCAATCAGGGCACACGGTTGGCGGCTAGCCTCTGAGTTCGTACAAAGGTTACTCGGAAAGCGCGAGCTTGACGCCCAGCGCACCAAACGCGGTTGAGAAACACCGCTTGATCCAGGTCATGACGGATGGTCGGTGAATGACATAATCCCGCGCCAGCGCCGCGCAGGCTCCGTATCCAACAAAGACCACAAAGGTCAGTGCCATGAAGGCAAGGGCGAGCTTGATCAGTTCCAGCCCTGCGTTCGCCGTACCTGCCGGTAAGAACTGTGGCAGGAAGGCCAGAAAGAACAAGGATAGTTTGGGGTTCAGAACATTGATCAAAGTTCCGGTCACCGCGATTTTGACGTGGCTTACCGAGGATTTCTCGGCATTGACCTCCAATGCGCCGCCATCTTTGAGAATCCCCCAAGCCATATAAAACAGATAAAGGACACCCAGATACTTGATGAGCTGAAACGCCAGCGCGCTGGTATGCAAAAGCGCGGCAAGCCCGATGATACTGGCAAGCGCTGCCGGAACGATTCCAATTGTACATCCAACTGCGGCCGCAAGGCTGGCGCGAAAACCGCGCCCAAGACCAACGGCCAGCGTGTATATCACACCGGTCCCCGGCAATAGCACCACAATTAAGGATGTCAGAAAAAACTCAAGCGACATGCCGCCTCCAACTTGTTCCGAGGCAGAGTTTCCGACAATCAAATTAATGTAAACCGTTTTCGCTGGCAGTTCTGGTGACTACTCCACCGTAATCGTAATCACCTCGGACACAATTGGCGTTGCATGCGGCACGTGGCCTGCATCGCCCAACACCAGTTGCAGCGTGTGTTCACCGGGGGCAAGGTCCAGCGCCACTTCGGTCTGACCGCCACCAAAATGCAGGTGATTGTCGTCTGCGGGCAAACCATAGGCCAGCTCATCCGCGCCGTCTTCGCCCTCACCTAGCGGTGGGCGGTCAATCAGCAAATGATGGTGACCGGTGTTTTCCTTCTCGGTCCCAGCCGGGGCCACGCCCATGCCGCTAAGACCAAAGACCACCGTCACGGGGGACTTGACGGTATCCCCGTCCGCCAGATTGACGAAATAAACCTTTGCTTCGGGGTTGGATGGCGTTTCTCCACCGGCCAACGCAAGGGTTGCGGACAGGCACAGGGCAGCAAGGGCGAAAAAGGCTTTCATGATCTCCTCCGTGGTCACAAATTTGCCATTCTCATCTTAGCATATTCGCGCCAATGCCCCTAAACCCTTTGTCTTTTTTGGGGTGTAGTCACCTTGGAAACTATTGTTTCCGCGTTTCCCATCTGCAAACGATAGCAATTAAATCCCTGATATTATCCCATGTCTGCCCCGTTTCCGCCCAGATTGGGCGCCAAAGTCAGGCAGAGACAAAACGCCGGGGAACGAGTATGGACCGACTGACCGAAATGGAAGCCTTTGCCAATGTGGTGGATCAGGGTGGGTTCACCGATGCGGCCAAGAAGATGGGTATTTCCAAATCTGCAGTATCAAAGCATGTATCAAGCCTAGAGGCACGGCTGGGCGCACGATTGCTGAACCGTACCACGCGTCGGGTATCCCCGACCGAGATCGGGCTGGCCTATTACGACCGCGCGCGCCGCGTACTGAATGACGCGGGCGAAGCGGATGCGCTGGTCACCTCAATGCAATCGGCACCTTCTGGCCTGCTGCGAATCAGCGTGGCGACGGATTTTGGGGTGAACCATCTGTCGCCGGTGCTGTCGGACTTTTTGGCCGCGTACCCGGATATCACCGTGAATATGGTTCTGAACAACCGTTACGTGGAATTGATTTCCGAAGGCTTCGACGTCGCCGTACGCATTGGTGAGCTTGAGGACAGCACCCTGCGCGCACGTAAACTGACCGAAACCGTGAAACGGATGGTGGCCGCGCCCAGCTATATCGAGAAATTCGGTCGTCCGCAGAAAATCGACGATCTGAATGAACACAAGCTGCTGCATTACTCGAGCCAATCCTCGGGCAATGTCTGGAGGTTGACGGCACCGTCAGGTGAAAAAAGACAAGTGCGCACCGCCGGTTGGCTCAGCGTGAATGACGGCCAGTCGCTGTTGAACGCGGCGATCTCGGGGCTGGGGATCGCATATCTGCCCAGCTACCTGTATGCCGAAGCGCTGAAATCCGGCGAGGTACTGGATGCGATGCCGTCATTGCCCGATGAGGTGCAGGGTATCTATGCCGTCTATCCACCCGGCCGCTTCACGCAGCCCAAAGTACGCGCGTTCATCGATTTCCTGGTTCAGTCCTTTGCGGAAAAAGGCCTGATGGATTGGGTGGACTGACCCGATGCTCAACAGGCTGAACAAATGAATACAGCTATTCAGACCGAGAATAGCACCGAGCACGCCGATGGCGACGCACGTCCTGCATCGTCAACAGGGTCAAAAACGCCCCCGGTTTCAGCCGTAAGCGAAATCACTGGCCTGATTGGCGTAGTCGGCCTTTTTGCAGCAACATTGGCAGCCGTCTATTTCGACACATCGTTGTTGCAGTCCATTCAGTTGTTGTTGGCGGGTGCCGCGCTTCCGATGATTGTGTCGTCTATCCTGCTGGACAGGGCCCATTTGCGCGCCTCAACAGGATTGGATTATGGGCTGAGGAGGCACTCTTCAGATGTTGTCTCAATCACGGTAACAAAGACCCTGGGCCTTGGGGCGACCTTTTTCGTCATCGCCATGGCCTACCAGATCATTCCGACCTACGACTCGTCGAAATACGAGCTGGTTCGCGCACTGACCCTTGCGTGGTTTCCTATAATTTGGATTCTGTCCCCAGCTTATATTGCCTTCACCACCCGCCACATGGTCGAGCCGCGCGACGAACTTTGGCACTTTGGTAAGCTGATCACCCTGCAGCTTTCCGTCGTGGATTCTGAAAAGATCAAAGACCATTGCAGGACATGGCTGGTCAAAGGGTTTTTCCTGGCCTTCATGATCACCATCCTACCGCAGATCGTCAGTTTCGTGACCAACGCGGATCTAGAGAGCTTTTTTGCCGATCCGGTGTCGCTCATCCTGCTCTTGATCCAGGTTTCCTTTCTTGTGGATGTGTGCATCGGGTCGATTGGCTATGTCTGCACGTTCCGGGTTCTCGATTCACATATTAGAACTGCGAACCCGTATCTGTCTGCCTGGGTCGCTGCGCTGGTGTGTTATCCCCCCTTCGCGTTGATGACCACTGGCGGCCCGCTCGACTATCGCGCAGGCACGCAATCATGGACGGATTGGCTGTCGGATCAGCCTGTGCTTTTGATTGTTTGGGGCGGCGTAATTCTGTTGCTTGCCATAATCTATGCCTGGGCAACCGCTGCGTTCGGGCTTCGTTTTTCAAACCTGACCCATCGCGGGATTATCACGACCGGGCCGTTTCGTTATTCCAAGCATCCTGCCTATCTGTCCAAAAACATCATGTGGTGGATGCTTTACATGCCATTTCTTTCGGCCGTCGGACCAGCGGCCGCCCTTCAAAGCTGCATTTTGTTGTTGGGGGTGAATGCACTGTATTACGCGCGCGCCAAGACGGAAGAAAAGCATCTTATGACCGACGAAGACTATCACGTCTATGCTGACTGGATCGCGGAATATGGCCTGATTGCGCGCTTGCGAAATCAACGTCGCAGTCAGAAACCCTGACGGTCAGAGCCAACCGAAGGCGATTAGTCGAAGAACAACCACAGATCGTCTTCGTTTTGTCGACAAATCGTCTCTTTTGCCAGTGATAGTGCAAGTAACAGGAAAGATCTCCCCCGGTGAACCTCGACGGCCCGCGCATCAGTGCGGGTCTTTTTTTCTTGATTGTCTTTTAGAAACGCTCGACCCAAGGACGCAAGGTCAGCTCGTTACTCCAGGCGGATCGGTCCTGATGTACCAAATGCATGTATTCCCGCGCGATGGCGTCCGGGTCCAACATGCTGTCGGGGTTGTCCGTAGCCTCAACCCGTTCCGGACGGGACGCATTGCGGATGCCACCGTCGATATTGACCCACGCCACGTGGATGCCTTTGGGGTGCAACTCGCGCGCCATGGATTGCGCCAATCCGCGTTGTGCAAATTTGCCCATGGCAAAGGGTGCGGACAGCGGAAAGCCTTTGACCCCAGCCGAGGCACCGGTGAACAGAATCGTTCCGCGCCGGTTGTCCCGCATCGGCTGGTCCAGCATGCGGCGGGCAGCGGCCTGCCCTAACAAAAAGGCCCCGTGGGCCGTTACTTCAACTGCCTTGCGTACCGTTTCGGGGTCCAGATCGGTGATGGGACCACGCTGCCGGGCCGAGGGGTTGTAACAGGCCACACGCAATTCACCCGGCAGATCGGCGACCAACGCCGCTACGCCCGTGGCATCCGTACCGTCCAGCTGATGAAGCGTCGCACCCGTTTCGGCAGCCAGTGGTTCCAGTTTCGCGATATCGCGCGCGGTCAAGTGCAGCGCATATCCATCCCGAGCCAAGGCCCGCGCGAATGAGGCCGACAGGCCTGCCCCCGCGCCGATGATCAATGCCTGAGGGGTTTGTGTCTGATCGGCCATGGCGGGCTCCTTCACTCTTGGACCTCTCACTGACCTAAGTCGGTGCGATCAATTGACCAGCAATACGGCCTCAACCCGGCGATTCAGGTCGCGCCCTTCGGCGGTCGCGTTTGACGTCAACGGCGCCAGATACCCAATCCCCCGCGCCTCAAGCCGGTCGGCGGCAACCCCATGCGCCTCGATCAGGCGGGTTCGCACCGCTTGCGCCCGACCCGTGCTAACCGAGATATTAGCATCCAGCGCGCCGGTATCATCTGTGTGGCCCACCAACGCCAGCCGCGTACCCGGATTGTCGGCCAAATACCCGGCAATCAAATCCAGAGAGGCAAAGAGCCCGTCACCCAGCGTGATCTCACCGGTACGGAAATGCAGGTCGTCCAGAATCACATGCCCGTTCTGGGCCAATTCGCTCAGCAGGCCGTCTGAACCACTGACCGTTTCCTCAATCACCAGCGGCGGCGGAGCAGCGACACCAACCGGGGTGACACGGATCATCTGCACATAGCCGCTGGGCGGGTTGCGGCTGACCAGCAGGCTCAGCACCTCATCCCCGCGCGTGGCAGCCAAGAAGCGATAATCCTGGATCGAGACATACATGTCGGGGGTCGGCACCACCTCGGTCCCGAAGCGGAAATCGAACCCGCCGCAGTTCCGAGCCTCGCATTCGAACAAAACCTCATAGCCCTGCGCGATGATCTGTTCACGCAATGGCGCCAACAATTGCAACGTGGTGCTAGAGCCCGATTGCACACGCCATGTGATGCGCTCAATCTGCCCTTCGACGTGGCGCACGGGCAGGCTGCCATCGGCAAAGGGGCCAGTTGGCAGATCGTAACTGTCCAAGGGGCTGACACGGTCGCTGAGTTGACGTGCGCCGCTAGGCAGGGTCAGGTCTTGCGCGGCAAGCGGTCCGGCCAGCAACACCAGGATCAGAAAGGCAATTCGGGTCATCGGGCCTGCGCGTGATATTCGTCGTTCGGGGCCATGGCCGTAGCACTGGCAACCCGGTTCGACATGTTGAAAAATCCGGTGACATTGGCAAGGTCCCAGATATCCCGGTCTGTCAGCCCGACATCCCGTAGGTGTTGGCGATCGGGCTCTTCGATCTCGGCGCTGGAAGTCGTCATTTTGGCGGCGAAATCCAGCAGCGCGCGCTGTCGCAGGTCCAGTGGCGCCACACGGTAGTTCATCACCAGCATCTCACCCAATTGTGGATCGCCCGACAATTGCCGCACCGCTGCGCCATGGGCCACAAGGCAGTAAAAGCACTTGTTGATCGCCGACACGACCACGGCGATCATTTCCCGTTCCAGCTTGCTCAGCCCACTGTCGCCCAGCATCAGATCGTTATACGTCGCCGTAAATGCGTTCAGCTTGTCGATATCAAACGCATAGGCCCGCAGCACATTCGGTACAAAGCCCAGCTTTTCCACACAGATATCAAAGTATTTCTGCGTCTCGGGCGGCAGCGGGTCCACCATCGGCAAATTCAGCGCGGTGGGCATATTCTGGTCGGTCACGTCAGGCTCTCTCCTTGGACAAGCTGACGGTAGTGGTATTCGCCGACAATCTCCATCCCAAGTGCGTGATAAAGCCCGTTGGCCGCAGCATTCGCCTTGGTGCAGATCACGCTGAGTTTTTCGGCACCGTTTTCCTGTGCCCAAAAGGCTGCCGCGCGCATCGCCCAGGCACCCAACCCGTGTCGCCGGTGCTGCGGCAGAACCTCAAGCGCGTGAACCATTGCAACACCGTCTTGAATCGCGACAAATACAGTACCGGCGGGCTGATCGTCGCGGCGCAGCAGTAGCCCGGTTTTCGGGCCCTTCGCCCGCTCCATCACCGCAACACGTGCCGGACCAATCCCCCCATGGGCCCAAATCTCGCGCATGATCGCAAGGGGTTCCGGTGTTGGAAAGACCATCACGCGCGGGATCGGTGTATCGGTCAGGTGATCAGTTGGGCAGGCATAGATGTTAACCGGATCCAGAACCTCATACCCGCACGCGGCAAGCTGAGCATCCAATGCCTCATCCCCCGGACGCAGACAGAACAGGCGCTTTTGCCCCATTGCCTGCATTGCAGCCTCGGCGGCGCTGATATCAGCTTCGGTCACCGGGCCCAGTGCACTGGCCGCTGACACCCGCGATCCGCCGCCCTGCCCTTGTCGCAGCTGAAACGGCCCCAGCCGTTCATAGCCCGCAGCGGGCCAGGTGCCGTCAACGATGTCGGGCCAGTTGACGCTCACAGATCAAGCTCTTTCGCCAACCGGGTGACAGCCGCGTCGATCCGTGCCCCGTCTGTGCCGCGCACAACCACGTTCGCCCCAAACACGCCGTTGATCTGGTACGGGTAGCTGCCGATGGACAGGTCCGAGAAATCTTCAGCTAAGGCGGACAGCGGTCCCGCGATATCACCCTCACCACGTTCCACGCGCAGGGTTTGCGACAACAACGGGCTGCCACCGGTCAGGCCGGGCAACACGCTGGCAACCATCGCCTGAAACACCGAGGGCACCCCGGCCATCACATGCACGTTCTGAATGGTGAACCCCGGCGCGGTCGAAACCGGATTGTCGATCAGCGCCGCCCCGTCCGGAATGCGCGCCATACGCAGGCGGGCCGCATTCAACTCCTGCCCGGATTTGTCATAGCGGGCCTGCAACAAAGCGCGCGCATCCTCGCGCACGTCGATAGGCGTGTCGAACGCACGGGCAATGCTGTCGGCGGTGATATCGTCATGGGTCGGGCCGATCCCACCGCTGGTAAAGACATTGTCATAGGCTTCCGACAACGCCTTGACCGCCGTTTCAATGGCGGATGCGTCGTCGCTGACAATGCGCACCTCTTTCAGATCGATGCCATGTTTGGTCAGTTCACCGGCGAGGTAATGCATATTCGCATCTCGGGTGCGGCCTGAAAGGATTTCATCCCCGATCACCAGCATTGCAGCGGTTGGATTGGCCATGGCGCGTGCCTCCCTCTTGATCGACCTTTGGGGCAGGTATAGGCCCTGAGGCATGAAATTTGAAACCCCCCTTGTCCCCGCCCGCCTGATCCGACGCTACAAACGCTTCCTGGCCGATTGCACGTTGGAGGACGGGCGCGAGGTGACCGCACACTGCGCCAATCCGGGCTCAATGATGGGTCTGGCGGAGCCGGGCGAGAAAATCTGGCTGGAGCCCAACGACGACCCGAAGAAGAAACTGAAATACGGCTGGCGTTTGGTCGATCATGAAAATGGACACTTTACCGGGGTCGACACCTCGGTTCCCAACAAAGCCCTGCGCGCGACACTGGAAGCTGGTGAGATTCCGGAACTTGCTGCCTATAGGACCGTCCGCCCCGAGGTGAAATACGGCGAAAACAGCCGCATCGACTTTTTATTGACCCAACCGGGCCTGCCAGATGCCTATGTCGAGGTCAAAAGCGTCACCCTGTCTCGCCAACCGGGACTGGCCGAATTCCCGGACAGTGTCACCGCCCGCGGCGCCAAGCATCTGGGTGAATTGGCGGCGATGGCGGCGCAGGGGCACCGCGCGATCATGCTGTATCTGGTGCAGCGCACCGATTGCGACCGGTTCGCGCTGGCCGCGGATATCGACACAGCCTACGCGGCCGCGTTCGAGATCGCGCAGGGGCAAGGGGTCGAGTGGCTGATTTACGGCACGCGCATTGCACCCACCGAAATCACGGTCGGCGAAAGGATTCGGGCGCAACCCGGATAAGGCCGGATTTTATCTGTTGCGCCCGTTGCCATTTCCCGGTCCGCGCGTTTGACTATGCCCGGGTCACCCGTACCAACGATTTACCAACCAGTCAGGGGAACGCACTTGGAGTCCAATCAAGAAAAGCTAGTTGCCTTGCGGCAAGATTTTCACCGCTTTCCGGAACTTGGGTTCGATGAGACACGTACCAAGGCCAAAGTAGCGGAATTTCTGCGCGATCTCGGATTGGACGTTCACGAGGGCGTCGGCGTCGTGGGGGTGTTGAAAGCGGGTACAGGCAACCGGGCCATCGGGCTGCGCGCTGATATGGATGCCCTGCCGATTCATGAGACCAGCCAGCACGATTACCCCTCGGAGACCGACGGCGTGATGCATGCCTGTGGGCATGACGGCCACATGACCATGTTGCTTGGCGCCGCGCAAGAACTGGCTGCTGATCCCGGTTTCGATGGCACCATAGTTTTTTTGTTCCAGCCCAATGAAGAACATGGGCTCGGCGCGCGGGCGATGATTGATGAAGGGATTCTGGAACAGTTTCCGGTGGACGAGATCTATGCCATTCACAACCTTCCCGGTGCCCCTGTCGGGCAGATATCGACGCGGACCGGGTTGATCTGTTCCTCAGAAAGCCTGTTCGAGATTGCAATCACCGGTCAGGGGGGTCATGCCTCGATGCCGCAAGCAGGGCGCGATGCGATAACCATTGGCGCGGACATGGTGCAGGCATTGCAGACCATCGTATCGCGTAAACTTGCCCCCGGTGCCGGGGCAGTGGTGTCAGTAACCGAGTTTCTGACCGATGGGCAACGCAATGTTCTGCCGGGACATGCGACTTTGAAAGGCGACGTACGCGCCCGCAGCCCCGAAGACCGCATCACCATCGAGGGCCTGATGCGCGAAATCGCACGCGGTGTGGCCATCGCGCACGGGGTCTCGGTCGATGTCATGTTCAACACGGAATTCATCGAAACAATTAATGCCGAGGAACCCACACAGGCCGTTGTTCGGACCGCACGATTCATCGGCGCCGACACCATCCCCGACCGCCAACCCATGAGCTTTTCCGAAGATTTCGCTCATTTCAGCGCGGCCGTTCCGGGCTGTTTTCTGCTGATGGGAAATGGCGAAACCGGACCGCATGGGCAACCGCTGCACTCCAGCGATTACGATTTCAATGATGAATTGCTGCTCTTGGGGGTCGATTTCTGGACTGCGCTTGCGCGCGATCGTTTGCCCGCAAGGGATTGAACCGAAGCGGCCACAATGGATAAGGGCGCAACCGGTTTCAGGCTTGCTGTTCCTCAGCATCGCCCGGCGCATCCAGAAACTCTGCCCACAACTCGGCATCCAGTCCGTTCACAAACGGCTCGAACTCATCTGTCACCGCCTGCCAGCCCCCGACCGAGGCGGCATTGACCGGCTTGCGCGCCTGTAGGTTACTGGCCGTCTTAATCGCGTTCGGGGACTTGTCCGGTGACAGCATCGCGTCCTCAAAGGACAGATCGCAAATCTGAGCCAGTTCTTTTGCGGTTTCTTCCAGATTGCCTACCAACGTCTCGTACCGAACGTCGTGAATGCGCCCGGGCAGTACCTTGTGCCAGTGCCGCATATAGCGCTGATACCGGTTGGCCTCGGCCGCCATCCAGTCCAGGTCATGGGTGAAATACAACCCGCCCGCGCCAAAATTCGCGCGCCACATGGACAGCGCGACATCGCGCGGGTCTCGCAGCACGTTAAAAATCACGGCATTGGGGAAAGCTTGCGCAATCTCACCCAAAAAAGCGTAGTTGCCCGGTGCTTTGTCCACAAAAGCCACTGCGCCATTTGTCAACGAAGGCAGCTTACCCGTGTAGAAATCGGCCAGATTATGAGCCTCGCGCCATTCGGGTGGTTGCGCTTCGGCCTGTCTGGCCCATTGGTGTACTGATGCCAGCTCACCCAAACCCTGAACAGCAGAGTGACGGCCCAGAATACGCTCGACCAGCGTGGTGCCCGACCGGGGTAGACCAACCACAAAAATCGGCCGGGTACTGCCCTTGGATGGTTTGGGCTGGGCAGCGGGCAATGGCGCAGCCAGCCGTTTATCGCATTCCTGCACGCTGCGTTCTTCCCAAGAGTCAAACCCCGCACGCTGCATCAAATGAGCCTCAGACAGGTGCTGCATTTCAAGCGGTGTGTTCTTTTCGCGGCGTGCCAGGCTGGCCGCAGCAAAGCATACCATCACAGCATCCTTAGGGTTTGGCACGCCGCGCTCCAGCGCAGCTGCGATCTGCGTCTTCAGCGTTGCGGCATCCTCGAAGGTCAGGTTGGGCAACCCCGCCATCATCTCAAGCGCCTCGGGGTGACCAGGCGCTTGCACCAGGGCTGTGCGTAGGTTCTTTAACACCTCGCCAAGCTGGCCCAAACCCAACTGAGATCTGGCAAGACGCAACAGGCCGGGAAGAAACCGCGGGTTTTTTCGAACCAGCGTATTCAACATGTCTACAGCACTATCCCATTGCTGCAACGCGTCCAGAATGTCCGCCTTCAGAATTTGCGCATTCACATTGGCGGGTTCGCGCTTCAGGACTTGTTCGATGGCTACAAGGGCCATTTCCGCTTCTTGCTCTTGCAGCAGGGCCAACGCCTGAATGAACAGCTGCGCCGGGCTGAGAGGACCACGTGCGCTGATTTTTTCCAGAAACTTCAAGGCAGCAGCCGGTTCGCCGCCTTGAATCAAGCTCAGGCCATAGTTCTGGATCAGTTCGGCATTGCCGGGGTCCAGCCGCCAAGCGCGTTCAAAATAAATCTGGGCCTGCTTGAAGTTCTGCTGCTGAATTGCGCACAGACCGGCAATTCGGGGCAACGCCGCAGCCTTAGGCCATTTCTTGGCCGCCTTGGTGGCGCGTTTAAAGGCCTGATCCAGCCGACCAGCCTGGAGAAGCGCGCTGATATTGGTGATCTCGGCCCTCAACTGGTCTGCTTTTCTTTGCATTTGCACGCCTTCTCCTGTTTCGCGCACCCGCGCAGCCTTGCTTTGTGCTAGTTGAAAATTACCTGAGGGTCTATATGCGATCAGGTACCAGACCGGGCGCGGACTTGACATTACGACCCAACGCCCTCTGGTACTTTCTGCACAAGCAGCGTAAAAGGAGTGCTGCGCGAAACATTTGGAGCCTCGCATCCATGAAAGAACATCGTGGCCGTCTGACCAAGGATGGCATCCGCATCTATGAACAGGGTGACTTTGCCGGCATGCACGCGGCAGGGGCACTGGCGGCGCGGATACTCGACGATATTGCGGATCATGTCTTTCCCGGCCAAACAACCGGTGAGATCGACCGCCTGATCACTCAGATGGTCGAGGATGCAGGCGCAACGTCGGCCACCATAGGCTACAAGGGCTATCAGCACGCAAGCTGTATCAGCGTGAATCATGTGGTCTGCCACGGCATCCCAGGCGACAAGCGCCTGAAGGATGGCGACATCCTGAATATCGACGTTACCGTCATCGTTGACGGCTGGTTCGGCGATACTTCGCGCATGTTCGTGGCCGGTAAACTGCCCCGCAAGGCAGAGCGTCTGATTCAGGTGACCCATGATGCGCTGTTCAAAGGCATTGAGATGGTCAAGCCGGGCAACACCTTCGGCGATATCGGCCACGCGATTCAGGCTTATGTCGAGGCGCACCGGATGAGCGTTGTCCGCGATTTCTGTGGCCACGGGTTGGGTCGTGTGTTCCACGCCCCGCCCAACGTGCTGCACTATGGCCGTCCGGGGACCGGAGCGAAGCTGGAAGAAGGCATGTTCTTCACCATCGAGCCGATGGTCAATCTGGGCCGCCCCGAGACCAAAACGCTGGCCGATGACTGGACCGCCGTGACCCGTGACAAGTCACTGTCGGCGCAGTTCGAACATTCGGTGGGTGTCACGGCAGATGGGGTTGAAATCTTTACCCTGTCACCGGGCAACAAGTTTCACCCAACCTATTCGTCCTGATTGACGGCCTGATCTCGCAATAGCTTCAGCAGCAATGTCTCATCCCGCCACGGCGTCACTGCGTCGTGGATGAATACCGGTGCGCGCATGGGATTGCGTTCGGGGCCGGTAGTCGATTCCGTATCCTTTGAAAGGGTCCAGATCGGGGGATTTAAGGTACGGTCCATGCCCCGAATGCTAGCACGTCCGGGTCAGATTCCCAAAAGCGTCGGGACCTCGGCCATATCGGTAAAGACTTCGGCCCCAAGTTCCGCCAGCTTCTCGCCCTGCCCATGCGGCGCGTAGGCCAGACAGCGCATGCCCGCGCGTTTGGCTGCCATTACGCCGTTCTGGCTGTCTTCGATCACCACTGGTGCGGTGGCCCCGAATTGATCGGCGGCCGTCTGGAACATGACCGGATCAGGCTTGGCGGTTCCCAAGACATGGGCGGAGTACATTGCGCCGCTAAAACGCTCCCACAAACCGTTCTGGCCCAGAGTGATCTGCATTTTGTCGGGACTTCCATTTGACGCCACACAGAAGGGGATGCCCTTAGCATCCAGCGCGGTCAGCAGTTCCGGAATACCGGAAACCAGTTCCACGCCCTGCCGCAAACGATCATAGGTTTCTGCATAAACCTCATCGACCCAATCATCGGGCAGGTTTGCACCCAGCGCGCTGGCCTTGTCGCGCACTCCGGTCATTGTACCCCCAAGAAAGAACGCAACACTGTCTTCCAGCGTCAAGTTCAACCCATACCGTCCAAGATTGTCGACCAGCACCTGATTGGACAGCGGTTCACTGTCCACAAGAACACCGTCGCAATCGAAAATGACCAGATCGTGCATGCCTGCCCTCGTTGTTTTGCACTGTGCCTAACCAACCGTGCGCGCAGGTGCAAACCGGGTGTCAGCAGAACCTTGCCCGCAGGGTTTCAGCCTGAAACATTTCGCCACATCAACGAGATATGCGTGTCACCGTATTTCCGGCTGTCCTGCAGGTCGAACCCCTGCGGCGCTGCCATGGGGCTGTTTTCCTCCCACACGATCAGCGCGTCGTCGGCGATCCAGCCATGGGACAGGGCAGCGATGGCCTTTTGCCCCATGGATTTTCCATAAGGCGGATCCAGAAAGATCAGATCATAGGGCGCGCCTGAATTTTCGCCCAGCCGCGTGGCGTCCCGGCGGATCAAGGTTGTGCGATCGGCGCTGCGGGTCAGGTCGATATTCTTGCGGATCAGCCCCTGCGCCACCCGCCCGTCATCCACAAAGGTCACCTGTGCAGCGCCACGCGACAGCGCCTCAAGCCCCAGCGCGCCGGTTCCGGCAAACAGGTCCAGAACGCGCAGCCCGTCAAAGTCGATTTGATGACCCAACACGTTGAACAGGCTTTCGCGCACCCGGTCGGTGGTGGGGCGCAAATGAGCGCCCGCATCCCCTTTGCCGACCGACGCCAAGGCCCGGCCCCGGAACTCTCCGGCGATGATCCTCACGCCTTGAGCAGCGGTTTCAGATCCGCGTCCGGGTCGGCGACCACGGCCGGATCAGCGGTTTTGCCCGCCTCAATCAGACGCTTGCCAACCATATAAGCGCGAGGATCATTCATCGCGTCAACGGCGATCAGCTGATCGCCGTTGTAGTACCAGAAGGACACGGTCTGACCGTCACCCTGACGGGTCACCACGCGGTCATAGCCGGTGTTCAGGCCCGCGATCTGCAGTTTGACGTCATACTGATCCGACCAGAACCACGGTGTCGCCACATAGTCCTTGGCTGCGCCCAGCATGTTTTGGGCTACGATCTCGGCCTGATCAATCGCGTTCGGCACGCTTTCCAGACGAATACGGGCATCGCCATGTGGGAAGGACGCGCAGTCGCCCGCCGCCCAGATCGCCGGATCAGAGGTTCGACCATGCGCATCGGTCTTAATGCCGTTCTCCAACTCAAGCCCTGCGATCTCGGCCAGTTGAGTAGATGGGACGATGCCGACACCGACAACAACAAAATCGACCTCGATCTCGGTGCCGTCGGTCAGAACCGCACCAACCACCTTGCCGTTGTCGCCCACCAGACGATCCAGCCCGACACCTTCGCGGATATCGGCGCCATATTCACTGTGCAATGCGCGGAAGTAATCGCTGGTCTCGGGCGCGGCCACCCGTTGCAGGATGCGGTCGGCCATCTCGACCAAAGTCACCTTGACCCCGCGCTTGGCGCAGACTGCCGCGGCCTCAAGCCCGATATAGCCGCCGCCCACGATCAGGGCGCGCGCGCCGTCTTTCACGCGGGGCTCCATCTCGTCGATATGGGCCAGATCGCGTACTACGTGGACACCTTCAAGATCACCGCCAATCGCGGCAGGCAGGTAGCGCGGGTCCGACCCGGTGGTCAGGGCCAGTTCGTCATATGCGATGACCTCATCCCCTACGGTCACGGTTTTGGCCTGCGGATCAATCGCCGTCACGCGTTGACCCAAACGTAGGGTAATATTGTTCTCGGCATAGAAACTTTCGGGCCGCAGGAACAGGCGCTCCAGCTCCATTTCACCCAGCAGATAAGCCTTGGACAGCGGCGGGCGCTGATAAGGCAGATGCGGCTCGGCCCCGATCAGAGTGACGTCCCCTTCGAACCCGTCTTTGCGCAGCCTGGCAACAAGCGACGACCCCGCCTGCCCGGCACCGATGACGACAATATGGCTCATGTTCCTCCCACCGCGTCGAATTCCCGTGGTCTCATCCACTCGACCACCTATATTGCGGCTGAGCCCGACTCTGCAAATCCAAACGACAGGAGCTTAAAAAATGATTTCAACAGGTGAGACACTGCCCGACGCCACACTGACGCAACTGGGCGCAGACGGCCCCGAAGAGGTGCGGATTTCAGACAAAACCAAAGGGCGCAAAGTGGTGATCTTTGCGGTGCCCGGAGCATACACGCCGACCTGCAGTTCGGCCCATGTGCCCAGCTTCATTCGCACCAAAGACCAGTTTACCGCCAATGGCGTGGATGAGATCATCTGCGTTTCGGTAAACGACCCGTTTGTTATGAAAGCCTGGGGCGAGGCCACAGGCGCGGCCGATGCAGGCCTGACCATGCTGGGCGATGCCTCAGCCGAATTCACCAAGGCCATTGGCATGGAATTCGACGCCCCGCCCGCCGGACTGTATGCCCGTTCCAAACGCTATGCCATGCTGGTCGAAGACGGCAAGGTCACTGCGCTGAACCTGGAAGAAAGCCCCGGCACCTGCGAGATTTCGGCAGGCGAAACTTTGCTGGACGCGATCTGATCCTGCGCGCGGCCCTGGGTCACCTCGGGGCCGCAAACGCATTTAACTTGATGCAACGCCCTGATCAGCCAATAGTTGTGGCATACAATCAGGGAGTTCATTGATGAAACTGAAAGTATTCACTCTATTACTGGGCACAGCGGGGGCATTGGCCGCCTGCGGCCCGGCACCCACCCCTCAGCAACAGGCGGCGCGGCAGCATGAAATCGCATGTCTCAGCGGATCACTGGGCGGTGCATTGATCGGCGGCGCGATCGGCAACCAATTCGGTGGTGGATCAGGTAAATCCATCCTGACTGCGGCAGGCGCAGCCGCAGGCGCGATTGAAGGCAACAGATACGCATGCTGAGGAGAGCCGAGATGACACGTGGAATTTTGATTGCTGCGGCCCTTATACTGGCCGGTGCGGCCACA
The DNA here is from genome assembly GCF_056539205.1 of Ruegeria sp. BC5. Classification (NCBI taxonomy): domain Bacteria; kingdom Pseudomonadati; phylum Pseudomonadota; class Alphaproteobacteria; order Rhodobacterales; family Roseobacteraceae; genus Ruegeria; species Ruegeria sp. BC5. The sequence goes on from NZ_JBQFUN010000003.1 coordinate 77,189, forward strand.
GCCGAGACCGTGGGCGAGTTGCATGAAAACGAACTGAAGGCCATCGACAAGAACAATGACGGCTTCTTGTCCCGTGATGAGTTCGATGCCTTTTCCGATTATGCCTTTCAGGAAATGGATGACGACAAGAACGGCACGCTGGGATTGGACGAAGCCAAGCCGTTTCTGGACATAAAACAGTTTCAGGACGTTGACCGCGATAATGACGACTTTATCTCTCGGGCGGAATACGACGCGCAGATGAACGACGATTTCAACGCGGCGGATAAGAACGGCAACGGTCAACTGGACTAGCAACAGGAGCGCACGATGAACAAATGGATCCGTTTGGGTGCGCTTTTACTGGTGGCGGCCTGCGATGTACCGCAGGCGCCGGTTGTGAACGGACCGGACGGGCAGACATTTATCCAGATCAACACTTCCGGGCTGACCTGCTATAACACCAAATGTCTGGATATTAATCCGGCAGCCCGCAGTGTGCGCCAAATCGGCAATCGGACGACGCAAATTCCTGGCAATATCAACGTCAGCGACGGAACCGTGACACCTGATGAGTTCCGGCAATTGGGTATTGCTGCATCCCTGGCCGGCGGAGAAGGCTCGCGGAGCGACAGAGGCTAAACCAGGCTGTCCATCTTGCGCGCCAGCTTTGCATCCAGCGCCGAAATGCCACCGACATCATGGGTGGCCAGCGTCACCTCGACTGTGCGGTAGACGTTGGACCATTCGGGGTGGTGATTCCACTTTTCGGCAAAAATCGCCACCTGCGTCATCCAGCCAAAGGCATGCACGAAATCTTCGAAGATAAAGGTCTTGGTGATCGCATCCCGGTCTTCGACCATGGTCCAGCCGTTGTTGAACAGCGGGTCCAGAAGCGGTCCGCGGGTCTCGGGCGACAGTAGTTCGGTCATTGCTGTTCCTCCGGGTTCGATTTCCTGAACGGGCCGTATTCCGTCAGAATCTCAATCTCTTGTCCCACTGCGTGGGCCTCGGCGTCCAGATATTTCTTGATCGCATCGGCAAAGCCGGGGTCGGCGACCCAATGCAAGCTATGCGTGCGCATAGGCATATAGCCCCGCGCCAGCTTGTGTTCGCCTTGCGCGCCGGCCTCAACACGGGCCAATCCTTCGGCAATGGCAAAGTCGATCGCCCTATAGTAGCACAATTCAAAATGCAGGCAGGGGTGATGTTCGACGCAGCCCCAATAGCGGCCATAAAGCGTTTCGCGTCCAATGAAATTCAGTGCCCCGGCAATCGGATAGCCATTGCGTTCCGCCAGAACCAACGCCATATCATCCGCCATGGTTTCCTGAGCGATATCAAAGAATTGTCGCGTCAGGTAAGGCGATCCCCACTTCCGCGCGCCGGTATCCTGATAGAACCGCCAGAAGGCATCCCAATGTTCAGGGCGTAGATCATCACCGGAATAGGTGTGAATTTCTCCGCCAAATTCGCAGGCCTGCGCGCGTTCCTTACGGATATTCTTGCGCTTGCGCGAGGACAGCGCGGCCAGAAACCCATCAAAATCCGCATATTGGTCGTTAAGCCAGTGAAACTGCTGTGATTGACGCAGCAACAGACCCATCTGTTCGCCCGCCAGCGCTTCGTCCTCGGTGCAGAACGTGGCGTGGACCGAAGACACCCGGTTATCGGCTGCAATCTGCACGGCTCCTTGCACCAGGGCCGACATACCCGGAACCTCGTACCCCGGTCGCACCAGAAACCGCCGCCCGGTGGCCGGAGTGAACGGTACCGCGATCTGCAGTTTGGGGTAATACCGCCCGCCTGCGTTTTCATAAGCATGGGCCCAGCTGTGGTCGAAGATGTATTCGCCTTGACTGTGCGATTTGGCATACATCGGCGCGGCCGCGATCAGCATCCCATCCAGATATGCGGTCAGGTATTGAGGCTGCCAGCCAGTGCCCGCCCCAACCGAACCGCTGTTTTCCAGCGCCAGCAGGAATCGATGCGTGGTAAAGGGATCAAGCGGCCGCCCGCCATCGGCGGCCTCGGGGCAGGCGCAGGCATCCCATTCGGTCGCAGAAATCTGCGAAAGCGATCTCAGAACCTGAACTTCGATTTGCGCCTGATCCATGTGCCCTCCGCGTCTGATCTTTATCTGTGACACCGAGGGGCAGGTTCAACCCGGATGTGGCGCCAAATACCCTTCGAAGGTCACGTTATCGGCAACCCTTCGGGCCTGAGCCTCTTGCTCGGCCGAGCGTACGGTCCAACACAGAACCGGCACGCCGCGCGCTTTCAATTCGGCCACGCGGGGGCGGGACAGATCGGCGACCTCATGGCTGATAAAGCTGGCACCGACCCTGTCAAAATCGGGTATGTCGCGCAGGTGATCGCAGACCTTCTGCGGCAACAGCTCGACCTTGGGCTGGTAAGAACAAGTCACCAACCCGCGCGGCAGATGGGGGGCAAGACGCGCCAGTTCGGCCACGCTGTTGGGATTGAAAGACATCAAGGCCACTGGCCCGTCATAACCCTGCAAGGCCCGTACCGCGTCGGCCTCAAGTGATCCGACATTGGGACCCATCGCGCCGTCCTGATCCTTGAACTCGATCAGCAAGGGAACCTTGCCGTCCACCTGTGCAAGCACGTCGTCCAGCGTCGGAATACCATCATCAGCATGCAGCAGCTGCGTCGCCTGCGCCTGTGTCGCCGTCACCTGCTGAATAGGGCCGGGCTGCCCGGTCAGGCGTGTCATGTCGTAATCATGAAACACTATTGCCCGGCTGTCCGAGGTTCGCTGCAAATCAATCTCGATCCCGTACCCGGCCTCGACAGCCGCACGGATGGCCGCCCGGCTGTTTTCCGGGCGGTTATCCGAAAGGTCATGCAGCGCCCGATGCGCAATCGGGGCCTGCAGGAAAACTGACGGCAAGGTCGGTGTCATTGAACCTCGAAAATACCTTCGATTTCGACGGCCACGCCCAGCGGCAGTGCCGCGGCGCTGACGGCCGAGCGGGAATGACGGCCAGCCTCGCCCAGCGCCTCGACCAGGAAATCCGACGCTCCGTTGATCACCTGGGGCTGTGCTGTGAAATCGGCGGTCGAGTTCACGAAACCGGTCAGCTTGATCACTTTCACCAGCTTGTCGATGTCACCGCCACAGGCTGCCTTGACCTGCGCCAGCAGATTGATGGCGCAAACCTTTGCCGCCGCGGCACCGGCTTCGATTTCCATGTCATCGCCCAGCTTGCCGGTGATCAGATCGTCATCCTTGGAAATCTGGCCCGAGACATAGACGATGTTGCCCACCCGAACGAAGGGTACATAGTTCGCCGCCGGCGCAGGCGCGTCCGGCAGGTTGACGCCCAGGCTTTCCAGTTTTGCTGCGATGCTCATGAAGTTTCCTCCCAATCTTTGAGTCGGGGCGAAGCTAACCGGGAAGACCGGGATCGGAAAGTACGAAAACGGGGATAGACGACCCAGAGCGGTCAGCGTAACTCTTCCTATGCCGAACAGTTGAACCTGTACCACTTTACGTAAGTACGTCGCACAGGTTAAACGCTTTTTGTTTCATACTGGTTGCGAAACGTATATGTGACATCGGATTGGGCCATGCTATGTGGCCACGGGCAGTATTGATTGACAGTTCGGGCGTGTGGAACCCGAACGTTTAGGAGTGGCAAAGACCGTGTTGAGCAGACCCCGCCTGAAGCACCTTATCGTCATGTCCGTGATGGCATTCCTTAGCGCCTGCGCCACGCGACCGCCGGAGGGGACCCCGTCGAATGAGGTGTTCGATCCCTATGAGAACACCAACCGGGGCATTCACAAATTCAACTTGGGCGTTGACCGGTTTCTGTTCCGTCCGGCCTCGAAAGGCTATGTCAAGATCGTACCCGATCCGATGGTGACAAGCTTTAACCATTTCGCTGAAAACCTGACGATGCCCGGGCAGGCGCTGGACTACCTGTTGCAAGGCAATGTCAAACAATCCGGCAACGCTTTGCTGCGCTTTGTGGTCAATACCACTGTGGGCGGCTTGGGCCTGTCTGACCCCGCTGCCGAGTTGAACCTGCCGCCGGTGGATACAGATTTCGGCGAGACCCTGCATGTTTGGGGCGTTGGCGAGGGCGCTTATGTCGAGCTGCCTTTCTATGGCCCGTCAACCCAACGGGATGCGATTGGTGTTGTGGTCAATCTATTCTCGAATCCGATCAATTTCACACCGGTCCGTCCGGTGGACAATATCGGCGTATATGCCGAGGTCGTCCGCCGCATGGGTGATCGGGGCCGGTTCTCGGATACGGTGGATTCAATCCTGTATGAAAGCGCCGACAGCTATGCGCAGGCACAGACAATTTACATCCAAAACCGCCGCTTTGAACTGGCACGCGACGATGAGGACGCCTATCTGGGTTTGTATGATGACCCTTATGCAGATATCGGGACTGACCCAGTCAGGGACCCCTACCTAGACCCCTACGAGGACCCCTATGCCGAATAACCATCTGAACCGACGCGGTTTTATCGCCACTGGCCTGGCCAGTGCGATGCTGACCGCCCTGCCCGCCTTTGCCCAGACCGAAGCCAGCGCCAAGGCACTGGTTGTCAGTGTCGTGGACGATATCAACCGCGTGATCGCCTCGGGCAAATCCGAAAAGGCGATGATCCGCGATTTTGAAAAGATCTTCGTGCAATATGCCGATGTGCCGATCATGGCGCGCTATGTGCTGGGGGCAGATGGCCGCTCAGCAAGCCCCTCGCAGATCAAGCAATTCACCAAAGCGTTTCAGGGCTATATTTCCAACAAATATGGCCGCCGCTTCCGCGAGTTCATTGGTGGCCAAGTCACAGTTCGCAATGCCCGCAAAATCAAGGCGGGCTACGAGGTGCGCACCTCGGTCAAGTTGCAGGGGTCTTCCCCGTTTGAGGTGACATTCCTGGTGTCGGACAAATCGGGCCGCGACAAGTTCTTCAACATGTTCATCGAAGGGGTGAACATGCTGCTGACCGAACGGACCGAGGTCGGCGCCATGCTGGATGCGCGTGGGGGCGATCTGAACCGCCTGATCAAGGATATGAGCCGAAACAAGCTCAGCTGATCCGGTTCACAAATGAAAAAGCGCCGCGCGATTGGTTTCGCGCGGCGCTTTTTTGGTTTTAGTTCAGGCGTTCGCCAGTTTCCTTGGCGAAATAGGACACCTTGCTCATGTCAAAGGCCAGGTTCAACATCTTGCCCGCCTGCGCACTGGTTTCCGCGTGCAGCCGCGCAGTGACCTGTTTGCCGCCCAGTTCCGAGACCACATAAGTATCAGCCCCCGCCGGTTCGACCATGTCGACCATACAGGAGGCCTCTTGCACACCATCACCGGCACGGAACCCGGCCTCGGCAATGTCTTCGGGGCGCAGGCCCAGAATCACATCCTCGGGCAGTGACAGATCGCGGGCATCGTTCAGAACCAGTGTCTCGCCCGTTTCACGTGCAATGGCGATCTGCGTGCCCGGGCCGGTCTTGGACGCTTGCGCCGGGATCAGGTTCATCGCCGGTGAGCCCATGAAATCAGCCACAAACAGGTTGGCCGGGTTGTTGTAGATTTCAGCCGGGCTGCCGATCTGCTGCACGATTCCACCTTTGAGAACCACGATCTTGGTCGCCAGCGTCATCGCCTCGATCTGGTCATGGGTCACGTAGACGATCGAGGCATCCAGCGTCTGATGCAGTTTCTTGATCTCGGTTCGCATCTCGACCCGCAGCTTCGCGTCAAGGTTCGACAGCGGCTCGTCAAACAGAAACAGTTTGGGATCGCGCACCAGTGCCCGGCCCATCGCCACCCGCTGACGCTGACCGCCTGACAATTGGCTGGGGCGGCGGTTCAGCAGCGGCTCGATCTGCAGCAACGAGGCAACCTCGTTCAGCTTGGCCTCCTGCGTCGCCTGATCGACCCCGCGTACCTTCATGCCAAAGGTGATGTTCTTGGCCACGGACATTGTCGGGTACAGGGCGTAGGACTGGAACACCATCGCGATGTCGCGATCCTTGGGGCTGACATGGGTCATGTCCTTGCCCCCGATGGACAGCGTGCCGCCGGTAATTTCCTCCAGCCCCGCAATACAGTTCAGCAGGGTGGACTTGCCGCAACCCGAGGGGCCGACCAACACCAGGAAATCACCCGGTTCGATCGAAATGTTGATGTCCTTCAGAACCTCGGTTGCGCCGTAATTCTTGTACAGATTGTTGATATCGAGGATGGGAGCCATGGGTTATCCCTTCACTGAGCCAGCGGTCAGACCGCGGATGAAATACTTACCGGCGACGACATAAACGAGCAGCGTCGGTAGCCCCGCGATGATCGCGGCGGCCATGTCGACGTTGTACTCTTTGACGCCGGTGGTGGAGTTTACGATGTTGTTGAGCGCCACGGTCACGGGCTGCGTTCCCGCCTGGCTGAACGACACGCCGAACAGGAAGTCGTTCCAGATCTGCGTGAACTGCCAGATCACGGTCACCACGATGATGGGCAGCGACAGCGGCAGGAAGATCGACCAGAATATCCGCAGGAATCCGGCCCCATCGACCCGTGCCGCCTTGGTCAGCTCGGCCGGAATGGTGACATAGTAATTGCGGAAAAACAGTGTGGTGAAACCGAGGCCATAGATCACGTGGACGAAGATCAGACCCGGAATGGTCCCGGCGATCCCCATCATGCCCAGCAGCCGCGCCATCGGCAGCAGCACAACCTGAAACGGGATGAAGCAACCAAACAGCATCAGCGAGAAGATGATATTAGCGCCTTTGAACCGCCATTGCGCCACGACATAGCCATTCAGCGCGCCCAGCAGGGTCGAAAGGGCCACCGCAGGCACCGCGATCAGGACCGAGTTCCAGAAGTAAGGCCGCAGCCCTTCACACTGGATACCGGTGCAAGCCCCGGACCACGCGGTTTTCCAGGCGTCAAAGCTGACCTCACGCGGCAGCGAGATCAGGCTGCCTGTGCGAATTTCCTCAAGGCTTTTAAGCGACGTGGTCAACATCACGAAAAGCGGCATCAGGTAATACAGCGCGAACAGGCCCAGCAGGACATACAGCAACCAGCGCAAGGCAATTTTGCCGGTTGCGCTTTGCGTGCGGGTTTGGGTTTGGGGCATCGACAGATCAGTCATTTTTAGCCCTCAGCTCTGAGTAAAGATAGGGAACCACGATGGCAAAGACGACCAGCATCATGATCATCGCGGAAGAGGCCGCCTGACCGATATCGCCGCGCGAAAACGCCATGGCATACATGTAGGTGGCTGGCAGATCGGTCGCGTAGCCCGGACCGCCACCCGTCAGGGCGATGACAAGGTCAAAGCTTTTGATCGCAAGGTGGGCCAGCACGATGAAGGCAGACAGGAAGATCGGGGCCATCGACGGGATGATGATCGCCGTATAGATGCGCCACGTGGGGATACCATCGACCTGCGCGGCCTTGATGATTTCGCCATCCACCGAACGCAGACCGGCGAGGAACAGCGCCATAACAAAGCCCGAGCTCTGCCAGATTGCGGCGATTACGATGGTGTAGATCGCGTAATCCGGGTTCACCAGCCAATCGAACTCGAAATTCGGGAAACCCCAGCCCTGCACCATGGATTCAATACCCAGACCCGGGTTCAGTATCCATTTCCACGCGGTACCGGTCACAATCATCGACAGTGCCATCGGGTACAGGTAAATTGTGCGGATGGCTCCTTCGACGCGGATCTTCTGATCCAGCAGGATGGCCAGCAGCAGACCCAGTACCATCGCGATCACGATGAACAGAGCACCGAAGATGTAAAGGTTGTTGATTGCCGTATCCCAGCGGGGTGAATCAAACAGGCGCTCATATTGGATGAACCCGTTGATCTCATATTTCGGCAGTAGTTTAGATCGTGTCAGCGACACCCATGCGGTCCATCCGATAAATCCGTAAACAAAGATCAATACGGCGATGAACGACGGTGCCAGCACCACCTTGGGCAGGTGGTTTTCCAGCCATTCGGACATTTTAGCCTCCGGGGAAAGATGCTCTGCCCCGCATTATAGGGGGCAGAGCGTATTGGATCAGTAGCTGTTCGCCACCGCGTCCGCCAGTTGCTGAACCGCGTCAGCCGAGGACATATCCGAGTTAAAATGCGCGGTCACAACGTCGGTGATCGCACCGGACTGCGACCCGCGCAGCGCCATGCCATGGGCATAGGACGGCAACAGCGACCCAGCGTCCGAGGTCGAGCCCATGTCTTCAGCCGACAGGTTGGCGCAGATGTCAAAATCATCCAGCGCGACGTCGGTGCGGGCAGGGATCGAGCCTTTGTTCAGATTGAACACCTTCTGGAAGTTCGGCGCCACGATCAGCTTGGCCAACAGGTCTTGACCGGCTTTCTTGTCATCTCCGTCCACGTCGAACATGGCAAAGCTGTCAACGTTGTACAGATAGCCGTCGCCGGGGGTCGAGGCGCACAGGAAATCTTCACCGGGCTTCTTGCCGGCCGCCAGGAACTCACCCTTGGCCCAGTCACCCATGATCTGGAAGGCTGCTTCGCCGTTCATGACCATCGCTGTTGCAAGGTTCCAGTCGCGGCCCGAGAAGTTCTCGTCGACATAGCCGCGCAGGGTACGCATCTGATCAAAGACCTGAACCATCGTGTCCGAGGTCAGCGCCTCGGGGTCCAGATCGACCAGCGCTTTCTGGAAGAACTCGGGCCCGCCGATACCCAGAACCACAGTTTCAAAGACGGTCGCGTCCTGCCATGACTGACCACCATGGGCCAGCGGGATCACACCGGCAGCCTGCAGCTTATCAGCAGCAGCGTTGAACTCGTCCCAGGTGGTCGGCATTTCGATGCCATTTGCGGCCAGAACATCAGCATTGGCCCAGATCCAGTCTACGCGATGTACGTTCACTGGTGCGGCGCACCATGTGCCCTCGCACTTCATGTGACCTGCGATGGATGCGGGCAGCACATCCGCCCAGCCTTCGGCGTCGGCCACGGATGAGATATCGGCCAGAACGCCCTCTTCGTACCATTCCTGAATTGCGGGGCCTTTCAGCTGAACTGCGGTCGGCGCGTTTCCGGCCAGCACCCGGGCACGCAACGCGGTCATGGCCGCGTCACCGCCACCACCTGCAACCGGCATATCGGTCCAGGTTCCGCCATTCGACGCGAACTCTTCCTGCAGTACGGCGACCGACTTGGCCTCACCACCCGACGTCCACCAATGCAGAACCTCGGCCTGCGGCTCGGCCAGAACCGACGACCCGGCCACAACGGCCAATGTCGAAACGGTGGCGAATGCAAAATGCTTCATTGTCTGTCTCCTCCCTAGAGAACTTAGTGACTGCTGATGCAGCGATGCCCGTTATTCTGAGACCAGTTCGTCATCTGGCAACGCTGAATCCGCGCCAAAGCCCGGCAACCACCCAAAAATTCACTGCTTTTGTTACAGCGTGTTACGTTGACATTGAATCTGTTTCCGTTCGTTACAATGGATGATGTCGGAGGAGCAGAAACTGGGAGGACAAACCGCGTGAGCATTCCGCGACTTTTGGTGGTGGATGACGACCCTGAAATGCGGTCGATGATGACCCAATTCCTGCATCAGAACGGGTTCGTCGCCCTGCCCGCCAGTTCCGAGGCTGAAATCCGCAACCATCTGACAGCGGGACGGATCGACCTGATCCTGCTGGATGTGATGCTTGGGGATGAGAACGGAGTCGAAATCTGCGCCCGCCTGCGGGCTGAACAGGATGTGCCGATCATTCTGGTTTCGGCCCTGTCAGCCGACCATCAGCGCATGGCGGGGTACGAGGTCGGGGCCGACGACTATATCGCCAAGCCTTTCAACCCGCAGCTGATGCTGGCGCGGGTTCGTGCGGTGATGCAACGCGCCCGGCGTACGCCGTCGCTGGCCTATCGCCGCCGCACACACCGCTTTCGGTTCAACGACTGGGCCTATGACGGCAAACGGGATGAGGTGCATTCACCGGAAGGCTACCTGGTTCCTCTGTCGCAACGGGAAACTGCGCTGCTCAAGGTTTTGCTGGCCAACCCGCATATCCCCCTGACCCGGGATGAAATCGCCGCTGCGCTGGACGTCACCGGCAGCGCCGACAAACCCGAGGCGCAGGGTCGCGCCATCGACATGCTGGTTGGTCGGTTGCGTTCGAAAATCGAGGTCAACCCGAAAGACCCGCAGATGCTGCGTACCGAACGCGGGGTCGGCTATGTCTTTGCGGCCGAAGTGTCGGTGGAAGAGGACGCATGACCACACACGCCCCGCGCCTGCGCAGCCTGGGCTGGATCTGGACAGGGGCCGCCTTTGCCTCGGGGCTACTCTCCGCCGGGCTGTGGTTTTCTTCGGCCCGCGCCTGGGACAACTTTCTAACCCGCGCCTATGTCGCAGGGTTTTCCGTCTATGAAGAGCTTCGGGTCAGCAAAATCCCCCCGCCGGGGATCACGATCACCCCCTTGTCCCCCGAAGCTGCGCAGTTGGCCGATGCCGGGCGGTTCGAGCAACTGCCCGGCCTGTCGGATCGCAGCTTTGTCACCAACCTGTCGATCCTGACCGACAACACCGCCCCCCTGGCCGGGCGCGAACTGACGCTGGCGGTGATGTCCGACCGGCTGGTTTATCCGGTGTCTGATCTTCTGTCCCGCGTTGACCAGACCGGGGCCGAGAAGATGGGCAATCTGACCCGCCTTCTGGCCACCTATTGCAGTGAGCCAATCCTGGTCGCCCGGTTCGGACACAGGGGCTGGCAGCAGGTGGACGGCACCGATATCTGGGGTTGCAAGGCCGCCCCTGCCGACCTGCGCCTGCCCGCCATTCTGGCCGCCATCGTGGCTTTGGCGGTCATCCTGACATCGATCGGCAATGTCTCGGACAGTTTCACCCGGTTTTCCAACGCCCTGCGCGGCCGCAAGCGCCGGGGCGGGCCGAGCAGCTATGATGCCGACGGCCCGGCGGAACTGCGCGACATCGTGTCAGCCGTGAACGACCATCTGGATGCCGAGCGCATGCAGCTTGAAAAACGCGCTACCGTTCTGTCTGGTGTCAGTCACGATCTTGGCACCCCTGCCACGCGTGTTCGCCTGCGCGCGGCCCTGATCGCCGATGACGAACTGCGCGAAAAGCTTGAGGCCGATGTGGATCAGATGACGGGCATGATCGAAAGCGTGCTGACTTACACACGCTCGGAACTCAGCGTTGAAGACCCCCGTCAGATTTCCCTGACCGCACTGGTCGAGTCTGTGGTCGCTGATTATCAGGACATGGACCTGCCGGTAACCCTGAAGAAAATCGCCCCGGTCGCAGTCGAAGGCGCGCCATCGGTCTTCATGTCCCGACGCGGGCATGGATCCTTGCCCGAGACACGGCGGATGCTGGTGATGGGGCGGCCAATTTCTCTGAAACGGGCGTTAACAAATCTGATCGACAACGCCCTGAAATACGGCCGCCATGCCGAGGTGCAGCTGGAAACCGACGCCCGCACCGCGACCATCACGGTCGAGGACAAGGGTGCGGATTTATCCGTCACGGATATCGAAAACCTGATGGCACCGTTCCGGCGCGGATCGAACATCGGATCCTCAGACGGGTTCGGTCTGGGCCTGACTATTGTGGCCACAATTGCCGAACAGCATGGGGGCACCCTCAGCTTCGAGGCCGGGGATCAGGGCTTGCGTGCGCGGTTGCAAATCACCCGGCAGTGATTTCTCATGTCATATAGCTGCGCACCAACGCCCCAGCGATCAGAGACCATCCATCCGCAATAACAAAAAACGCCAGCTTGAATGGCAGCGATACCGTCGCAGGCGGCACCATCATCATTCCCATCGACATCAGCACCGCCGCCACAACCAGATCAATGATCAGAAATGGCAGGAAAATCAGAAAGCCGATCTGAAAGGCGCGTGCAATCTCGGACAGCATGAAGGACGGCATCAGGATCGACAGCGGCGCCTCGGGCGTCAGGGCGATAGCGTCACCGCCAGGTCGCAAGGCCGCCATCGCGTGAAACGTATCCGGGTCCAGCCGTGCGGTCATAAAGGCTCGGAAGGGCTGAATGGCAATCTGCAACGCGGGTTCGACCGCCATGGTTTCTGCGACCATCGGTCGAATACCGGTGGCCCAGGCCTCGGAAAATACGGGCTCCATGATGAAATAAGTCAGGAACATCGCCAGGCTGACGATCAGCATGTTCGGTGGCGATTGCTGCAATCCGATCCCTTGACGCAGAATGGCCAGAACGGTGATCAGAAACGGAAAACAGGTGACCATGATCGCCAGCCCAGGTGCCAGGCTGAGGATCGTGATCAAAAGGATCAGCTGGATGGTCCGCGCCGAGATCGACCCCCCCTCGCCCAATGACAGCGACAGCTCTTGCGCCGCAGCCAGAGACGGGGACAGCGTCGCCAGCGCAACAACCAACCAAAGCAGAAGCCGCATCAACCGATCCCGTGCTGCAAATCAGCAATCTCTGTCAGGCGCACAGCAAGCTGCCCGGCCTGATCGCCCTCCATCTCTTCCAGCAGGCCGCGGGCGACCAGTTGGTCTCCGACATACAGGTCGACCGGGTCCTCGATCCGCTTGTCCAGCGTCAGCACGGCGTTCTCACCCATGTTCAGCAGGTCGCGGATCAGCGGGCGCGCACGCCCGACCGAAACCGTAACCTCAATCGGAACCGCCTCGAACGGATTGGCTTTTTCGGGTTTCGGAGTTTGGGGATCATTCATGGTTCACTGCCTCTTTTGCCTCAAATACATATGCGTCAAATGCCCCCGCGACCGCGGCGAGCAGACCGCTGCAATCCACCTCACGCTGGGTTGTACCGACCTGCAACCGGGCCTGTCCTGGCTCTAACGAGGGGTCTTCGATCACGCGAGTGGGTGAGGACAGTTCCTGCGGCAGCAGGGCCTCTACCCCAGCCGCGCGGCCCTTGGGCACGAAGATTTGCATCGGCTGGCCAATCTGTTCCCGCGCCATTTCGGTCAGCTGTTCGGCCAACCGGACAGCAAAACCGCGATCCAGCGTTTCGGGCAGGACAGTGTCCACCAGGCTTTGGAACATCGGGTCCAGCGACAATGTCATGCGGGTGACAGCCTCATGATAAGTAAAGGACATATCCTCCAACGATCTGGCCAGCCCGTCCGAGACCTGACCTCGGCTTTGTTCTTGCGCCTGAAGCGCGTCTTCCCAACCGGCGCTATAGCCTTGCTCGAACGCTGCCAGCCGCTGTTCCTCCAGCGCGTCCTCGTCCAGCAGGTGCAGCTTGCCACCCCCGGCTTGCAGCGTGAAATCCTCAAGAAGATGAGCAATCGACATCAGACACGCTCCTCACCTTCTTCAAGCCAGCTGCGCAGGATCTCGACGGTCTCTTCCTGTTTATCGCCGATCATAGCCCGCAACCGGTCGACCGGATCAGCGCCCGCCTGCGCGGCCAGCGCCGGGACGTCGCTAGCGGCAGTCTGGCCCGGCAGCGCGCTAAATTGTCCGTTTTCGTCAGTCGCTATCTCGCCGGTCAGAATGGCCTCGGGCTCAGGAGGTGCCCCGGCGGGCAGCAAGGCCGGGGCCATCGCCGGTTGAGTCAGGATCGGACGGATCACGAAGAGCCCAAGCACCAGCGAGACAATCGCCAACACTGCCATCTGGATCAGCGACATCGCGTCGAAATGAACCTTTTGCCAGATCGAGGCCGCTGCCAATGTGCCCTGCGGCTCTACCACCGGCAGGTCCAGCGATTTCAGGGTGATGACGTCCCCGCGTTCGGCGTCGAACCCCACGGCCGAGGCCACAAGCTCCTTCAAGGCCTCCATCTCGGTTTCGGGCATCGGCTCAAATGTCTCGACTCCGGTCGCATCCACGGACCGTGTGCCGTTGACCAGAACCGCAACCGTCAGACGCTTGATCGCACCGGGGGCATTGTGGACTTCCAATTCAGTTTCCGAGACCTCGTAATTCACCCGTTCCCGCGTCAGCGTCGCGTTCGAATTCGATTCGTCCCCACCCGCGCCATCGCCATCCGGCAGGTTCGACGCCACGGTGACATCGGCGGATTGATTGCGGGCGCTGTCCGAGCGTTCCTCGACATCAGTGCTGATGGCAACGCGGCCATTGGGGTCAAAACGGCGTTCGCGGATGGATTCGGTCTTGGTCACGGTGTCGACGCTGACCTCAACCACAGCATTGCCCGTGCCGACGCGCGCCTCGACCAATCGCATCACACGCTCGCGCAACTGGCGCGCCTTGTCATCTGCCGTATCCGCAGCGACTGCGGTCTCCTGCGCGCCGATCACCGCCCCGTTCGAATCGACCACGGTGACATTCTCAGGCGCCAGACCACTGACGGCAGACGCCACAAGAAACCGGATCGCGTTGGCCTGATCGGATGTGATCTGCGCCCCTGACGGCACCAGATAGACCGAGGCCGTCGGCGCCACGCTGCGCTGAAACGGGTTGTTCGATCCGTTGGCAATATGAACCCGTGCCTGGCTGACATGAGGGCTGCCAACGATGGTTCGGGCCAGCTCACCTTCTTTTGCGCGCCAATAGGCGGCATCGAACATCTGCGAGGTGGTGCCAAACCCGCTAAGTGAATCCAGCAGCTCATAGCCTTGATTGCCGTTGGCGGGCATCCCCTCGCTGGCGAGTGTCATGCGCAGCTCATCTCGCTGTGATCCGGGCACGTAGATCGAGCCGCCCCGAATCTCATAAGGCACCCCGCGCTGATCCAGCGAGCGGACGACATCCCCCGCCGCGCCACTTTCCAGCCCGGCATAAAGCAAGGTCATCGACGGCGCCGTGACCAGTCGCGACATCGCAAGAACCCCAAGAAAAACCAGCACTACTGCGCCGGCGACGATGATTTGTTTACGCCTGTCCAAACTTGCCCAGACAGTTCCGATCTGCTGCACGATCACCTCCGACTCGCCGACATTCTGCCCGGCGCATCCCTTGTTTGAACGATTGCCCTTAACAATCGGTTAGTCCCTGCCGGGTTATGACGATTGCAGAACGGACAAATGAGGACGTCATGACTGACGCGACTGCAGAACAGGCAGAAGTACCAGAAAAATCTGGGAAAAAAGGGATGATCATAGGGGTGATTCTGGTCGTGGCCGGGGCGGCTGGTGGCTATTTCCTGACCACCTCCGGGTTACTTCCTTTTGTTGGCAAGCCCGCAATGGAAGACGTCAAGGAAACGGATAAGGGCAAGGCTGTAAAGGCCCTGCCGCAAGTGGGATTCATCGATCTGCCGGCGGTGATCGTGTCGGTGAACGCAGGCGATTCGCGGCATCTGAAATTTCACGCTCAGCTTGAGGTGAACAGCGAACACGCCGCCGATGTCGAAAAGATGAAACCCCGAATCATGGACATCCTGAACGGGTATCTACGCTCGGTCGAAGTCTCGGACCTTGAAGATTCTCTGGCCCTGATGCGCATCCGCGGCCATCTGCTGCGCCGCATTGAAATCGTCGTCGGAGAAGGCCGCGTGCGCGACGTTCTCGTGATGGAATTCGTTTTGAACTAGGAGGCGAAATTGGAGCTGATTGCAGATATTTTGCTGGTCGCCGGCGCGCTGGGTGCGGGTCTGTATTGTTTCGTGCTGTCCCGGCGGCTGAAACGCTTCACCGATCTGGAAAAAGGCGTGGGCGGCGCGGTTGCTGTTCTGTCGACCCAGGCGGATGAGCTTAAGAAATCCCTGGGTGCCGCACGAGCAGCCTCGGACCAGTCCGGTGCGGAATTGAAAGAGCTGACGCAGCGGGCAGAATCAGTGGCGCAGCGGTTAGAGCTGATGATGGCTTCGATGCACGACGTCGTTCCATCGCAAGATAAACCCGACCAGTCGACCGACCCCGAAGAAGATATCAGCGCCGCACCCGAGGAACAGGCGGAATCCGCCGTGGCTGAGTCAGATGAAGTCGCTGAAACGATCGAAGCGCCCGAGAAGCCAAAAAAGGACGCGACCGCCCCAGAACCGGCCAAGCGGCCGGGCGGCTTGATGTTCTTCCGCCACGATCGCTCTCAGGGTGAGGTCGCATCATGACCCGCCGGAAAGCCGATAGGCGCCCAAAAGGTGGCGTGCTGGCCGTCATCTCTTTGCTGATGATCGGGTCTGCCGCGATTCGTCTTGGGCTGGAAGCAGGACCAGCGTTGGCAAAAACTGCCGAACCTTATGCCCCCAAAGTCAAACACGCACAGGCCGATCTGCCCGGCGCACAGGTCCTGCTGACCGAACTGCTGCGCCGGGAAGAAGCGCTGAAAAAGCGCGAGGCAACAGCGCTTGACAAGGAAAAGGCATTGGCCATCGCCGATCAGGCGATCGAGATGCGACTGGTTGCCCTGCAAGAGGCCGAAGAGGCCCTGCGCGCGACGCTCGCCATTGCCGAAAAAGCTGCCGAGACCGATCTGACGCGCCTGACGGATGTCTATCAAAGCATGAAACCCAAGGACGCGGCAACGTTGTTTGAGACGATGGACCCAAGCTTTGCCGCCGGATTCCTGTCTCGCATGCCGCCCGATGCGGCTGCTGGTGTTCTGGCCGGTCTGCGCCCCGAAGCCGCCTATACCATCAGCGTCATAATGGCGGGCCGCAACGCCGCCGCCCCACAGGAATAAAACTCTAACCCCGCACAGGATTTTGCTGGAGATCACCCATGATCGGAATAATCGGAATTGTCGTCATTTTCGCCATGGTGTTCGGCGGTTATCTGGCTGCGGGCGGCAAAATGACCATCATTTTGAAATCGCTTCCTTTTGAGATGATGATGATCGGCGGTGCCGCTGTTGGCGCTTTCCTGATCAGCAATGACATGAGCGCCGTCAAACACACCCTCAAAGACATGGGCAAAGTGTTCAAAGGACCAAAATGGAAACCTGAGGACTACCGCGACCTGCTGTGCCTGCTGTTTTCGCTGATCCGTATTGCCAAGGCCAACCCGGTCGAGGTGGAACAACATATCGAAGACCCGGAAAATTCACCTCTGTTCTCGGTTTACCCGAAAATTCAGGCAGATAAAGAGGCCGTTGACCTGATCTGCGATACGATGCGCGCCGCCTCGATGAACTATGATGATCCGCATCAGGTGGAAGAAGTTCTTGAAAAGCGGATGGAGGCGAACTTCCACCATGCCATGCATTCCAGCCACGCCTTGCAAACGGTTGCGGATGGCCTGCCTGCCCTGGGCATCGTTGCGGCGGTTCTTGGCGTGATCAAGACGATGGGTTCGATTGACCAACCCCCCGAAGTGCTGGGTAAATTGATCGGCGGCGCCCTGGTGGGGACCTTTCTTGGGGTGTTTCTGGCTTATGGCCTGGTCGGACCTTTCGCGGGCAAACTGAAAGCTGTCGTCGAAGAAGACAACCACTTCTACCAGCTGATCAAAGAAGTGTTGGTCGCCAATCTGCACAACCACAACGCTGCCATGTGCATTGAGGTTGGGCGTCAGAACACCCCAACCCACAACCGCCCTGATTTCACCGAGTTGGAAGAAGCGTTGAAAGAACTCAAACAGGCAGCCGCATGACCCGGTTTGCATTCTTATTCTCGGCGTTTATCGCCGGGGCCAGCGGAGCCACGGCGCAAGATCTGACGGTGCGCTCGGGTGAGCATGAAGGTTATACCAGATTGGTGGTTCAAGTGCCTCAAGACACCGATTGGGTTCTGAAACAGACAAAAAACGGCGCACGCCTGAACGTCGCGCTGAAGGATGTGACATACCGAACCGGCACCGTCTTCCAACGCCTGACGCAAAACCGACTTGCCGCGATTTCGCAGGCCGAACCGGGCGGTGCACTGGAACTGGAGTTCGGTTGCGATTGTGTCGCTTCGGCCTTTCTTTTCAAAAGTACGATGATTGTGATTGATATCGCACCCGGCACCTTCCTGCCGCCGCTCACCAGTGATATTCCGGCCCCGGTCCTGCCCAAAACCCCAAAAGAAATCAAAACGACAGGCCCGGAGCAGACTATTGATGCACTGGCCCTGCCGCTGTTGAACCTCAACGCGAACGGATTCGAAGACCAGCTTTCGACCCGGCTGCTGCAGGGGGCGGACCGCGGAATCATTGATCTGAACATTGCGCCGGTGGGGCCACGCGCATCCAACGGGAATCAAAGCCTGTTTTTGCCAGCCGATGTTGAATTGAATGTTCAAGTGACTTCGATTTTGGACGGTTTGAACGGGCTTTTGGGTCCGGATGTTCCAAAAGTGGAACGGCGCCCACCCTGCGTATCCAGCGCCGAGCTGGCTTTTGACCGTTGGTCTGACGAGCGTCCGTTTCCAGAACAAGCCGCGCAGCTTCGATCAGAACTGTACCAAGAATTCGATACCATCGACAAAGAGAGCGCGCTGAAACTGGCGAAACTGTACGCGCATTCCGGGTTTGGCGCCGAAGCGATCCGGGCTTTGGACCTGCTGGACGAGCGATCTTTGGAAACCGAACACATCGCGGCCATTGCCCGTGTTCTGGATGATGGGCCGCTGATCGAAGACAATCCGTTCCAGGGCTTGCAGCGTTGCGAGGGCGATGCGGCTTTGTGGGCGGCGCTGAGTGAGGGCGACTTGCAAGGCGACGCCAGTCTAACGGCTATCGAACAGTCTTTTGCCCGCTTACCGGACCATCTGCGGCGCCATGTCGGCCCGGCCTTGTCGGACATTCTGGTAGACGGGGACGAGTTAGAAGCCGCCCGGCGGATCTTGCGTTCGGTCGATCGCGTCAAGACGCAAACCAGCGCAAATGTCGCGCAGGCAAAGGCCAAGGTTGCAGCGGCCGAAGGTGACTCCCCCCGGACCGAAGTCTTGCTGACTGAAGCGATCGAAGCATCAGACGCCACTCTTGAGGCGCCGTTGGCACTGGCCCGACTGGTCGACAAACGTTGGCTGGAACGTGGCGCAATCTCTCCTCAGGAACTGGATCTGGCGGAATCCTACACGATTGAGTTTCGCCGTTCTGACATCGGCCCCCTGATGAAACAAACCCATATGGTCGCGCTAAGCCTGAGTCAGGAATTCGATGCCTCTCTGGATTTGGTGGCAGAGCTGTCAGAGGATGCGGATTCCGCGGACGCTCTAAACCGTGCAGTGCTTATCCTGACCGAACGCGCTGATGATGCGACCTTTTTGCGCCGCGTCCTGATCTTGTCACATAAGCATTCTCAAAATCTGAAAACCGACACAGCCATTGCCGTAGCTGACCGACTGGCAAAGCTTGGGTTTTCACGACATGCATACGCACTAGCAAAGCGTCCTCAGGACAGGCTGAGGCGGGGTGAGCGTGCCCGTCTGCGGGCCAAAGCCGCGCTATTGGATCAGCGTCCGCATCAAGCGATGCTGGAACTGGACGATGATCAGACGGACGCAGCGATTATGCTACGGACTGAAGCCCTGATTGCAGCAGAGGATTTTGCGGCGGCGGGTGATCTGATGCGCAACTCAGGTCGTGAGGATGAAGCAAACCGCTTGTTCTGGTTGGCCGATCTACCAGAGCAAGTGAATTTGGAAAATCACACCAAATTCGATCAGGTCGTCCAGACATCCCAAGGTCTAACAGCCGCACCGGCCCGACTTCCTGAAACGCCCCTGGCCGACGCGGAGAACCTATTGAGGGACAGCGTGGAAACCCGCAACAGGATTGCGGAGTTGTTTGCCATATTGAATCAGCCGTGAGTACGGCTCTAACGCGGACACTTTCCTGAAATTTGTCGACACGCGCGACGTAAGCGACACATTTTCTAAGGATCAAATATCAACGGAGACAAGTCAGACATCCGAGAGTCCGGCGCGACCCAGCCCAAAATTGCATCCCGAATTGCCGCAGCCCGGGTCGGACCGATGACTGGCGTTGCGAATTCCGAGTACTTGGTGATCACTTCTTCGCGGCTGATGGGGGCCTCGGGACCGCCTCGGGCGTGGACATCTCCAGAGTCGAAAATCTGCCCATCTGAGGTTTCGATACTGACATCGGCCCAACGCCCCTTGGGGAAGCGGGCATTGTGACGATCACTCTCGGCCACGTGAATACGGGGTATCAGCGCGGCCACTGCCGGGTCAGAAAGACCGGAACCGGAAATATGCTCGACCCCGATCCGACCGTAAAGCGCCTGCACGGCCACCGCGAAAGGCAACGAATACTGTGCCTGAGAGGTCGTGCCGGGCATTCCGGCATACAGGCAAGCACCCTGATGGAATGTGTTGATCTGAATAGACCGGATTTGCGCATGAGACAGGTCATTGTCCCGCATTACCGCCCGGACACCGTCGATTGCGGCATGGGCCCAACGGCAGATTGGGTAGGGTTTCACGTATTGATGCTCGACTTGCCAAAACTGGCCTAGATCGGCCCAATGAGGCGCGGCGGTTTCTGCCTCGATCGTGATGGCGGGGGCACCGGTAAAGCCACGTTCGGCCAGAATAGCGGCTGAAACTCCGACAAGCGCACCCCAACCCGATCCGTCATGCAGCATCGTGGGGTTGGCAATCTCGCGCATCATCTGACTGCGGGGACCGTGATATTCGGCGATACCCATTGCCTGCCGCATCTGATCCTGCGAATGGCCGCGCAGACGGGCGGCCATCGCGACTACGCCTAACGCGTTCCATGCACCTGACGTATGGTAGTCACTGACCGAGGCATGCAGCGACAACCCCGCGCGCCCGGCAATTTCATAGCCTGTGATCACCGTCGCCAGTGCTTCGGGGCCCGTCAGATCCGGGCGATGGGCGGCCATGGCGACCAGTGCGGGCAAAACCACAACACCTATATGCCCCTTGGTCGGGTTATAACCGTCATGCCCATCCAGGTTATCCGTCTGGGTCGCCGCCGCATAAGCCGCCCCAGCCATGCTGACCGGACGCCCGTCGAACATCATCCGGGCGCTGTAGTCCGGATCAGAGCTGCCATAGAGCAGAGCCGCCGTGTCGCGTGCGATCACCCCGGCCTCCATCGGGCCAGAGGCGATCAGGATGCCCATCGTATCCAGCATCATCAGCGCAGCCGCTTCCTTGGCGCTGTCGGGCATCTGATCGGCAGATCGGTTCAGGGCAAAATCTGCAACGCGGGCGAAGGTTCCAGTCATGAGACGCCTTCGGCGACCGGCTGAATATCACGCAACTTGTGACCATTGGGATCGAAAGGCGGTTCCGAGAGGATTCTGGCGCTGTGCGGCTTACCCAGAATGTAGATTTCGACCGTATCGCCGGGTCCGGCCACCTTGGGGTCGGCATACCCAACGGCCAGGGACTTGCCCACCGAATAGCCATAGGCACCCGAGGTCACCCGGCCCACAGGCGTACCATCTGGCATGAATATCGGCTCACCTCCGGTGGCATCAGCGTCAACGGCATCAACCTCAAAGATCGAAAGCATTTCGCGGGCAGAATTATCTTTGATGGACAGATAGGCGTCTTTGTTCAGGAAATCCTTGTCCAGTTTGATCAGGCCGGCCAACCCGACCTCTTGCGGCCAGTATTCCTGAGAATACTCCCGTCCCCACGAGCCGTAGCCTTTTTCGATGCGCAGCGATCCCAACGCGCGACCGCCAACCGGGCCACCGTTCAACTCTTTCGCCGCATTCAAAAGCGCGGAATAGAGCCTGATTTGATCGGATTCGGCGCAGTGTAGCTCCCACCCTAGATCACCGGTGAACGAAACGCGGATGGCCAGACAGGTCACCCCGGCCACTTCGATGGTCTGGGACCGCATAAAGCGGAACGCTTCGTTCGAAAGGTCCGCGTTGGTCAGCCGTTGCAGCAGATCGCGCGATTTTGGACCGGCCACGTTGAAGCCCGCAATCCGATTGGTGGCAACCTCGAACGTGGTGCCTTCGGGCAGATCGACCATGTTGAAAAAGCGCTGATGATAGCGTTCCGCCATGCCAGAGCCGATCATCATGTATTCGTCCTCGGCCACCTTGGTGATAGTGAAATCACCGGCCACGCCACCGCGAACCGAGATCAGTGGCGTCAGGCAGGACCGTCCCACTGCAGTCGGCACCCGATTGGCCACCAGACGATCCAGCCAGTCATACGCGCCCGGCCCTTTGACCACGTAATTGGCAAAGTTCGAGATATCGATGACGCCCACATGATCGCGCAGCATCTGCACTTCGCGGCCAACTGGCTCCCACCAATTCTGGCGAGTGAAGCCGTTGGTTTCAGTCGCCCCGGGGTGATCTGCGAACCAAAGCGGGTGTTCCCAACCACAGTTCAGTCCAAAGACGCAGCCCATATCTTTCTGCATCTCGTAAGCGGGGCGCACACGGGCGGGACGGCCAGCGCTGCGTTCTTCGTTCGGGAAATGGATGGCAAATCGATGGGTATAGACATCTTCGACCCGCGCCTTGGTGAATTTCTTATCGGCCCAGTCGCCGAACCGCGCCAGATCCCAGGCGAACATGTCATATTGCGGCTCGCCCTCGACCATCCATTGCGCCGCCAACAGCCCGAGGCCACCGGATTGCGAGAAGCCGGGGATGATACCGGTACAGCAGAAATAGTTCTTCAGTTCTGGCACCGGCCCCCAGATCGCGTTGCTGTCCGGCGACCAGATCATCGGGCCGTTGATCACCCGTTTGACCCCGGCTGTTGCCGCCACCGGCACACGTTCGGTAGCGCGGATCACGTTCTCCATGATCCGATCCAGATCGTCGGGGAACAGGTCATGCGCGAAGTCCAGCGGCGTGCCGTTTTCGGCCCAGAACCGCATGTCTTTCTCATAGGCTCCGATCAGCAGGCCGTTTCCTTCCTGACGGAAATAATACTCACCATCCCGATCGGCGATCGAGGGCAGGCGACGGCCCAGTTCCGCAACCTCGTCAATCGCCTCGGTCACGAAATACTGGTGCTCGGTCGGTTGCAGCGGCAGTTCGATCCCGGCCAGAGCCGCGACTTCTCGCCCCCACAGACCCCCGGCATTGACCACCCATTGCGTGTGGATATCACCCTTTTCGGTGCGCACGATCCACGAGCCATCAGATTTCTGTTCAGTCCCTATTACAGGGCAAAACCGCTCAATCGTTGCCCCCATCGCGCGCGCCCCTGCGGCGTAGGCGTGGGTCACACCCGACGGATCGACGTTGCCGCCATCGGGTTCAAACATGATACAGCGGATATCGTCGAACTGCGCCAGCGGATGCAGTTCCATCGCCTGTTCGCAGCTGATCTCATAGAAGTTCAGGCCGTAGAATTTTGCCTTGGCCTCTTGCAGGCGCAGCTGGTGTTCGCGGTCCTCGGTCTGCGCCAGATACAGCGAGCCCGACTGGAACACGCCGCAGCCCTGTCCGGTTTCCTTTTCCAGTTCTTTATACAGGTTCATCGTATAATGCTGGATGCGGGTGATGTTGTTGTTGTCGTGCAGCCCATGAATATTCGCCGCCGCATGCCAGGTCGAACCCGAGGTCAGCTCATCCCGCTCCAGCAGCACCGCGTCAGTCCAGCCGAGCTTGGCCAGATGATAAAGGATCGAGCAGCCGACAAGACCTCCTCCGATCACAACGGCCTGGGCGTGGGTTTTCATGGGTGTGACCTCCTGCTGGCGGGCGCATGAACCGCACCCTGTCAGGAAAGTCAGCCACAGGTCAAAAGTGGCTTATGCTCTGTTCCCGACGCGAAATGTCGGGAACAGAGTATTCTCGGTATGAATAATTTTCACGCAGAGATGAGTTAATACGGTGCCTCGACATCGTTCATTGAAACATAAACCGTCTTCATCTCGCTGAAATGGTTGATCGCCAGTTTCGAATTCTCACGTCCGACACCCGACATTTTCGACCCGCCAAACGGTGCCTCGACCGGAGCAAGGTTGTAGGTGTTGATATAACAGGTGCCCGCCTCGAACCCGGCCACAATGCGGTGGGCGCGGGTCAGGTCGTTGGTGAACACACCGGCGGCCAAGCCGAATTCTGTGTCGTTGGCGCGGGCCAGTACCTCTTCCTCGGTGTCGAAATCCAACACCGACATGACCGGGCCAAAGATTTCTTCGCGCGCGATGGTCATATCATCGGTGACATCGGCAAAAACAGTAGGCTGCATATAGAACCCGTCACCTTCGATGCGCTCACCGCCAAAGACCAGCCGTGCGCCCTCGGCCTTGCCCTTTTTGATATAACCCAGCGCGATGTTCATCTGGTTTTCGCTGACCATGGGGCCGAAATTGACCTCTTCATCCAGCGGATCGCCGATTTTCGCCGTTGCCAAACGTTCGGACAGACGGTTCAGGAAGGTCTCTTTGATGCCTTTCTGCACGAACACGCGGGTGCCGTTGGAACAGACCTGACCTGAGGAATAGAAATTGCCCAAAATCGCACCCGACACGGCGTTTTCGATATCGGCGTCATCGAACACGATCATTGGGGACTTGCCGCCCAATTCCATGGTCACGTGTTTCATGCCATCCGCCGCGGCGGCATAGACCTTGCGGCCCGTCGGAACGGAGCCGGTCAGCGATACTTTGGCCACGCGCGGGTCGGTCACCAGTGACGCACCTACATCGCCATAGCCCTGCACCACGTTGTAGACGCCTTTGGGCGCGCCGGCTTCGATCAGAATCTCGGCCACCTTCAAGGCCGACAGGGGCGTGGTCTCAGAGGGTTTGAACACCATCGTATTGCCGCAGGCAAGCGCAGGGGCACCCTTCCAGCAAGCGATCTGGGTCGGATAGTTCCACGCACCGATTCCGACGCAGACACCCAGCGCCTCGCGGATGGTGTAGACGAAATCGCCACCGCCCAGCGGGATATGCTCACCCGTCAGCGACGCCGTCAGCCCACCGAAATATTCCAGCGCATCCGCGCCACTGGTTGCATCGGCCACCAAGGTCTCTTGCAGTGGTTTTCCGGTGTCGTGGGTTTCGAGGATCGACAGCTCACGATTACGCTCACGCATGACATCGGCGGCGCGGCGCAGAACCCGGCCACGTTCAGTTCCGGACATCGCGGCCCATTCCGCTTGCGCCGCTTTGGCACTGATTAGAGCCTGATTTACAATCTCTGGCGTGGCGGAATGCAACCGCGCGATGACCTCGCCAGTGGCCGGGTAGATGACGTCGATGGGGGCGCCATTGGTGTCTTCGACATATTCACCGTTGATGAAATGGCTGGCCTTGGGCTGAAACTTCATGCCGCGTCCTTTTCTTGATTGCACCCACGTCGGGCAAAGAGCGTTATCCGCGGATTTAGCTTTTATTGATTGGTCAGTCAATAAAAGCCGTAACAGGCAACATCCCGCCGAGTCGCAGCCCCCTCTCTTGAAATTAAAAGTTAATGTTCCATTTATGTTCTACATAGTCAGGGGAACATCCGATGACCCAGAACTTGCGAAATTCCGCCCCAAGCGGCCCGACAAACGACTATCACCTGCTGCCCGTCACGGACCGGCAGATGCGCTTTGCCCGCGCTATTGCGGAACAGTCGGCGCTGGAAATCCCGGTCGAAGCACAACGCGACCGCCGATCAATGTCAGCCTGGATTTCGGCACATAAACCACACGACCCGTCACCTTTTGCCAACTACCCCAGCGGCAAGCAGGTCGCCTTTGCCGAACGGATTTCGCGCAGCAAACGCAGGCCAATCCCGTCTGAGTGTTTTCGCGACAAATACGCAATGTCCCAGTGGATCGACCACAACAAGTGACCGTTCAGTTCTGGCTGTGTCCGCGCGCGTAAATGCCCACGGCCGCCGCTACGAACAGGCCCAGCAGGATATACCCAGTGATCGCCTCAGCCACGGCCAGCCCGCGGCACAGGCCTGCGGGATGCAGGTCTCCGAACCCAACCGTCGTGAATGTGACATATGAGAAATACAAAACGTCTGACGGCCCTTTGGCCCCGACCACACACAGATCGTTATACCCGAACGAGCCGTAAACGGCTGCGAACAAGAAAGGCACGACCTGAATAAAGGATATCCCCATTAGCAACAGCTGGCGCTTTGGGGATTTCACCTGGGTCATGTAGTACCAGGTCTGCGACACCAGCCAGATCGTCAACCCTACGGTAGTTGCAGTCCCTATTTTGTCGCCAGCAGTGGTCTCGCTCAGCCGCGACAGGCCATACCAGGCAACAAAGCTGACGACCACCAGACCCAGGGCCGCGACCAAGGTCGATTTCCACTCATCCAGAGTTGTCGGGTCGCGGTGCATTAAACCTCCGATACGGTGATGCAGGTTCAATGATCGACATTCCGACCCGCGCCTGCAACCTTATTTATCAGAGAGTTAGTCGGCGCCCAGATGCTCTTGCCCGCGCTGACGCGCCAGACCGATCTGCTTCTGCCGCTCACGGAACCGCATTTTGTCGGCTTCAGAGGTTTCGTCAACACACCGGTGGCAGGACACGCCATGCTCGTATTCAGGGCGCTTCATATCCTCGGGCAGAATCGGACGGCGGCAACCGTGGCACAGGTTATGCGGCCCCTCGACCAGCCCGTGCCCAACGGACACACGGTTGTCGAACACAAAGCACTCGCCCTGCCAGGTGCTGTCATCAGCTGGCATTTCTTCAAGATAGCGCAGGATGCCGCCCTTCAGGTGATACACATCCTCAACCCCCTGCCCCAGCAGGAAGTTGGTGGATTTCTCACAGCGAATACCACCGGTGCAGAACATGGCGACGCGCTTGTTGTGGAACCGCTCTTTGTTCTCTTCCCACCAAGCCGGGAACTCACGGAAACTGGCCGTTTCAGGGTCTATTGCGCCCTCAAACGTGCCAATCGCCACCTCATAATCGTTGCGGGTGTCGATCACCACCACGTCGTCCGAGCGGATCAGATCGTTCCAATCCTCAGGCTCGACATAGTTGCCGACACGGGCGCGCGGATCGATATCCGGCTGCCCCATGGTCACGATCTCTTTTTTCAAGCGCACCTTCATCTTGCCAAAAGGCGGGTGATCGGCGGTGGCCTCTTTCCAGTCCAGATCGGCACAGCCGGGCAGCGCTTTGATATGCGCCAGCACCGCATCGATCCCAGCGCGGGGGCCGGCAATAGTGCCATTGATCCCCTCTTGCGCCAGCAGCAATGTGCCTTTGACAGATTGCGTACGGCACAGGTCCAACAAAGGCGCGCGCAGGGCAGCGTGATCCTGGAAACGGGTGAAGTGATAGAGAGCAGCGATGGTATACATGCGCGCGGTCTAAACCTGACGCAACAGAGTCGCAAGGGATCGAATTGACGCTTCGCAGCCAGATTGACGATTGGGCCTGCGCGCCCTACCGATAGAGCAACCTAAGGAGAAACCGCGATGACCCACGCCCTGCTTGTGATCGACGTCCAGAACGATTTCTGCCCCGGCGGCGCGCTGGCCGTACCCGGAGGGGATGAGATCGTGGCCCCGATCAACGCCATGATGGACGAATTCGATGCCGTGATCCTGACGCAGGACTGGCATCCGGCGGGTCATTCGTCCTTCGCCGGGTCGCATGACGACAAGAACCCGTTTGACATGACGGAAATGCACTACGGCCCGCAGGTACTTTGGCCGGATCACTGCGTTCAGGGAACCGAGGGCGCCAATTTCCATCCGGATCTGAACACCCATGCGGATCTTGTCCTTCGCAAGGGCTTTCGTAGCGGTATCGACAGCTACTCGGCGTTTTTCGAAAATGACCAGAAAACACCAACAGGGTTGGAGGGGTATCTTAAGTCGCGCGGAATCACGAAACTGACGCTCGTCGGCTTGGCCACTGATTTTTGTGTGTACTATTCCGCAATCGACGCAGCACGTCTGGGTTTTGACGTCACGGTCCGAATGGATGCGTGCCGAGCTATCGATATGGATGGATCACTGGCCGCTGCTGAAACCGCAATGCGGGAAGCCGGCGTTATCCTGGCCTAGGGGGCAGACCCCTCGGACGCCAGGTATCTCAGCACGACAATCACAACCACGGCCAGACCAAGCGCAAACCCGATACGCCCCTGAACCGAGCGTCGTTTTGGTTTGACCACATCAGGCGCTTGAGGGCTTGGCGTCAATTCCTGCAACTCGCGCGTGGCATTTGCCCGGGGGCGTGCCCGCCTTACGTCGTCCAGGAAATGCCAAAAGTCGAAATCACCACAATATTCCCCCTGAACACCCATATTGCGGATATTCGAAAACAGCCGTTTCAGGATGCGTTCACGATCCGGTGCATCTTCGGACAGGAAATAACCATGTGGAAGGCTGCCACCCTTGGATTCCAGGCTGAAGCCCGATTCCAGAAAAATACGACGAATCTTGGGGGATGCACTGTGCAAGGCCTCAACAGTCTGAGTATTGCGAAAGGTCGCGCGAACGGCGCGGTGGCCCGTCACGGCAGCCATGCCATGTTCCGGATCCACTTCATCAGGCGCAATCGCTACAATATCAAAGTCGTACTCGAGACCCATTCACCAACTAAACCTTGTTCTTCCAACCCCTTCTTTTCACTAACCAATGAAAAGATTACACAATATGCTCGATTTGTGACCTCACCTTGTCATTGTCTTCAATCTAGCGACTCTTGCCAATTCATGCACCTATTGATCTAACAATAGAAATCGCAGGAGTTCTGCCATGGTCGATATTGCGACGCGCGTGTACAATCATAAATGGAAGATTGACCCGATTGTACGGTCTTTAATCGACACAGACTTCTACAAACTGCTGATGTGCCAGTCAGTGTTTCGAAATAAGCCCCAAACGGATGTGGTTTTTTCGCTGATCAACCGGTCGAATCACATTCCACTGGCCAAATTGATCGATGAGGGTGAGCTGCGCGAACAGCTGGATCACATCCGGTCGCTGAGCCTCAGCCGGGGTGAAAGCACCTGGCTGCGCGGCAATATGTTCTATGGGAAACGGCAGATGTTCCGCTCGGATTTCATGGAGTGGTTCGAGAATCTGCGCCTGCCGCCCTACCACCTTGAGCGCAAAGGCGATCAGTACGAACTGACCTTCGAGGGCAAATGGCACGAGGTCATGCTGTGGGAAATCCCGGCGCTTGCGGTGCTGATGGAGCTGCGATCCCGGGCCGTTCTGAACAATATGCGCCGGTTCGAACTGCAGGTGCTTTATGCCCGTGCTATGACCCGCGTTTGGGAAAAAATCGATCAATTGCGCAGCATCGATGGGCTGGGCATTGCTGATTTCGGCACCCGTCGGCGGCATTCCTTCCTGTGGCAGGACTGGTGCGTGCAGGCGATGATCGAAGGGCTGGGGCCCGCGTTTACCGGCACCTCGAACTGCCTGATCGCGATGCGACGCGAGGTTGAGGCGATCGGCACCAATGCCCATGAACTGCCCATGGTCTATTCCGCGCTGGCGGAATCCGACACCGAACTGGCGCAGGCCCCCTATGACGTCCTCAGCGACTGGCACGAGGAACATGACGGCAATCTGCGCATCATCCTGCCCGACACCTATGGCACGCAGGGCTTTCTGGACAATGCGCCGGATTGGCTGGCGGGATGGACCGGTATTCGTGTCGACAGCGGAGATCCGGCAACAGGTGCCGAGATTGCCATCAACTGGTGGAAATCGCGCGGTGAGGACCCGCTGCAAAAGCGGGTAATCTTCTCGGACGGGCTGGACGTAGACAAAATCCACGAACTACACAGCCAGTTCGCTCATCGCACGAAGGTCTCGTTTGGTTGGGGCACCTTGCTGACCAATGATTTCCGTGGGCTGGTCCCACAAGACGCGCTGGCACCGTTCTCGCTGGTCTGCAAGGCGGTGTCCGCCAATGGCCGAGCAACCGTGAAACTGTCCGACAACCCGGAAAAAGCGATGGGCCCTAAGGATGAGATCGAGCGCTATAAGCGCGTCTTCGGTGTGGGTGCACAACAGTCGATCGAAGTGATTGTTTAGACCCTAACCATGGTAAGCCGCTACTGTTTTCACCTGCGAGAACCCAAACAGCGCCTCGAACCCCTTTTCGCGGCCATGACCGGACTTGCCGACACCGCCAAACGGCAACTCTACCCCGCCCCCCGCACCATAGTTGTTGATGAACACCTGTCCCGAACGCAGCTGTTTCGCCAACCGCATCTGCCGCGCACCGTCGCGGGTCCAGATGCTGGCAACCAACCCGTATTCGGTGGCGTTGGCGATCTGAACCGCCTCCTCCTCGGTTTCAAAGGGGATCAGAACCTGCACCGGTCCAAAAATTTCATCCCGAGCCAGAAGGTGATCTGACGGGACATCGGCAAAAAGGGTTGGCTGCACATATGCCCCCTCGCCGGGTGCATGATCTACGATACGCCCTTGTCCTGCGATGTTGAGGTCGGCGCCTTTGGCTAAATACCCCTCGACGATCTGTTTCTGACGGGCCGAGATCAGGGGGCCGACCCGCAAATCTTCGGGTGCTGGACCAACAGTCAGATCGGCATAGGCGGCTGCCATGCGGGTTTTGACCTGCTCATACACCCCACGCTGCACCAGAATACGGGACGAGGCCGAGCAGGTCTGCCCGGCATTCTGAATACCCGCGTTCACCAGAAACGGCAGTGCGGCATCAAGATCGGCATCGTCAAATACCAGCTGGGGCGATTTACCACCCAGTTCTAGCGTCACCGGCACCACGTTGCGCCCCGCCGCCTGTTGCACCAGCGCGCCGGTGGCAACTGACCCTGTGAATGAGATATGCTGCACGCCTGGATGCGCAGACAATGCCGCCCCGGCCTCGGCCCCCAACCCCGGCACCACGTTCAGCGCTCCGGCAGGTAGGCCCGCCTGTTGCGCCAGATGGGCAAAGGCAAGCGCGGTCAAACACGCCTCTTCCGCTGGCTTCAGCACGCAGGCGTTGCCCATCGCCAAAGCTGCCCCGACAGAGCGGCCAATGATCTGCATCGGATAGTTCCACGGCACTATATGTCCGGTCACCCCGTGCGGTTCGCGCAGCGTGTACACGGTGTAGCCGTCCAGATAGGGGATCGTCTCGCCCATCACCTTGTCCGCCGCGCCGCCGTAGAATTCGCAGTAACGCGCCAACGCCACGGCATCCGCACGGGCCTGTGTCAGCGGTTTTCCTACATCCATCGCCTCAAGCTGCGCCAAGTCCTCTGCGCGCTCCAAAACCAGTTGGCCAAGTCGGATCAGGACGCGGCCGCGCTCCAACGCCGTCTTTCGCCCCCAATCCCCATCCAACGCCGTTTGGGCGGCCTGCACAGCGGCATCTATATCTGGTGCATTCGCGCGAGCAATCCGGCAGATCTCGGATCCGTCAGACGGATTGATCATCGAAATCGTCTGCTGTGACGCAGGCGCGACCCAATCACCGCCGATCAGGCAAAGGCCGGGATTGAACCAGAGAGAATTGGGCATTTTGGCCTCCATATCGACTCTAACAAAGGAATTACGCGACATTTACACCGATACCGGGCAAGACCGGTGCGGCATCGATCAGGGTCCGAGTGTAAGCGTGCCGCGGGGAAGAGAATACCTGTTCGGTCTCACCCTGTTCAACAATTCTTCCTGCCTGCATCACCATCACCCGGTCGGTGATCGTGCGCACAACGCTTAGGTCGTGGCTGATGAACAGATATGTCAGATTGTATGTGGCGCACAGTTCGGCCAGCAGGTCCAGAATCTGCGCCCGGACTGATACATCCAAGGCCGAGACCGCCTCATCAAACAGGATCAGATCCGGGCGGATGATCAGTGCGCGGGCGATGGCGATCCGCTGTCGTTGCCCGCCCGAGAATTCATGGATGTATTTGTTCGCATCATCCGGGCTGAGGCCCACGGCGGTCAGCATTTCGGCGATACGGTCTTGCCGCTCTGTGCCGGTGGGCGGGTTGTCCAACGGGTGAAACGGCTCGGTGATCAGGCGGGCGACGCGGTGGCGCGGGTTGAAACTGCCATAGGGGTCCTGAAACACCACCTGCATCTTACGTCGCACAACGGGGTTCGGCTTGTGACCGGCAAAGACAGGCTGGTTGTCCAGTAAAATTTCACCGCTCTGCACGTCCTCCAAACCCAAAATTGCCCGTGTTAGGGTCGATTTTCCACAACCAGATTCTCCGACCAGGCCCAACCGCTCACCCCGGTGCAGGGTAAAGCTGACTTCATCGACCGCGCGGTGGTGATCCGGTCTGCTGAACAGACCTTTTCGCGGCAAGCTATAGTCGCGCACCACATTTCTCACCTCTAGCAATGGCAGGGACTCGGGCGGTTCAGGCAGCGAAACCTGATGCCCCGAGGCCTGAAACAGCTTCCGTGTATAGGGGTGCTGCATATTGTGCAGCAGGTCAGTGGTTGCACCGCTTTCGACCACCTCTCTATGGCGCATCACGACAATCTGGTCGGCCATGTCTGCCACCACCGCCAGATCGTGCGTGATCATCAGCAGCCCCATGCCATATTCGCGCGCCAGTCCTTTGAGCAGGTCGAGTATCTGCGCCTGCGTCGTCACATCCAGCGCGGTTGTCGGCTCATCCGCAATCAGCAGCTTGGGGCGCAGCGCGATAGCCATGGCGATCACGACACGCTGCCGTTGACCGCCGGACAATTCATGCGGGTATTGCGACAGCGGGAAACGGTCAGGTGGCAGGCCAACGCGGCTCAGAACCTCGTGTGCACGGGCCCGCGCCTTGGTGCGCGACATGGCCTTGTGGACCAGAATGGTTTCGATCACCTGATCGCCAATGGTTTTGACCGGGTTCAAGGCGGTCATGGGTTCCTGAAACACCATCCCAATCTCGGCCCCGCGCAGGGCGCACATTTCGCGTTCAGACTGTTTCAGCAGATTCTGACGTCCCAGCCAGATCGCACCTTCTGTCTTTGCGCCATTTGGCAGCAATTGCATCACGGCCAGCGCGGTCATCGACTTGCCCGAGCCACTTTCACCGGTCACGGCAACAATTTGTCCGGCACCAATACACAAGCTGACCCGCTTCAGAATCTCGGTCTCATGGATGGTCAGAGAAAGGTTTTCGATCTCCAGCAAGCTCATGCGCGCGTGACTCGTATTCTGGGATCAAGCCAATCGCGCAACCCATCGCCTAACAGGTTCAGTCCCAGCACAGTGACAATAATCGCCAGCCCCGGAATCAGAGCCAAATGCGGGGCAAAACTGACCATTGTCTGCGCATCGGCCAGCATTCGACCCCAACTGGGTGTGGGCGGCTGCGCACCCAGACCGACATAAGACAAGCCCGCTTCGGCCAGGATACCCAGAGAGAACTGAATGGTCCCCTGAACTATCAGCAGATTCGCAATATTGGGCAGAATATGTTCCGCCGATATCCGCGCCGCGCCTTTGCCCGCGACACGCGCGGCCAGAATGAACTCGCGTTCCCATAGGGACAAGGCCGCGCCACGGGTGATGCGGGCGAAGACGGGAATGTTGAAAATACCGATCGCGATGATCGCGTTGATCGCGCCTGCTCCGAACACCGCTGTGATCAGAATGGCGATGACTAGCGAGGGGAAGGCAAAGACCAGATCGTTGCCGCGCATGATCACCTCATCCGACCATGATCCTTTACGCGCTGCTGCAGCCAGGCCAAGCGGCACGCCCAGCACCATGCCAATCCCCACCGCCACCAGTGCCACAGCGATGGACGTGCGAGCCCCCACCATGATCATCGAGAACATGTCGCGCCCGAAATGATCTGTGCCGAACCAATGCTGTGCATTAGGCGGCTCCAGCTTGTTGGGGATATCCAGCGCCGCATAATCATACGGCGTCCAGACAAAAGACATAAGCGCCGCCAGCAAGACCAACGAGGACAATACTGAACCAAGAAGCAGGTTGCGGCTCATGTCCGGCCCCTTAGCCTTGGGTCCACGGCGGCATAGGCGAGATCGACCAGAAAATTCACGGTGATGACAGCAAAGACAAGCAGCATGACCACCGATTCCACCACGACCAAATCGCGGGCCGAGATCGCCTGAAACACTAGCCGCCCGAGTCCGGGCAGATAAAACACCTGCTCGATAATGATCGACCCCGCCAACAGAAACGAGAACTGCAGCCCGATGATGGTCAGAACCGGGATAAGCGCGTTGCGCACACCGTGCCGCCACATTGCTTGACGGCGTGACAATCCCTTGGCGCGGGCAGTGCGCATGAAATCTTCGCCCAGTATATCCAGCAGCGAAGACCGCATGACCCGCGCCAAGATCGCCGCCTGCGGCAAGGCCAGCGCAATGGCTGGCAATGTCAGAGAATGCAGGCCGGTCCAGACGCCTTTGTCCCAACCCGCAAAACCTCCGGCGTTGAACCAGCGAAGGTTGATGGCAAAGATCAGCACCAGCATCATCGCGAACCAGAAATTCGGCACCGCGATGCCCAGCTGCGTCGCCCCCATCACCGTCAGATCCCCCGGCTTACCTCGGCGGGCGGCGGCGTAAATCCCGGCAGGGAAGGCAATCAGGGTCGATAAGGTCAGTGCATAAAGCGCCAGCGGCAAGGACACCCACAACCGATCCGCAATCATCTGCGACACCGGTGTGCGATACGTGTAAGAGGTCCCGAAATCCCCCACCACCATGCCGCCAACCCAGTTGAAATATCGTTGGATCTTGGACCCGTCCAATCCCAGCTCGGTCCGCAATGCGGCCAGCGTGTCCTCTTGCGCGTTGACGCCCAGCATGAACGAGGCCGGATCACCCGGCGCCACTTCGATCACGGCGAAGATAACCACTGAAGCAACCACAAGGCTGATCAGCAAAGATATCAGTCGTTTGAGGGCAAAGCGCAGCATTGAAGCCACGTTAGGATCACATATCGCGCGGGTCCAGCACCTAAGGCACCAACAGATAGGCAAAAACCGCGTAAGCGACGATGGCTGCATAGCCCAGCGGGTAAATCCACTTGATTGCGTAATTGTCCAGTTTTCTGGCCCCATCCTCACGCCCGGACACTTTCAGTTTGCGCAAGGCCACGTTGAACACGATCAGCGCCCCCGTCATCAGGAACATGCATTGAAGGATGAAATCCAGAAAGGTCAGATACCCCAGCTTGGGCAGATCGGCCGAAATCGCCCAGTTGAAGGCCACGAAGACCAGCAGATTGCCCCCGGCAATCTCGATCCGGCGGCGGTATTCGTCGAGGAAAAACAGTGCCCAGCCCACCGAGACCAGAACCAGCATCGGCAGGAACACCCGGATCACATAATAGGTCAGGTGCCGCTTTCCTTCGAACGCCAGCGCCACCTGATCGCTGTCCCGACCAGACAGGCCGATGACCGTTGAATGCAGAATCTGTGGGTTGTCCAGTATCCATTCTTCCTCGCCAAGCAGATCACCCAGGCCGGAGTGATCTTCCAGCGGATAGTAAGTCACGTATTCAGATGGAAAGATTGAAACGACCTCGAAAAAGAACTCCTGCGTGTCGAACGGGTACTTGCGGAAGTCGAAATGCGGGGCCTGCAATGTCAGCGAGGATTTCTCGACATAGACCACATGCCCGTCATAGTGCAGCGAGGCCGCGGCTTCGTGTATCCATTTGTTGGATTGCTGGTTGTGAATGACAAAGGCCGGAACCACCGCCCCAATATCCGAGGTATGTTTGGCCAGCGTCCTCGGATTGAAAACCTGAAACTCGCGGCCGACCTCTTCGCGGTCGAAGGCCAGGGCCGGGTCGGTCCATTCGACACGCAGAACGACAACGGCACCATAGTTCTCTGCCTTTTGATCTACGCTGGTGACCTGATCTATCCGGATACCGATCCCCACCTTCAGCGGGTTTTCCGGCGTGCCAACCAACGCCGCAAGCCCGCCATCCAGCACGTTTTGCGCCTGCGACTTGTCGCCCAGCACACAGAAGCAGGCAGTCACAGCAACAAAACACAAAAATCGGACCAGGTTCATTTTCGGGCTCATTCGGGAACAGGCAATCCGGGGCCGGATACAGCCCCGGATCAGATTATTCGGACCAACTGATCTGGGTCAGGTCGATGGCAGCTGTTGGCGCGTTCTTCCACAGGCCCTGAACACCGGCCTTGGCGACCCCCAGCTTGGCCAACTGGAACAGGTATCCGTTGACATAATCCGTGGCGATCAGGCGCTGCATATCGCCCAGCAGTTTTTTACGCTCATCCGGGTCGGTGGTGGCGTTCAATGTCTCCATCAGTGTCTGGGCATCCAGACTGTCATACTGAAAATAATAATCGGGGCGGGCATAGATGCCGATATCCATAGGCTCGGTATGGCTGATGATGGTCAGACCGTAATCCTTGCCCTTGAACACCGATTCCAGCCACTGCGCCCATTCCACATTGATGATCTCGGCCTTGATGCCAACCTCGGCGAGTTGTGCGGCAATGATCTCGCCCCCGCGCCTTGCATATGAGGGCGGCGGCAAGTGCAAGGTGGTTTCAAACCCGTCTGCGTACCCCGCATCGGCCAGCAGCTTGGCGGCCTCTTTCGGGTCATGAGCCGAGTTGCCGGTCAGATCGACATAAGCCGGGTTATGCGGTGCGAAATGGGTACCGATGGGCGTGCCGTAGCCGAACATCGCCCCGTCAATGACCGCCTGCCGGTCGATGGCATGGGCCAGCGCCTGCCGTACGCGGATATCATCGAACGGAGGTTTCTTGTTGTTGGTCGACAGGATGGTTTCCCCTTCGGTCGACCCCACCAGCACCTGAAAGCGCGGGTCAGCCTCGAATTGAGGCAGGTTTTCGGGTGCGGGGAAGTTGTCGAAGACGTCCACATCTTCGGCCATCACCGCGGCAAAGGCGGCAGTGGGATCCGAGATGAATTTGAACGTAGCAGTCTCTAACGCAGGTTGTTCGCCCCAATAGTTGGGGTTCCGGTTTAGCGTGATGCTATCGCCCTGCACCCAGTCACCAAAGGTAAAGGCACCGGTCCCCACCGGGTTGGTCTTGATGTTGTCGATGCTTTCGGGCGCGACGATCACCGCATCCCCCCAAGCCATGTTGAACAGAAAATTGCCGTTCGGCTCGGACAGGGTGACCTTTACGGTCAGCGGATCCACAACCTCAACGCTTTCGATGCCTGCAAACAGCGCCTTTTGCGCATTGGCACTGTCTTCGGCCGTGGCGCGGTCGAGGCTGAATTTGACGTCCTCAGCATCCATGACGGTGCCGTCATGAAAGGTCACCCCGTCACGCAGCTTGAATGTATAGACAGTGCCGTCCTCGGAAATTTCCCAGCTTTCGGCCAGGCCGGGCACGACCGAGCCGTCACCCATAAAGCGGGTCAGACCCTCGAAGATATTTGTGTAAACAACCGAATCAATGGCCTGCGCGGCGGCGCTGGTCGGGTCCAGGTGTGGCGGCTCCAACTGCATCGCAATCGTAATGTCCGATTTGGCCAAAGCCTGCGAGGCAAACAGGCTGGCGCCCACCGCCAGAGCCGACGCAATACTCCGAAACATCTGCTTTGTCATGAAAAACTCTCCCTGTTTGAATCCTTGGAACCGGCTGTTTTACAGGCTTTTCTGCACTCAATGTCCCTTTAAACCTCGGGTCAATCAAGGAAATGTTCGCGCAACCGGGGTTTCTATAACCTTGTGCAATCTGCTATGCCGCACTGCAACATGAACCCCGCAGGAGCGATCATGAGCGCCACCGCCCGCAAAACAGCCCCGAATGCCGAGGACATCCGTGCCCGCAAAGGCAGCACACCATTGGTCAGTTTGACCGCCTATACCACACCGATGGCACGGCTGATGGATGCCCATTGCGACTTTGTTCTGGTCGGCGACAGCGTCGGCATGGTGCTGCATGGGCTGACCTCGACCCTGGGTGTGACGATGGAGATGATGGTGATGCATGGTCAGGCCGTTGCGCGCGGTCTGGACAGGGCGATGATGGTTATCGATATGCCCTTTGCCAGTTACGAACACGACCCGGCCCATGCCTTCAAGAATGCCGCTCGCCTGATGGCCGAAACCGGCGCAGGTGCGGTCAAGCTGGAAGGCGGCGTCGAAATGGCCGAGACCATCCGCTTTCTGGTCAAGCGCGGTATCCCGGTGATGGCGCATATCGGCCTGACGCCACAATCGATCAACACGCTGGGCGGCTACAAGGTGCAGGGTCGCGACGAACAGGCGAAGGCCGTGCTGGCCGATGCCCATGCCGTGGCCGAGGCTGGTGCATTTTCCGTTGTGCTTGAGAAGGTACCGCAAGGCCTGGCTGATCAGATCACCGCCGAGGTCGCGATTCCGACCATCGGCATTGGCGCCTCAGCCGGTTGTGATGGGCAGATTCTGGTCGTGGACGACATGGTGGGCTTTTTCACCGCGTTCAAACCGAAATTTGTCAAACGCTATGCCGAACTGGGTCCGCAAGCCGAGGCCGCCATCGCGGAATATGCCTCCGATGTGCGCG
This sequence comes from Ruegeria sp. BC5, assembly GCF_056539205.1. Lineage (NCBI taxonomy): Bacteria > Pseudomonadati > Pseudomonadota > Alphaproteobacteria > Rhodobacterales > Roseobacteraceae > Ruegeria > Ruegeria sp. BC5. The sequence goes on from NZ_JBQFUN010000003.1 coordinate 115,425, forward strand.
CCCGCAGCTTTCCAGCGGATGAACATGTCTTTGCCGATCAGGCTCCGGCCAAAGGACCTAAGACATGACCGCACCCATTCTGCGCCGCCTAAGTGATTTGCGCGCGCTGACGACCAAATGGCGCGGCAACGGCGAGACGATCGGTGTCGTCCCCACCATGGGCGCGCTGCATCAGGGGCACTTGTCTCTGGCCGAAGCCGCCAAGGCCGGAACCGACCGGGTGATCGTTACGGTTTTTGTGAACCCCAAACAGTTTAACAACCCCGACGATCTGGCCAATTACCCGCGGACCGAGAACGAAGATGCGCAGAAACTGGCCCCTTACGGTGTCGACGCGATCTATGTCCCCGATCCCGAGGAGATCTATCCGCGGGGCTTCGCCACCACCGTATCAGTCGCCGGTTTGACCGATGTGATGGAGGGTGAATTCCGCCCCGGCCATTTTGACGGCGTCGCCACTGTGGTCGCTAAGCTGTTCCTGCAAACGCAGGCAGATCGAGCCTATTTCGGGGAAAAAGACTATCAACAATTGATGATCGTCCGCCGCATGGCCCGCGATCTGGACATCCCCATCGAGGTGATCGGCTGCCCCACGGTGCGCGAACCCTCGGGGTTGGCGATGTCATCGCGCAACCTCCTCCTCTCGCCCGAGGGGTTGAACATTGCGGCCAACAAGCACCGGATCATGCAGGGTGTGGTCCAGTCGCTGAAAGCAGGGGCCGCGTTTGAAACTGTGGCCGCGCGGGCCGAGTCTGATCTGCTGGCGGCAGGCTTCACTCAAGTTGAATATATTCAACTGCGCTGCGCCGACACACTGGACCCGCTGACCCATGCCACACGGCCCGCTCGGCTGTTTGCGGCGGCTTGGGCGGATGGCGTGCGGCTGATCGACAATATTCCTGTCTGAACGCTCTGGCACGATCGTCATTGTTTGCGCTAAAGTCCGGCAAAACCAGACCGGAGGGGGGCGCAGGCGTGACCTATATTCTTGCCATTGATCAGGGCACCACATCATCGCGGGCCATTTTGTTCGACGCGGATATGCAGCGCGTAGGCACCGCGCAGCACGAATTCACCCAGCATTTCCCGCAGGAAGGCTGGGTCGAGCACGACGCCGAAGAAATCTGGGAGAGCGTTCTGCGTGTCTGCCGCGAAGTGATGGAAACCACTGGCGTCACCGCCGACCAGATCGCAGGCATCGGCATCACCAACCAGCGCGAAACCACTGTGGTCTGGGACCGCGCCACCGGTCAACCACTCCACAACGCCATCGTCTGGCAGGACCGCCGCACCGCCGAGATTTGCGCGCGCTACAAACGGGCGGGGTGCGAAGATGACGTGACCGCCCAGACCGGGTTGTTGCTGGACCCCTATTTCTCGGGCACCAAGGTTAAATGGCTGCTGGACACCGTGCCCGGCGCACGCGACCGCGCCGAGGCCGGAGAGTTGATGTTCGGCACCATCGACTGTTTCCTGATATGGCGTCTGACCGAGGGGCGCAGCCATACCACCGACGCCACGAATGCTGCACGCACCCTGTTGTTCGACATCAACAAAGGCGCGTGGAGTGCCGAGATTTGCGATCTGCTGGACGTGCCGATGAACATGCTGCCAGAGGTAAACGATTGCGCCTCGGATTTCGGAAATACGACCCTATTTGGGGGAAGTATCCCGATTCTAGGCGTGGCGGGGGATCAGCAGGCTGCCACTATCGGGCAGGCCTGTTTCCAGCCCGGAATGATGAAATCGACCTATGGCACGGGGTGTTTTGCGCTTTTGAACACCGGAGACAAACCGGTTGAATCGAAGAACCGCCTGCTGACCACCATCGCTTATCAGTTGGACGGTAAGCGGACCTATGCGCTGGAGGGATCGATCTTTGTCGCTGGGGCCGCTGTGCAATGGCTGCGCGATGCGCTGCAGATCATCGAATCGGCCCCCGAAAGCGGCGAGTTGGCGCAACAAGCCGATCCGAACCAGCATGTCGTGTTGGTCCCCGCCTTTACGGGCCTCGGCGCGCCCTATTGGAAACCTGATTGCCGTGGCGCGATATTTGGCCTGACCCGTAATTCCGGCCGCGCGGAATTCGCCAAGGCCACGCTGGAAAGCATCGCCTATCAAACGCGCGACCTGTGGCACGCCATGCAGGGCGACTGGGGCGCGGACACCGATGTCACCCTGCGCGTGGATGGCGGTGCCAGCGCCTCGGACTGGGCGATGCAGGGGCTGTCGGACTATCTGGGGGCCGAGGTCGACCGCCCGGTGATGCAGGAAACCACGGCATTAGGGGCGGCCTGGCTGGCCGGCATGCGCGCCGGTGTTTATCCGGACCAACAGGGTTTTTCCGAAACCTGGGCACTGGATCGTCGGTTTGAACCGGAATTGTCCGCCCAAGAACGCGACGCCGCCTATGATCGCTGGAAACGCGCGGTTGAGGCCGCGATGGCCTTCTAGCTGTGATCCTTCATCAGCCGCTGTTTCTGCCGTGACCAGTCCCGCTTGGCCTGAGTCTCACGCTTGTCGTGCAGCTTTTTACCTTTGGCGATGCCGATCTTCAGCTTCGCCTGGCCCTTGTGGTTGAAATACAAAACCAGCGGCACCAGCGTCATGCCCTTGCGCTGGGTCGCATTCCACAGATTCGACAACTCTTTGCGCGACACCAGCAGCTTGCGGCGGCGGCGTTCTTCGTGCTTGAAAACCTTCGCCTGCTCATAAGGCGCGATATAGCTGTTGATCAGCCACAGCTCGCCATCCTCGACCGAAGCATAGCTTTCGGCAATGTTTGACCCACCAACGCGCAGGGATTTGACCTCGGACCCTTCCAGCACGATGCCGCACTCGATATCGTCCTCGATCGCGTAATCGAAGCGCGCACGCCGGTTTTCGGCGATAACTTTGTAATTCGGGTCTGTCTTTTGCTTGGCCATGACGCGTTGATTTAGGCGGCTTGGGCGGCCCTTGCAAGCCGTTGCGGTCAGGACGTGGCCGAGATGATCAGATCAGGACCGAAAATAGTGTCGGCGTGACTGTGCAGATAGATCTTCAGCCACGGCGTGAACCGCTGCGGATGTCGTTGCACTTCAGCCAGCAGATCATGGTAGTCGATCCACCGGATATCCATGACTTCGTCTGGATTAGGCTCGATTTTAAGCGGCCCACGAACATGAGCCAGAAAGATATCGACCACTTCGTGTTCGATCATGTTGTTGCCAACATCGGCGTGATATTCCAGCCGGTGCCGGTATTCCGGGTACAAGCCGGTGATCCCCAGCTCTTCGCGCAAACGACGCACGGCACATTCCGAGGGCGTCTCGCCCCAATCGGGATGGGTGCAGCAGGTATTCGCCCACAGGCCCGGCGTATGGTATTTGCCCAAAGCCCGGCGTTGCATCAAGATCTCGGTGCCGCGCACGACAAAGACCGACACTGCCTTGTGCCGCAGGCCCTTTTCATGCGCCTCAAGCTTGTCCACGGGGGTCAACTCACCATCAACCCAGGCCGGGATCATGATTCCCATCTGTCGTCTCCTGCTGCCGATCCGCCAGGGCGGCGGGATGTATGGAATTGGCTGCCGCCGGACCGGCTTGGCTTTGCGAAGTCATGCAAGGGCATGATGAACCGCGTATCCCCAAGGTGACCTTGATCCAAGCTGTTATCAATCGCACGAAAGGCCGCAGGGGGCTGCGGCCTTTTGCAATCTTTCGAATGGTCTGGTTTTTCAGACGTTATTCGCCCGAGACACTGACGATATAGGCATAGACGTCTTCGCCGCCCTTCTTCAACTTGAAGGTCATTTTCGACTTGGCCGATGTCTCACCCAGGTAATCTTTCAAAAACGCCTTGGGATCCTGCGCGTATTCGACAAATGTGGCTTCATCCCAGACCAGACCGTTTTCACCAGCCTCAACGATGCTGTCTCCGTATTTGAACCCTTCGACGGTTCCGGCGGTGCGGCCCGCGATACCGTATAGGTTCGGACCGGTCTTACCGCCCTTGACGATGACTTCACCGGCCGGGTCAGCGATTTGATGGCAGGATTTGCATTTATTGAAGGCCTTCTTGCCCGCCTCGGCGTCACCTTCCGCATAGGCAGGAAGGGCCAGCAGGCCGACAATTGCGGTAGCGAGGATACGATTCATGAGTTTTGCTCCGATACGAATTGGCTGCACCGAATGGACCGTCGGCGCAAAAAAGAGTCAACGCGCAGATTGCCGCGCGAGGGTAATGTGCCCTGCGGCATAAAGACAGTCCTTAACTTTTGTCATGTGGTGCGGTCCAACAGGGCAATAGATCGCCCGCTGCCGGGGTCGCCAAGTAAATAGCCCGCGCAATAGCTCGTGCCAGACAGACCGAGGCCGCATGTCCGATCAGCCCCAAGCCGGCTTCGGCGTCGATGGTCTGCGCGCCAGTGCTGACCGCAAAGACCAGATCTCCGTCCCCTGGTGTGTGTGCCGGCAGAATGGCGCGGGCAATGCCATCATGTGCTGCCACTGCCAGTCGCTGGCACTGCGATTTCGACAAGGCAGCATCCGTGGCCACAATAGCGATTGTCGTGTTGCCCTTATCCGGCTCGGCAAGCCGCATCGCCTGCGCCTTGAGGCTGGGAGCAGGAAAGCCAAGACCGGCACTTGAATCAGATCCTAAACCGCCAAATTCGTCTCCAAACTCGAACGGCGCTGCCCAGAAATGGCGGTCGCCGGGTGTTGTCACACTGCCCAACGGGTTGGCCGCAACCAGGGCACCGACGGTCACCCCATTGTCCAGAACCAATGAGGCGGACCCGAGCCCCCCCTTGTGCCGCGCCGCCAAAGCGCCGGTTCCGGCCCCCGCTGTGCCTAACGCAAAATCCACATCTGCGTCGTCAAAAGCCGCTCGTCCCAGCGCGCGATATGGGTTTTCAACCCAATCCTTGTCTCCGCCGTTCAACAAATCAAACAGGATCGCTCCGGGCACAATGGGCACCACGGTATCGCCCACTGGATACCCCCTGCCCCGCGACCGCAATGCATCCGAGACGCCAGAACAGGCATCCAGTCCAAAGGCCGACCCACCGGACAAAGTAATTGCATCCACTTGCGAGACCGATTTATCCGGCGCCAGCAGATCGGTTTCCCGCGTGCCCGGTGCGCCCCCCATCACGTGAACCGAGGCGGTAAAGGCCTGATCTGCCGTCAGGACAGTTGTTCCCGATTTCAACGCAGCGTCCTGCGCATTTCCGACCCTCAGGCCAGGGACATCGGTGATCAGATTACGGGGTCCGGGGATCATGGATGGACCTCAGATACAACGGCCACCGTCGACCTCCAAAGCAGCGCCGGTGATCATGCTCGCCTCGTCCGAACACAGGAAACAGGCGGCGTTGGCCATGTCGTCGGGGGTCGAGAAACGCCCCAGCGGGATGGTCGACAGGAACTTGGCGCGCATTTCAGGCGTATCTTCTCCCATGAAGGATTTCAGCAGTGGTGTTTCCCCGGCCACCGGGCAGAGCGCGTTTACACGCACCCCCGAAGGCGCAAGTTCCACCGCCATTGTCTTGGTGGCCGTGATCATCCAGCCCTTGGACGCGTTGTACCAATTCAGGTTCGGACGTGGCGATAGCCCCGCGGTCGAGGCCACGTTCAGGATCGCACCCGCCCCGCGCGCTTTCATCGCTGGCACCAGCGCCCGTGCGGTCAGATAGACCGATTTCATGTTCACGTTGAAGACGCGGTCAAATTCCTCTTCGGTGACATCCTCTAGCGGCGTCGGCAGATGCGTGACACCGGCATTGTTCACCAGAATATCCAATTGCCCGAACCGATCCATCGCCATATCCGCCATGGCCTGCACCGAGACTGCATTCGCCACGTCGACCATCTGAGCAATCGCATTCGGCCCAAGCTGATTTGCCTGAACCTCGGCCGCGTCACCATTGATATCGGCAATCATGACCCGCGCGCCTTCGGACAGGAATTTCTGCACGATCCCGGCACCAAAGCCAGACGCGCCACCGGTTACAATCGCGGTTTTCTCCTCTAACCTCATGATCTTGCTCTCCCTTGCCCATTCAAACTAGCAAGGCACCGTGAAACTGCCAGTTCAATCTTCTGCGACCTTGCCGCGCAGCGCCTTCACATCCGAGCGCGCTTTTTTGGCCGCCAGCCGCCGTTTAACCGAGCCATAGGTGGGTTTCGTCGCAATCCGCCGCTTGGGTTTCACCAGCGCGAGGACAATCAGTTCAGCCAGACGGGCGCGGGCAATCTCGCGGTTGCGGGCTTGGCTGCGGGTTTCTTCGCATTGAATGATGATCGCGCCATCTTTGGTCCAGCGCCGCCCGGCCAACCGTTTCAGCCTGTTTTTGACCGGATCGGGCAAGGAGGGCGAGCGCGCAGCCTCGAACCGCAGCTCAACTGCGGTCGAGACCTTGTTCACGTTCTGACCACCGGGACCGGACGAGCGGACAAAGCTCTCGGTCATTTCCCAGTCCTGCAGGGTGATATCGTCGGTGATGCGCAACATGAAGTGGACCTTATCCGGCACAAGCAGAAACAAAAAGGGCCGCCCCGGCGGGACGGCCCTTCGAAAGTACAGGAGGTTGGGTCGGTTAGATCAATCGACCAGCCGGAGCGAGCGCTCCGCCAAGGGCTGCCCTAACAGGCGATCCCCCCGGTTGTTCCGACACCTCTCTCCAATCTCTTTCTCGACACTGGATCACCTCCTTTTCTATCTGTTGCGGTTAACTTTGAGCCTGACACAAGATGCGCCATTCTCAAAGCACTTTTTTTGCAAGCTGAGCGGTCAACCGCGCCTTTATGCCGGCTGCGCGGTCAACCGCGCAACGATCACCTTGAACGGGATCAGCGCAATCATCGCCAGCGACAACTTCACCAGCCAGTCGGCAAAGGCCAGCGTCACCCACAGGGGCACCATCGGACCAGTCAACATGAAGGGCACAGGCTCCCACGCCCAGTTGATCGCCGCATCAGCATTGGCACCGAAAACCGTGACAGAAGCTGAGAATGCGATGGTGAAAAACAGCGCGGTGTCCAGCGCCGAGCCAACCAGGGTCGACACCAGCGGCGCGCGCCACCAGCGACCACCGCGAAGCGAATTGAACACGGTGACATCGGTCAGCTGTGCAATCAGAAACGCCGTCCCCGAGGCAACAGCGATCCGCAGCGGTACGGCGGCATAGGTGAACCCGTCACCTTGCAGCATGATCTGGCTGCCGATCAGCGAACAGATGATGCCGGTGACAAACCCAGCAAACACCACCTTGCGGGCCGTGGCCACGCCATAGACGCGGTTCATGATGTCGGTGACCAGAAAGGCCAGCGGATAGGTAAAAGCACCCCAGGTCAGCAGCCCGTCAAAAATCAGGAACTGAACCAGAATGTTCGAGGCCACAACAATGGCGGCCATGGCAATAATGCCGGGTATATAAGCGCGTTGCATGTTTTCAGATGCCCGTTTTGACAAGGTAGCGGCGACTTGGCCAAGGGACCGTCCCAAGGCAAGCCGTGCGTTTAGACCTTTGGTTGGGATGTGTCAATCCGGTAGCAGATACTCCACCAGTTCAGTGCGCTGAAGGACCAGAAAGTTGTCGTCCGAGATCATCGTGGCGCGCAACCGCCCCTGATCATCGCGCCAAACCGACAACCCTTCGAGGTTGTCATGCGTGCCTGTGCCGGTCGTAAACAGGTTTTCTTCGGCACCGACTGAATCCTCTGTGATCTGCCACCGCCGCAGGCGGGTGCGGAACCCTGTCAGGGACAGGGCTCGTTCCAATAAATAGAACCGACCATCTGGACCAAAATCGGCAGATACAGGCAAGAATTTGCCCCGCTGTGGCAACACGAAAGGGGTCGACCAACCCTGCCCGTCCCAGCGATAAACGGGGATGTCGCCTGCGTCGGTCCGGCTTCTTTCGGGAAGGGTATACAGCCACCCCTGATTGTCGATTGCCAAGGCTTCGAACGACCCATTCAGTTTCAGATTTTCAAACGCCTTTGGGCGCGGCAGCACCCGCGCTTCGGCGTCGGGGGTCGCGTACCGGGCAACGCGATGCACTGACTCAAATGAGATGTAATGGCTACCGTCCGGTGCGACCGCAATGCCTTCGGAATCCCCTGCTTCGCCGGATAGGGGCCGTCCTGTGCTAGAGAGAACCGGCCAGTTCCCGGTGATCCGGACCCCTGTAATGTCATCCTCGTCCCGCGCAATGGTCGCGCGGACAAGAACCGACCGGTCACTAAGCGCAAGCATATGCCGACCGTTGTCCGAGATATACAGGGCCGAAAACCCACCAAACCATTCCGCCGGGTGGCGCCAGACAAAGCTGTTTAAGTATGTGGCCGTCTTGACCTCGACCGCCCAAACCGCACCCGCCAGCAAAGTAGCAATCAGTTGGATTGCAAGACTGCGGCGCATTGCTGGGGCAAATCGGTCAGAACATACTCGCGGCGTTTCTTCGGCGCAGGCGCGTTCGGGTCAGGGGGCGGCGGGTTGAGGATGTTGCGCACCCATTGCTGCGCCTCGGCACACCCATCACCTTTAGGCGGCGCGTCCTGATTGACACAGCCGCGCGAGCCCTTGGGGCATTTCAGACGCACGTGGAAATGATAATGATGCCCCCACCATGGCCTGATCTTGCGCAGATAGGCCTTGTTGCCTTTCTCATCATTGCACATCTGAACCTTGGCGCCGGGAAAGACGAAAATCCGCGCCACGCGCTTGTCCTTTGCCGCCTCACGCAGCACGGCGTGGTGCTGTGCCGTCCAATTGCCATTCACATAGGCCCCGTTGGCGCGGCGCAGGGAAATCGACGAGATATTCTCGCGCGCTTTGCGCGACAGCCGCATGTTGTCGCCAGGCAGCATCCAGATATCGATGTCCAACCCCAACTGGTGGCTGCGATGACCAGAAGTCATCGGACCACCACGCGGTTGGCTGATATCCCCGACATAGAGACCATTCCACCCCGGTTGCCGAGCTGCAAACTTGCTGAGGTCCTGTACGTAATCCACCGCCTCCGGGTGGCCCCAGTTGCGATTACGCGACAGGCGCATGGCTTGCCATGTCGGCCCCGTTTCGGGCAGTTGCACCGACCCCGCGGCACATCCGCGCGAATAACTGCCGAACGCGGCTGGTTTTTGCTGTGAACTTTGCTTTTGCGCCCCGAACAATTGCTTGGCCAAGGGCTGCGCCCCGGCTGCTCCTGCCAATGTCATCGCGGCGATTATTGCTAAAAAACGTAGTAAAATCATCTGCTCTGATCCCCTTCCGGTTTAACCCAGCGCATTAGGAACAGGCCCAGAATAAACAACAGAATGATCGGTGACACCCCCAACCGCGCACTGCCCGTAACAGTTGTGGCAATCCCGATTAGCAAAGGCGCGGCAAAAGATGTCGCGCGGCCGGACAGGCCGTAAAGGCCAAAGCTTTCGACTGGCGTTTTTGGGTCGGTATGGCGCACCATCATGGATCGGCTGGCCGATTGCAGGATACCGCCCATACCGCCGATCAAAACTCCGCAGCCAAAGAACACCAGATCCGGCAGGCCTGACCCTTCGGGCAAGGAGATGCCGTAAATCTGCGTCCGATCCATCGACACCACGGTGATGCAGACAAAGATCAGCACCCAGATCGCGACCAGAATAACTGGTTTAGGGCCGTATTTCTTATCCATCTTGCCACCGACCCACGCAAAGATGGCCGAGGCCAGAACGCTGACAATCCCGAACACTCCGATCTTGATCAGCCCCCATTCCAATACCAGCCGTGCATAGACACCGCCGAAACTGTACAGCCCGTTCAGCGCATCTCGGTAGAACATGGAGGAACCCAGATAGGTCGCCAGACTGACCCGGTGCCGCAAGTCTGAGATGGATTTGCCCAGCAGTCGCAATGCCTCACGCAGGCTGCCAGTCTTGTTACTGTCCGGGTCATCACGCACCCACAGGAAATAGGGCACCATGAACAGGATGAACCAACCGGCGGTAAAGGGACCGACGAACCGCGTGCCCTGCTGGCTCGCCGCATCCAGCCCGAACATCGGGTCCATCCCAATCAGTGTCTTGCCGTTGGGCTGTTCGACGAACAGCAACAGCATGATCGCCAATGAAATCAACCCGCCGAAATAGCCAAACGCAAAGCCCGAACCCGAAATTTCGCCCACTTCATTGTCATTGCCCAGATCAGGCAGCTGAGAGTTGATGAAGATCAGCGCATATTCCGCGCCGACAAAACCCAGCCCAAAGGCCGACAGCATCAGCCACATGTTCGATCCATCTGGCAGCGTGTACCAAAGCGCGGCAGATCCCACCGCGTACATCGCCGAAAAGGCAAAGATCCACGGAATGCGCCGCCCCGACACATCCGCCATCGCACCCAGCAAAGGTGCGCCAAAGGCGATGATCAACCCGGTGATGGTCAGGCAATTGGCCCAAACCGTCTGCGCCCGCGCGGCCGCAGCCTCGGCATCCAACCCGGTTCCTGAAAAATACCCCGCCGCAACCCCGGCGAAATAGGGGCCGAACACAAAGGTGACCAGAAGGGTGTGATATGGTTGACTGGCCCAGTCGAAAAACCACCAACCCCAAATGCGCTTGCGCTTGGAAATCTCTGCCATAACTGCCCCTGTTTATTGTTGCATTCATAAGACGGGGCTTTAACCCAATTCGCAAGCGTTGTGTTGGCGCGGGCTTGCTCTTTGTCGCGGGGGCGCTTACCTCTCATCTCACGTATTTACCGGAGGCCCCATGCTGTCGTTGATCCAAATTCTGCTGCTGATCCTGGACATTGTCTGGTTCATCATTTTGGCCCATGTGATCATGAGCTGGCTGATCAACTTTCAGGTTCTCAACCTGCACCAGCAACTGGTGGCGCAAATTTGGTATGGCCTGAACCGGATATTAGAGCCTATCTATGGCCCAATCCGCCGCGTCCTGCCCGCGATGGGTGGGCTGGACCTGACGCCTTTGGTGGTGCTGATCGGGGTCTACGCGCTGCGGATCATTCTAATTAACAATATGGGCTATTTCGTCTGACCTCTTGTTCACCGAATCTTAGTATGTGATTGTCCTGTCTTAAGAGCAGATAAACCTTAAAACAGGGCAACCCCGCACATGTTCGACGCCGCGCCTTTGCTGCGAGATGTCTTTGGATTCGACGATTTCCGCCCCGGTCAGGAAGAGATCGTCGACGCCGTTTCGCTGGGTGAAAACGTGCTGGCGATCATGCCCACGGGCGGCGGCAAATCCCTGTGTTTTCAGCTGCCTGCCTTGATGCGCGACGGGGTGACGGTGGTTATCTCTCCTCTGATTGCCCTGATGCGCGATCAGGTGCGCGGGCTGCAAGAGGCCGGGGTCGAGGCCGGTGCGCTGACCTCGGGCAACACCCCCGAAGAAACCGACGCCGTGTGGAAGGCGTTGGAGGCCGGGCGTCTGAAACTGCTCTACATAGCCCCCGAGCGTCTGGCCGCCGGGTCAGCCTTGGGCATGTTGCGTCGGATCAATGTCAGCCTGATCGCCGTGGACGAGGCCCATTGCGTCAGCCAATGGGGCCATGATTTCCGCCCAGATTATCTGCGGATCGGAGAGCTGCGACGCGCATTGGACGTGCCTTTGGCCGCTTTCACCGCCACTGCGGATGCCGAAACGCAGGACGAGATTGTCGAAAAACTGTTCGACGGCACCGCCCCGCGTAAGTTCCTGCGCGGCTTTGACCGGCCCAATATCCATCTGGCCTTTGCTGCCAAGGACGGCCCACGCAAACAGATCCTCGACTTCGCCGAAGCGCGTAAAGGCCAATCCGGTATCGTCTATTGCGGCACCCGCAACAAAACCGAAGTGTTGGCCCAGGCCTTACGCGCCGAAGGCCACACCGCCTGTCATTATCACGGCGGAATGGAGGCCGAAGACCGCCGCATCGTCGAAACCCGCTTTGCCCGCGAGGATGGGCTGATCGTGGTTGCCACCGTTGCGTTCGGAATGGGCATCGACAAGCCCGATATCCGCTGGGTCGCGCATGCGGACCTGCCCAAGTCCATCGAAGCCTATTATCAGGAAATCGGCCGCGCCGGCCGCGACGGCGGGCCTGCTGAAACCCTGACCCTGTTCGGCCCCGACGACATTCGCTTGCGCCGGTCCCAGATCGACGAGGGGCTCGCACCACCGGAACGGCGCATGGCGGATCATGCGCGGCTGAACGCTCTGCTCGGGCTGGCCGAGGCGCTCGAATGTCGACGCAAGACCCTGCTGGGGTATTTCGGAGAACAGATCGAACCTTGCGGTAAATGCGACCTGTGCGACAGCCCTCCGGAAGTGTTCGATGGCACCACCCCCGTTCGCATGGCCTTGTCGGCGATCCTGCGCACCGAGGAATGGTTCGGCGCGGGCCATCTGATCGACATTCTGCTGGGTAATGAAACCGACAAGATTCGCGCCCGGCGGCACGACAACCTGTCCACATGGGGCATCGGCAAGGACTGGTCGCGCCCGCAATGGCAGGCGATCTTCCGACAGATGATGGGGCACGACCTTGTCCGCCCCGATCCCGAACGCCACGGCGCGTTGCGCATGACCGAAGCAGCCAAGCCGATCCTGAAGGGTGAGGCGCAGATCAACCTGCGCAAAGACACGATCCGCAAGGCCACCCGGAGACCCGCCGTCAAGATGATGGTGTCCGAGGAAGACGCGCCGCTGCTATCTGCGCTCAAGGCCAAACGTCGCGCGCTGGCGGAAAGCGCGCGAGTTCCGGCCTATGTTATCTTTCCCGATCGCACCCTGATTGAAATGGCCGAAAAACGCCCGGCCTCTTTGGACGATATGGCCCGGATCAGCGGAGTTGGCGCAAAAAAGCTGGAACGGTACGGCGACACCTTCCTTGAGGTGCTGACCGGCGCGGTTGAAGAATTGCACCCAGCACGCCGCAAACTGGCGGGCCGCGAACAAGGGGATATCTATGACCGACTGCTTGAGGTTCAAACACGGCTTTCACGCGGCTCCGACGGGATTGACAAACCGCTGACCTGTTCGGCCTCACAACTGGCCAAGGTCGCACAACTGCGCCCCAATGACCCGCGCGGGATGGAACAGGTGCTGGGCAACCGTCGTCACGAAAGGTTTGGTGCCGCGTTTCTGGACGTGCTGCGTCAGGCGGGCTAGATACCCAGCATCAGGCAAGAAACGAGGGCGGATATGCTGGTAGTGGTTTCCCCGGCCAAGCGGCTGGATTGGGCAGAGCGGGACGTTGAGGTCACGCAACCCGACTTTCAGGACGACGCGATCCGACTGTCGAAAACCGCCCGCAATCTGACACTGGGCGATTTGAAAAAACTGATGGACCTCAGCGACGATCTGGCCCGTCTGAACCGTGACCGGTATCGAGCATTTTCGGACTCGCCTGGCGCTGAATTGACCCGACCTGCAGCGCTGGCCTTTGCTGGGGATACCTATCAGGGGCTGGAAGCGACCTCGCTGGATGCCGAAGAAATGGCCTGGGCACAAGACCATCTGCGTATCCTGTCCGGTCTGTATGGGGTGTTACGCCCGCTGGACGCAATTCAACCCTATCGTCTTGAAATGGGCAGCAAGCTGAAAACCCGGCGCGGCAAAAACCTGTATGAATACTGGCGCGATCAGCTGAGCAAGGCGCTGAACGCACAAGCTGATGAGGTTGGATCGGACATTCTGGTGAATTGTGCCAGTCAGGAGTATTTCGGCGCGGTTGACCTTAAGGCGTTGAAGCTGCGGGTGGTCACGCCGGTCTTTATGGAAGACAAGGCCGGCACCCCCAAGATCGTCAGTTTCTTTGCCAAAAAAGCGAGGGGTGCGATGGCCCGATATATCGTTCAACACCGTCTGACCGACCCCAAAGGGTTGCTGGATTTCGACACTGGTGGATATGAATACCGCTCGGACCTGTCGCAAGAGGACAGACTCGTTTTCGTGCGCCCCTATCAGGCCTGATCCAGCATCGATGGGTCGTAAGCAACCAACTCAACCGTGTTGCCCTCGGGGTCTTCGGTGAAAATGCCCCGCCATCCGATCCAGCCGAATTGTTCAACGCGGTAAGGCTGACTGATTTTGTCATACCAGCGCATAACGGCCTCTTGTTCGGCAAAGGGCAATGACAGAGCAATATGATGCAGCGATGACCCGGCGCCGGTAGTGGGCTTGTCGGCGCCGGTCGGGCGCAACCCAGGCCGCGGGGCGGCCGCATGGTCGAACAAAGCCAACACCTGTGTATGTCCGCCAAACCCTTCGGCGATGCGGAAAAAGGTGATGGCGCTGTTGTGATCACCGCTCAGGCGTTCCAGCCCGATTACATCTTCATAAAACGCCATCATCGCGCCCATATCGGCACAGCGAATGGCAATCTCACCCAAGGCACGAGGCTGAAATCCACGATCAGTCATGGCTTACCCTATTCAGCCTGTGCATCTTCGGCAATGACAGGCAAAACATCCTCGGGCTGATGGTCCAATATCATCTGGTGGATTCTCCGCTTTTGCAGCGGTTTGGTCAGATAGTGATCCAATCCGGCCGACAGAATGCCCTGATCATCCCCAGCCATGGCATGCGCCGTCAATGCGACAATCGGCACATGCCGATCTGTGTCAATCTCGCGCCGCCGGATTTCCGCCGTGGCCTGTTTCCCATCCATCTTGGGCATCGAAATATCCATGAAAATCAGGTCCGGGTCGAATTTCTGATGCTGGTCTACGGCTTCCAGCCCATTCGCAGCGAATTGCAGGTCAATATTCAAATCCTTGACCATCTTTTGCAGGATCAACTGATTGGTCCGATTGTCCTCGGCTGCCAAAACACGCATCTGGCGTTCACCCTGCGGCTCTGACGGTGCCTCGGGATCACTTGAAGCAGCTTCAGGCGTGACAGGCAGCCGCCCCAATGTCGTCAAGCGCGAATACAGTTCGGCGCGGGGAATAGGTTTCTGCAAAACCCCGTCAATCAGGTTACGTGCCGGGTTGGCGTGGATGACACCGGGATTGGCCGACATCACCACCACGGGCAAATCCCCCCAGCCCCGGTCTTTCAGCGTGGTCGCCAGTTCCAACCCATCCATGTCCGGCAGGTCGTGATCACACAGCAACAGGTCCACACTGCCATCAACAGCGGCCAGCGCCTCACCCCCCGAGGCGCAAACGGTGACTTTCGATCCCAATCGCCCTAGCTGTTTCGACAGGATGGCACGGTTCACCGCCAGATCCTCGACAACGACCACGTGGCGCAACCGACCAGCCAAATCAGGCGGTGTGGGTTGCGGGCCTTCGATGGTGGGCAACGAGATGCGAAATCCAAAACAGGAGCCCTGCTCAGGTTCGCTTTCCACCCAGACCGACCCGCCCATTAGTGTGATCAGCCGCTTGGTGATCGCCAACCCCAGCCCTGTACCCTCGAATGCGCGGTTTTTTTCATCTTCGACCTGATTGAATTCACCGAAGATGTGCCCGATCTTGTCCTCTTCGATGCCGATACCGGTGTCTTCGATCGCAACGTGAATATCGCATGTGTTCGTGTCTGCATTCGGCACACCAGTGACGCGGATCAACACATGGCCTTCGGTGGTGAACTTGACCGCATTGCCCACCAGATTGGTCAATACTTGCCGCACGCGACCGGGATCGCCCACGAACAAGGTCGGTAGGAACAAATCATAATCGACCAACAAGGACAGCCCTTTGTCGCGCACGCTGGGTTGCATCAGCATCGCAACCTCAAGAATGCAGCGTTCAAAATCGAACTGTTCAGGGTGCAGGATCAGCTTGTCCGCCTCGATCTTGGAATAATCCAGAACGTCGTTGATGATCACCAACAACGCCTCGCCCGAGTTGCGGATGGTGTTGAGATAGAGCCGCTGTTCCTCGTCCAGCGGGGTTTCCGACATCAACTCGGTCATGCCGACAATGCCGTTCATCGGGGTTCTGATTTCATGGCTCATATTGGCCAGAAAGGCAGATTTGGCCCGGTTTGCGGCCTCGGCCCGTTCGCGGGCGGCCTTCAACTCAGCCTCATGCCGAACCGAGGCGGTGATGTTCAGGCCCAAACTGACCACGTCACCGCCATTGCCGCGCTGGTCGATCAACTTGAAATATTCACCATTCCACAGCTTGATCACCACCGATTCCGGCTGGGGTTGTGCCCAGCGATTCAGCATTCTGGCCTGCCAATCGGCCGGAGATTCCGCGCCAATGTCGATCAGCCCTTCGTCGGTTAAAATCTCAAGGATACGGGCATAAGAAATACCCGGTGACACTTCATCCAACCCATCAAACAGGCTGAGATAAGCCCCATTGGCCCCAATCATGCGGCACTGATCATCGAAAAAGGCAAATCCGTCCTGAATGGTCTGCATCGAATGCCACAAGCGGCGCTCGGCCACTTCGATCTTGGCATTGGCTTCGGTCAGGTCGGATTTGACCTTTTCATTTTCATCCCTGACCGTTTCGACCTCGGCCTGGGTTTCACCGATGCGTTTGGTCAGGGCCATCGCATGCAAACCCAGCTTGCGATTGGCGGCTGACAATTCGATCTGCTTCATTTCCAACAGCCGCTCGGCCGCCAGCCGCGCACGCCGTTCCTGTGCCAGTTTGGTTGCTAGACTCATCGTTTCTGATCCCAGGTAACTTGCGCCCAGCATCCCGACAGAGCGTGAAAAAGTGTTTAAGCCGTTGCCCGAACACGGACCATCGTGCCAGAGTTTTCGAAAACCCGGAGGTCTGCCATGCCGCGAAAAACATACTTGCCAATACTCTGCGCCATCACGCTGGGTTCTCATGCGGTGGCGGATTGCGCCACAGAAGCGCAGATCGACCAATATGTGCAGGACTATCTGACCAACACGCCGACGGCGGCCCTTTCTGCGGATGGCAGCATGGAAGACGCGCTGTGTACACAGGCCAAGATAGTCAGTGTGTTAGAACCACATTTGGGGCCGATCATCGGCTATAAGGCTGGCCTGACCAGCGCCCCCGCGCAAGAGCGGTTCGGCGCATCTGAACCGGTTCAGGGCGTTCTGTACCGCGGTATGATGCTGGACGACGGGGCCACTGTACCCGCCACATGGGGTGCGCGTCCGGTTTTTGAGGCCGATTTGGTGCTGGTTGTCGGCGACGCTGGCATCAATCAGGCGTCTACCCCGGCCGAAGTTCTTGCCCATATCTCAGCCATCCGCCCCTTTATCGAGCTGCCGGATCTTACCCTAGCCGAGGGGGAGCCAATCACGCCGGTTACCCTAACCGCCATTGGCGTTGCCCCGAAACTCGGCGTGTTAGGCTCTGAAATTCCGGTATCCGATCCTGCGGCGATGACGCAGGCGTTGCAGGATATGACGGTCACACTCCGGGCCGCGGATGGAGAGGTATTGGCGCAAGCCCCAGGGGTCGCCGTTTTGGGGCACCCGGCAAATGCGGCCCTATGGCTGATGTCGAAAGGTATCGAGTTTCAAGCCGGCGACCTGATTTCGGTCGGGTCTTTCGGCCCGCTTGTGCCGCCTGCAAAGGGCAAAGGCGGGGCGTCCGTCACCTATGCGGGTCTGCCCGGTGATCCCACGGTCAGCGTGGTGTTCGAGTAATCAACGTCGCCCTTCGCGCAACCATCCGGCCAGCAAGAAGCCACCGGCCAGCACCAGCACCAGCCAGGGCGGTAAAAGCCCGGCCTGTGTGACATCGCGCGTCTCATAGGCTTCTCGCGGGGTCAGGCCGATCCATCCGCGCCCAGCAGCTGGACGCCCGGCGCGGACATTGCGGATAGACGGCAACCCGTCTTCCAGTCGGATTGTACCCCCGCGCAGTTCGGCCAGTACGGGTTTCAGCACCTCATCAGTGGCGATGGTGCGCTCAAACTCTTTCGGGGCAGCGGGGCCCAGCCCGATCACTGCCATCTGGTCACCTTCCTGAAGACGGTAGAGGCCAATCTCGGGTCCAAAATAGGTCGCCTCGAACCGCCCAGGGGAGACCTCATCGAGCGTTATTTCAAGCGTTTCGCCATCGGGGCGGGCGATGGTCACCGGTCCGACCTCATCCTCCAATGTCTGACGGATGATACGCATGACCTGCCCGTTGGCTTCGGCCCATAAGGCTTCTTCCTCAAGCTCGGGTTCTTTCATCATCCAATGGGCCAGACGGCGCAACAGTTCCAATTGCGGCCCGCCGCCCTCAAAACCCCGGCTCCACAACCAGGCATGGTCCGACGCCAGCAGCGCCACGCGCCCTTCGCCCACGCGGTCCAGCACCAGCAAGGGCCGCTCATCCACACCGGTCATCAACAGCTCACCCGTGCGGTGGTTGACGTCGATCTGGCGCAGCCATGCGCCCCAATCCTCGGAATCCCCCAGATCTGTCGTCACCGGGTGGCGATGGCCCAGATCGGTCACCATGGGCACGAAACGTTCCTCGATCACTCGGGCAGTGGGTTGTGCCGGCAGAATCGGCGCCAAAGGTGAACGGAAGATGCTGTCGGCGCTGGCAAAATCCGGCCCCGCCGCAATCAAAACAGCGCCGCCTTCGTTGATATAATTGGTGACATTGTCCAGATAGATCGCGGGCAGGATGCCGCGCCGTTTGTAGCGATCAAAGATGATCAGGTCGAAATCGTTGATCTTTTCCAGAAACAGCTCGCGCGTTGGGAAAGCGATCAAGGACAACTCGTCCACCGGCACGCCATCCTGTTTCTCGGGCGGGCGCAAGATGGTGAAATGCACCAAATCGACCGAGCTGTCGGATTTCAGCAGATTGCGCCAGGTCCGCCCACCCGGATGCGGCTCACCCGACACCAGCAGCACGCGCAACCGATCACGCACCCCGTTCATCTGGATAAGCGCGGTGTTGTTGCGGTCGGTCAATTCGCCCTCGGCCTGAGGCACAGTGAACTGGATGACATTGCGCCCACCATGCGGCAGAGCGATGGGCAATTCGACATCGACGCCGATGGGAATGGTGAATTGTTCCGGCTCGGCCCCATCTACTGATATCTCAAGCGGCGCAGTGGTCGCCCCGGTAGGCGCAGCGCCGCTGTCTTCCACGCGCAAGGTCAGGGTGACAGGTTCACCGATAATGGCAAAGGCGGGGGCATTGCGGACGATCAGGCGGCGATCCCAGTCGCTTTCACGTCCGGTTTGCAGCAAGTGCATCGGCGCGGGCAGGTCGGGGGCCTGCTCGACATCATGCACCAGACCGTCTGAAACCACCAGAATACCCGCAATCCGTGCGCGCGGCTCTTCGGCCAGTGCCGCGCTCAACGCGGCCATAACCTGCGTGCCTTCGTCGCCGTCTCCGTCGGCGACCTTGATTCGGCGCAGCTCGGTATTGTCACGGGCCTCGATATCAGCAGCCAAACCCTCGGCCGCCTGCGCGGTTTGGTCGGCGCGATCCGAAAGGGCCTGACTGGCGCTTTCATCCTCGATCATCAGCACGATATCAGTCAGCGGCGCACGGTCTTCGACCTGATAGACCGGACCCGCCAAGGCCGCGATCA
This sequence comes from Ruegeria sp. BC5, assembly GCF_056539205.1. NCBI lineage: Bacteria > Pseudomonadati > Pseudomonadota > Alphaproteobacteria > Rhodobacterales > Roseobacteraceae > Ruegeria > Ruegeria sp. BC5. The sequence continues at coordinate 134,900 of NZ_JBQFUN010000003.1, forward strand.
CCACCAGCGCCGCCAGCCCGCGCAAGGCCCAACCAGACAGGCCGCGCCAAAGGGCCAGCAGAACCCCTGTGACCGCAATCGCGGCGACAATGGCCAGTACTGGCCACGGGATCAGCGGATCAAAGATGACTGTTCCGGTCATTGTCCCAACCTGTCCAAAAGCGCAGGCACGTGTACCTGATCCGATTTGTAATTCCCGGTCAGCACATGCATTACCAGATTGACCCCAAAGCGATTGGCCAGCTCGCGCTGACGTTCCCCGGCATAACCACGCCCGACTGGCAACAGCGCCTGTCCGTTGCGGTCAATTGCCCAAGCCCCGGCCCAGTCATTGCCGCCTATCACCACCGGGGTGACGTTGTCGTTGAGATTGCGAAATGGCATGCCCTCGATCTGCTCGGCATCCACCGGGGCGGCCTCGACCCAGATTTCTGTACCAGCGTAGCGACCCGGAAAATCCTGCAGCAGGTAAAAGGCACGAGTCAGCACATGATCACCCGGAACAGGCTCTAACGCCGGAATATTAAGCGGAGCCGCCAGTTGTTGCAGTTTGCGTCCATTGGGGCTCGAGGCCCCAAAGCGCGCGATATCCGCATCACGTGTGTCGAACAGGATCATGCCACCCGACCGCAAATAAGCGTTCAGTTTAACATAGGCCTCAGCCGAAGGCTGCGGCTGATCCGGAGTGATCGGCCAATACAGCAGCGGGAAAAACGCCAGTTCATCGCGCTCAAGATCCACCCCAAAGGGCTCGGCAGGTTCGACCGATGTGCGATAGAACAACGTTTGCGACAAGCCACGCAGGCCAGCACCTGCCACATCGTCAACCTGCGCATTTCCGGTCAGCACATGGGCCAGCACCAGCTCATGCGTGGCATTCAGTGCGAATTCTGTATCCTCGGGCGTCTGCGCCTGCGCCTCGGGCACCAACAGCATGGCACCCAGCGCAACCGCCGCCGCTTTGGCCAGACCAAGGCGGCCAGACAAGGCCAATGAGGCGATCACATCAATCGTCAGCAATAGCAGAGCGAGGCTGAGCAGGATGCCCCCGACAGGTGTCTCAGAGTTCACCTCCTGCCCTTTGATCGGTACATCCGAAGGCCAGATTGCCGAGCTAATCACTGCCTCTTCTGTCAGAACATTCAAGGCCAGCTTCTGTTTGCCGCTTTCATAAAGGCCGGGCTGCAAATCGGGGCCGGTTGTGCCCGAGATCAGCTCGACCCCGTCCACGCCAGCCAGATTGCCCGCATCGGACAGGGCGCCAAAGCCGTCCATCACTTGCAACGGCTCCCACGTGGTGCCCTGTAGCTGCGAATCCTGCCGGGATTTCGCAGCCGAGGCCACGGCCAGACGGTCCAACATCTCAACAAACAGCCCCGAAAGCGGCAGGCTGGACCATTCTGCATCCGCCGTCACATGGAACAGAACCACCTGGCCCAAGCCCAGCGCCTTGCGTGTGACCAGGGGCGTGCCGTCGGACAGCGACGCAATCACCCGATCCGCCAAGTTAGGGTCTGGTTGCGCCATGACCTGTGTTGTGACCGTAACATCGCCGGGCACCTGCAAGCCGTAGAAAGGCGAGTTTTCCGGGAAGGGAGCCAGCCCCTTGGCCTCACCCCAGCTCATCGCGCCACCGACCGAGCGACCGCCGCTGCGCAGACGTACCGGCAGCAATACATCCTCGGAATCGCGGCCCAGGTCGCTGGCGGCCATGCGTGGACCGGCAAAGCGCAGCAATAATCCGCCCTGTTCGACCCATTCCACCAATGTCGTCTGCTCCCCGGGCGACAGTTTGGCCACATCGGCCAGAACGATGGCATCAGGATTGGCAGGTAAAACTTCCAGCAACCCTCCATCCACGAAGTCCGCAGTGGGGCTCAGGACCTGGGTCAAATAGTGCAGCGGTGAGAGCAGTTCCAACCCTTCACGGTTCAACGTTCCGGCGATCAGGGCGACCTCGCGTCGGCGAAGGCTGTCATCCGTTAGCGTTACCGCACCGGCCGAACGCTGCCCCTGAATCTCGAACCTTGTGATCCGTCCCCGCAATTCGGATGGCAGGGCAAGCTCCACCTGCGCCGTTGTTTCATTTTCTTCGAAAACGGCATCAGCGCTGTGCAGAATGCGCATGACACCCGCCGGGTCGCGGCCCTGAGCCACAAGCGTGACAGCCGTCGCCGGCCCGGGTTCAGATCGTCTTGCAGTCAGTTGAATAACCCCATCCTGATACACTGCCGGAACCATCGCCAGCACCGGGGCGGCAGATTGATACACCGTCACGTCACCGCGCGATTGCAAAGTGTCCAGAATTCGGGCGCTGTTCGGGTAAGCCAGCTTGTCGCTGAACCAGAATGTGTCAAAGTCCTCTTCGATCTGATCCAGCACGTCAATTGCCTGCGTGATCTGGGTTTCGCTTGGTTGCCACGGCACCGGAACCATCCCCGGCAACCGCCCGCGCCAGGCCTCTGCCGCCTGAAAGACAGGGGTTTCCGGCTCTGTAAGGCGCAAAATGGATACCGGACGGCCCGCGCGTCCGGCTTCAACCAACTGGGCGTCAATTTGCTCCAGCGTTCCTGGCCATCCCGTAGCCCCGGCCCAGCTTGCATCCAACACCAAAAGCAACGGGCCGGACCCGGCCTGAATACGTGACGGGTTCAATACCGGTCCGGCTAATCCGATGATGATCGCGGCAACTGCCAACATCCGCAGCAAAAGCAACCACCATGGAGTACGGTCCGAAACGCTTTCCTTGTCCTTCTGTCCCAAAAGCAAAGTGACCGCGGGAAACAAGCGGCGGATCGGTGCAGGTGGAACCGCGCGCAGAATCAGCCACAGGATCGGCAGGGCCAGCAGGCTCAGCAATACCCAAGGGGATGTGAAGCTGATCACTGACAGAAATGCCGTCATCGCAAGCTCCCGTCCAAAGCGCGGTACAACCACAGCAGCGCCGCCTGCGCGCTGTCTTCGGTGTGGTGCAGGCCATATTGCCAATTTGTCGCCCGGCACAATTGCTGTAGCGCTTCCTTACGCTCCGCCAGCCGCTCAAGGTACCGGCCACGCAAAGCACCAGCTTTCAGTGTCTCGTGTTTCAGGGTTCGTCCGACACTCTCGAACACGGTGCGGCCGTGATAGGGAAAAGATTCCTCGCTCGGGTCTAGAACATGCATCAAAACGCCCCGTACACCACGGTCGGCAGCTTTGGTCAGGGCCAGCTCCACCTCGCTCATCGGGCCCAGAAAGTCCGATATGAACACGGCACGCGCGCGCGGGATCATGGCGCGATGCTCGGGCGAGGCATAATCGTCCTGCACATCGCCTGACCAGGCCTGCGCCAGTCGGATGATTTGCGCGTTTCCGCGCCGGGGCGGCAGCGTGGTGCCGGTTAGGCCCACGCGCTCTCCACCGCGTACCAGCAGGATCGAGATTGCCAAACCCAGCAAACGGGCCCTGTCACCTTTCGTGGGAAGGTTCTTGTTGGACGCAAACCGCATCGAGGCACCCTGATCCACCCACAGCATCACCGATTGCGCGATCTGCCATTCCCGTTCACGCACAAACTGCTGATCCCCGCGGGCCGAGCGCCGGTGGTCGATCATCCGGCGGCTGTCACCAATCTGCGCCGGGCGGTATTGCCAGAAATCATCGCCAAGGCCCGAGCGCCTGCGCCCGTGATCGCCCAGCAAAACGGTTCCGGCTAGATGTTCGGCGCGCGCCAACAGCGGCGGTAGCCGAGATGCCTCGGCTTCGGATCTTTCTCGAAGGGTCAGCGCGGCATTCACGCCGCGGCCTCGGTACGGATTAACCCGGCGGCCGTCGAGTCGATCAGCTCAGCCAGACTATCACCACGCGCGCGCGCCGCGAAGTTCAGCGCCATCCGGTGGCTGAGCACCGGGCGGGCCATGTCCAGGACATCTTCGGCATTTGGCGCCAACCGCCCCTGCAACATCGCGCGGGCCCGCACCGTCATCATCAGCGCCTGCGCCGCACGGGGACCTGGACCCCAGGCAACTGTTTCTGCGACGCGCTCGGACGCACCCGCCTCTTCTGGGCGGAACGCACGAACCAGATCAAGAATCAACTCCACAACCGACTCTCCCACCGGCATGCGACGCAGCAAAACCTGCGCGGCCAGCAGTTCATCTTTGGTGAAAATCTGATGGGCTTCGTCTTCTTCGACCCCTGTGGTTGCAAGCAAAATGTCTCGTTCGGTCTGACGGTCAGGGTATTCAACATCGACCTGAACAAGGAACCGGTCCAGCTGCGCCTCGGGCAGGGGATAGGTGCCTTCCTGTTCAATCGGGTTTTGCGTGGCGAGAACATGAAACGGCTCGCCCAGCGGGCGATCTTCGCCCGCCACGGTTACGGTGCGTTCCTGCATTGCCTGTAGCAGAGCCGACTGAGTCCGCGGGCTGGCGCGGTTGATCTCATCCGCCATCAGCAACTGACAGAAGATCGGGCCAGAGATGAAGCGGAAGTGGCGGGTGCCGTCATCAGCGGTGTCCAGAACCTCGGACCCCAGAATATCGGCAGGCATTAGATCGGGCGTGAACTGGATACGATTGCCATGCAAGCCCATCACCGTCGACAAGGTTTCAACCAATCGCGTCTTACCCAGCCCCGGCAAGCCGATCAACAAAGCGTGACCGCCGCACAACAGCGCAGTCAGGGTCAGGTCAACGACCCGTTCCTGTCCGATAAAGCGACGGGTGATCGAGGCCTTGGCCTCTTGCAGCTTGTTTTCCAGCGCTTCGATCTCGGACACGAGGTCGGCAGGTTCGCTCATGACTTTCCCTTCCGTGGACTATTATGATTGAAGTGTATCGCGCTGAGAGGAAATGGCAAAAGCAATGAGCGGACAAAAACCTGTGACCCCTTCACCTGATGGTCTGGCAGCATCAGTCAAAGCAACCAAATCCAAGGGTTTGCCGCCTGTTCACCTGTGGAATCCTCCGTTTTCCGGCGATCTGGACATCAAGATCGCAAAAGATGGCACCTGGAGTTATTTAGGGTCGCCCATCAACCGGTTCGAGCTTGTGAAGCTTTTTTCCTCAATTCTTAAGAAAGAAGACGGGAAGTATTACCTGGTAACCCCGGTGGAAAAGGTTGGAATCACCGTCGAGGATGCGCCCTTTGTGGCCGTCGATTTCGATGTCGAGGGGGAAGGTGACGGGCAAAGCGTGACTTTTAGCACGCATGTCGGTGACCGCGCTGTGGCGGGGCCGGATCATCCCATTCGCATTGTCATCGACGAGGAAACAGAAGAGCCGTCGCCCTATGTATTGGTGCGCACAAACCTTGAGGCGCGGATTGATCGTAAAAGCTTTTACCGCCTCGTGGACCTTGCCCAGCATCAGGATGGCTGGTTCGGCGTTCGGTCGGGGGGGCGGTTTTTTCCTTTGATTCCGTCCGAGGACCTGCCGGATTAAGCTCGTCGCGGGACCCGGCGATCCTGCGCCAGAACCACAGCGACAGCGACGATGCTCGCGCCCAGCGCGCGGGTCCAATTCCACTCTTCGCCCAATACCAGCATGATCAGCATCACATAGAAGGGCGCGATGTTGATATGAAACGAGGCCAACGCCACGCCCAGCTTGCCCACCGACGCGATGAACAGCACCTGACTCAGCCCCAGCGACACCAGCGCATAGATGACCAGCATCCCCATCTGCTGCACATCAATCGGTGCCGAGGGCAGGATATCCATGCCAGCCTGACCGGCCGCAAAGAACAGGAATGCAGCCACGATCAGCCCCCCAACCAAGGTAATCGTGCTGCGCCCGGTCTGGCTGAGGTCGGGGAAATCCCGCGCTGTCGCCATGCTGGCCCAACAAAACAGCCCGGTTGACAGGATGGCACAGCCCGCACCCAACCCCAGCTGCGCCGGAGCTACCGCACTGGTGGCGATCAGCCCGCCGACGATCGACACGACCAGACCTACCGCAAAGTTCCACCGCAACCGCCGTGTGCCGGTCGCCAGTTCCAACAGCGTCGCGAACAAAGGCGCGCAAGAGGCGATGATGGCCACTGTCACCGGGTCAGTCAGTTTTTGCGCCACAATGATCAGGAACATGCCAACGCCCAGCGTGCCGCCAACAAACAACGCATGTCCCCAACGGGCGCGCAATACGCGTGACGGACCGTCAATCAGCAACCAGACCGGAACCAGAAACGCCACCGCCAATACCAATCGTGCTGCAAACAGGGCCACCGGAGGCCAGCTTTGCAACAGCACCTCGGCGGCCGGAAATCCCGCCGCCCAAGTCAGCATGGATGCAACCGCCAGACCATTGCCAGACACCGCGGATGTCCGTCCGCCAGACACAGTAAGGACGTTCCCGCGCACGGGGTCAGGGCTCATTGCCATCGTGTTCAAACCTTCTGTTGGCACGGCGCGCAAAAATGATTCGCCGCGTTGCCCCAAAAGTCTCTAATTTGATCCGGGCGATCTGGCCGATTTTCGACAATCTGTCGTTTTTGATCCCCTTCCCCAAAAATCGCCGTCCCGTTAAGGTCCGGCCAACAGCTGCCCGAGACCGCCCATGCCCAAATTTGCCGCCAATATCTCACTGCTCTTTGCTGAGCTTCCGTATCTGGAGCGTTTCCAGGCGGCGGCCGACGCCGGATTCAAAGCGGTCGAAATTCTGTTTCCTTATGAACTGGCTGCAAAGGAAACGCGCCGCGCGCTGCTGGCAAATGGACTGGAACTTGTTCTGATCAACGCGCCGCCGCCCAATTACACCGGGGGTGAGCCCGGCTATGCCGCAGTTCCGGGTGGCGTGGCGCGGTTTCAATCCGATATCCGCCGTGTCTTGCGCTATGCCGAGATCCTGCGACCAGGGCTGATCCACATCATGTCGGGGTATGCCACGGGTTCGGACGCGCAGGACTGTTTCGTGCGCAACCTGCAATGGGCCGCCGATTTCGCCCCGCAACAGCAGTTCACGATCGAACCGCTGAATCCGGTTTCCCAGCCCGGGTACTTTCTGAACGATTACGATCTGGCAATGCAGGTGCTGGACCATGTGAACCGCCCCAATGTCGGCCTGCAATATGACAGCTTTCATGCTCATATGATCCACGATGACGCGGAAACTGTCTGGAATCGCTTTCACCCGCGGATCGTTCACGCCCAGATCGGCGCCGCCCCCGACCGCTGTGAACCGGGGCGCGGACCGACAGATTTCCAACGTCTGTTCGCAGCGATGGACGCAACGGATTATTCCGGCTGGGTCAGCGCCGAATATATTGCCTCCACGTCACGAACAACGGACAGCCTTGACTGGATGCGGGGCTAGCTCTGGCGTTTTGACGGAAAATACAGCACATCAGGGGAAACAAGACCATCAGGATGCCCGCAATGATCCCCGCCCGCTTTTCCCGCGCCTTGTTCAGCCTGATCATGTCGGGCCTCATGTCCTGCCTGGTGACCGGGATCGCGACGGTAAAAGCCATCGGGTTTGGCCCTAACACCGTCAGCGACTGGATAGCGTCCTGGGCCTTTTGCTGGCCCATCGCCTTCACCGTCATCCTGCTGCTTGGCCCATCCGTGCAACGGTTGGTCAACCGCCTGGTCAGGCCACAGGACTGACCCGCTGTGAAGAGGGCCCGCCGTGCCTGATGAACTGCGCCGCCCTTGTTTTTAGCAGCTAGTGCGCCTCGGCCCAGTTGGCCCCTTGCCCCGCGTCCACGCTCAGCTTCACGTCCAACTTTACCGCCGGATCCGAGGCGCCTTCCATCACGTCGCGCGCCACGTCTACCAGCTGGTCCACAGAGTCCTCAGCCACTTCGAACAGCAATTCGTCATGCACCTGCAACAGCATTTTTGCGGGTAACCCATTGATCGCATCCGGCATTCGAACCATCGCGCGCCGGATCACATCCGCTGCTGTGCCCTGAATTGGGGCATTGATCGCCGCCCGGCGCGAGAACCCAGCATGTGGGCCCTTGGCATTGATTTCGGGCGTATGGATTTTGCGCCCAAACAGCGTCTGCACGTAACCATGCTCTTTGGCAAAGGCGACGGTGTCGTCCATGTAGCGGCGAATACCGGGGAACCGCTCGAAATAACGGTCGATGAAACCCTGCGCCTCGGCTCGTGGGATGCGCAGGTTGCGCGCCAGTCCAAAACCCGAGATGCCATAGATCACACCAAAGTTGATCGCCTTGGCCTGACGGCGGATATCCGGCGTCATCTCGTCCAGCGGCACATCAAACATCTCGGACGCGGTCATGGCGTGAATGTCCAAACCATCTGAAAACGCTTGTTTCAGAGCCGAAATATCGGCGATATGCGCCAGAATCCGCAATTCGATCTGGCTATAGTCGAGACTGACCAGCACATTGCCCGGCTCGGCAATGAACGCCTCGCGTATGCGCCGCCCTTCTTCCGTGCGCACCGGGATGTTTTGCAGGTTGGGATCGGTCGAGGCCAAACGCCCCGTGTTCGCCCCAGTGATCGAATAAGAAGTATGCACCCGGCCCGTATCCGGATTGATATGGGTCTGCAGCGCGTCGGTGTAGGTCGATTTCAATTTGGACAGCTGCCGCCAATCCAACACCCGGCGCGGCAACTCATGCTCGGTTGCCAGATCTTCCAAGATATCCGCCCCGGTCGAATATTTACCGGTCTTGCCCTTTTTGCCGCCTTCCAGACCCATCTTGTCGAACAGAATCTCACCCAGCTGCGCGGGTGAGCCGACATTGAAGCTCTCTCCCGTCAGCTCATGGATTTCAGCCTCTAATCCCGCCATTTTCTGCGCAAACGCGTTCGACATGCGGCTCAGGACGTCGCGGTCGACCTTAATGCCGTGCATCTCCATCTCTGCCAAAACCGGCACCAGAGGGCGTTCGAGCGTCTCATATACTGTGGTCACCTGCACCTGATGCAGTTGCGGCTTGAACAGTTTCCACAGGCGCAGAGTGATATCCGCATCCTCGGCAGCGTAAGCCGTAGCTTCATCAATCGGAACCTTGTCGAAGGTGATCGCCGACTTGCCCGAGCCCAACAGCGGTTTGATCGGGATCGGCGTGTGGTTCAGATACCGTTCGGACAGGGTATCCATACCATGTCCGTGCTCGCCCCCATGCATCGCATAGGACATCAACATGGTGTCATCGATCGGCGCCACGTCGACGCCATACCGTTTGAATATCTTGGCGTCGTATTTCATGTTCTGGCCGATTTTCAGGATCGATGGATCCTCAAACATCGGTTTCAGCAGGGTCAGAGCCTCATCTAGCGGCATTTGCCCATCGGCCAGCGCATCCGATCCGAACAGATCATCCGTTGCACTTTCGCGATGAATCAGCGGCACATAGCAAGCTTCACCCGCCTCAACGCACAGTGAGATACCCACCAACTCAGCGATCATTTCATTCAGCCCGGTGGTTTCGGTATCGACCGCGACCCAGCCACGCTCATATGCCTGATCAATCCACTTTTGCAGCGCCCCGGCATCGCGTACGCATTCGTATTTCGACGCATCAAAGGGGACGGCCTCAGCCTCGGCCTCTTCGACCGCAGGTGCGGGCGCATCAGCGATTACCGGGGCCTCGGCCCCCAACTTGTCGGCGATGCGCTTGGTCAGGGTGCGGAACTCCATCTCGGCCAGAAAACCCAGCAGAGTGTCCGGTTCGGGGTCTTTCACCTCAAGATCATCAAGGGTGAAATCCAGCGGCGTCTGTTCGTCCAACTGCACCAACTTTTTCGACAGCTCGATCTGATCGCGCTTTTCGATCAGCGTCTGACGGCGCTTAGGCTGTTTGATCTCTTCGGCACGGTCCAACAGGGTTTCCAGATCGCCATATTCGTTGATCAGCAAGGCCGCCGTCTTGATCCCGATCCCAGGCGCGCCCGGCACGTTATCGACGCTGTCACCTGCCAGCGCCTGTACGTCGACCACCCGTTCCGGCCCAACACCGAACTTTTCGAACACCCCATCGCGGTCGATGCGCTTGTTCTTCATCGCGTCCAGCATTTCCACGCCGCCGCCGACCAACTGCATCAGATCCTTGTCCGAGCTAACGATTGTCACCCGTCCGCCGGCATCGCGCGCCTGCACGGCGAGGGTCGCGATGATGTCGTCGGCTTCATAGCCCTCTAACTCTTTGCAAGCGATGTTGAACGCCTGCGTCGCCTCGCGCGTCAGCGGCATCTGCGGGCGCAGATCTTCGGGCATCGCCTCGCGGTTGGCCTTGTACTGGTCATACAGGTCATTGCGGAAGGTGTGCGATCCCTTGTCGAAAATCACGGCCACATGGGTCGGCGCGTCCGGCCCGGCGTTTCCTTCGACATATTTCTGCAGCATGTTGCAGAACCCAGACACAGCGCCAATCGGCAACCCGTCGGATTTCCGCGTCAATGGGGGCAGCGCGTGATAGGCCCGAAAAATAAAAGCCGATCCGTCGATCAGATGCAGGTGACATCCTTTTCCGAAATTGCTCATGTACGCGCTCCGTTCTGGTTGGGAACGGTTCTGCCACAGGGTTGTGCAGGTGACCAGCGCAGAAGACAAACAAACTGCGGATCCGCTTGCTTAGCCGAGGTTGAATACCCTGCGCGCCTTATCCCAGACCAGCCCTGTACGATCTGCGATTTGCTGCAACTGCTTGTTTAGGGACCGATCATTCAAACGACGGCTCAGTGACCGCAGGGGAACAAGGTTACGCTCACCATACCCATCGATCAGAAGAAACATCCGGGTCTGACCGCGCAACCCGTAGACGATGTTTTCCGCGTGGATGTCACGGCCCACAATCTGCAGTTCGAACAACTTTTCCACAAAACGGTTGAGGTCACCCAGCATCTGATCGCTCAGCCCCTGCTGTCGGCACATCGACAAAAGATGGTTCGCAAGCTGGCCATCGCTGGATTGAATCCGTTCAACCACAACCCCCGGCCCGACATCTGTCTGCACAACGCCGAACGACCGCGCCAATGGCAGCTGCGCGATTTCCTCACCGCTTTTCAGCGCGGCTTTCATCTCACATTCGATCTCTTTCAAAGCGTTGCGAAAGGCGGTGTCCGGCAATATCCGCCGCACCAACCGTTTAGAGAACGAGCGGTTCCGGCGTGTACGGGGCCGTGTCACCTTGATCAAAAGCGCGGGCTGATCCGGGTAGGCATACACATTTCTGTGGCCGCCTTTTGCCAGTGGCTCCTGATCCGATAGCCGCAAAAGCTGCACTGCATATGGCATCCGGCCTCCGTTTCGCGCGGCACCTGCCACTCTGTCAGCTTTGTGCCTGGCTGCCGGACAGCACAAATTTGCAATCACAGTACGGACACTCGACCCAACCAATATCCTCGGGGATTTGCAGCCAGACGCGCGGATGGCCCAATGCGCCTTCGCCGCCGTCACAGGCGACACGGGCGGTTTCGACGATCTTGGTTTCCGGCGCTTCGATTGTCACGGCTGGCGATCCTTCTTCGGTTGTCGGCCTCGCGGGCATGCATTAGGTGCGTTTATGAGCGATGAGCAAACCGGGGGCAAGGGTCACATGGCCGATGCGGCAATCAGGATCGAAGGGCTGCGCAAAACCTATCGTGGCGGCAAGGGCCAGCCCGAGAAGAGCGCATTGAAAGGCATCGACCTGACCGTTCCACGGGGGTCAGTCTTTGGCCTGCTGGGGCCGAACGGGGCCGGAAAATCAACCCTGATCAACATCCTGGCCGGGCTGGTGGTGAAAACCTCGGGCCATGTATCGATCTGGGGCTACGATCAGGATCAGAGCCCGCGCCAGTCCCGTGCTTCCATTGGCGTGATGCCGCAGGAACTGAACCTCGACCCGTTCTTCACCCCGCGCGGTGCGCTTGAGGTACAGGCTGGCCTTTACGGCGTGCCCAAAGCACAGCGCCGCAGCGATGAGATTCTGGAGCTTGTTGGCCTCAGCGACAAGGCCGAGGCCTATGCGCGAACCCTCTCGGGCGGGATGCGGCGGCGGCTGCTGTTGGCCAAGGCGCTGGTGCATCATCCTAAGATCCTTGTGCTGGATGAACCGACGGCGGGCGTGGATATCGAACTGCGTCAGATGCTGTGGGCCAATGTGCGCAAGCTGAATGAACAGGGCATGACCATCATCCTGACCACGCATTACCTGGAAGAAGCACAGGAAATGTGTGACGAGATCGCCATCATCAACCACGGCGAAATGATCGCGCAGGACAGCACCGCCAACCTGCTGGGCCGGGTGGACAGTCGCACCATGGTGATTGCTCCGGATAGCCCGGTGACCGATTTGCCGACGACCGAAGGCGTCGAAGCCGCTTTGCGAGACGATGGCACCTTGGTATTGAGCTATCGCAGCGCCCAGACCAGTGCCGAACAGGTTCTGGAATCCGTACGCGCTGCTGGCATCCGCATCCGCGACGTGCGCACCGAAGAAGCTGATCTCGAGGATGTCTTCCTCGCCCTCACCTCATCCCGCGCGAATGAAACCCCGGCGGACGATCAGGATCAGCCGCGCCGGGGCCTGCACCGGGTCAAGCTTTAGACCCGGTCGATTCGGGCCTGGTAGCAATTGTTTCGCGCGGATCGGACGTGGATATAGCTCACGTCGGGGCGGGCAAAGATATCCCTGACGGCAGTGGCAATCTGGTCTGTGGGTGTGATCGCTCCGGTGCCATAGACGATCCGGTCATCGGTTCCGTAGCCCTTGATCAGATAGTCGGGTGACGTGGTCAGAATTTCTGGCAGCCCTTTCCCCTCGTACCGCTCACACTGTGCAGCGCATAGAAATATCGGACCCGTTTCCGCGTAAGGATGTGTCTCTAGAAAAGGCCGGTGCGCCAATATCAGCATCTCTTCGCCCTCAGGAATATTCTGCAAGCAATGGCGGCATGGATTGCCTTTGCCTGTGGATGTCGCGCGCTCTGGCGTGGCGCCATAAGCATCCGGGTGACCAGCCTGAAGGGCGCGCACTTCGTCGGTTGCCAATGCGGTGATCTTGAACATTTTGCGTCTCCTTTTGCCCAATCATGCCCACCCGGAAAATCCCAATCGACCCGTTTCCTGCGCAAAGGACTCGAAAAAGAACAAAACGTGAATATAATATAGAATCGCCATGTATGCCGAACTGTCGATCACGTCGAATTTCACCTTTCTCACCGGGGCTTCACATCCCGAGGAATATATGGAGCGTGCCGTCACCCTTGGCCTACCGGCCATCGCGATTGCCGATGACAATTCGGTCGCCGGAATCGTCCGTGCCCATACCCAAGCGCGCGAAATCGCCCGCAAGGTACGTGAACGGCTGGAGTGGGAAGCGCAGAACACCTCTATCGGCCCACCTTGCCCCGATCACATCCCCAAACCGCCCTCTTACCCCATCCACGCGGTGCCGCGCCTGATCCCAGCGGCGCGGCTGATCTTTACCGACGCGCCCACCGTCACCGCCCTACCCCTGAACCGGCAGGGCTGGGCCAACCTGTGCCGTATCCTGTCCAAAGGCCGCCTGCGCGCCGAAAAGGGCGACTGCATTCTACAGCTGTCCGACCTGTTGGAATTCTCCGACGGTCTCCACCTGCTGCTCTGGCCACAGGCGACACCGTCTCCGGGCGGCGCGAACGGATGGCGGACACAGGCGCAACAGCTGACGCGCCGCTTTGCCGGACGGATGCATCTGTTGATGCACCCCCGGTATGATGGCGCAGATACTGTCTATTTCTCTTTATTAGAGACTGAATCAAAGCAACTCGGCATTCCCACCCTAGCCAGTGGCACACCGCTGATGCATCACGGCACCCGTCGCAAGCTGGCCGATGTGGTGACCGCCATCCGCCTACGCCGCAAAGTCGATGAGCTCGGTCGCGAGGCGCTGGCCAACGGGGAACAGCGCCTGCGGTCTGAGGCCGAGATGCTGCGGATATTCAAAGGCCACGAAGGCGCGGTCACCCGCGCCCATCAACTCAGCGAACAGCTAACCTTTTCTCTGGACGAGCTGCGCTATGAATACCCAAGCGAGGGCAGCGAGCAGGAAACCCCGACCCAACGCCTGCACCGCCTGGCGCATGAGGGTTTAAAATGGCGCTATCCGGCGGGCGCGTCGGAAAAGGCGCAAAAGATGCTGGCGCATGAACTGACCCTGATCGGCAAGCTGAAATACGAACCCTATTTCCTGACCGTGCGCGACATCGTCCATTTCGCCCGCTCGCGCGGTATCCTGTGCCAAGGGCGGGGATCGGCGGCCAACTCGGTGGTCTGCTTCTGCCTTGGCATCACCGAAGTCAGCCCCGAGATGGGCACCATGGTCTTTGAACGCTTCGTGTCCGAGGCCCGCGATGAGCCCCCCGATATCGACGTCGATTTCGAACATGAACGGCGTGAAGAGGTGATCCAGCACATCTACGACCGCTATGGCCGCCACCGTGCGGGTCTCTGCGCCACCGTGATCCACTATCGCGGCAAACGCGCCATTCGTGAGGTCGGACGGGCGATGGGCCTGACAGAAGACACCATTTCAGCCTTATCCTCACAACTCTGGGGCTTTTTCTCTGCCGCCGGGCTCGAGGCTGAACGCATGCGCGAAATCGGTCTCGACCCCGAGGATCGCCGCCTAAAACAGACTCTAATGCTGGTCTATGAGATCAACGGCTTTCCCCGCCACCTTTCGCAACATGTCGGCGGTTTCATCATCACCGAGGGGCGTTTGGACGAGCTGGTCCCCATCGAAAACGCCACGATGGAGGACCGCACGGTCATCTGCTGGGATAAGGACGACATCGACTCTCTGGGTATCCTCAAGGTCGATGTCCTCAGCCTCGGAATGCTCACCTGCATCCGCAAGGCGTTCGACCTGATCGGCCAACACCACCAGACCAGCTATACGCTGGCCACCCTGCCGCCCGAGGACCCAATGGTTTATGACATGCTGTGCAAGGCAGACAGTATCGGCGTGTTTCAGGTAGAATCACGTGCGCAGATGAACTTTCTGCCCCGGATGCGGCCCCGCAATTTCTATGATCTGGTGATCGAGGTCGCCATCATCCGCCCCGGCCCCATCCAAGGCGACATGGTCCACCCCTATATCCGCCGCCGCAACGGAGAAGAGGAGGTCAGCTTCCCCTCGGACGCGTTGGGCGAGGTGCTGGGGAAAACGCTGGGCGTTCCGTTGTTTCAGGAACAGGCAATGCAGATCGCCATTGTCGGTGCCGGGTTTACCCCGGAACAGGCCGACCGCCTGCGCCGGTCGCTGGCAACCTTCAAGAAACATGGCAATGTCAGCGAATTCCGTGCGCTGTTCCTGCGCGGCATGAAGCGCAACAGCTATGACGACGACTTTGCCGAGCGCTGTTTTTCTCAGATCGAAGGCTTCGGCTCTTACGGTTTTCCCGAAAGCCACGCGGCCAGCTTTGCGCTGTTGGTCTATGCCTCGGCCTGGATCAAATGCCATCACCCGGGGATTTTCGCGTGCGCGCTGCTGAACTCGCAACCGATGGGGTTCTATGCGCCTGCTCAGATCGTGCGGGATGCACGCGAACATGGGGTTCAGGTGCGCCCGGTCTGCATCAATGCCAGTTTCTGGGACAATGTGATGGAACCCGACGGTCATGGCGGGCTGGCCCTGCGGCTGGGGTTTCGCCAGATCAAAGGCCTCAGCGAGGAAGACGCCAGTTGGCTGACCGCCGCGCGCGGCAACGGCTACACCCAGGTCGACGATGTTTGGCGTCGTGCCGGGCTGGGGCCGTCGGTGATCGAACGGCTGGCCGAAGCCGATGCCTTCGCCGCCTGCGACCTGACCCGGCGCGAGGCGCTGTGGCAAGCCAAGGCGATTGCCACCGCCAAACCTCTACCGCTGTTCTCACAGAATCTGGAAGGCGAGGCGCTGGACGAGCCCGAAGCCTATCTGCCCCAGATGACGCTGGGCGAACAGGTGGTCGAGGATTATGTGGCCACCCGTCTCAGCCTCAAGGCGCATCCGGTGGCCCTGCTGCGGCATATTCTGACACCGGACCAGCGCGACAAAACCACCCCTGTAGCGTAACCCCTGAACCGGCTATTGACCGCGAACAGAATCGAAACCCCGAGATCACGCATGTCCAGACCAACCATGCCCCCGCGATTCCCCGCGACGCCCGAGCAAATCAACGCGCAGGTCAGCGCCTTCTATGCTCGCGTCCGGGAAGACAAAGTGCTGGGGCCAATCTTCGACCGACATGTCGATGACTGGCCCGCGCATGAGGAAAAAATTGCCGCCTTCTGGCGCAACGCCATCCTGTTCGAGCGTAGCTATGACGGCAATCCACAGCGGGTTCATATCGAGCGGCCCGATGTAAAACCCGAATTCTTCGCCCATTGGCTGGATCTGTTCGAAGAGGTCGCCACCCGGATGCTGCCACCGGAAACCGCCATTCCCTGGGTCGCCTTGGCGCGTCGTATCGGTGTGGGGATGAAAGCGGGTGTTCAGTCTGCCCGTCAGCCTAAGGACGCGCCACCGATCCTGCGATGATCGGATATCATACCGGCTTTGACATGTTAGCGGTAAAATAGGGGCTATCAGACTCTGCAAAATGGGTTTATGCAGCGCGAATAGACAGCCCGAGATCACTCCGTGCCGCCCTAAACACCGCACATCACCCGAGGCCAGACTCATGAGCACTCAAAACACCACCCTCCGGGGTCTTGGCTATGCGTTTGCGGGCTTTGCAGTTTTTGCGAGTCATGACGCACTGATCAAAGTGCTGGGCGGGACCTATTCGGTGATGCAGATCATCTTTTTCGCCACGCTGTTTTCCTTCGTGCCGATGGCGGTGACAATCCTGACCGACCGGACAACCGGGAACTTCCTGCCCCATCACCCTTGGCTGGTACTGCTTCGCTCAGCCTTGATGGTTTCGTCCATGGTCTGTGCTTTCTATTCCTTTTCGGTTCTGCCGCTGGCTGAGGTCTACTCGCTGCTGTTTTCCTTCCCGCTGATCGTCACCGTCCTGTCGATTCCGATATTGGGAGAGGTCGTGCGCGCCCAACGCTGGGCCGCCGTTGGTGTTGGTCTGATCGGTGTCCTGATCGTCTTGCGCCCCGGTGCCACGGATATCACCCTGGGCCATCTCGCGGCCCTGACGGCCGCGTTCTGCAGTGCCTTTGCGTCCGTTCTGGTGCGCAAGATCGGGAATGAGGAACGCTCGGCCGTATTGATCCTATATCCGATGCTGCTGGCCATTGTAGCGATGAGCCTTGCCCAACCCGCCGTGTATCTGCCGCCCTCGCTGCTGCATCTGGCAATGATGGCGCTGGTCGGCGTGTTCTCGGTGATCGCCCAGCACCTGATCATTCTCGCCTATCGCGCCGCGCCTGCGGGCGTTATTGCCCCCAGCCAGTACAGCCAGATCATCTGGGCCACGATTTTTGGCATGGTTTTCTTTGGTGAACGCCCGGACATCTGGGTGGCGGTTGGCGCAAGCGTCATCATCGCGTCCGGTGTCTATGTAGTCTGGCGCGAAAGCCGCACCAACACCACCTCGGCCAACACCCCTGTTCTGCGGGTACGGTCACCGCGGTCAGATACCGGGGCGTCACGGCCGGGGGAGTAAGGGCAAAAACACGCAAATTCAGGGATCTCTGACAGCCTTTTTCAGCTGTCCTTATGCCTGATCATAAAGTGGCCGTTCGCCCCTTTTTCTTCAAATTTTCCGGTCGCACGCACCAAATCGCTCAACCTCTTGTAACCGTAAGTACGGGAATCGAAATCCGCGTAGATTTTGCTGAGTTGGCTGCCAACGAGCCCAAGCCTAACCCATCCGTCTGGCTCATCTGTGTTCCGAACCACATTGTGAATCAACTGGAAGGCATGGTTCAGATCATATTTTGTTTTTTGGGGGGCCGCAGTCTCAGCCGGCTGGCTGACTGATGCAGTTTTTTCGATATTCTCAACGTAAATAAATCTATTGCACGCTGTGACAAAGGCTTTGGGTGCCTTACGTTCTCCAATACCAAAAACATCCAATCCCTGTTCCCGGATCCGACTAGCAAGTCGGGTGAAGTCGCTGTCAGACGACACCAGAACAAACCCACCAAACCGTTCCGAGTGCAGAATGTCCATGGCATCAATCACCAACGCGATATCGCTGGAGTTTTTGCCGGATGTATTGGCAAATTGTTGGTGGGGAACAATGGCGTATTTGGCCAATGACTTAGCGTCCCAACCTTGTGGCGACCCGTTCGAGAAATCACCGTAAATGCGCCTCAGGCCAGCTTCGCCTAAAGTAGCTATTTCTTCAAAAATCTCTTCGGCATGTTTTGCGGGCACGTTGTCCGCATCAATCAGAACCGCAAGGCGGTCTGTCCTTCCTGTTGTCACCTCAATCCCTCAACTATAAATTTTATTCGTAACATGGAATGTAATGACAAAAAGGGCGGGCAAAAGCCCACCCTTTCAGATTTTTCAAGTTTTATCAGTAAACAACCACCGACCGGATGCTCTCACCTTTATGCATCAGGTCAAAGCCGTGATTGATGTCGTCCAGACCCATGGTGTGGGTAATCATCGGGTCAATCTCGATCTTCCCGTCCATGTACCAATCAACGATCTTGGGCACATCGGTCCGGCCCCGCGCACCGCCAAAGGCGGTGCCGCGCCACGACCGGCCTGTGACCAGCTGGAAGGGGCGGGTCGAGATTTCGGCACCAGCAGGCGCTACGCCGATAATGATCGATTCTCCCCAGCCCTTATGCGCCGATTCCAGCGCGTCACGCATCACACCGACATTACCGGTGGCGTCGAATGTATAATCCGCACCGCCCTTTGTCAGGTTGACCAGATAGGAGACCAGATCGCCCTCGACCTCTTTGGGGTTCACGAAATCGGTCATGCCAAACTTGGTGGCCATTTCCACCTTGGACGGGTTCAGGTCAACGCCAACGATCTGGTCAGCTCCGGCCAGACGCAGGCCCTGGATCACGTTCAGGCCGATACCGCCCAGACCGAACACGATGGCGCGGCTACCAATCTCGACCTTGGCGGTGTTGATCACCGCGCCAATACCGGTCGTCACGCCGCAGCCGATGTAACAGATCTTGTCGAACGGAGCGTCCTCACGCACCTTGGCCAGCGCAATCTCGGGCAGGACCGTGTGGTTAGCGAAGGTCGAGCAACCCATGTAGTGCAGGATCGGATCGCCATCCAGCGTCGAAAAGCGCGAGGTGCCATCGGGCATGAGGCCCTTACCTTGGGTTTCGCGGATCGCCTGACACAGGTTAGTCTTGGGGTGCAGACAATATTCGCATTCGCGACATTCCGGGGTGTAGAGCGGGATCACGTGATCGCCCGGCTTCAGGCTGGTCACTCCCGGGCCGACCTCGACCACCACGCCCGCGCCTTCGTGGCCCAGAATGGCGGGGAACAACCCTTCGGGGTCAGCACCCGACAGGGTGAATTCATCGGTGTGGCAAATGCCGGTGGCCTTGATTTCCACCAGAACCTCGCCCGCTTTGGGGCCTTCGAGGTTTACTTCCATCACTTCCAAGGGTTTGCCGGCCTGAACGGCGACGGCGGCACGGGTACGCATATCGTTGTCTCCCTGTCTTCTTTGCCCCGACCCTGCGTCAATCGCAGAGGGTTTTCAACTGCGCTTTGGTGACAGATCGGCTAATGATTTGATATTGCAGAAACGACATTGCCGCAAAGAGGAACGCCAATGCGCCGATTTATTCCGATTTTGATCTTGCTGGCCGCTTGTGCCGAAACGCCACCCGCACCGGAAGACGCCCGCCTTGCACCCGAAGCCGCACCGGTCGATCTGGCCTTTTGCGAGGGTGAACCCTTTGGCGATTCCATTGGTCAGCCGGTTTCGACCATTCAGGGCCAGCTGCCTGAACGCGCGCGTGTGTTAGGGCCGGATGATTTGGCCACGCAGGATTACCGCATCGACCGGTTGAACGTGTTCGTCAATGACGCCGGGATCATTCAGCGTCTGACCTGCGGGTAGGCGTGGACTCGGGGTATGATTCTACGGTAAGAACAAAATGGGAACATTTTGATGTCTGCCGATGCCCAAACGACGAATACTCTCACTCTGGTTTCCCCGTCTGGGGGCTGAACGGCTGGTCCGCGCTGCGCGGGGCCTGCAGGATGGGCCTTTGGCCGTGGTGGCCGAGCAGGCGAACATGCAGGTTGTCACCTCGCTGAATGCACAGGCTCAGGCCGCCGGGTTGCGCGTGGGTCAGCCGGTGCGCGATGCCCATGCCATGTGCGCGAATCTTGTGACGCGCCCTCGCAATACCCCCGCCGAGACCGCGTTTCTAACCGCTTTGCGCCGCTGGGCAGGCAAATTCAGCCCCTGGGTAGCCGAAGAATCACCGGACGGGCTGATTGTCGACCTGTCGGGCTGCGCCCATCTGTTCGGCGGCGAAGAGGCGTTGCTGAGCGTACTTGAGGTCGACTGCGCCGATATGGGCCTGAGCGTACAGATGGGCATCGCCGACACGCTGGGCGCGGCCTGGGCGTTGGCGCGATACGCCGGACAAGAGGCCACATCCGACCGCAACGGCGACGCCATCAGCCAAGAGGCCCGTGCCACCCGTGCCCGCGCCACCAAACGGCGGCACTGGACCAAAGGTGGCGCCGCGCCGCAGGTGATGGCCTTGGGTGGTGGCGCGCGGATTGCAGCGCCGGGACAATCCTATGGCGCGCTCAGCCCCCTGCCCATCGCGGCGCTGCGGTTGGAGGATCAGACCGCGGCGCAGTTGAACCGGCTGGGCCTGCGCCGGATCGGCGATCTGTTGGGCCAGCCGCGTGCCAGTTTGGCGCGGCGGTTCGGGCGGGGTCTGGTGCTGCGGCTGGATCAGGCCATGGGCAGCGCGCCCGAACCGGTCTCGCCCGCCCGTCCGCCGCATCGCTTTGCGGTGCGGATGACCCTGCCCAACCCAATCGGTCTGATCGAAGACGTCATGGCCGCCATTGATCGGATACTGCCCACGCTCTGCGCAAAACTGGAGGAGAAAGGCCGCGGCGTTCGCACCCTGCGGCTTGAGGCACATCGCGCCGATCAGGCCGCTGAGATTGTCGAAGTCGGTCTCGCCCGTCCGACCTTTGACAAATATCGTATTCGCCCTTTGTTAGAGATGAAAATCGACAAGATTGATGCGGGTTATGGCATCGACATGCTGCGGCTTGTGGCAGTCCAGACCGAGCCTATCCACGCCCGCACCATGGCGGGCCATGCCGAGGCCCGCCGCGCCGTGCGGGATCGGCTTGAGGGCAACACCGCCGTCGACGACCTGATCGGTAAGCTGGGCGCACGCGTGGGGCTGGAGGCGATCACGCGGCGGCACCCGGCGGCCTCACATATCCCCGAGAAGACGGCGCAGACGCTGGCCGCAGCCTGGTCGGAACCGGCGCATGACTGGCCTGCCCCTCCGCGTCCCCGCCCCTTGCAGATGTGGCAACCCGAACCGGTGATGGCGCCGGAAACCCCGGACGTGCCCAGCGCCTTTCGCTGGCGTGGGCGCGACTGGCAACTGGCGCAGGCCACGGGCCCGGAACGCATTGCGCCGGAATGGTGGCTGGACGATCCCAACTGGCGCAGCGGCGTGCGCGATTACTGGGTGGTGGTAACCGAACAGGGCGAGCGACTGTGGCTGTTTTATGGCCATGGCGGTACCATGTCGGCAGGATGGTTTTGCCAGGGACAGTTTTGTTAGAGTCTATTTTCCGCGATAAATCAGCCAATCAGGCAGATAGTCGATCAGACGCACCAGCCAGGAAAATGGTGCTGGAAAATCCGTACGGAATCGGCGACGTGACATCGCTTTGACCACCCGGTCCGCTGCATCCTCGGGCGTCATCAGCATCGGCATCTTGAAAGTGTTCTTCTCGGTCAGACGGGTCTTGATAAAGCCCGGATTGACGATGCGCACCGTCACCCCTGTGCCCGCCAGGTCGAACCGCATGGTCTCGGCCAACGAAACAAGTGCTGCCTTGCTGGCCGCGTACCCCACCGCCGCGGGTAACCCTCGATACCCCGACAAAGACCCGATCAGCGTGATATCCCCCCGACCCCTGCGTACGAACCTGCGTACAACCTCACCCAGAACCCGCAGGGCACCCGTGTAATTCACATCCGTCATCGCCAGCACGGCCTCGGAATTCCAATCGGCAGAGCGCATCGGTTCATAAGCTCCGGCGTTATAGACCAATCCGTCCACCTCTCCCGCCTCGACCGCGGCACGACGTACAGCGTCCAGATCTGTCACGTCGCACGGAACAGCTTGCGCATTTGGCAGGGCAGAACAAATCTCGGTCAGACGCTCGGTATTGCGGGCAGACAGGATCAGATGTGCGCCCTGACGGCTCAGCTCCTCGGCCAAAGCCCGGCCCAGCCCTTCGCTGGCGCCAACGATCCAATAGGTTTTTCCTACAAAGCTGCTCATGCCCTGGCCAATACAGTTGTGTCTATGATTTTACGGCCAGAGCGACGCACTGGATCAAACTCCAGACGTCAGAACATAGTGCTTTTGCGAAAAACTTCTAATCCGATTGATCCACCCCGGCATTTCCTGCGTATCCTATTGTAAAATGTCGCACAAAGAGGATGGCATGTTCGACGAAACCCGAGGCGTACGCAAGAAAATCGCGGTAGTAGGTGCAGGTATCTCAGGTCTGTCGGCCGCTTACTATTTGTCAAAAAACAACGATGTGACCGTGTTCGAAGCCGAACCCCGACTGGGCGGCCATGCCCGAACCGTCATGGCAGGCAAAAACGGCGACCAACCTGTCGATACCGGTTTCATCGTCTTCAATTATGCCACCTACCCCTATCTGACGCGCCTCTTCGATGAGCTGAACGTGCCCGTCATCAAATCCGAGATGAGCTTTGGTGCCACCATCGACAACGGCCGCATTGAATACGGTCTGAACAACCTGCGCACCCTGACGGCGCAGAAACGCAACCTCGCACGGCCTGCCTATTATAAGATGATCGCGGACATCCTGCGCTTTGGCAAAGAAGCCCCCGAAGCCGCACGTGACGATGACACCACGATCGGAGAGCTGGTCGATCAACTGCGCCTAGGCCATTGGTTCCGCCACAATTACCTGATGCCGATGTGCGGCGCGATCTGGTCCACTCCGGTGGAGTTTGTGGATCAGTTCCCGGCCCGCTCGCTGGTACAATTCTTCCGCAACCATGCCCTGCTGGCCAGTGGTCGCGCCAATCAGCATCAATGGTACACTGTCAAGGGCGGCAGCATCGAATATGTCCGCCGCATCGATGCCGCGTTACGTGAGCGCGGTTGTGAAATCCGTCTGGCCTGCCCGGTTGAGCATATTCAACGCGGCGATGCCGGTGTGACTGTCCAGAGCCAGGGTCAGGTTGATCTGTTCGACGAAATCATATTGGCCACCCATTCCGATCAGTCCCTTGCCATTCTGGGCGAGACCGCAACAGATGCGGAAAGATCTGCGTTAGGCTCTATTCGTTACCAACCGAACACGGCTATCCTGCATTGCGACCCAAGCCAGATGCCCCGCCGTCGCGCGTGCTGGTCCAGCTGGACCTACCGTTCGCAAGCGGGGAATGTTGGCGTGACTTACTGGATGAACCGACTGCAGAATATTCCAGACAGCGACCCGCTGTTTGTGACGCTGAACGCATCTTCGGAAATTCCTGCGGGTAAAATCTATGACAAGGTCGAGTTTGCCCATCCGGTGTTCGACAAAGCGGCCCTGAAAGCTCAGGGGCAAATCCGCGAGATGCAGGGACAGAACCGAACCTGGTTTGCCGGGGCTTACAACCGGCATGGCTTTCACGAAGACGGGATTGCCAGCGCGATGCATGTTGTTGAGCGCCTTAACGGCACCCCGCACACACTCGGAGCTGAAAATGGCATTCCTGCACAAGACCCGGCCATCCCTGCCTCGGCTGATCTCTGATACCTGCCGCGCTGCACTGTTTTCTGTGATCGTGCTGGCCCCGGGCGGGTTGGCCGCGTCACCGATCACCCAGACGCTGACTGATGCGCAACTCAGAGGCAGCGCAACCTTCCGGTTTTTGGGCATGCCGATCTACGAAGCCAAGCTGTATACGCCGCAAGGCAGCACGCTCAATTGGACGCAGGACTTTGCATTGCAGCTGACCTATCGCAAATCCCTGAAACAGAAAGCACTGGTTGAATCGACGTTGGATGAGATGGCTCGACAAGGAAACCCTGCCCCGACGCAGGCCCAGTTGCAGAAGTGTTTTCAGGCGGTTAGCAAGGGCGACAACTATATTGCAATCTCGGAAGGCCCGAACAAAGTTGGATTTTGGCGAAACGGCCAAAAGACCTGTACCCTGTCCTATCCCGGCGCCAAAAGCGCCTTTATGTCCATTTTTCTGGGCGACAACACCCGATCGGGCAGTTTCACCCGGCAATTGAAGGGCGGATGATGCTGTACCCGCGTGTCAGTCTGTATGCGCTGATGCTCGCTGCGGCGGGGATACCGCTATATATCCATCTGCCGCGATTTGCTGCCGTCAATCTTGGTATCGGGTTGGGTGTGATCGGCACCGTTCTGCTGGTGATCCGGTTAATCGATCTGGTGCAGGATCCGCTGATTGGTTGGGCCATAGACCGCTGGCCAAACGCGCAACTGCTGTTTGCTGCGACCGCTGCGATTGGTTTGGCGATCGGGTTTCCAATGCTGTTTGGACTGCCGCCGGGAACAAATATTGCCTTATTAGTCTCTGTTTTAATTCTACTATTCTCAGCCTACAGCTTAGGCACCATCCTGCTTTACGGTCGCAGCGCGACGCTTGCCATACAGCCAGAGCCGAAAGAGTTGATAATAATGGCCGCATGGCGCGAAGGCGGGCAGTTGACAGGCGTCATCCTTGCAGCCAGCGCCCCAGCCTTGTTCGTAGGATTCGGAGCCAGCGCGCAGGGCTATCCCGCCTTTGGCCTGTTTCTGGGCCTGATCGCGATCTTCACCCTGACCCTGACGATCCCAATCTGGCGCCGACCCCCGATTACTGGCGATGGCCTGTCGTTCAATGGGCTCGCACAAGCTGGTGCGCTGCGCTTGCTGCTGCTGGCGCTGGTCAACAGCTTGCCAGTGGCCATCACTTCGACCCTGTTTTTGTTCTTTGTCGAAGATCGCCTGCAATTGCCGGGAAAAGCCGGACCACTGCTGATCCTGTTCTTCCTCAGCGCCGGGGCCAGCGTTCCGCTTTGGGCAAAGCTGGCTAACCGGATTGGCCCGAAACGAACACTGATCATCGCCATGCCCCTGTCGATCGCGGGATTTGTTGGCGCAGCTTTGTTGTCCGCCGGTAATCTGACCGGGTTCGCCGCAATCTGCCTGGCCTCGGGCGCGGCACTGGGGGCGGATATGGTGGTGCTGCCCGCGATGTTCTCAGTCGCGCTGACGCGGGCGGGGCTGAACGCATCCGCCGCATTTGGCATCTGGTCATTCGCTGGCAAGCTGGGCCTCGCGCTCGCTGCCTTTTTCACTCTGCCGCTGCTGGAACGCAGCGGGTTCACCCCAGGACAGGCAAACTCGGCCGAGGCGTTGCGGACGCTCACCCTCGCCTATGCCGTGCTGCCCTGCATCCTGAAACTCGGCGCGTTCGGGCTGGTCCTGACGTTGCCTTCTGAGGTCTCAGCCAAATGACTATCGTAGCTATCCTACTGCTTGCCATCCTTGTTCTAGTCGCAGCTCAGCGCCGGTTCCTAAGCTTTCGCTCGCAATCCCCTGCCGATTACAGCGGCACCGGGCCTGCCTTTAAAATGAAAGAAGTCCTGAACGGCGAAATCCTGTCCGAAGGGCTGGTCTATGGCCCCAATGGGAAGATGTCGAACAGCTTTGTCGCCCGTATGGTGGGGAAATGGAATGGCAACACCGGCACGCTGACCGAGCATTTCACCTATTCCAACGGCAAGAAGATGACCCGCAAATGGCATCTGACGCTGGGCACGGGCAACACGCTTACCGCGACGGCAGAAGATATCGTCGGTGAGGGTCACGGCACAATTTCGGGATCGACCGTGAAGCTGACTTATCGGATCATCCTGCCCCAAGACGCGGGCGGGCACACACTGGACGTCACCGATTGGATGTACCTGACCGAGAACGGTGTGATCATGAACCGGTCCGAGATGCGCAAATTCGGCATCAAGGTCGCTGAACTGGTCGCCACTATGCGCCCCGCGCCCGAAGCTAAAGCTGCGCATGTCAGCGGTTCAAATGGCTATGACACCGCGGTAGAAACGAGGACCTTGCAATGACGCCCCGCCGCATCCTGATCGCGGCCCTTGCCATCGCGGGGCTTGCCGCGCTGACCGCCTGTTCCGCCAAGCCGCGCGTACCTAAAAGCTTTCTGTCCGACCGGCAGTTGAATCTTGAGGAGTTCTTTGAAGGCAAAACCGTCGCCTATGGTCAGTTTCAGGATGTTCTGGGCAATGTCCCTCGCCGATTTACGGTGGATATCCAAGGCACCTGGGATGGTGAAACCCTGACCCTGATCGAGGATTTCGTCTATGACGACGGCGCCACCGAACAACGCATCTGGACCCTGATCAAAACCGGTCAGGACACCTGGACCGGAACTGCGCCTGGCGTTCTGGGCGCTGCCAGCGGGGTCGAGCGTGGTGATACCTTCAACTGGACATACAAGATCGATCTGCCGATCAAAGACGGCACCATGCGGGTCAACTTTGACGACTGGATGTGGCTGCTAAGCGATGATCGTCTGCTGAACCGCGCCTATGTTTCGCGATATGGCGTACGGCTGGGCGAGGTCATCCTGTTCTTTGAAAAACAGTAAGCCACCCAAAAGGGCGAGCCCAAAGGCCCGCCCTTGAACTTAGGTCAATCAGGCCACTTTAGAAGTTGAACCAGACACCAAAGTCGGCCTGAATCCGGCCGTCGTCGTCACCGTCTTTAACTTCGCCAACAGCACCACGCAGTGTAGCGCCCGCACCCAGATCATAGATGGCGCCCACACCGATGTTGCGCGTGTCATTATCGGCCGATCCGTCACCATAGACCAACTGCAACGTGGTCGCTGCACCCAGATTATAGGCGACCGAGAAACCGTAAGCAGTGCCGTTTTCATCATCATCGGCCACATCGTCGTCCGCCAGGAACAGCGTTCCGTAGAAGTCATTGAATTCGGCACCCAAAGTGAAGACGGTCAGGCTTTCCTTTTCGACACCATCACCTTCATCGGTTTCACCATAAACCAGCGAGGCGGTGATGTTGTTGAAAGTATAAGCCGCACTTACGTCCCAGCGGTCACGGTCCGTGGTTGAGCCAGTGCCATTGTTTGCAAAGATGGTGTTCTGGTCGTAAGACGCCGAAACAGCAAAATCACCAACGGTGTACTGGAAGAACACGGCATTGTCGCCCGAACCGGTCGATTCATACTCGAGGAACGAGTAGTTCACGCCCGAATACTGACCCAGAAACTCTTCCAGGCCGGGCTCGGTGCCGAAATAGTCATCCAGATTGTCGAATGAACCGGCCACGTTGCCGGCGTCAACACGTAAGCCACCATAGATAACAGAGAACCTCGCGCCGTTCAGACCGGCGTTGTTGGCTTCACCAGTGTCGGAGTCTTCGTCGGCCTGCAGACGAACACGACCTTCAAACCGAACGCCACCGTCAGTTTCCGTGAAACCGTCAATATTCAGACGGAAACGTGAGATCAGGATGGCCTCGTCAGAATCCGCCGTGAATTGGTTTACCGTACCATTGGCTGTGGTGGTGGTCAGTGTCGTGTTCTGACGGTCCTCAAGGTAACCAATACCAAAACGGCCATAGCCGCTGAGGTTGATGCCGGATTCGGCCGCTGCGATGCCTGCGGTTGCAATTGTTGCGGTCGACGCAAAAAGAAGTTGTTTCATGATAAGTCCATGAGAGTGAGAGGAGTTTGGCTACAAAGTGTGGCTGAGCGCCTAGTCGAACAAATCGCGGGCATGCTCAACAGGGCCCGCGGACATTCGAACGTCTTGCCCTCGGCTTGCGTTGCAACTTTGCACAGGTGAAATCAGATAAACTAATTATTATTGTTTATTTTTAGATAATTAGCATAGCTTCCAGAAGCCGTTACAAAAAGTTGATCGCAGAAAAAGGCCGCGACCTCTTTAATTTAAAGAGACTGACCCAATAGCCGTAAATGGTGTTTTCGATACTCATGCCAACGCCTTACGGCCACGCTGATCGGCAAAATCCAACGCTTTCGAATATACCTGCTCAGCCTGCCAAGCTCTTCGGCAGATCAGTTGCCGTAGTAGACAAAAGACAGCGACCGGCTGACACCTCCGGGCGGTTTCGGAAAAGGTGAGGCCGCTGCCACCTGTGCCTTGGCTGCCCGTTCAAGATCCGGTGTGCCGTTGGTATCCACCACTTCTACATAATCCAGGGTTCCGTCCGGCTTGATCACGAAAAACACCCTCGCAAAGCCCCGCGCTGCTGTATAGACGATCGGCGCGCGGTTCAGGTGAACCAGAACCTCTCCGGCATAATTCGTCCGGTCAGAATTTCCGGGCCCACGCCCGCCTGAGCGCCTGCCGCTATTGCCCGATGTAAACCTGTCGACACCCCGGCGTGCGTATGTGGTCAGGGGGGATTCAATTTCGCGCGATGGATACCGAAGGTTGCTGAAATCCCGCACGCTACGCAACACGTCCCGCGGTTCAGACTGTGGGCGACGATCCGGCAGTTGTGGGCGGATCGAAGAGGCCACGGCCAGCTCTGATCCTTCGCTGCTTTCCTCTGCCTGCGGTGCGGATTCGGCCGGGACTGCGGGAATATCGGGCTCGACCGCCTCGCTTTCAATGGGGATATCCGGCGCAACTGATGGCAATACGTCTTCCGACGGGTCCGGCAGCGCGGCAAGCTGCTCGGCCTCAACCGGTTCAGGTGCCGCGGCCTCAGTAATCGGCTCGGTCACCTCGGGGTTGCTTTCTGGGACTTCGACAACCTCGGCAGTTTCTACGTCCGGAGTTTCTTCCACCTCGTCACTGGCGCTCTGGTCGCCATCCGTGGTCTCTTGGGGTTCGGGGGCTTCTGACTCGACCGGTTCGGGGGAAACGGGCTGCAACACTTCTGAGGTGCCCGTATCGGGCGCAAAGGTTTGTTGGGGATCGTCCGAGGCCACATGCACTTCGCTGGTTGGAATCTCGGCAGGTTCGGGCGGGTCTTCGACCGGAGGTTCAGGCGTTTCCTTCGGTTCGGGCTCCACAGGTTCAGCGACGGCTTCAACCAGATCTTCGAAACTGTTGCCCAGTTCGACCCTGTCGGGTGTATCAGTGTCACCTGATTGCCCGGTCAGTCTGGGTGCGGTCAGGCTTAGCCCCGTCAGATGCAGCAGCAGCGACAGAAGCGCGGCCAGAACCGCAATGACCACCGACCCCCGGATCATTCCAGAGCCTTTTCGGTCACGACAAACACGGATACGGCGCCCAGTCGCCGCAGTTCAGCCGTCACTTCCATCAGCCGAGCGCCCGGCGCCTCGCGATCCGGGACGATACGTACCGGTCCGGGGTCGCGCCCTGTCATATAGGTTTCGGGGTCCATCGGCGCGCCGCGAAAGCTGAGCGTTCCGTCCCGGTGCAACACCAGCGCATCGGGCGGTTCGCGGCCTTCCAACTCGGACGTGTCGACCAGATTCAGATCAGGATCCAGCGGCGTGGCCACCGTTCCCGCGATCAGAAAGAAGATCAGCATCAGGAACACGACATTGATCAGCGCAATGGTCGAGTCGCGTTTGCGGCGGGGGCGGCCAGGACGGATCATTCCAGCACCAGAACGCTGAGGCCCTCGCGCCCGCGCAGCAAAACCAGCAGGTCCACCAGCCGCTGCGCCGTCGTGTCAGGGTCCAAACTGACCAGCACCTGCCCGGTCGTCACCTGTGTGGTCAGGTCCGCAAGCGTGACCGGAGTACCGT
Source organism: Ruegeria sp. BC5 (assembly GCF_056539205.1). Taxonomy (NCBI): domain Bacteria; kingdom Pseudomonadati; phylum Pseudomonadota; class Alphaproteobacteria; order Rhodobacterales; family Roseobacteraceae; genus Ruegeria; species Ruegeria sp. BC5. Next base: position 164,760 of record NZ_JBQFUN010000003.1, read on the forward strand.
TCAGAACCAGCCTTTCTTCTCCCAGCTGCACAAAGGCGCGATCTTGAGGTGTGTCCGCGGTCGGGTTGCCCGCGGTTGCGGCGCTCAGCTCGATCTCGCCATATTTGGAAAAGGTCGAGGTCAGCATGAAAAACAGCAGCAACAGAAAGATCACGTCGATGAGCGGTGTCATCGCCAGTGGTCGCCTGACAAAGGGTGCGAGGTTACGCATGTCCGGGCGTGGCCGCCATGCTCTGTGCGTCCTCGGCCAGCGGGATGGCCTGCCCCGGCACCAGTACCGTGCGCAGCGCCTTGTCGGCGAACACCCGTTCCCGCGCGGTGCGGCTTTCGAACCACGACAGCACCATCGAGGTCGGCATCGCCACCGCCAGGCCCACCGCAGTGGTCACCAGCGCCACCCAGATACCACCCGCCAACAGCGACGGATCAACCGAAGACCCGGCGGTTTGCAGACTGCGGAACGCTTCGATCATGCCCAGAACCGTACCAAACAGACCCAACAGCGGCGCCAGCTGCGCCACCGTGTCCAGAAGACGGAAACCACGTTCAAGCCCGGCCAGCGCCAGCCCCGCCTCGGCATCCAACCGTTGATCCAGACCGGGTGCGTCCGGCGCATCCATCGCCACGCCGACCAGCGGCGCAAGATAGCTGTTGCTTTTGGCCAGTCGCGCGCGGGCGGCTTGCTTGTCGCCGGCATCCCAAGCGTCCAGCGCCTGCGACAGAACCCGGTGCCGACCAACACCCGAGGCGGCGAATTGCCAAAGCTTGTAAAGCGTCACCGCCAGCGTCACCACGGACATGGCGATCAGGATGGCCACAACCGGCCCGCCCAGGGCCAGAATTTCACGCAGGGCGTCAAGAATACTCATCCCAAAAGCTCCACTTCAGTACGGCTGCGCAAGGTTGGTGTCTTGTCGCAGATTTCGCTGTCAGCACCGTCGACGGTACAGCCGCTTAGCCCATTGATCAGAACCCGCCCAAGATTTTCACAGGCGATGTCGCGTACATCAAACTGACGCACGCGGGGGCGTTCCGCTGGCAGGTCCCGAAATCCAAAAAGGGTAAAGCGTTCGAACACACCAGCGGCATCGAAAATCACCACCTGATAATTGGCAGTGTCTATCGCCGTTGCAGTTTCGTTTTCGACCAGAAAGGTCAAACGGCAGGCGCCTTCGACATCTTCAGTCGCGTTCAGCTCGACCACCAACCCCGGCGCATCCTTCGCAGTTTGGGCCTGAGCCGCAAAGGGCAGCGTGCTAACGATGGCAGCAAGGGCCAAAGGGCGAAACTTCATGAATACGCTCCCAATTGTTTCACGCAGGCAGAGGTTCTGACAGCGCTATGTCCGTCTTATCCAAGACCGCTGGGGCGCGAAAGGGTTGCGGACATCTTTGTGATAAAGTGCGATTTTCGACCCGTTCAACCCTATTGCCGGGTCCAGGGCAACAGCGTGCTGCTCTAGTTGATGTCACTGGGGCAGTTGCAGGCAGTCCTATTTGTCATCGCGCAGTCCACTCACTGGCACGAACAGACTTACATGTCGGACCTGCGCCCACTTCAGGTCTGATCGGCTTAAATTTCTCGTTCGCAAGCACACTCACACGTGAATAGCTATCGGGGAAGGGGTGCAAACAAACCTCGTGGTAACGTCAGCTTCTGCTCCACGACAAATCTTGCTTTTATTGAAAAAAGTGGTGAGCCGTGCAGGAGTGTACCTGCTGAACGAAATCAACAACTTAAACTGACGAACCCCGGGAAATGGCGCATTGAAAATACTAGAATAATCGAGCGTCTGGCGAACCAAAAAAACACTGAAACTCAAAGAAAAACCGCTGAGGGGGCGGCCACCCACCTCAACGGTAATGCAAATCTATCTGCACGATCAGAATACCAAATTCGCAGCCGGTCCGCAATCGCGGGAGGCGTATATGTCTAGGCTCAATCGCTTTGAATGGCTCAAGGCCGTCCTGCAATGCGCTGACCTCAACTCGTCAACTAAGGTAGTAGCCTCAGCGCTTTCGGTACAGTTCGCCAACGACAGGACCGGCCAACTCAATCCCTCACTAAAAACGCTTGATGAGTTCCTGGTCGGAATGTCGCTAGCAACCATCAAACGTTGCCTCAAACAGCTTGTCGAGTTCGGTTGGCTGTTTCGAACTGAAGGGCGTGGGGCAGGCAATCACACAGAATACGACCTTCGCTCTCCAACAAAAATCATCCCGTTTCGCCAGAGGAAAAAGGATGCACCGATGAGCCTTTCGGAAGGGCAAAAGGGTTCACCCGTGACAGACAAAGGGCGCATGGGTGATCTTTCCTATATAAAGAAAGAACCATCTAAAGAACAAAACCCCGCGCTTGAGCCGGATCTGCCGGATGGAGGGCCATCCGACTCGGCGCGCGTGGGGTGCGCGCAACCCGTCTTCGTCTCGCGCCAATCTTTCGGCTGCCGCCAATGGGAGCAGTTCACCGAACAAATGTTTGGTGCTTGGATCGACCGGGTACTTCCTGAAGCCATCGAAAACAACGAGCGCGGTTACTGGCTCCCCGGCAGGTTCCCTCCAACGAACAAAAACGAGTGGCCCACGTTGCGCAGTTGGCTCCTCACCGAAGGCTGGACCCTGTTTGTACCATCGAAGCAGGAGCTGTGCCATGCGGTCTGAGCAAAGAGCAAGGCGACCCATGTCATACGCTGGCGCTGCTAACACGGGACCTTGCGAGGGGTTGCAAGCCTCCCCTTCGAACCCCACCGGCGGAGGCACGCCCCTCGCCAAAGCGCCGCTCACCGAGACATTCGTCTTTCGATGTAGCGTTGCTGAGAAGGCAGAGCTTCGCGCCAAAGCCGAAGCTGCCGGAGTGTCCGCCGCGACCCTCTTGCGCGAAGCCTTGGGTTTGACGGAAGCACGTCGTCGCAAGCCTGCGCCTCGCGTTGACCCCGCTCTGGTTCTGGCGCTTGGACGCATTGGCGGTAACCTCAACCAGGTAGCGCGGTTTGTGAATCGGGCGCTTCTGGTTGGTCAGGTTGACCTGGATGCGATGGTCGTGGCCCGACAATTAGTTGTGATTGAACGCCAGCTTACCAAGATCCTTGATGAGGCACGACAATGCTGATCAAGTTTTTTCCCAATGGCAAAGGCGCGGGTGCTGGCCCAGTTGGCTATCTCGTCACGCGTGAAGTCTTGGCCTATGACGCCAATCGCGATCTAATCTGCGATGCTGATGGCCAACCCATGACGGTCATACGTGATCCCTTGCCCGAAGTGCTGCGCGGCGATCCCGCCCGCACCGAGGCCCTAATCGACGCCAGTCGCAATCAGTGGACCTACCGCGCGGGAGTCATCAGCTTTGCCAGCGAGGATGCACCCACCGAAGCCCAGCAGGCCGAAGTCATGAACGCCTTCGAGGAACTAGCGTTCGCTGGTATGGACAGTGAGCAATTCGACTTGCTCTGGGTCCGGCACAGCCACGAAGACCGCGTTGAACTGCATTTCTGTGCACCGCGTTTGGAGCTGACAACCGGTAAAAGCCTCAACATCGCGCCACCTGGCTATCGGACAGCCTATGACAGTCTGCGCGAACTGATGAACAAGACGCATGACTGGGTCGATCCGATGGATCTGGAACGCGCACGGGAGGTTCAAGCCACCGTTGAGGCCCCAACTAGGGCACAGGGCCGCGAAGAACTGCACGAATGGATCTTAGACCAGATCAGCATCGGCACCATCACCGACCGCGCAAGCATGGTCGATGCTCTGACCGACGCAGGTTTCGATATCCCACGCGTAAGCAAAAATTACATCACCGCTAAAGACCCCGACACAGGCGAACGCTGGCGATTGAAAGGAGGGATTTTCCATGACGACTGGCAAGCCGACCCGGCTGAGCGAGAAATTGAACGCGGACTTGGACAAGATCCGAAAAGAGCACGCCGCCTTGATGGATTCTCAATTGCAGAGCTTCAGGAGCGATATTCAAGCATGTGTAACACTCGCGCGGAATACAATCGAAGCCGATACCCGCACGTTTTTGGATTGGAGCGGGACGACCTGGCAGAGTCACATCGACAAGATCAAATTCCTAATTCAGATCTCACCTTGGGCGGTGATAACGGCCTGTATGGTGTTGATCGCAGCAACCTTAGGACTGACTTTTCTGTGGAGCTGGAAACTCTCAACGATAGCCACCTCGACACAGCTAGAGAGATTGGGCATCCAGACGGTAATTCACGAGGGAGCGACTTATTTGATCCTGCCGCCAGAAACATCAAGCATGCGCACCTGTTCGGTGGCGAGCCGATTGGTTTCCTGCATCAGAGTGGAGCCGAACTAGATGGATCAACCCCTGACAGCCTTGGAGCGAGATTTGCTCGCGTGCGTCGAGCAGTTGGTGACGGCTTGCGAGACCTCCGCCACGGAATTGCGCAATTTGGAAGAACGCTCGACGACCGTGATCGAGGCCAGACTAAATGGCTTAGCGCTGTGTATCGAACTGCTAATGAAATCACATCTCAAGTCCGTAGCTACATTGTCCGACTTGCTGACCGAAGAACAGAACTACACGACGCTGGAAGAGAACTTGCAGACCAGTTTGAAGCTAGCGAGGGACGCCGAAATTCGGCTGCAAGAGAGCTAAATGAGCGTTTGCGGGAATCAGACCTCGATTACGGTTTCCATCTTTAATCTGGGCGAAAACATGCAGTTTCAACACGAGCGTTTCACCATGAGTTTTCGTCAAGCTCTTGATTACGGAATCGACTATCGAACCTTTAAGAAGGTGCCCCGCTTGCCAAATGGTATCCCGCTGTTTGCAGTTGCCGGTGTCTGGGGCGAATACAGCGACATCCGCTGTCTCTTTTTTGATGCACAAAGCAACCGTTACCTGCGCTATATTCAGAAGTGGGGACAAAAAGGGTTTTTGATCCGAGAGTTGGAAATGGATGCAACGGATCTTTCCGTAGGACTAGTCGTGACAGTTTAGCGCTGACCGCAAGTCTTCCAATCATAAGTCATTGTTGATGTGCCGTTAGTCGCGTTGGACGGTCGTTCTATTCTTGTGCGCACAAAATCAATTTTCGGGAAGCCCGGAGACATTCTTCCTTCTTGGTAAATTCTTCTACCTAAAGGTTGAATTTTTCATCCAAACCTGATAATCACTTGTTAACCAAGATGGGAGACTGCCATGATCACAGAGTTTGGTAAGGCACTAAGAAAATTGCGCATTGAAGAGGATGAACGCCTCTTGGACATGTCTAAGCGCATAAATAAATCTTCCGCATTCATCTCCGCCGTTGAGCGTGGCGATAAAAGCCCGCCAATGGGCTTCGAGGAGCTCGTTATCGTCGCTTACAAATTAACTGAAAGTTCTGCCGATGAACTTCGCTCAGCCGCTGATGCTTCACGTAGAGCATTTACTATTGAGCCAAAATCGCCCTTGGAGCGAGACACTGCGGGTCTAATGGCTCGCAGAATGAATTCCACTATGAATACACTCTCTGCAGACGAGTTGGAGAAAATATTGGCAATTCTGCGCAAGGAAGGTAGCGACAGATGAGCGATATTTATGACTACAGAGTGTCCCCTCTAAAGTGGACGCAAGTTGACGGGGTCGCTGATAGGCTTCGAGAGCTGCTTCACTTAACGGATATCCCCTACTTCCCTGTTGTGGAGGTGTTGGAAAACGTATTGCCGCTAGTTGTGGGCGATGAGGCAGATTTTAGCTTCCAAGTCGGAACTGTTGACGAAATGGGCAACGCCGAAGGATTGACTTGTCCAGAGGGATCATTCATCCGAATTCGTGAGGACGTTTATGAAGAAGCTTGCTCGGGCGGAAGGCGACCCCGCTATACATTGGCACATGAACTGGGTCACTTTTTGCTTCATACCGGACAAAATCAACCCTTTGCGCGGACTGATAGGTTTGAAAAGTTGCGGGCGTTCGAATCTGCAGAGAAACAAGCCGACAGATTTGCCGCCACTCTGTTGATGCCGGAACAGCACATTATGGCATTCGACAATACGAATGCCGTGATGGAACGCTTCGGAGTTTCAAAAACAGCGGCACGAATTCGCTTGGAAAAACTTGGGAAAGGGTTGGCTATCTAAAAAAGAAGGCTCAGGTTGCAGCCTGAGCCCTCATTGAATTCTGATATCGTGCATTAGGGGCTAGACGATGCAGAGCCTCCCGTGAATGCAAATCAGTCTCCTAGCAAGGGCTGAACTAGCGCATTTCGGGTCAAATGGCAAGATACGCCCCGAAGAGGACAGTGAAATGACTAAGCGTTCTTTCACTCCACCGCCTGGATTTAGGTATGTTTTTCGCCCTTGGCGAACATGCCCAAACTCCGGTCAACGGCTCTACGCGAAAGCGTATGGGTTGCGCGCATGGCCTATTCTAATCCCGGAATAAGCTGATGCATCAAAGTCATTTGCAGGCGGCATGCCGCCTGCTTCCTAAACACACTTGCCGAAACGGAACATACACATGGCTAAGAAAACATTCAAAGTAGGCCGAAGCGCCAAAACCGGTCGTTTCACTACTGTAAAACGAGCAAGGTCAAAAAAAGCGACACATGTTGTCGAAACAATAAGACGAAAAAAATAGAAACGCAGTGGCCGCTATCGTGCGGCCACTCACAATACACATTTGCTCAACATCCGCGACAATTGGTGAGTTTTCTGCATGCTGTAGAAAATTGCGAATTTGGAGTGCAATTCCTGATTCAGTGGCCGCTTTTCTGAAAAAAAATCTAGCGGGAACTCCGCAATTCGTAGAACCTCGCGAGAAACTCATCTTTGGCCTTTTCAGGTGTCAAATGTCGTACTTCGATGGGAGCTGGTTCAATACCTGCCTCTTCGACCCAATCCGCGCAGCCTTCAGCCATGATTTGAATTTGCTCAGCCGCCAAAACCCGAAGGTCAGCTTGTTTCACAACGCTGCGGTAGTTTGAGCGAAGATCGAAGCGTTCTGAAATGGCGCTTTCTATCTCAGCCTCGAGGCGCTTGAATTCCGGCACCAGCTGCTTAAGCGGGCGAGTGATATCGCCCATAAACGCTTCAGAAGCGTCATGAAGCAATGCCTCAAAGGCAAAATCCTCAACTTGTTCACTAACAATTAAGCTGTGCTCAGCGACCGAGTAGAACTCCTTGCATTGTCCTGAGTAGCGGCAGACCTTTGATAGACCATGAGCGATGTCTTCAATGTCGAACTCACTTCCGTGTGGGTTGAGGAAGTCAAACCACTTTCCGCTGGCCAACATGATCTCCGGTCCTTTTGCGACCCGAACTGCGACAACTTGTTGCTGTATCATATTCATATTGCACCCCTCCTGAAAGTCTCTACCATTCACTCGCACAGACTTGGCGCCAACGCAATATTTAGTGTTCCCAGGACTTGAAAACATAATATGGAGTATCGTCTTGCAAACGATTATCGTTACTTCTGGGCCTATAGGCGCTGGAAAATCTGAGTTTATTGCTGCGATTGAAAGAAACTACCCGGCCGAGCGAGTATCAACTCGAAAATTCATCCTTGCAACCACGGGATGTGAGAACGAACGACGTGCCCTGCAAATGGCCGGAGATCAGCTGGACGAAAAAACGAGTGGATCATGGGTAGCGGATGCAGTTGATGAGGCGATTAAAGAAGGCAGTTCTTCCGAAATACTACTCGTAGACTCCGCTAGAATTCCCAACCAGATTAATGAACTGCGACGTCGCTTTGGCTCATCCGTCTTTCACGTTCACTTGACAGCAGAACCTGAAGAGCTTGAGCGCCGTTACGTATCAAGAAGCTCAGATCTTAAAGAGTTTGAAACCTATCTAGAGGCGTCCAATCATGGAACCGAACAAAAGGTTCCAGAATTAGAAAAGATTGCCGATTTGTCGCTCAGTACAGATCACGTTGACGCTGAGAGTTTAGCACGTACCGCCACCGCTTGGTGGGGTCTAAAAGCAAATGAGTATGATCCCAAACGATTGGTCGATGTAATTGTAGGTGGACAGTACGGTAGTGAAGGCAAGGGCAATGTCTGCGCTCACATCGCAAAAAACTATGAAGCGCTCGTAAGGATCGGAGGACCAAACGCTGGTCATTGTGTAGCGGAGCCAGAGTACAAGTATGTGCAATTGCCATCAGGCACTGGCTCCAATCCAAAGGCAAAGATTTTCATCGGCGCAGGCTCCACAATTTGGCTCCCACAAATTCTCAAAGAAATCGGAGATCACAGCCTCGATGGGGACCGGCTGCACATCGACCCTCAAGCCATGATTATTGAAGACCGGGATCAGGAGATCGAAGCAGGTGGTCTGCAAAATATCTCAACCACCGGGCAAGGTGTAGGTGCCGCTGCAGCGAGGAAAATTCTGAACCGCGGAAACGAAACTTGGAGTGTGCCGGTGCGATTGGCCAGAGATGTAGAAGAACTGAAGGACTACATCCAAGATGTTCGGCTTTGCCTTGAGAACCTTCTAGAAAGCGGTGCGCGTGTTTTGGTTGAAGGGACCCAAGGCACCATGCTCAGCATCCATCATGGCCTCTATCCGCACGTTACTTCGAGAGAGACGACTGTTGCTGGGTGCCTGTCGGACGCTGGAATAGCTCCTGCGCGCCTCAACCGGGTGATAATGGTGGTGCGAACCTATCCCATTAGAGTGGGAGGACCATCTGGTTGGATTGGCCCTGAATTAACATACGAAGAGTTGAGCCGACAGTCGAATATCCCAATTGATGAATTGAAGGAAACTGAGAAAGGAACAGTGTCTAAAAAACAGCGCCGTATCGCGAAATTTGACTATGGGCAGTTGTGGCGCTCGGTGACAATGAATGGAGCAACGGAGATCGCCATTACATTTGCAGATTATCTGGGCATAGAAAATAGAGACGCAAAGTCATTCGACGAGTTAAACGAAAACACTCGAGACTTTATTCAACGGATTGAGCGCGTTTCTGGGGTGCCCGTGACAATGGTGTCCAAGGACTTTGCGGTCGACGGTGTTCTAGAAACTGAGACAGATTAATGAACGAACAACAGCTTGTAGAGACATATCCGCGTCTTTGGCATATGGCCCACCAAGGAGCTTGGCCTGCAATTAGGGAGCGCGGCTTAATGAGCTCCTCCGCACTGCTCGATGATTATTCAGTTGAGGAAGCGCGGAAGGAACAATTGCGAACAATGCGTAGACCGGAATCTGTGCCCTTGGAGCGACCAGGGCGACCGGGTGCTGTAATTCGCGATCAAAAACCAATGAGCGACGGAGCATTGTCAAAATGCCTAGAAGATGGCCTTACTCCAAGTGATTGGTACGGCTTGCTCAATTCGAGGACATTTTTTTGGCTTTCGCGCGATCGAATATGGCGGCTTCTGCGGGCAAGAGCCTACCGCGATTTACCCCAGACCGTACTAACTATCGACACTGCCAGCTTGGTTTCAGCACATCGAGAAAAGATTTGGCTTAGCCCAATCAATAGTGGAGCCACACTTTTTAAGCCCCAACCGCGAGGTCTCGCCACGTTTGCACGTATAAATGATTTCCCCTTTGCAGAGAGGTCCAAAACGAGAAACGTCAAGAACAATGTCGTTGAACTACTCGTGGATCACTCGGTGCCCGACATTTTGGATCACGTTCTCGCTGTACATGAGGTGGTAAACGACACGCTAGGCACAGAGTTATGGCGCTCGCCTGACGCAAAGGATGACGACCACCCTTAGATCCTAACTGTCATGTCACTCTAAACGAGCCGAGCAGGTACTCCCTTCTTCCGCAGTAAGTCGGCGATGTGGCTTGTGACACCCACGTCGCCGTGCACTAAAATTCCAAACCCTTCAGGGAGTTCGTCTAAGCTTCTGCGAATAGCTGCAAGACCTTGCTCTGCATGAACTTGAGACCAATCGTCAGCTTCACCTGGAACTACGATTGATCCGCTGGTTTGCGTCCCCCCGACATGAAGCTGAACACACCATGCTTGTGTTCCATCATGAACCCATTCAAGTCGGACGGGACCAAGTTCACTAGAAAGCTTTGAGTGAAGCAACTCCACATCTCGGACAATGTTGTTCGGCACTACTACAGGTTTATCGAGACCAAGCATGAGCTTATCTCCTTCACCTGCTACCCCCTCGATTACTACTTCCCCTTCATTATTAGTAATCGCAGCTCCGCTCCATTCGGCAGAAACGGCGTCTTGCCTTAGCAACGATGCAATCTCGGAACTATTTGGGTCTTCGTTAGCCATAAGAGCGAATGGATCAATCCAACCTTTTACGGTCGTAAACAATCCAGGTTGAGGTTCGACAGGACATGTTCGCGTCCAAACCTCCTCAACACCTGTCGCTGAACCGAAGGAAAATGGCGCAAGCTTCCTGGGGACAACCAAAGTCGTGGGCACTGGAGCGCCTAACTCGTCGGCCAACAGCAATCCGAATGCCTTATCTCCCAAATGTCTACTAAAGTTGTTTGGCCATTTTATGGGTTGCTCAACTGGTGAATCTACGTTCTCTTCATGTTCCCACAATAGAGTATGAGTACCCTTCCAGCCTCGAGCAATGGGATGGATGCTAAACTCGGTTCGCTCACCCGATTTCGCTGAAAGGTCAGGCCTGAATCCGTACACTTTCTCTAGTAGTGACATTCCCAGACCGAAGGGCATCGAAAGAACGCCAGGTTTTTCAACACAACGAGGTGTGTCGTCAGGACTAAATTCAATAACATCACCTTGAACGACCCCAGATACTCCCCCGTCGTTGATGTCGACTGTTTCATTAACAATCGTGTGCAAACCCTCAGCACTCAAACGTTCGACTGCTGAATATGCATTTTCAGCTGTGGTCAAAGCATAGATAAATTCTCTGCTTCGCGGATCTTCGGGTAGATAACTTCTGACGTTTATCTTGCCGTCGGCACTTCTATTTAGAAGCGCTTGAATTGCTGACAAAACATCACGAAATTGCTGATTTGGCTTCTGCCCTTTTACTCTGCAAAACGTCTGCTGAGGACGACAGTTGCTGTCTGGAGCAAAGGCAACGAACTGAGCAACATTACCGCGGCCAGCTAGATTATCGAGTATCTCATCTTTGTGGAGTGCCATCGAACACCTTTGTCTCAGCGCTTTCTGACAAGTCGTCAACAAAGCTATCTTGGTTTTAGCTTTCACACATTGGGAAACGGATTCGGCCACATTTCACCGATTTAAACGCTTTGATAGAACTGTTGAACCCCACATTAGCGCTGGACGCATCGACCCTTAGGTGCCAGCGATACTGCTTGTCCAGTTGTTCAGATTTGTGTCGCGTTCCGGTGCAACGTAGCTTGAAGCCGCGCCTTTTGATGAAGTCTACCGCTAAAGTTGTGCGTTTCCATCACGACGTTCAAATACGGTCACTCAATTCACGCCGGAAACGCCAATCAAGCAAAGCCACTGGACAAGCGAATAGGGTAAAAAACAGAATCGCCAGCATCGATAGTCCTGCGACTACTGACTGTATCGCCTGCCACCACGAAATCTCATCACCTTGGTATGGGAAAAGACTGTGCAAGCAATAGACTGAAAAAAGAGAAAACACTGCTACTGTCGTCCCGTTAAACAAGCACTTTCCTATTGGTTCAAATACTCTGCGATGCGCGCCTTCTAGTGCCGCCGATCGGGCGCGCTGCCACTTGATGGTTGGTTTTTCCAAGCTTTACTCCCTAAGTAGTTCGATCCAAGTGTGTACGTCGTCCATGGCTACCTCTTTTCCTTCTAAAAAAGAGTGGTACCAACGTGCAGCGATGGCCCCACGCTTTTCGCTTTTCAGCTTTACACCACTGTTGGATAAGTGCCTGTCTAGCGCGACTTCGAATTCCTGCAGCGCGACCAAGTCGTGCCGCAGTCTTACTGACTCAGCGCCTAGGAGTATCCAGTTGAGATCCACATCGTATTTGCGATGCAGCTCAACTAGGCGCTCGACAGGTATGGAGCGCTTTCCGAGTTCGTAACTCTGATACGCACGCAGAGAAATTCCGAGCGCTTCCGCCATTTTCGCCTGCGACATACCAAGCTCATTTCGCGCAATCGCGATGCGTGCGCCGAGCGAGCTTAAATAGTCATAGGGTCGATCCGCCATTTCGGCAGCATTCCTCTTGCGGGCGCGTTCGTTTGGATGCTATACGCACAATTGTGCGCAATTCGTCATGTTTTGTTTTGAACCATAGTGACAAAGAAAGTTTGATGCGATTCGCGCTACCATATGAAAAGGAGTAGGTTTTGACACGAGAAAAACTACTTTCACCCAAAGAGCTGGGAGACATTGTTGGTCTCAGCGCAGCGCAAGTTCGCGCGTTGATGAACGATGGGCGACTGGAGTTTGTTGAGATTTCAACTAAGACTAAGTTGCTCACTATGAGTGGCTGGGAGCGTTTCCAGCGTGAGGCCACAAAGGTCAAGCGCTCAACCAACAAGCTATCAAGCTTACCTTTAGGCGAACCTCAGCACTCAAACCTGTGACGCGTTAGGAAACTCCATGAACATGCCTCGCACGTCAATAACGCAGACCGAATTGACAAGATACCTCAAGGCATACCGGGACGCAGGCATTCCGGTCGTGCGTTCAGAAATTAGCCGCGACGGCAAGGTCGTGATCTACAGCACCGAAAAACAAACCGACGAGGTTAACAACCCGTGGGATCGGTAGTGAAACGCCGCAAACAGTTTCCCGGCGCGACTGCTTATTTCGACCGACACGGGAAGCGGCGTTGGCGGTTTCGAAAAGGTGGGTTTTCGGCGGAGCTGGGGAGCGACTATGGGTCGGAGGATTTTGTCCAGCGATACGAGAACGCCGTAAATGGACAAAAGACGCGCGAAACGCTGGGAGCGAGTCGGACCAAACCTTACAGCGTCGGCCAGCTCATAGCGTTATGGTATCGCTCGCCTGAGTTTCTCGATCTCGCGCCGAGCACGCAGAAAGTCTATCGCGGCATTATCGAAAAGTTCCGTGAGGAACACAGCGACAAACCGGTTCGATTGATGCACCGAAGGCATGTGCAGACAATCCTCGCTGAAAAGGCCGAGACCCCCACAGCGGCAAACAACCTGCGAAAGCGGCTGATCCAACTGATGGATTTCGCAATCTCTTTGGATTGGCGAGGCGACAACCCCGTGCGTGGAACAAAACCTTTCCGTGTAGGTGGTGATGGTTTCCACACCTGGGACGAAGACGAGCTGGCCCAGTTCTTCAAAGTCCACAAGCCTGGTACGCTTGCGCATTCAGCGGTGACGCTCATGCTCTACACAGGAGCGGCACGGGTCGATGCGGTTAAGCTGGGGCCGAAAAACATCCGCAACGGTAAGGTTGAATATCGACGGCAAAAAACTCAACGCTCTGGCGGGTTGCTGGTTTCCGTTCCGATACATCCAGACTTAGCCGAGGTTCTGGAAAAGTTACCGCTGGATCGTCCCTTCTTGGCCACACAGAAGGGCACGATGCGCTCTGCCGGTGGCTTAGGCAATCTAATGCAGCGTTGGACTAAAGACGCTAGACTGCCTCAATGTTCCGCCCATGGGCTGCGCAAGGCCTGTGCACGCCGTTTGGCTGAAGCCGGGGCGACTGCGCACGAGATCGGCGCAGTCACCGGGCACAAAACCCTGGCCCTCGTGCAGCGCTACACCGAAGCAGCTGGCCGGGAGGGAATGGCCGATTCTGCAATTGAAAAACTCGTCGCTCGCCCAAATGGCGAGCGCAATTTGTCGAACCTTTCCGAGAGGTTCGTCACATCTGACACCAAACCCAAGCAGAGAAAGGATAATTTGTGAAAAGTGGTGAGCCGTGCAGGATTCGAACCTGCGACCCACTGATTAAAAGTCAGTTGCTCTACCAACTGAGCTAACGGCCCACTCTTTTGTTGGATCTGTTCGATCCGTGGCGCTCTCTAAGGTATTTTCCCGACTGGGTTCAAGCCCTTATTTTGCACCTCGTTTCACCGTCACTTAACTTGTTTCCGGCGTCCCGATAGGCGGCCTAATTAGGGAGGTGACGCGGGGGGGTCAACCCCTTTTTTCAGGAATCTGCTTCGCAGGGTGGATTCCTTTCAAACGCGTGGTTATATGCGCGCCATGCAACGAATGATGACCTCTGGTTTGCCCTTCATGAAGATGCACGGGCTTGGCAATGACTTTGTCATTGTAGATGCGCGCGCGCAAAGTGTTGAGATTTCGCCTGCGCTTGCTAGGGGAATCGGGCACCGACAGTTCGGCGTGGGTTTCGACCAGCTGGCCGTGATAGAAAACGGTAACGCAGATGCGCATCTGGTGTTTTATAACGCCGACGGGTCGACCTCAGCGGCGTGCGGGAACGCCACGCGCTGTATCGCCCGTTTCCTGATGGAAGAAAGCGGCAAATCGGAACTGACGCTGACCACCGAACGCGGCACGCTTTTTGCCTGCGATGCCGGGGACGGCATGACCTCGGTGAACATGGGGCAACCGCAGCTGGACTGGCACGAGATTCCGCTGGCCGAAGAGGTTGATACACTGGAATTGCCGATCGAGGGTACTCCAACTGCGACCGGTATGGGTAATCCCCATTGCACGTTCTTTGTCGAAAACGCCGAGGCGATTCCCCTGGAAGAATTTGGCGCGCGGTACGAATATCACCCACTGTACCCTGAGCGCACCAATGTTCAGGTGGCGCAAGTCATCGGACCGGACCACATCCGCATGCGTGTTTGGGAGCGGGGCGTGGGAATCACGTTGGCTTCTGGCTCGTCCTCCTGCGCGACAGCTGTGGCTGCTGCTCGTCTTGGCCTGACTGGTCGCAAGGTGCAGATTGATCTGGACGGTGGCACCATTTGGGTCGACTGGCGCGAAGATGGCGTCTGGATGACCGGACCCACCTGCCATGTGCTCTCGGGCACTCTGACCCCGGAATTTCTGGAATCTCTGGAATGAGCGCTCCCAAATTCACCACGCTAGGCTGTCGCCTGAACGCCTATGAGACTGAGGCGATGAAAGAGCTGTCGCAGCAAGCCGGTCTGACCGACGCGGTGGTGGTGAATACCTGCGCTGTAACTGCCGAGGCCGTGCGCAAGGCCCGGCAAGAGATTCGCAAACTGCGGCGGGAGAACCCCGACGCACGGCTGATCGTGACTGGATGTGCTGCGCAGACCGAGCCCGAGACCTTTTCCCGGATGGAGGAGGTCGATGCGGTGATTGGCAACACCGAAAAGATGCAGCCCGACACCTGGAAAGGCATGGCCGCGGATTTCATCGGTGAGACTGAGGCTGTGCAGGTCGATGACATCATGTCGGTGACTGAGACGGCGGGACATCTGATTGATGGGTTCGGCACCCGCTCGCGCGCTTATGTGCAGGTCCAGAATGGCTGTGACCATCGCTGCACCTTCTGCATCATTCCTTATGGCCGCGGCAACTCGCGCAGCGTCCCTGCGGGCGTGGTGGTGGATCAGATCAAGCGGCTGGTGGACCGGGGCTATAACGAGGTTGTACTGACCGGCGTTGACCTGACCTCTTGGGGCGCTGACCTGCCCGCAGAGCCCAAGCTGGGCGATTTGGTCATGCGCATCCTGAAACTGGTGCCTGACCTGCCGCGGCTGAGGATCAGTTCCATCGACTCGATCGAAGTGGACGAGAACCTGATGCAGGCAATCGCAACCGAACCACGCCTGATGCCGCATCTGCACCTGTCGCTACAGCACGGGGATGACCTGATCCTGAAACGGATGAAGCGCCGCCATTTGCGTGACGATGCCATCCGCTTTACTGAAGAGGCCCGCAAGCTGCGGCCTGAGATGACCTTTGGTGCCGACATCATCGCTGGCTTCCCGACTGAGACCGAGGCGCATTTCGAGAATTCTCTGAAACTGGTCACTGACTGTGATCTGACTTGGCTGCACGTCTTTCCCTATTCCAAGCGCGACGGCACCCCAGCGGCTCGGATACCGCAGCAGATCAACGGCAACATCATCAAGGACCGTGCCGCCCGGCTGCGCGCGGCGGGTGAAGCACAGGTCGCAAAGCACCTGAACGAACAGATCGGCAAGACCCATCACATCCTGATGGAAAACCCGCATATGGGCCGCACCGAGCAGTTCACCGAGGTCGCGTTCAACACCCCGCATACCGAAGGACAGATCGTGACGGCCAAAGTGCTAGGGCGCTCAGACACACAGCTGACTGCCTGAGGTAAAGCTGCTTAGGTGGTGACCGCAGACACCGCTGCGGTGTCATAGAATTCCTCGTATTCACAGACCAGCCCGTCGCGAAACCGGCAAATGATCAAAATCGGCGTCTCTACCGTCTTGCCAGTGCCTTTATGCGTCCAGGCACAGGCGCCGATGCCGACAACACGGTCATCCTGTGCAATGGTGTCTTTCAGGGTCCAATGCTGCATCTCGAATGCGGCAGTCAGATCTTCCAGATATTCCTGCATCTCGGCCCGACCATCGCGCCCACAGCTAAAATCCAGCCCGTATTGGCCCCGGCCCAGCGAACGCATGCACAGATCCTCGGTCGTGTATTTTTCCCACATACCGATATCTGACGCCTTGCAATCGTTCCATTCTGCAAAGGCTTTCCGCATCTTTTCGACATTGCTCTGCGTGTCCATAATTCGTTCTCCCAAATGTAATGCGCTGAAAATGTGCTGCCCCAGAAACAACAAAGGACGGGGCAAGTATAACACCGGCAGCCAGCCGAACAAAAAAGGCCCGGTGTCGAACACCGGGCCTCGTAACATTCAGAAGCAAAATCCGATCAGACGGTCTTCTTGCCTTTCACGCCTGCCCACAGGCGCTTGTTGACCAGGTACAGCAACACCGACAACAGCGACAGGAAGATGACACCGACGAAGCCGGAGTACTTACGCTCCATCATCTTCGGCTCGGCCGTCCACATCAGGAAGGCCGCGATGTCTTCGGACAAGGCTTCGACCGTGGCCGGGTGACCGTCAGCGAATTCCACCTGATCTTCGGCCAGGGGCGGTGCCATCGAAATCCAGCCGCCTGGGAAGGCGGTGTTTTCGTACAGGATCGTGCCGGCCTCTTCTTTTTCATGGCCGGTATAGCCATCCAGCAGCGAGGCGATGTATTCCGCGCCACCCATGCCTTTGAAGAACTGGTTGATGCCCAGACCGTAAGGACCGTGGAAGCCCGCACGGGCCTTGGCCATCAGGCTCAGGTCCGGTGCGCCAACGCCGTCATTTGCCGGGAAGTGATCGGTCGGAATGGCCGGACGGAAATCGTCCAGCTCGGGGTCGAACACTTCGAAGTTGCCCGCCGCATAGGCGATGACTTCTTCTTCCGAATAGCCCAGCGCTTCAAGGTCGCGCAGGGGCACGTATCTCAGGCCGTGGCAAGCCGCGCAAACCTCGGTATAGACTTGAAGACCGCGCTGCAGCTGGTTCTGATCCCAGGTGCCAAACGGCCCCTCGAACGAGAAGTGGAAGTCCTCGATATGCTGTTCGCCGCCGCCTGCCGCGTAGGACGCAGCAGGAGCAAGGGCGAGAGCAAACGCGGCACCGATTGCAAGTTTCTTGAACATGTTTCCGGTCCCTCTTCTTACTCGGCCGGCGTGGCGTCGGCGTCAGCCTTGCCATAATGCGCGTTGAAGTCTTCTTCGATGGTCTCGGGCTGGGCCAGAGGTTTCTCGATCACGCCAAGGATCGGCAGGATCACGAAGAAATAAGCGAACCAGTAGGCGGACGCGATCAGCGAGAAGGTCGCATAGGGCTCTTCCGCGGGCATCGCACCCAGCCACATCAGGGCAAAGAAATCGATGATCAGCAGGTAGAACCACCATTTGAACAGCGGGCGGTATTTGCCCGAACGCACAGTCGACGTGTCCAGCCAGGGCGCCAGCGCCATGGCCAGGATCGCACCGAACATCGCGATCACACCAAAGAATTTGGCGTCAACAATGCCGCCGGTGATGAAGCTGGCGAACTGCACGACCCAGACCTCACCAGTGAAGGCACGCAGGATCGCGTAGAACGGCAGGAAGTACCATTCGGGCACGATGTGCGCAGGCGTCACCAGCGGGTTGGCTTCGATATAGTTGTCCGGGTGGCCCAGATAGTTCGGCATGAAACCGACGACCGCCCAGAACACAACCAGGATAACAGCCAGTGCGAACAGATCCTTGATCACGAAGTACGGCCAGAACGGCAGCGTGTCTTTCTCGGCTTCGGCTTTCGAACCGCGGCGCACTTCAACACCTGTTGGGTTGTTATTGCCAGTGGTGTGGAAGGCCCAGATATGCACGATCACCAGCGCCGCAATGACAAACGGCAGCAGGTAGTGCAGCGAGAAGAAGCGGTTCAGCGTGGCGTTGTCCACCGCGGGTCCGCCCAGCAGCCAAGTCTGGATCGCATCACCCACAAACGGGATCGCGCCAAACAGGCCGGTGATCACGGTTGCACCCCAGAAGGACATCTGACCCCAAGGCAGAACGTAGCCCATGAAGGCGGTGCCCATCATCATCAGGTAAATCAGCATCCCGATGATCCACGTGATCTCACGCGGGGCTTTGTACGAGCCGTAGAACAGGCCACGGAAGATGTGGATGTATACCGCAACAAAGAACAGCGATGCGCCATTCATGTGCAGGTAGCGCAGCATATAGCCGCCATTCACGTTGCGCATGATGTGTTCGATGCTGGCAAAGGCCAGATCGACATGCGGGGTGTAGTGCATCACCAGAACGATACCGGTGACAATTTGCAGCGCCAGGCAGAACGCCAGGACGATGCCCCAGATCCACCACCAGTTCAGGTTCTTGGGCGTTGGGATCATAAGGGTGTCATACAGCAGGCCGACGATCGGCAGACGGCTGTTCAGCCACTTCTCGCCATTTGTCTTCGGCTCGTAATGATCGTGGGGAATTCCGGACATCTGGGTCTCCCTTAGCCGAGCTTGATGGTTGTCGCATCCACCCATTCAACGGGCGGAACGGGCAGGTTTTCAGGCGCGGGGCCTTTGCGGATTCGACCGGCAAGGTCATAGTGCGAACCGTGGCAGGGGCAGAACCAGCCACCGAAGTCACCCGCATCGCCCAGAGGGACACAGCCCAGGTGGGTGCAAACGCCCATCTGAACAATCCATGCGCCGGGCGCTTCGCCTTCGGGCGACGGCATCACGCGGTTGGCATCCGTTGCGGGCGCATCGGCGGGCAGGTTGAAGTTGCGCGCCAGCGGATCAGGCAGTGCATCTACGCCTTCGGCGTCCTGTTCCTGAGCCTCTTGGATCTCAGCACCGGTACGGTGACGGATAAATACAGGCTTGCCCAGCCATTTGACGGTCAGCTGCGTGCCCGGCTCGACACCGCTGACGTCCTGGCGAATCGAGGACAGCGCCTGAACGTCTGCCGATGGGTTCATTTGGTTGATCAGGGGCCATACGGCTGCACCCGTCGCAACGACACCTGCGCCGCCTGCGACGTAGTAGAGGAAATCTCTGCGGGTGCCTTCGTGGTCTTCTGCGTGGGACACGAGGTTTTCTCCGATTCCGGCGCCCGCAGTTGCGGGCAAACATGCATCAGCACCGCATCAAAGCGGCGTCTCATCGCGGCTATCTAGCCGGGAGAAATCGGTTCGTCCAGCGGTCATAGGCGCGCAGGACGCCTCAACAGGGCATTCATGTCACAACGACGGGGTATTTTTTCAAGATGGGGGCAGATTTAAGCGGGGGAAACCGCCAACTGTCCAAACCTGCTGCCCATGTGATTCGGATGAGGCATACTGAGGGCGAAACCGGCATGCAGAACTGGGTTTTGCCCCGCAAGAAAGCGGGCATCGGGCAAAATTCAGACCAGATTCTGCCACCCTGTTTTCCACTTTTCTGGAATGTGTGACCAATTAAAAACTGAGTTAAAAATGTATATTTTATAACAGGTTATATACGTCTGAATTCGATTGCACTTTTAACGGGAATCCACGAAAGGCAAGGAAATTCCAACCTTTGCAGGACGTTTTCAATGTCAAACCCCGTGTCACAACTTTTTGCACCAACGCTGACCCTTTTTCTGGCCATCGCGTCTCAGGCCGTGGCCGTTGGCGATCCGGCTAAGGGCGAAAAACTATATAACCGCTGCTCTTCTTGCCACGCGATCATCAAAGATGGAGAAATTTTGGTCAAAGGCGGCATCACCGGGCCGAATCTGTATGGTGTGGTAGGTCGTGTTGCCGGATCCGAGACTGATTATCTTTACGGAAGCGAACGCCTGCCCATCGGAATGTTCACTGATGACATGATCCGTGCGGGCAACGAAGGGCTTGTGTGGACCGAGGAAAATATCATCGCTTACTCGCAAGACCCGATTGGGTTTATTCAGGATTACCTGAATGACGAAACCGCACGCCCGAACATGAGCGTGAAGCTGAAGAAAGGGGCCGAAGACATTGCCGCCTATCTGGCCACCTTCAGCAGCCAGTAATGCAAAAGGCTCCGCCCCATCCTCGGCGCGGGGCCTGTTCCCTAGGCTGGCGGGCGGGTGGCAACCATGCCTGGCCGTTCGCTGAAATCCGCGTACCACGCGGCCAACGCATCATTGCCCTTACGCCAGCCACGCGCATCATGCCGCAGGTCCAGATAACCCAGTGCGCAGGCCACAGCGATCTGGCCCATATCCAGCGGACCCGCCAAATGGGCCATCCACCGTTGGTTCAGCGCAGCGCAGGCGCGTTCGATCTTACCCCATTGCGCATCCTTCCAAAGGTCCCACTGCTTATCCTCGGGGCGGAAACGCTCTTCATAGGCGACCGCCAAAGCTGAATCCATAATACCGTCTGCCAGCGCTTCCAGTGTCAGCACGTCCCAGCGCCCGGAACCCTCGGGGTACATCCCGGCCTTTGCGCGTGCATCCAGAAAGGCGCAGATCACCCGACTGTCGAACAATGTCGGACCATCGGGCCGCTCCAACGCGGGGATTCTGGTCAACGGCACCTTGCCCAGCAGGGAATCGGATGGATCCAACGGCGTATTGGTAATGGTCATCACCTCGACATCGTCAAGTTGGTTGGTTTCATGCAGCAAAACCAAAACCTTACGCACATAGGGGGACATCGGACTGTGATAGAGTTTCATTCACGTTCTCCTGGGTTTCAGAAACCCTACAGCACCTCGTTAGAAACAAAACCCGTCAATTGCCAGCACCTTCGCCCTTGCGGAACGGCGCGGGCCTTGGCAATGTCGATCCCGTTCTCAGGGCGGGGCGAAATTCCCCACCGGCGGTATGCGGGCCAAGACCCGTAAGCCCGCGAGCGGCCCCGTTGACCGGGGTGTCAGCAGATCTGGTGAGAGGCCAGAGCCGACGGTTACAGTCCGGATGAAAGAGAACGTGCAAGTAACGCCGGTGATGCGGCGTGTTTGCTCGTGATCGCCTTGGGTGACGTGTCTGTTACGAAAGGAGATCATGATGACACACACCCGCTATGCTTTTATCAAAGCCAACTGGCATTCCGATATCGTTGACCGCGCGCTGGATGGGTTTCTGAACCTCATCCCCGCCGAGCAGGTCGATGTTTATGACGTCCCCGGTGCGTTCGAGATGCCGCTGCTGGCCCGCGACCTGGCCCAAACCGGGCGCTATGCCGCGATCGCCTGTGCCGCATTCGTCGTGGATGGTGGTATCTACCGGCACGATTTCGTTGCCCAAGCCGTGGTTGACGGGCTAATGCGCGCAGGGATGGACACAGGTATTCCAGTCCTATCGGTATCGCTGACCCCGCACCAGTATCAGGAAACCGACCACCACAATGCCATCTACCGCGACCACTTTGTGCAAAAGGGCCGCGAAGCCGCACAGGCGGCGCTGAAAATCACCCAGACCCGCGCCGGGTTGGCGGCAGCTGCGTGATGTGAACAAGGTTGGGGTCAAACGGCCCCAACCGCAAATCCGCTTGAGGCCGCGGGCCTTGCCCGCTAATCACGACGCGCAAAGGAGCATGCCCCATGTCGATGAACAGCTTTGGACACCTCTTCCGCGTCACCACCTGGGGCGAAAGCCACGGGCCCGCTTTGGGTGCCACCGTCGATGGCTGCCCGCCGGGCGTTGCGATTGACGAGGCGATGATTCAGCACTGGCTGGACAAGCGCAAACCAGGGCAGAACAAATTCACCACCCAGCGACGTGAGCCTGATCAGGTTAAAATCCTGTCCGGCGTGTTCGAAGGCCAGACCACCGGCACGCCCGTGCAACTGATGATCGAGAACACCGATCAACGCTCAAAAGACTACGGCGATATCATGGACAAGTTCCGGCCGGGTCACGCCGATATCACCTATTGGCAGAAATACGGTATCAGGGACTACCGCGGTGGCGGGCGCAGTTCGGCCCGGGAAACCGCATCGCGTGTGGCCGCCGGGGGGCTGGCGCGCGAAGCTATCAAACAGATCGCTCCCAATGTGCAGATCACCGGCTATATGGTGCAAATGGGGCCGCGCAAGATTGACCGCACCAATTTTGACTGGTCGCAGATCGAACAGAACCCGTTTTGGACACCTGACGCGGCAGCAGCCGAAGACTGGGCGACCTATCTGGATGACCTGCGCAAATCCGGCAATTCGGTCGGCGCAGTGGTTGAAGTGGTAGCCCGAGGCGTCCCTGCCGGCATCGGCGCCCCGGTATATGCCAAGTTAGACACTGATCTGGCCGCTGCGATGATGTCGATCAACGCTGTCAAAGGTGTTGAGATCGGTGAAGGTATGGCCGCTGCCGAACTGACCGGCGAAGCCAACGCAGACGAAATTTTCATGGGGCAGGACGGTCCGCAATACAGTTCCAACCATGCGGGCGGTATTCTGGGCGGTATCTCGACTGGGCAGGATCTTGTGGTGCGATTTGCGGTAAAGCCGACCTCGTCGATCCTGACCACCCGCAAAACCATCACAAAATCCGGTGAGGAAACCGAGATCATTACAAAAGGGCGCCACGATCCTTGCGTCGGCATCCGTGCTGTGCCCGTGGGCGAGGCAATGATGGCCTGCGTCATCCTCGACCACTTGCTGCTGCACCGTGGCCAGATCGGAGAGAACCGTGGACGGATCGGCTGATCTGCGCGCGCGCCTGCGCGCCATCGTCGCGCAGCGGATGGAGACCGACCCGGCGCATGATCTGGCCCATCTGGACCGGGTTTGGGTGAACGCGCAGGCCATTGCGGACGATCAGACCGACATGCCCGTGTTGCTGGCCGCCAGCTATCTGCATGATCTGGTGAACCTGTCCAAGGACGACCCGGATCGCCATCTGGCATCCCGCCAGTCCGCGCAGGAATCAGAGCCTATACTGGGCAAACTCGGCTATGGCCCAGACCAAATTCGCGCCATTCAGCATGCGATTGAGGCACACAGCTTCTCTGCCAATATCACGCCAGTCTCACCCGAGGCCTGCATTCTGCGTGACGCGGACCGGCTTGACGCGCTGGGCGCGATTGGCATTGCGCGGAACTTTTCGGTTTCAGGCGCTTTGGGACGGGCGCTGTACGATCCGGCTGATCCGTTTGCCGCAAATCGGTCCTTGGACGATCTGACCTATTCGCTGGATCACTGGAAGGTAAAGCTGCTGGGCCTGCCCAGTGACATGCTGACCGAGGGCGGAAAAATCCTTGCACGACAACGCATCGAGCTGATGATCCGCTTTCTGGAGGACTTCGCGGACGAGATCGGCCAGTCTCTGCCTGCGGACTGGACGAATTCCTGATTCCACGCGTTGATCTTTGTCGAACAAAGGCGCAGGTTCGCGCCGATGGCAAAACCGTTAACATCGCATCGACCGCTGTTGGCTGTCGCTCTGAAAACGAGCGCGGTGTTTTTGTTCACCGTGATGGCCGGGTTGATCAAGTCGCAATCTGATCACTTTCCGCCGGGAGAGATGGTGTTTTTCCGATCACTGTTCGCCATTCCAGTTATCGTCATCTGGCTGATCTCACGCGGAGAATTGGCGCAAGGCTTTGTTGTTCGCAAACCCATGGGTCACTTCTGGCGCGGCGTACTGGGGACCACAGCGATGGGGCTGACCTTTACTGGCCTGGGCCTGATCCCCCTGCCCGAGGCGACGGCAATTGGTTACGCGACCCCGATTTTCACCCTGATTCTGGCCGCGATCATGTTGGGCGAGCGCATCCGCAAGATTCGGATCGCCGCCGTGGCCATTGGCCTTTTGGGTGTTCTGATTATGATCTGGCCCCGACTGGGCGGCAACAACATGGAGGCCGCCGCCACCATCGGCGCGCTGTGCATTCTAGGGGCGACTGTTGCACGCGCCTTTGTGCAGATTCACATCCGGCAGTTGGTGCAGGTCGACCACCCGGCGGCCATTGTGTTTTATTTCTCGATGACCGCGACCTTGCTGTCCGGTCTGACCGTTTTCTGGGGCTGGGTCCTGCCCACGTGGGAGCAAGCCGCCATGTTGATTCTGGCCGGGCTGATCGGCGGAGTGGCGCAGATTCTGGTGACCTCGTCCTATCGCTTTGGTCAGGCGTCGATGCTGGCGCCCTACGACTATACTTCGATGTTGTTTGCCATTGTCATCGGCTATTTCTGGTTCAGCGAACTGCCAACACTGGTGATGTTGATCGGTGCGGCGCTGGTGATCGCCGGCAATATCGTGGTGATCTGGCGCGAACATCAGCTGGGTCTGGAACGCGGACGCGCCCGAGCCGTCACAGACCCAAAAGCCTAACCTTTACCTTTGCCAAACTTCCCCTAGGGTGTGGCGCGACACAAAATGAGGGTTCCCCATGAGCGACGCGCAGGATCACAAGGAAAAGATGCAAAAGGTGCAGGCCCAGCACCGCAAGAAAGTCTCAGAGGCGGTCGATCCGGGCCGCGGGCTGGTGCTAATCAATACCGGCAAGGGCAAGGGCAAATCCTCGGCCGCTTTTGGCGTGGTAATCCGCGCCTTGGGTTGGGGGCAGAAGGTCGCCGTGGTCCAGTTCATCAAGGGCAAGTGGAAAACCGGCGAGCGGCGTTTCTTCGAAGAACGTGATCTGGTCACCTGGCACACGATGGGCGGGGGCTTTACCTGGGACACCCAAGACCGCGAGCGTGACATCGCTGCCGCTAATGCCGCCTTTGACAAGGCCCGCGCGCTGATGGCCAGCGGGGATTATGATCTGGTGGTTCTGGATGAGATCAACATCGCCCTGCGCTATGAATACCTGTCGGTTGATCAGGTGATTGGCGGTCTGAACGAACGATCGGAAAAGACCAGCGTGTTCCTGACCGGGCGCGACGCCCCGCAAGCGCTGCGCGACTATGCCGATCTGGTTACCGAAATGACCGAAGAAAAGCACCCGTTCCAAGCCGGTATCAAAGCCCAGCGCGGCGTAGATTTCTGAAAACAAAGTCTAAACAGCCCCAATTCGGGGCTGTTACACCGCCCGATTTTCATTGAGAAAACGGACAGACCCGCGTTGGCTGGCGGCGCTGTCAGGTAAACGGTCGGATGAATTGGCATCTGTGGCAGGTTTTTTCTTGTCGACATAGGCGCAAAAATCGTCGTCACAACAGCAGCCGCACGCGGTTGCGGCCTCATACCGTGCCATGATTTCGTCCAGCGGATCGCCCATACCAAACTCTTTCCATGCCAGTCTGTTTCATTTCCGAGGCGGCGGCGGGCTCTCACCAAGTCACGCGCTAAGCCCGCAAACCGCCTCGAAATTCGGTGCCGGATAGTATCATACCCAGCGTTGCTATTTATCTGATTATTTTAGTCGGGAATTGCAAGAGCAAAAGCGCCGTGTGATCAGGTGTGATGCGTTTGATGAGCGGATGAGCCGCCTGTTCTTAAAACAAGCGACTCACAGACATAAAAGTGGGCGTATTTCACACTCAGGCGGTTGCGCCCTGTTCCGACGCGCTAAGCGAGATCACAGCAACCACCGCCGCACCATTCAGCCAGTAGTAAATTGCGTCCAGCCCCGTAAAACCAAACAGGCTAGGTGCGGCCAGGAACGTGACGCCGACAAGCAAATCAACCGCCAGGTGGAATTTATAGGGCAGAACCCGCCAGACGCCGAGATGGTGGTCGGTCAGCACGGTCAGAACAAGCGCCGCGACACCGGTGACTACCGACAGCCACAACGCCATTGGGTTGGATTGCCCCAGCCCTAAAACAAAAGGCAACACCATCAGCGCCAGAGCAACCGGATAATCAAGATAAGCATGCACAGTGCGGGTAACAAAACGGACAGACATTGTTTTTTCCTTTCCTAACTTGGCATGGCACCAAGTTAAGATTGGATAGTCGGACGTTTAATTCTGGATCGTCCGCTAAACATTGCAGATCGTTCGAAGATCCAGCGGATCAGTGCATGGACCGGTAAGCTGCCGGAGACAGGCCAATCTGTTTCTTGAACACGCGGGAAAAGGCTGCTTCTGACGCATAGCCAACCTCGGCCGCCGCATCCGCAACGTTCCAGCGATTCTCAGTCAGGCCGTGACAGGCGATCTGCATGCGCCAATCCGTCAGATATTGCATGGGGGTCGCGTTCATCTTCTCGGCAAACAACTGCGCGAAGGCGGTACGTGACATCCCGGCCTCACGCGCCAGTGACTCGACACTCCATTCCTGTGCGGGGGCCTGATGAAAGGCGGTCAGCGCCCGCGAGATGCGCGGGTCAGCGAACCCGGCCAAGGCGGTATCGCTGGGGCTTTGGTATTCCAGATGGGCGCGTATGGCTTGCGCAAATAGCACTTCGGACAGTTTCAGGGCGATCAGGTCGCCCCCGATACGGGCACCGTTGATCTCGGACCCGATCATGCGCAGGGTCGCTTCGATCCAGGCACCGGCCTCTTCGCCGTAGTTTTCGATCAGAATGTACGACGGCAAGCGGTCGATCAGCATATGACCTGCGCCCCTTCGTCCCGGTGGACCAGTGAATGAGAAATGGCCGCACACCAGCTGAGTATCGCGGCTTTTATCCTCGCCCCCGTAAATCAGGACGCCATCGCCCTGATAACCGGCCTCCTCCAGAACCTGCTCTAATGGCAACGCGTCCAGTGGCTTGATCTCATTGCACAGCAGCGCGTGCGCGGCCCCGTGCGGGATCAGGATCAAATCGCCTTGCTTGAGCCGCAGCGTTTCCCCTGTGTTAGAGACGTAAACCTTCAATTCGCCGCGCTGAACAAAGTGGAACCGGGCGACATTTTGATAGGCAGGGACCTGGATACCGAAAGGCGGCGTGAATGACGTGCGGAAATAGAATGTCCCCCGCAAGGACAGGCGGGTGAGGATATCGCTGAGCAGGTCCAACATGGGCGTAACCTATCGCTGCCTGCGCTGCCGTCCAGCCCGTTGAACGATCTGCACAAGAACTTGAACGGCGGGCAAAGAAAAACCCCCACGAAACGCGGGGGTTCCTAACTGTGCGTTTCTGGTCAGATCAGGCGCGAACCAGCGCCTCATAATCTGCGGCGATCTCGCGGGTCAGATCTCCGACTTCGAAAGTGTAGTCGCCGATTTGCCCCACCGGAGTGACCTCGGCCGCCGTCCCGGTCAGCCAGCATTGCTCGAAATCAGCCATTTCTTCGGGCTTGATACGACGTTCGATCACGTTGATGCCCTTGTCTTTCAGCATCTGGATCACGGTCTGACGGGTGATGCCGTTCAGGAAGCAATCGGCCAACGGAGTATGTACCTCGCCATCCTTGACGAAGAACACGTTGGCACCGGTCGCCTCGGCCACATAGCCGTTGTAATCCATGAACAGCGCGTCCGAGCAGCCCTTGGCCTCGGCCTTGTGCTTGGAAATGGTGCAGATCATGTAGAGACCCGCCGCCTTAGCGTGAACCGGGATGGTTTCGGGGCTGGGGCGCTTCCATTCGGCGATGTCCAGCTTGGCGCCTTGCATCTTAGCGTCGCCATAATAGGCGCCCCAAGGCCAAACCGCGACGGCCATACGTACCGGGTTTCGGGCCGAGGCCACGCCCATATCTTCGCCCGAACCGCGCCAGACCAGCACCCGCACATAGGCGTCCTGCAGACCGCTGGCTTTCAGGGTTTCTTCCTTGGCGGCTTCGATCTGATCGATCGTATAAGGCATCGGCATGTCCAGCGCATCGGCAGATGCGATCAGACGCTCGGAATGCTCGCGGCTTTTGAAGATCTTGCCGTTATATGCGCGCTCACCTTCGAACACCGAGGACGCATAGTGCATTGCATGAGACAGGATGTGTACATTGGCATCGCGCCAAGGCACCAGTTCACCGTCTATCCAGATCACGCCGTCACGATCATCATACCCCGCCATGCGAAACCTCCTGAACTGGGTTGAATTTTTCGCTTGTTGCGCCATTTAAGTCCGATGCGGACATAAAGTTGCGCAGAAACTGCGGTTCGATACCTGTCCACTCTTGGAATGTCAATAACGCTGACATAAAGTCGGTCCTGAGTAACGAATGAGGCAAATGATGTCGGATACGCGCCCCGCCCAAGTGTTTGGCGGTGAAAGCCTTTTGTTTTTGACCGACGAACAGTTGCGACAAGGGATCGAAGCGATGTTTTTCGCTTACCGGGGCTTTACCGCCGATCCTGATCGCATTCTGGCGCAACTCGCCTATGGTCGAGCCCATCACCGCGCCGTTCATTTCATCAACCGCGCGCCAGGAACGACCGTGAACAACTTGCTGGCAATCCTGGGCGTGACGAAACAGTCGCTGAACCGGGTACTGCGGACCTTGATCGATGACGGGCTGGTCGAAAGCCGCGTGGGCACAGTGGACAAGCGCGAACGCCATCTGTTTCTGACCGAAAAAGGCAAGGCGCTTGAGGCCAAACTCTCTGAGGCTCAGCGGGTGCGAATGCGCGCCGCCTACAAGGATGCGGGCCCCGAGGCGGTATCAGGATTTCGTAAAGTACTTGAAGCAATGATGGATGCTGATATGCGTCATGCTTACACGAAACTGCGGGATACGACCTCATGAGCGATTTGGATGCCCATCTGCTGATCGTCGACGACGATGAGCGTATTCGTGATCTGCTCAAGAAATTCCTGATGCGCAGCGGGTTTCTGGTGACCGCCGCCCGTGATGCCGCCCATGCGCGGCGGGTACTTTCGGGGCTGGACTTCGACATGATCGTTCTGGACGTGATGATGCCGGGCGAAGACGGCGTAAGCCTGACCAGAACTCTGCGCGAAACCCATTCAACCCCGATCCTGCTGTTGACCGCGCGTGGTGAGACCGAACACCGGATCGCCGGGCTTGAGGCCGGTGCGGACGATTACCTGGCTAAACCGTTCGAGCCGAAAGAGCTGTTGTTGCGGATCAATGCCATTCTTCGGCGGATGCCCGAAACGCCTGCCCAGGATACGGCGACCAAGATTCTGACCCTCGGCCCGATCCGCTATGACGTGGAACGTGGTGAGATGTGGCAGGGCGAAGAACCGGTGCGTCTGACTGCGACGGAAAGCCAGTTGATGAAGATCTTCTCGACCCAACCCGGTGAGCCGATCAGCCGCGCCAAGCTGGTCGAGGATCTGGGCCGCGACAAGGGACAGGCGCAGGAACGCGCGGTGGATGTGCAAATCACCCGGCTGCGGCGCAAGATCGAACAAGACCCAAAGCAGCCACGTTATCTGCAGACGGTTCGGGGCGCCGGGTATATGCTGGCGCCGGATTGATCAGGCCGCTGCGCGGCGACTATTGGCCTTCGGCGAAGGTATTTTTAGCCAGATGAACAGGGGATCGATATGAAAACCGCCCTTTTGACTCATGCGGATTGTCTGGAGCATGTCACCCCGGATGGGCACCCTGAGCGGGTGGCCCGGCTGGAGCATATCCTGCATGCGTTGGAGTCATTGGACCTGAACCGGGTGACAGCCCCGCTGGCGGCGGATGACGATCTGCTGCGCATACATCCGGAAAGCTACATCCGGGATGTGCGCAAAATGCGCCCCGCGGAGGGCTTTGCCCAGATCGACGGGGACACGTTCATGTCTCCGAGCTCAGTCGATGCGGCCTATCGCGCGGCGGGGGCTGTGGTACGGGCGGTGGATATGGTGCTGGGCGGTGAGGCGCAAAATGCGTTTTGTGCGATCCGGCCTCCGGGGCATCACGCCGAGACTGACACCGCGATGGGGTTTTGCTTGTTCGGCAATGCCGCGCTGGCGGCGAAACATGCGCTGGATCACCACGGGCTGAACCGCGTCGCAGTGGTTGATTTTGACGTGCATCACGGCAATGGCACGCAGGATTTGCTGTGGGATGAGAAACGCGCACTTGTGATCACCAGCCAGCAGATGCCGCTATGGCCCGGATCGGGGCGTCCGGATGAAACCGGCGCGTTTGAGACCATTCTCAACATCCCCCTGCCCCCCGGTTCCGGCGGGGCCGAGATGCGTGCGGCCTATGAAACACAGGCCTTCCCGCGCCTGCGCGCCTTCAAGCCGGACCTGATCATCATCTCGGCTGGATTTGACGCGCATCAGGACGATCCATTGGCCAATCTGAACTGGTCCACAGGTGACTTTGCCTGGGTCACCGCAGAGCTTTGCAAAATAGCCGATGAGCTTTGCGGGGGACGTATCGTCTCGACTCTGGAAGGCGGGTATGATCTGAACGCACTGGCCCAGGCCACACGCGCCCATGTGGAAGAATTGATGAAGGCAGCCCGATGACCGATACCCCAGTAGACCAGATGACATTCGAACAGGCGATGAAAGAGCTTGAGGCCGTTGTTGGCCAGCTCGAGCGCGGCGATGTGGCGCTGGACCAGTCCATCGCGTTGTATGAGCGCGGCGCGGCGTTGAAAAAGCGCTGCGAGGAGGAGTTGAAGCGGGCCGAAGAAAAGGTGGCCGCTATTACTCTGGACGCCAACGGTCAGCCGACCGGGACGACGCCTGTCGAAGGTCAGTAAATGTTTCGTGAAATACTAGCGCAGGATGCGGCGCGGATTCAGGATCAGTTCGATCTGGTTCTGGGCGCGCTGGACGATCTGAATGTGACCTGTGCGATGGCCTATGCCATCAAAGGTGGCAAACGGTTGCGTGGGTTTCTGGTGCTGGAAAGCGCGCGCCTGCACGGCGTGGATGCAAGTCGCGCCGTTTGGCCCGCCACCGGGATCGAAGCACTGCACGCGTACTCACTAGTCCATGACGATCTGCCCTGTATGGATGACGACGATCTGCGCCGTGGGCGGCCCACGGTTCATGTGAAATGGGACGAAGGCACCGCCGTTCTGGCCGGGGACGCGTTGCAGACGCTGGCCTTCGAACTCTGCACCCGCCCTGAGGTCGGCACGGCCGAGGTTCGGGCAGAGTTGGCCCTGACCCTTGCCAAGGCCAGCGGAGCGCAAGGTATGGTGCTGGGTCAGGCGCTGGATATCGCGGCGGAAACGGCTGCAGCACCGCTGACCCTGGACGAAATCACGCGCCTTCAAGCGGGTAAGACCGGTGCCCTTATTGAATGGTCCGCATGTGCAGGCGCACGTTTGGCGCAGGCCGACCCCGGGCCGTTGCGCCAATATGCCCGGGCACTGGGGCTTGCTTTTCAGATCGCGGACGACATTCTGGATGTCGAGGGTGATGCCGAAAAGGCTGGAAAACGCCTGCAAAAGGATGCCCAGGCTGGCAAGGCCACATTTGTTTCACTGTTGGGTCTGGAAGCAGCCAAAGCCCGTGCGGCGGAACTGGTGGATCAAGGCTGCGCCGCACTGGACGGCTATGGCGCATCGGCAGAAACCTTGAAGGACGCCGCCCGCTTCGTTATTGCCCGGGACAGCTAAGCCAGGAACGCCAAATGTCTGACCGCCCGAAAACGCCTTTGCTGGACCTTGTGAGCCGTCCTGCGGATCTCAAGCAGTTCTCGGATGCGCAACTGCATCAGGTGGCGCAGGAATTGCGAACCGAGACGATTTCGGCCGTGTCCGTCACAGGTGGGCACTTGGGCGCGGGCCTAGGTGTAGTCGAGCTGACCACCGCGTTACATGCGGTATTCGACACGCCCCGCGACAAGATCATTTGGGATGTGGGGCATCAGTGTTATCCGCATAAGATCTTGACCGAACGGCGCGACCGTATCCGAACCCTGCGCATGAAGGACGGACTGAGCGGGTTCACCAAGCGCAGCGAAAGCCCGTATGATCCGTTTGGGGCAGCGCACAGTTCGACCTCGATCAGCGCTGCGCTTGGATTTTCCGTGGCCCGCGATCTGGGAGGCGTCACGCCCGAAGGGCTGGGTGACGCAATTGCCGTGATCGGCGATGGGTCGATGTCGGCGGGTATGGCCTTTGAGGCGATGAACAACGCCGGTCATCTGGGCAAACGCCTGATCGTCATCCTTAATGACAATGAGATGAGCATCGCCCCGCCCGTCGGTGCACTGTCCAGCTATCTGTCGCGAATTTACACCGAAGCCCCGTTCCACGAATTGAAAGCCGCTGCCAAGGGTGCGGTCTCGCTTCTGCCTGAACCGTTCCGAGAAGGTGCAAAACGGGCCAAGGAAATGCTGAAAGGCATGGCGGTGGGCGGCACGCTGTTCGAAGAGCTTGGCTTTTCCTATATCGGGCCTCTCGACGGTCACGACATGGATCAGTTGCTGCCGGTTTTGCGCACGGTCAAAGCACGGGCGACCGGTCCGATCCTGATCCATGTGCTGACAAAAAAGGGCAAGGGCTACGCGCCCGCCGAGCAGGCCCGCGACAAGGGCCACGCCACCGCGAAATTTGACGTGGTCACGGGCGAGCAGAAAAAGGCCCCGTCCAACGCGCCGTCATATACGTCGGTCTTTGGCAAAGCGCTGGTTGATGAGGCGGGGCGCGATGACAAGATCGTGGCTGTCACGGCCGCAATGCCGGACGGCACCGGGTTGAACCTGTTTGCCGAACGCTACCCGTCGCGCTGTTTCGACGTCGCAATTGCGGAACAGCACGGCGTGACCTTCGCGGCGGCGCTGGCGGCTGGCGGTATGAAACCGTTCTGCGCGATGTATTCGACCTTTTTGCAGCGCGGCTATGATCAGGTGGTGCATGACGTGGCCATTCAGCGCCTGCCGGTGCGTTTTGCCATCGACCGTGCAGGGCTGGTGGGTGCTGATGGCGCAACCCATGCGGGATCCTTCGATATTGCCTATCTTGCCAACCTGCCCGGCATGACCGTCATGGCCGCTGCGGATGAGGCCGAACTGATGCACATGGTGGCCACGGCGGCGGCCCATGATGACGGTCCCATTGCGTTCCGCTATCCGCGCGGCGAGGGTGTGGGCGTCGACCTGCCTGAAGGAGGCGAGGTGCTTGAGATCGGCAAAGGCCGCATGATCCAAAAAGGTGCGCGCGTGGCGCTTTTGTCCTTTGGCACCCGCTTGGCCGAGGTGCAGAAGGCCGCCGAGGCCCTTTCAGCCCGCGGGATCACACCCACCATCGCCGACGCCCGTTTCGCCAAACCGCTGGACCGTGATCTGATCCTTGATCTGGCCGCTAACCACGAGGCTCTGATCACCATCGAAGAAGGTGCCGTTGGCGGATTTGGCAGCCACGTGGCACAGCTATTGGCGGATGAGGGTGTGTTCGATCACGGGCTGAAATACCGCTCGATGGTGCTGCCGGATATCTTCATCGATCAGGCCAGCCCAGCGGACATGTATGCCGTTGCGGGCATGAATGCCGAACAGATCGAAGCCAAGGTTCTGTCGGTTCTGGGCGTCACAACAATAGGCGAAAAACGCGCCTAAGCGGTTACCGGAACACGATTCGGGAATGCATGTGGTGCCTCAAGAGGGACTCGAACCCCCGACCTTGTCCTTACGAAGGACCTGCTCTACCAGCTGAGCTATTGAGGCAAGCGAGGGTTCGTTTAAACGGTCGGGGTGGTACGCGCAAGCCTACTTCTTTTTGGTTTCCTCGTGCTTTTTCCACGCGTTTGGGCAAGCTGTGCTGTTGACCGCTCGACCCCAACGCGAACATTCAGTGACAACGAATGTGAATTTATTGTAACGGCGCGGGTTAGGGATTGTTGCTTGCGTGTTATTTCGATATTTCATGAAATATGATAAATCGAATAACAAACCAACTCGCTGTCCTTGGCCACCCGCAACGTATTTCGGTGTTTCGTATATTGATGCGACGCTTTCCTGACGCCGTTCCGGCGGGTGAATTGGCGACAGAGCTGAGTATCAAACCCAGCACTCTGTCGAACTATCTGAACGCATTGCAACGATCCGGGCTGGTGACGCAGAAACGGTCAGGGACTTCCCTGCTTTATTCGGTTGAAATGAAGAACGTTCAGAACATGCTGGGCTTCCTGCTGAACGATTGCTGCCGTGGCCGCCCTGATATCTGCATGCCATCCGAGCAAGGAAACGGCGCAATGACGGGCCGCAAATTCAACGTGTTGTTTATCTGCGTTGGCAACTCGGCACGTTCCATTTTTGCCGAGACCCTGCTGCGAGACATCGCTGGGAACCGGTTCAACGTCTACTCAGCTGGCACAAAATCGTTTTCCGAGCTGAATCCGATGGCCATGCAAGTGCTTGAGGACAAGGGTCATGACACCTCGGGTTTACGGTCCAAAAGCATATCTGAATTCTCGGGCCCCGACGCGCCCGAGTTGGATTTCGTTTTTACTGTCTGCAACAAGGCCGCAAACGAAGAATGCCCCGCCTGGGAAGGTCAGCCGATTAGCGGCCACTGGGGTATGATCGATCCGGTCCAGACCGAAGGCACAGACGCCGAAAAAAGCCTAGCGTTTCAGAACACTTATGGCGCGCTCAAGCGCCGGATTGAAGCCTTCACCTCTTTGCCGGTCGAAAGTCTTGACCGGATCGCATTGCAATCTGCTGTCGATGACATCGGCAGAACGCCCGTCGAGGAAGAACAATGACAACTTACGCACTGAACGGTTTGGGCCGGATGGGAAAGCTGGCCTTGAAACCATTGCTGGAAAAAGGCGCCAAGATCGCCTGGATCAATGATGCAGTGGGCGACCCCGAAATGCACGCGCATCTGCTGGAGTTTGACACCGTGCATGGCCGCTGGGATGCCAATTTCGAGCATGACGCAGAGAGTGTCACGATCAATGGCACCCGCCTGCCTTTTATTGGCACCAAGGACCTGAATGCCCTTCCACTGGACGGTGTCGATGTGGTGATCGATTGTACAGGCGTATTCAAGACCGAGGCCAAGCTGGCCCCATATTTCGAGGCTGGCGTGAAAAAGGTTGTCGTCTCGGCTCCGGTCAAGGAGGGACCGACTGCCAATATCGTCATGGGCGTCAACGATGCCACCTATGACCCGAACAAGCACCTAATCATCACTGCGGCCTCATGCACCACCAACTGCCTGGCGCCTGTGGTCAAGGTGATCCATGATAACCTGGGCATTCGACACGGATCGATGACCACAATCCACGACGTGACCAACACGCAAACCATTGTGGATCGACCGGCCAAGGACCTGCGCCGCGCACGCTCGGCGTTGAATTCTCTGATCCCGACCACCACCGGATCGGCCACCGCAATCACGCTGATCTACCCCGAACTCACGGGGCGGCTGAACGGCCATGCAGTGCGTGTGCCGTTGCTGAACGCCTCGCTGACCGATTGCGTATTCGAAGTCGAGCGGGAAACAACTGCTGAAGAGGTCAACGCCCTGTTCAAAGCCGCTGCCGAAGGGGACTTGAAAGGTATTCTGGGTTATGAAACGCGGCCTTTGGTGTCGACCGACTACACCAATGATACACGCTCTTCGATCGTGGATGCGCCTTCGACCATGGTGGTGAACGGAACGCAGGTAAAGATCTATGCCTGGTACGACAATGAAATGGGTTATGCGCACCGCCTGGTGGACGTTGCCCTTATGGTTGGGTCGGGGCTGTGACCCAACGGCCCGAGGGTCTGTCAGCCTATATCGCGGTCACAGCCGCCTATTGGGCGTTTATGCTGACCGACGGTGCGTTGCGCATGTTGGTGCTGTTGCATTTTCATTCGCTGGGCTTTTCACCGGTGCAGCTGGCCTATCTGTTTGTTTTGTATGAGGTCGCAGGGATCGTAACCAATCTGACGGCGGGCTGGATTGCGGCACGCTTCGGGTTGACCTCGACGCTTTATGCCGGTCTGGGACTTCAGGTTCTGGCCTTACTGGCGATGACGCAACTGGACCCGAATTGGACCATCGCAGCATCGGTGACCTTTGTGATGATGGTGCAAGGGGCCAGCGGCGTGGCCAAGGACCTGGCCAAGATGTCCTCGAAATCTTCTGTGAAACTGCTGGCACCCACCGAGGGGGGCGGGCTTTTTCGTTGGGTAGCGGTGCTGACCGGATCCAAGAATGCGGTGAAAGGGCTGGGTTTTCTGCTGGGTGCGGTGATGTTGGCCACCTCGGGATTCATGATGGCGATCCTGATTATGGCCGCAGTTCTGGCGCTGATATTGATTGGAGTAATACTGTTCATGCCCGCAGGTCTGCCCATGGGCCGCAAGGGGGCAAAATTCTCCGAGGTGTTCTCGAAATCCGCCAATGTGAACTGGCTTTCGGTGGCGCGTGTCTTTCTTTTTGGCGCCCGAGACGTGTGGTTCGTGGTCGGCATCCCGATCTATTTCTACGCCGTGCTGTCCGACGGCACCCAAGAAGGAAACCGCGCAGCTTTTTTCATGATCGGCTCTTTCATGGCGGTCTGGGTTATCCTTTACGGCGCTGTTCAAGCCAGCGCGCCCAAGATTCTGCGCGCCAGTGAACGCAGCGAAGCAGACCTGATCCATTCCGCCCGCAGCTGGGCCGCAGCTTTGTTTTGCGTACCCGCCGCATTGACGATTGTGGTGCTGTTCTCTTCAGGCCCCGAAACATGGTTAACCGTCACGCTGGTTCTGGGCCTGCTGCTGTTCGGCGCGGTGTTCGCAGTCAACTCATCGCTGCATTCCTACTTGATTCTGGCCTTCACAAAATCGGAACGGGTGACGATGGATGTCGGATTTTACTACATGGCCAACGCGACGGGCCGCCTTGTGGGCACCGTCCTGTCCGGGCTGACCTATCAAATCGGAGGTCTTTCCCTGGTCCTGGGCACCGCAGCCGCGATGGTTGCACTGGCAGCGCTGGCATCGGGCAAGCTGACCGATCAAACCGCTGACGCCTATTCTTGAATGTCGTCGTACACTACCTGACCGCCCGGCCGCCTATAGCTGTGTTTCAGCAAACTTGGCGACCCCGGCAGGATTCGAACCTGCAACCTGCCCCTTAGGAGGGAGGTGCAACAAGCAATGTCATGCACTGCAAACACTTGCATCACATCGCGTGATTTGTCCGTGTTGTCAGTGAGTTAAGTTTCGCATGTCAGTGGGTGCATTACAATACCAGAAGGTACGTGATCGGTCAGTAAAAGCAGCCCAAGTGCAGCGGAGGTGCAGCGTTGTCTGTGACAGTGTCACACACACTCTGATGACGATGATCAAACAACACAGTGTTCGGATGCGACAACGTGTGTCATGAGGTTCGTGCGTGCAGCGTAACGGATTGAACCACCCACCCTCCTGTTCGACAACTCCCCCGCACAAAAGCAAAACACGGGTATCAGGTGAGGCGCACTGCGGGCCGGATGTCGGACGCGTCCCCCTTTTGCAAATTGCAACACGGTGCGGTTGCATTCACAGCAAGACGAATGCACTTTGCTTTCAAAAGAAAAAGTAATCGCATGTAAATTGCAGAACTTGTTGAGCCGAGTTGCAGGAAACAAGCTGCGCTTTGCATGACAGGCATTGTCGAGAAGGGCTTAACTATTGGCACGTAGTGGAACGGAAGCATTTGCGCGTGCAAAGATCGACGCTCTGTTGCGTGATGCTGGTTGGGACTTGATCGACGGAACAAGTGTGCACTTTGAGTACACTCTGAGCGACGGCACACGCGCTGATTACGTATTGTGTGATCGAAAAGGCCGTCCTGTCGCTGTTCTTGAAGCCAAACGTGCATCCGTCGATCCGATTGCCGCACAAGATCAAGGCAAGGCATATGCCGAATTGCTTGATGTGCCGTTCGTATTTCTGTCGAACGGTGAAGAAGTGTGGTTCTTTGACAGAACCATCGATGCACATGCGCGAAAAGTTGCGACACTCTTTGCACAAGGTGATCTTGAGCGGCGTATGGCAAGCCGTGTACTTCGGCGTGACCTTCATACCGTTCCAACAGACTTGAAGATTGCGGGTGGTGATGGACGCCAATACCAAATCGACTGCATCGACGCGCTTTGCGAAGAGGTGGCGCTTGGACGCCGCAAGATGCTTGTCGAGATGGCAACGGGAACAGGCAAAACCAGAACCGCAGCAGCTTTCATCAAACGCTTGTTTGAAGCGGGAATTGTTACCCGTGTTCTGTTCCTCGTTGACCGCATAACACTGGCGACACAAACAGAGGACGCGTTTACGGACTACCTTGCAGACTATCCATGCCAGATTTTGCGCCCCGGTAGAGGGTTTGACCATGGAAAGAGGATCACGCTCGCCACCCTACAAACAATGATCAACGAGTATGATCAGCTTTCGTCAGGCTACTTTGACCTTATCATAACCGATGAATGCCACCGCTCCATCTACGGGAAGTGGAGCGGTGTTCTGAAGCATTTTGATGGCTATCAGCTTGGTCTGACAGCGACGCCATGTTCGGTTGATGCCGAAGACCTACCAGACCCAGAAGACGGATTGTTTGTGCGTGATACGCTCCGTTTTTTTGAATTGGACAAGCCCACATACAGCTACACGCTGACCGAAGCTGTCGAGGACGGACACCTTGTGCCGTATCGCATCTATAAGGCAATGACGGTCAAGACAGCAGCAGACGCTGGCTTCCAAGTACACCGGTCAGAACTCGATTGGTCTGCGATGGACCCCAATACAAAGGCCGAGTTCGAAGAACTGTTTGCTGAAGGTGATCCAATCACCGTGCATCCAAATGCGCTTGAACGGAAGTTCACAATTCCAGAACGCAATCGCGCAATCGTTCGCGAGTTTCGGGAAGTCGTCGAAAACGGCTTCAAAGGTGCGGACGGGATCATGCGTTACCCATTGGATGGCAAAACAATCGTGTTCGGTGTCACGAAGAAACACGCGGAAACACTGGCAACGATGTTTGATCAGCATTTCGCTGACAAGAAACCCAACCAAACAACGAGATACGCTGATTTCGTTGTCAGTGATCTTGGTGGTGGACCAACACCGGGTGCGAGCACCATCATCAAACGCTTCAAAGAAGAAGAATATCCCAAGATACTTGTCAGCGTGAACATGCTCGATACTGGTTTTGATTGCCCTGAGGTGGTGAACCTGGTGATGGCACGGTTTACAAAGAGCGCGATCCTGTACCAGCAGATGCGCGGGCGCGGCACTCGTAAGGCTCCGCACATCTTCAAAAGCAGTTTCACCATGTTCGACTTTGTTGGTGTCACTGACTTTCACGGTGATGATCCGAGCAGGATTGAAGGCGGGGTCATTGGCGTTTCGACGCCCACGACTGGGCCATCCACACCTAGCTCGCTGCTGAACCTCGACGTGAACGATCACATTGACCCGGCATCACGGGATTGGGTCACACTCGACGAAAACGGGCGCATTGTACGCACTGACGAACATGATGCGGCCTCAGCAGCTTTGGGTCTACGGTTTGAGGCTTGGTTCGAAGCACAGTCGTTCAATGCAGAACAAGAACGATGGGCAAGACTGATCGAAAGCCGCGTAAAAGCGAACGCAATGTCAATTGATGGCTTTTGGGATTACGACTTTGACGAACCACCTTTCACTGCGCTTGGCGGATTTGATCAAGCAGTACGTGTTTTCGGCGGACAAGACGCACTCGACATCGTACTTGGCAGCTTAAACATCGCCCTGTTCGACGGGCCGGACATTGAGCGTCACTCTGCCGAGCACGGCCACCCGATACACTGAATTGAAAGCACCACATGTCTCTTACCCCTGCGCTCCGACAGAACATCGAACAAATTCGCAATTATCTGTATGGCGGTGGCTACCCCAACCCTGCACAGAATGCTGAACAGCTTAGCTTTCTGATCTTCTTTTACATGTTCGAAGCCGCTGACGCTGCGCAGATCAGGAGTGCTCGGAGACCCGGTGCCGCGCCTTACACCAGTGCGTTCAATGGGCAGTGGAAACTGAAGAACCCGCTCAACGCAAAAGACCGGGGCGCAGAAGAGGTGCCGAGAGAATTGCTGCGATGGTCCAATTGGGCAAACGGGTTGAATGGCGAACGACTGGTGACATGGGTGCGCGATGAGGTCTTCCCCTTCTACGCAGCAATCGCAGCCAAGGGTGCCACCGACTTCATGGACGGTGCGCGACTTGGCATAGATGAGCCAACCGTGCTTTCGCAGGTGCTCAGCCAGATCAATGACCTGCACCTCGAAACGATGGATGCCGACACAAAGGGCGATCTCTTCGAACATGTGCTGCGCCAGATCAAGCAGGCGGGTGAACTGGGGCAGTTCCGCACACCGCGCCACGTGATCCGCACCATTGTTGAAATGGTTGACCCGCGTATTGGCGAAACGGTGTATGACCCTGCCGCTGGCACAGCTGGTTTCCTTGTTGCAGCCTATGACCACATCCGCCTTGCAAACTCATCGGACAGCGGTGTGCAGGAGGGGCTGGTAGACGGCAAAACCATCAAGCGCGGACTTGGTGACATGCTCAGCCGCGACGCCTTCGCACAATTGCAGGAAGCCACATTCTACGGCAACGACGTTGACCCGCAGATGGTTCGCCTTGCGACGATGAACCTGTTTCTGCGCGGTTTGGACAAAGTGCGCATCCTGCGGCGTGACGCCCTGACACGCACGCTGAACAAAGCAGAAAAGGCAGAGCGCGGATTGCCAGCCGATGGCTTCGATGTTGTGCTGGCAAACCCACCATTCTCAGGCCGCCTTGATGCAAACCGCATTGTCGAAGAGGTCAAGGTTGGCACCACTACGCAAACAGAACTGCTGTTCCTGCAATACATGCTCAACCAGATGAAGGACGACGGACGCTGCGGCGTGATCCTGCCGGAAGGCGTCTTGTTTGGCTCCACCGGTGCACACAAGGAACTGCGGCGCAAACTGGTGGAGAACAACACCGTCGAGGCCGTGCTGTCGCTGCCCGGAGGTGTGTTCAACCCCTATTCTGGCGTGAAGACATCCGTGCTGATCTTCCGCAAGGGCGGCACAACGGACCGCGTGATGTTCCTTCATGCTGACAATGACGGCTACAAGATGGATGCAAATCACGACACGCCCATCGACGCGGATGATCTGCCGATGTTGGCTGAAGCATTCGTTGCGCGTGAACAGAATTGGCAGACTTGGACATCGCGTGATGAGGCGGATGAATGGACTGAAAAATGGTGGTTCGCTGACACCGACGCTCTGCGCGCTGCCGACTTCAATTTGAGCGCAGGACGACACAGGCCGCAAAGCCGGTCTCAAGTAGAGCATCGTGATCCGATCGAGATACTGGACGATTTGAAAGCGATCGAACGCGAGATTTTGGATGAACTCAATGAACTGACAGGTTTGGTTCGTGAGGTTGTGCGGTGACTAGTTTCCGATTCGTAAAGCTAGGCGACGTGTGTGAAACAACCAGCGGCGGCACTCCCAATCGAAAGAACTCGCACTACTTTGACGGCGCAATTCCTTGGGTCAAATCGGGTGAACTCAATGACGGGTTGGTGACCACGACTTCGGAAACCGTCACTGATGAAGGTGTGAAAAACTCAAGCGCAAAAGTGTTTCCCAAAGGCACACTGTTGATGGCGATGTATGGTGCTACAGTCGGAAAACTCGGAATTCTCGATATCGACGCCGCGACAAATCAAGCGGTTTGCGGCATCTTCCCAACAGAAAAGTTGGACAAGATGTTTCTTTTCCATCTTTTGAAAGCGAGAAGAAAAGAACTAATCGGCGAAAGTGTTGGAGGAGCTCAACCAAACATCAACCAAAAGATAATTCGCGAGCAACAGTTCTTTCTCCCACCCCTCGACGAACAACGCCGCATCGTCGACATCTTGAACCGCGCGGCGAGCATCGAGCGGTTGCGGGCACAAGCCACCGCACACCTGCGCGATCTGATCCCCGCCCTGTTCATCAAGATGTTCGGTGATCCCATCGACAACCCGATGGGGTGGGATGTGAAGCCGCTGGGTGAAGTCGTTAAAGCATTCCAAGGCGGCAAGAACATTCAAGCCGGTAGCGGTTCCTCACCATTTCGCATTCTAAAGGTAAGCGCTGTGACTTCTGGAGTTTTCAATGCCGCCGAAGCGAAGCCGGCACCGGACGATTACGTCCCTCCGAATGAACACAAACTGCAAATGGGTGACCTTCTATTCAGTCGAGCAAACACAGCTGCACTTGTGGGCGCAACCGCAATTGTAGATCAAGAAGCTTCTAATCTGCTTCTCCCAGACAAGCTCTGGAGGGTTGTTCTTCCGGAAGGTGCGCCAGTAGTTTCAGAGTTCTTGCACGGGTTTCTCAAGATGCCTTCAACCCGTAGCGCGTTGAGCCAACTGGCGACTGGGACAAGCTCAAGTATGCAGAATATTTCACAGAAAAAGCTAAAAACACTTCCAACAATTACTCCCCCTTTGGATATGCAGAAAAAGTACGCGGACCTGATCAATAGAGTTCGCCAAACCTCTGTTCAGTTTGAGAACTCAAATGACCGTGCAGAGCACCTTAGTGCTTCGTTGATGGCTCAAACTTTCGGGACCCGCCTATGATTGGTTTCGTATTAAATCCAGATTGGATCAGCGCAATATCATCTGCGATATCAGCAATCGCTGTAATTTTTGGCCTGTTTTTCGGATTTAAACAAATAACACTTTGGCGGACTGAGGCACGCGATCGTCGTCGCGCTGAGGTGGCAGAGGACTTGATGGCCGAAGCGCAAAACTCTGTTGATGTAATTCAATCGCTGCGTTCGCCTATGTCGCGGGTCCCGAAAGAAAGTACTTCCGATCCGGGATATATCTACAAACAAAGATGGGAGAGAATGGCAGACCGAAACGAAGTCTTTGAAAGGCTGCGTCATGCGCAGGTCCGAGCGAAAGTCGTTTTGCAAAACAATAGTGCAGATAGTGATATCGAAGAAATCTTCAGGATTCGTGTTGAACTACTTATTGCGTTGGAAATGCTATTGGAAATGTCCTCGTACGAGGACCTGACGAAGGAGGAAGTTGAGCAGCGCATAGACCTAAAGAGAAAGGCATTCGGCCACGGCAAAAACGATGACTTTGGCAAAAAAATAGAACAGACGTTGAGAAGCGTTGAAGAAAAACTCGGTCCAGTAGCGCGCCTCGAAACCAGATAGCAAGCCACTTTCTTATCCATTAGGGCGTCACGGATCGCCACCAAGCACTAACTAAATAGAAACGCTACGCAGAGCCAAATTTAGTTTTGGAAGTTCGATAGACCTATGCTCCCGTTCTGCTTCACGCCACTGCTGATCCAGCCATTCTGCCAACCTTAGCGCCGCCGTGTATCGCCCTGTCGCCTGCAACCATGCCGCAGCGTCGCGCAACGAGATTACAACGCGATTATTCGAAATCCGTTTCGCCTTTGGCCCCTTCCCGCGCAAACGCGACATCCGCAGCGTGTTTGGTTTGATCCCGCAGACCCGGCAAAGTTCATGCGCGTAGATCGTGCCGTCGCGGCGGATCAAACTCACAAGGTTTGGGTCATGCTGTTCAAGGCCGTCATGTCTTGACACTGCGATGCCTGGGCTTGGCTTTTCGGGCGGCTTTGCCGCGTCAGGTCTCGTATCACTTTGCAGCATCCTCACCCTCTCGATCATTCACTTCGATGCCGTACTTGCGCGACTCATCAATCACCAATTGCCGGATCATTTTCCTGCGGCGAATGTTCTCCAATGCCATGCTCATCTTCTGAACTGTCGACATCTGCACCTTGAGCGGGCGCTGTCTGAGGCGGCGTGTTCGAGCCATCACACAAATTCCTGCTTCGACGATGC
The DNA here is from genome assembly GCF_056539205.1 of Ruegeria sp. BC5. Classification (NCBI taxonomy): domain Bacteria; kingdom Pseudomonadati; phylum Pseudomonadota; class Alphaproteobacteria; order Rhodobacterales; family Roseobacteraceae; genus Ruegeria; species Ruegeria sp. BC5. The sequence continues at coordinate 208,667 of NZ_JBQFUN010000003.1, forward strand.
AGCGTTGCCGAGCGAGCCATAGCCGCTAAACTTTCGCTTCGACAATAAGCGCCAGTAGGTGCTGACAAGAGCAGTCAGGATCACGGCACCATCATTGCCGTTCAGCGCGAAACCATGCGAACACAGACCAGTGACACCGATCATCCATGCTTCTCCGAAACCAACTCAATTACGTTGTGGGTGTTCTCGTGCGCCATGTCGTTAGCACCGCTGCGGTCAATTTCTGCCAAACCATCTGGCGCGGCGATCCTTGCCCACTGCTGCCCCGTGCTACTCAATACACGATGCAGAACGTGATTACCTTCCGCATCCCAACGCAGGATGCCACATGCGTGCAGTTCTTCGATGGCACGCCACGACACACGCTTGTCTCCGACTGCTCGACAAGCGTCTTCGAAAACGGCTTTATCAGTGCCGCCAACGCCAAACACGTGCAGAATCAGCCCACTGACAAACCTCCTTGCTTGTGGCGTTGCCTTACGAAGTGCTTGCATGACTGCTGCATCACTTACACGCAGCGACGCAGATGCTCGCTTGCGGGCTTCGATACGAAGTTGCGCATCTAACTCGGCCCGTTGCATCGGGGTCAGGTGCGCGCGCTGTTTGCGACGTGCTGCACGGTTGCAGATTGTGGATCGTGCTGTAGTGGTGGTCATCTGCTGACCTCCTTTTCGCCTCGGCTGCGATCAGTGTCTGTGTGAGTGTCGCTGTCTTCGATGCATACTGGTTGCTGACCGTTGTCTTCGGGGAACAGCACGTCGTCTTCGTTTTGCGCTGCCACTATCGCCGACAATGCAGGATCATTCAGCACGTTGCCGAACTGCACGACGAACGGATTGATCGTCCAGAACCCTCCGCGCTTCGAGTACGTTGCTATGTCTGCCTTCTTCAAATCGGCTGCTGCGCGACAGACGCGTTGCAGGGTCAGCATCCGCAGGTCATGTACGGGATCGTCGTCGTTGCACGCGTCTGCAAGTTTGTTTGCCAGCTGCACAATCTGTGTTTGCGTCAGATCAACCTTGTTCTTGTTCATGGTCATTTGCGACAACAGCACAGCAAGAACGCGTCGTGCGTCGGGACGAAGCAGCAGCATCTTGAAGAACAGTTCGTGCGATGCGCGGACCCACGAGCGTGGTGGCAGGAAGTCATCCTGCATCGGTGCCTTGTGCACAATCGTCGTGATCGCGTGGCGGGTCTGACGGACACTGGCTCGGTGTTGTGTGGCTCTGGTCATCCGGTCTGGCTCCTTGGCTGGACCGAAGATGTTGTACAAATTCTGCAATATCTCAGGGACTTGTTGCAGGAAGAATGCAACATCTCGATTGCTTTACTGTTAAATATCAGATGATTAAGCCATTTTCCTTCTAGAATAAGCTGGACGGGGGTTCGGGCTTGCCTACGTATCGTCACTGCGCTGCCTCCTCATGCAGGTGCGCCCACCGCTCACCGCTCTTTATTTTGCTGACGGTTTGTCTAGCGATGCCAAGTTCATCTGCGATCACTTGATGAGGGCGCGTGTCTTTGATGATGTCGCTGGCTTGCTGTTCGCTCAGTTTCGATCTGCCGTGCATTTTGCCTCGTGCGGCTCTGCCCGCTTCGACACAATCATCTGAGTTTTCTTGCCGCGTTCCATGCATGAGGTGATCCGGGTTGACGCAGGCGCGGTTGTGGCAAAGGTGCCGTGTGTCCCACTTCCAGTCTTCGTAGAGCAGCAACTCGTCTCGGATTGCGACGATTACACGAGCAACGCGGTGTCGCCTGCCCAGCCAACCAATGCGAGGTCTACCGTTGCTGTCCATCGTGCCGCTTATGAACACGCATCCGTTCTCATCAACGTGCGAAAACTTCCGTGCGATGCGTTCAAGAACACAGCGGTCATCGGGATGCGCATCGATTTGCGACAAGGCGTTGCCGAGCGGATTGAAAGCGTTGAGGAACCCTATTGTCGCTTTCATTGCGGCACATCCTTCGACATCTCAAGCGTCGTCGGGTGCAAAATGCATTTGCGCATCTGCAACCAAGCATCCACGTCGACGGGATCGAACAAAACGCGGTGTCCGATCTGAGACCAAGGCGGGCAAGCGGTGTTTCGGCCAGCACGACGCGCACTCAACATTCGATTTAAGGTGCGTAACGACACGCCAATGCGATTGGCTGCTTCTATCTTATTGAGGGGTTTAGGCACTTGGGACGCTCCGTTTGGTGGTGAACGGTGCGCCCGCAGATTAAGTCTGCCTCAGTGCGTCTTCTCTGACCCAACTAGGCCCACCACGGCCCTAGAGTCAAGCCATTTGGCCCAACATTTAGCGCCCCGAGGCCCCGTTTGGCTATTCCGACACTACATGTTGTGTCCGTGCTGTTCAGTCAGCAGCAAGCGGAGCGTGTAACTTCGCTACGATGTCTGCGGCTTGTAGGTGCACGTAGCGCTGCAACATCTGCAATGTGCGATGACCGCTGACTTGCTGCACTTCAAAAAGCGTCAGACCGCGTTCAACAAGCCTGCTGACCGCCTCGTGCCGTAAGTCGTGCAATCTCAGGTCATCGACACCAGCACGTGTCCGCACTCGTTCAAATCCCTGTCGCACGCAGTCGGCTGACATCGGCAACACGCGGTCATCAGTGCGCGGCAACTCGATCAACGTCTGCACCGCCGTCGGGCTGAGTGGCACAGTGCGCGCGTGTCCGTTCTTGGTCTTCGGTAAGAGTACCGTGCACCTTTGCAAATCAATATGCTGCCACTGCATCGCCAGCAACTCACCACGCCGCATCGCTGTCTCGACTGCCAGCACCAACAACGAGCGCATGAACGGATTGCGCCCTTGGTCACACGCCTGCATCAGCCGATCCCACTCATCTGCTTGCAACCTGCGTTCTCGCCGATCATCAACGCGAGGGCGCTTGACTTGCTGGACCACGTTGACCGCTCCAGCTTCAAGCGCGTGTCCGACTGAACTCTGTAACAGAGTCAGTTCACGCACTACCGTGCTTGGCGACACCTGAGACAGCCGCTTGTCGCGCCACTTGCAGACATCAACGGCAGTCAACGTGTCTAACCGCAATCTCATGAACGACTTGTGATGCTTCAACATCGCGTCGATGCACCGTTGTTCTCTATCTGCGCTGCGATGTGTCGGAACAACGGTGTCACGGAACGCGGTCAACGCATCAGAAAGCGTGGTTGTCCCTGCCTGTGCGCGTTCTTGTTGATGCAAATGACCGCGTTCTGCACGCAACTCTGCATCTCTAGCCCACTTTACTGCATCTGCGCGCTTGGTGAACGACTTGCTGGCACTGCGTCCTTCACGTCTTACCGTTGCTTGCCACTTGCCGCTTGGTCTCTTGTTAATCGTCGCCATCTCGCATCTCTCCCTTGTGCGATGAGGGACACTTCAGCGCGATGAGTGCAGCGGAGGCGCAGCGCATTGTGTTGTGTGCATCGTTTGGCAACTGGTGCCTTGCACGCAACACGCTGACATTGTTTGCAGATGTGTGGTGACCCCGGCAGGATTCGAACCTGCAACCTGCCCCTTAGGAGGGGGCTGCTCTATCCAGTTGAGCCACGGGGCCGCGCAAGGCTCTCTGTAACCCGGTTTTTTCAGGTTGTCATGACCTTTGCACAACAGTTGTAAATCAAGTCCCGTTCACGCTACCATCGGGCAAAACAACAGTGCAGGTGCCCTCCGTGACCACAGAAACAAAACGTCCGCTTACCCTTCGTGATGTCTCGGAAGCGTCAGGAGTGTCCGAAATGACAGTCAGCCGCGTTCTGAGGAACCGAGGTGACGTGTCCGACGCCACCCGCACCCGCGTTTTGGCTGCCGCGAAAGAGTTGGGATACGTTCCTAACAAGATTGCAGGCGCGCTGGCTTCCAGCCGCGTAAATCTGGTTGCGGTGATTATCCCGTCGCTGTCCAATATGGTCTTTCCCGAGGTTCTGACCGGTATCAATCAGGTGTTGGAAGACACTGAATTGCAGCCCGTGGTCGGCGTCACCGATTACCTGCCCGAGAAAGAAGAAAAGGTCCTTTACGAGATGCTCTCGTGGCGGCCGTCGGGTGTGATCATCGCAGGACTGGAACATACCGAAGCCGCCCGCGCAATGTTGGATTCAGCCGGAATTCCGGTGGTCGAGATCATGGATACGGACGGCAAACCAGTGGACGCGATGGTCGGCATCTCACACCGCCGTGCCGGGCGTGAAATGGCTGCTGCGATCCTGAAAGCGGGTTATCAACATATCGGTTTCATGGGCACCAAGATGCCGTTGGACCACCGCGCGCGGAAACGCTTTGAAGGTTTTACCGAAGTGCTGGGCAAGAACGGGATCGAGATCGAAGATCGCGAGTTCTACTCCGGCGGCTCGGCCCTGGCCAAAGGGCGCGAGATGACGCAGACCATGCTGGATCGTTCGCCAGATCTGGATTTCCTGTATTATTCCAATGATATGATTGGTGCTGGTGGATTGCTGTACCTGCTGGAACAGGGCATCGACATACCGGGACAGATCGGTCTGGCCGGGTTCAACAATGTGGAACTGCTGCAGGGGTTACCACGCAAGCTTGCCACGATGGATGCCTGCCGTCTTGAGATCGGGCGCAAGGCGGCCGAGATTATCGCCACGCAATTGGCCGATCCGAATACCGAGGTCGACACGCGTCTGACACTGACCCCCAAGATCAGCTATGGCGACACCCTGAAGCGGCGCTAAACTCATGGCGCCGCGGCGGCTGGACAACAAAACGGCCCGCGCGCTGTTTATGGATCACCATGCGCTGGCCGAACCGCCTTCGGGCGGGGCCAAAGGTGCGGAGTTATTGGGCTTGATCCACCGACTGGGCTTTGTTCAGCTGGACAGTATCAATACCGTGGCCCGCGCCCATGACATGATCCTGTATTCGCGCAGGCCATCCTATCGCGCCAAAAACCTCAAACAACTTTACGAACGTGACAAGGCGCTGTTTGAACACTGGACTCATGACGCTGCTGTCATCCCGATAGAGTTTTACCCCCATTGGCATCTGCGTTTTCAACGTGATGAGACCTTGTTGAAATCCCGCTGGAAAAACTGGCGCCGGGATGGATTTGAGCAGCAATTTGCCTCTGTCCTGCAACACATCCGCGATCATGGCCCGGTCTCGTCCTCGGATGTGGGCAAGGACGAGAAAAAGGGCTCGGGCGGTTGGTGGGATTGGCACCCATCGAAAACGGCGCTTGAGTTCCTGTGGCGGTCGGGCGCGCTGACCGTGGTTGGCCGCAACGGGTTTCAAAAACAATACGATCTGACCGAACGGGTCATCGAGACGCATCTGTGTCCTGGCAACATACCCTGCAACGCCAAGGAAACCGTGGATTGGTTGTGCAATGCAGCGTTGGACCGGCTGGGATTTGCCACACCCGGAGAGCTGGCGGCATTCTGGGATACGGTCAGTGTTAGCGAGGCCAAGAACTGGTGTAATAAGGGTCTAACACAGGGTATTCTGGAGGAGATTGAAGTCACCTGTGCCGATGGAAGAAGCCGCAAACTGCTCGCGCGCCCGGATTTGGCCGAGAAAAACCCGCCTTCGCCGTCCAGTCGCATTCGCGTGCTTAGCCCCTTTGACCCGATGCTGCGCGACCGCAACCGCGCGGAACGTCTGTTCGGGTTCCATTATCGGATTGAGGTCTTCGTTCCCGCCGCCAAACGGACCTATGGCTATTACGTGTTTCCGCTGCTGGAAGGGGACCGATTGATTGGCCGGATCGATATGAAAGCCCAGCGCGACCGTGGCATTCTACAGATCAACGCGTTATGGCCAGAGCGATCCGTGCGCTGGTCCGGCGCGCGGACACGCAGGCTAGAGGCCGAGATGGATCGCGTCCGCCGGTTTGCTGGATTGGACGGTTTTGAATTCGCAACCGATTGGCTGAAAGACCCTAAATAGGGTCTATTCTGAATCCGTCAGCGTCAATTGGATCGGCTGCAACCCGTCAATCCCCCCTTCGATCACATCCCCAGCCTGCACTGGGCCAACACCGGCGGGTGTGCCCGTCAGGATCAGGTCACCTGGACGCAGATGGTAATATCCGGACAAATGGCTGATGATTTCGTCGATCTTCCAGATCAGTTCGCTCAGCGTGGCATCCTGACGAATGTCGCCGTTCACGCTTAGATGAATGCGTGTGTTGTCTTGCGGTGACCAGTCCGCAGCCGAGGTCAGGGGCGCAAACACTGCCCCGGCCTCAAGGTCCTTACCCAGATCCCAGGGTCGCTGTTTGTTGCGCTCTCGGATTTGCAGATCCCTACGGGTCATGTCCAGGGCACAGCCATAGGCATAGACGGCGTCCCAGGCCTGCGCACTGGTGGCGCGGAAAACGGGCTTGCCGATGGCTACAGCCAGCTCCATCTCGTAATGAAAATTCTCGGTCCCCGGAGGGTATGGCACAGACGCACCGGTCAGAACTGCGTTTGGAGCTGATTTGGTGAAATAAAAGGGGGCTTCGCGGTCGACCTCGTGCCCCATTTCGGCGGCATGAGCGGCATAGTTACGGCCCACACAGAAAATTCGCCCCACCGGATAGGCCGCATCCTGCCCCCGCATCGGAATCACAACCGGATCGGGAAGAGAAAACAAATTGTCTGGCATGGGAGCCCCCTAATCTATCAGCCAGCGCGCATCTTAATGCGGTGAACCGCGGGAACAAGTCGCCGCTTCTCGCGACATCGGCTGAATTCACTGCAATTTTACCTGCCAATCGGCAAGCCCTGGCCGACAGCTGTTCACAATCTGGTCGACGGGCTTGGAAAACGCTCAAACAGCTCTAAGTTGAAAGATGGCTGGGTGACGAGCGCTGGCAAATCGGGGTGCCGCGCGCTCTGACCGCCACTCACAGATATGGCGGGGACCCAAGCACCCGCCACGACGTCAAGACACCCCATAGGGTCCCGCATCACGCGGAATTATCGGGTGCGAATATTTCAGAGAACTATGGTCAAAGGCGTTACCCCCAATGTCTTTGGAGCAAAAAGCCGGTTACTTTTTTGATTGGCGCGTTCTCTGAATTGCGGGCCGGACCGTCGGGAACTATCCGGTGCAACCGGCCTCGGGCCAGGCATATAATCCAGTACACGTCTGGCCGCCCCGTCAGAGATAGCACCTGTCTCTGGCGGGGTTCGTATTTGGGGTGTCACGTTTCCAGTTCGCGCAATTCGTTCAGCAGGTCCAACAGGGCCTCATGCCGGTCGGGCCCAAGTTTGGTGCGCAGATCCTCGGCCAGATGGATGGTTATCTGAATATTGTCTTGGATAATCTGCTTTCCTTTGGCTGTGATGTCGACGATCTGGCGGCGCTTGTCACAAGGGTGCGCGCTCCGCAGGATCAGGCCTTTGACCTCAAGCTTTTGCAGAATGCGAGTGAGGCTGGGCAACAACAGGCAAGCACGGTCCGCAATATGAGTCGGCTCTTGCGGGCCTTCCTCGTTCAGGACACGCAGCACGCGCCATTGCTGTTCGGTCACACCAACATCCACCAGCATCTTGCGAATGGGTCCCATGACCCGTTCCCGCGCCCGCAGCAACGCAATGGGCAATGAACGTGACGTCAATGGTACATCATTGGTCATACGAAATTCTTGCCGAATTCCGCCGACACTGCAACGGGACAAAGGGTTTTTTCGGCTGTTCTTACCTATTTGGCCATAAATAGACTCTATGCGATGGGATATTTTCACAGAGTTGTCATTTTGTGATGAAGTGAAGGATCGAAAGATCGTTGACCTTCTGCCCGCGTTGTCCATCACTATCAGCAAGACAAAACCAGCCTGGGGGTAACCCCCACCAAACAATGCTGAGGATAGCGATGAAATGGGATGAATTCTCAGACTGGGGCAAGAAAATATCCGAATGGGCACAGGATTATCACCTGACCGTGGGGGACAAACCGGTGCGCTCCCAGACCGAGCCCGGAGAAGTGTTCAACGCCCTGCCCGCCCATCCGCCGGAACAGGCGCAGGCGATCGAGGACATTTTCCGCGATTTCGAAGATATCGTGATGCCCGGCATTACCCATTGGCAGCACCCCCGGTTCTTTGCCTATTTCAACTCGAACGCCTCGGCCCCTTCGGTTCTGGCCGAGTTTCTGGCCAGCGCAATCGCGCCACAATGCATGCTGTGGCAGACCTCGCCCGCCGCAACCGAGATGGAAACGCGGATGATGGACTGGCTGCGACAGGCGCTGGACCTGCCCGAAGAGTTTGCTGGTGTCATCCAGGATTCTGCTTCGTCGGCAACGCTGGCCGCTGTGCTGACTATGCGGGAAAAAGTGTTGAACTGGCAGGGCAATCGTCAGGGGTTGTTCGGTCAGAAACCGCTTCGTGTCTATTGCTCGGCCGAGGTCCATACATCGGTGGACCGCGCCATCTGGGTTGCGGGGATTGGGCAGGATAATCTGGTACGTGTTCCGATCAAGGGAGATTGGCGTGGGATGGATCCTGCGGCACTAGATAGGGCAATTCAAGCTGATTTAGACTCTGGTTTTCAGCCCGCCGGTGTCATTATGTGTGTTGGTGGCACCGGAACTGGGGCCACCGATCCGATCGACGAATGCTTGAAGGTGGCGCAGAAATACGGGCTTTATACGCATGTGGATGCGGCCTGGGCCGGGTCGGCGATGATCTGCCCGGAATATCGCTACTATTGGCCCGGCGTGGATCAGGCCGATAGCATCGTCTTCAACCCGCATAAATGGCTTGGTGTGCAATTCGATTGCTGTGCGCATTTCCTGAAAAACCCGGATGACCTGGTGCAGACGTTGGCAATTAGCCCGGAATTCCTGAAGACACATGGTAAGGACGGGATCATCAACTACTCGGAATGGTCGGTGCCTCTGGGCCGTCGGTTCCGTGCGCTGAAACTGTGGTTCGTTATACGCGCCTATGGGCTTGAGGGGTTGCGTGAACGGCTGCGCAATCATGTGAACTGGTCCGTCGACCTGAATGACAAGTTGGCGGCCGAGCCGGATTTCCAGATCACCACGCAACCGATGTGGTCGTTGTGGACCTTCCGCTATGCGCCTGAAGGGCACCCCGATCTGGACGCGCTGAACCTGCGGCTGGTTAATGCCATCAACGATGATGGCCGCATTTACCTGACCCAAACCCGTGTTGATGGTGATATGACGATCCGTTTTCAGGCGGGTCAGTTCGAAACCACGCAAGATGACGTGCGAATGGCCTATGATGTCATCACCGAAATCGCACGCTCACTAACCTAAGGGTTCCACCATGTCTGCACCAAAAAATACTTTCAAACAGGCTCTGATCAACGGAGATCGCCAAATCGGTTGCTGGAGCAGTTTTGCCGAACCCATCGCAACCGAGATCATGGGCACCGCCGGATTCGACTGGCTGGTGATCGACGGTGAACATGCGCCGAATGACATCCGTTCGATACGCGATCAGCTTATGGCGCTGGCCGCCAGCCCCTCGCATCCGGTGGTACGCGTGCCCGTGGGGGAAACGGCGAAGATCAAGATGGTGCTGGATGTGGGGGCGCAAACCATTCTGGTACCGATTGTAGAAAGCGCCGAACAGGCACAGGAATTGGTCCGCGCCTGTCGTTATCCGCCCATGGGCCTACGCGGTGTCGGTGCAGGGGCCGCACGGGCGACTGGCTATGGGTCCGTCACGGATTACATTCAAACGGCAGATGCGCAGATTTGCCTGCTGGTTCAGGTGGAAAACCGCGCCGGGATGGCAGCACTGGACGATATTCTGACGGTTGACGGTATTGATGGTGTGTTCATCGGCCCGGCGGACCTGTCCACCGACATGGGCTATCAAGGCAATAGCGCCGCGCCCGAGGTGCAGGCCACCATCGCCGACGCCATCATCCGTATCAAAGCCGCCGGCAAGGCACCTGGCATTCTGGGCACCAATGATCAGGCAAATCAGACCTATATGGATATGGGCGCGCAGTTTCTGGCAGTGGGAATCGATGTGATGCTATTGGCGCAGGCGGCGCGGGCCTTAGCGGCCAAGTGGAGAGCGAAGTGACGCCTTAGCCCTGCATCCCTGCCGCGGCCTGCGCGTAACCACCCGAAGCTCCATCGACGAAATGCACATGATCATCGCGCGTGGCCGAGGGCACGAAACAGGTCATCATCGCCTCATCCTGCACGTGCAGACCATAGCGGACCTTGCCCTGCCCGCGCGCTTGTTCCAGCATCACGCGGATCTGCGATAAGGTGGCCGGATCGCAATCCAGCGTCATTTTCAACCCATCATCGAATTTGCGGAAATCGGCATTGCGACTGACCATGTGTTTGTAATGTTCAGGGTCGAACTGACCCAATCGCTTACCGGTCTTGAACAGCAGCGCAATCAGCAGGTTTTGCCCCAAAAGTTTGAGTTTCTGCGCAAACAGGTTGCGCCCGGCCCGTGACACACGCGCATCAAGCGCGACATCGGGGGGTGGCCAACTGATTGGTGGGCCGTTTTCTGGCACCGGGTGACCTGCGCGCTCCAACCGATCGGCCGCGGATAGGACGGATTGAGACAGATCGGCAAAATCGCTTTCGGTGGCTTTGGAAGTCGGCTGCACCACGACCGAGACGATCATTCCATGCCGTGCCCTGCTGTTGGACCAGCGACAGGACAGGCCGGTAAGGTCGGGCTGCGCGCCGGGGTCGGCGGGCGGCACTTCGAACTGGCCTTCCTTCATCTGCGCCTCAGCCCAGGCCAGCCCACCCCCCGAGAACATGGCGTAATCCACCCCGTCTGACGGCGCATAGCGTGCCACACGCAGGTCTTTGCCCGCCATGCGGATTTCGGACACAGGCACCAAGGCCCCGCGCAGAGTAATCCCAAACTCCTCGTCCGCCCAGCGCCGAAGCTGGGCCAGGACCGTTCGGCCCGTGTCAACCGCGCTGGCGGGTATGGCAAATCCGGCCCCGTCGCCACCGAAGACATAGGGAAACTCCTGCCCCTTCAACCCGTTGATCATGCCCGAGATCACAGCCGCGCCGACCATATTGACGGTTTTATAACGCCCTTTGGCAATCTCACCGGTGGAATCAACGATATCGGCCACGCCCAGCGCCCAGTCATCCGGCACAGCGGTAAACCGCGCAGGCTGAGCCAGTCGAGTAAAGTCCCGCTGCAGGGGAAGGCTGTCATAAAAGGCGGCCTGGGCGTCTTTCATCTGCACCTCGGGGTGATGGGTAAATAGTTAGATAGACCGAATGTGAACGCTGTCCGGTGAAAACAGTATAGCACACGCGCTTGTGTGGCGCATCGTGACGTGCGAAGCATTTCCGCGCAGGCAGGGGTAGAAGGGACGAAAAATGAAGGCAGGTCTGGTGGTCTTGTGCCTGGGCTATGTGCTCAGCCAGTTCTTTCGCGCCTTTCTGGCGGTTCTCAGCGTTGATCTGGGCCGCGATATCGGCGCCACACCCGAGGATCTGGCCTTTGCCTCGGGTCTTTGGTTTCTGATTTTTGCCGCGATGCAATTACCGGTAGGATGGGCGCTGGATCAAGTCGGGCCGCGCCTGACCTCGGCCGTTCTTTTGCTGGTCGGCGGCGCAGGCGGCGCAGCCCTGTTTGCCGTGGCCCAAACGCCGTTTCACATCGCCATCGCCATGGGATTGATCGGGGTCGGATGCTCCCCTGTTTTGATGGCATCTTATTATATCTTCGCGCGGGAATACCCGCCCGCCCGCTTTGCGACATTGGCCGCCGTGATGTTGGGGGTTGGATCGGTCGGCAATCTGGTGGCCTCATACCCCACTGCGCTGGCGGTCGAACTGGTTGGATGGCGCGCAACGATGTGGGTGTTGGCGCTGTTTTCGGGGGCTATCGCACTGGGTATCTTGTTCACCGTGCATGACCCAAAACGGGTCGAGACCGAACACAGGGGGTCCGTGCTGGATTTGCTGAAGGAACCCGCGCTTTGGACGATCCTGCCTTTGATGCTGGTCGCCTATGCACCCTCGGGCGCCACACGAGGACTGTGGGCCGGGCCGTACCTAAGCGATATATTCAACCTAAGCACCACTCAGATCGGGACGGCGACTCTGATCATGGGCGCGGCGATGATTGCAGGCACCTTTGCCTACGGGCCGCTTGACCGGATGCTAGGCACGCGGAAATGGGTGATTTTCGGCGGCAATGCGTTGGGCACCGTGGCGCTGGTGCTGTTGTGTCTGTGGATCGACAACGCCGTCTGGGTATCAGTGGTTCTGATGGCGGTAATTGGATTCATAGGGGCCAGCTTTCCGGTGATCATGGCGCATGGCCGCGCTTTCGTTGCACCGCATCTGGTTGGGCGCGGCATGACCTTGCTGAACCTGTTTGGCATCGGTGGTGTGGGGCTGGCCCAATTTATCACCGGACGCATTCACGCGGCCACGGTGGACATCAGCCCGACCGCACCCTACACAGCGATATTCGGCTTTTTCGCAGTCGCGCTTGCTATCGGGTGCGTGATTTATCTATTCAGCCGCGACAGCATAGACTGATCCCGCCTCGGATCATCGGGTATGGAGAACTCAATGCAGGATATCGAAGTTCTGGCGCCGAACCTGAAACATAGTCTTTCGGGAGTGACCACAACTGTTATCCGGCTACTGCCCATCCAGGAAAAGATGATCAACATCCGCGCCACGGGCCCAGGGTTGCCAGATAATATTCCGCATATCCCCCTTTGGAAGACTCTGTTTTTGCCCAATCGAGAGCCCATCGTTTGGCATGCGCGTCGCAACACCGAAATGCTGATGGGACTGTTCCTAAGGTCCGTATTCCGCCGCAACTATAAAATGCTGTTCACGTCGGCCGCACAACGCGATCATTCGGGATTTACCAAAAAGCTGATCTCGAAAATGGATGCGTTGATTGCCACCACACCACAGGCGGCCTCATTCCTGCAACACCCGTCGAAGGTGATCATGCATGGCGTTGATACGCAGATCTTCCACCCGGCCGAGGATAAGGAAGCACTGCGCGCCAAGCTTGGATTGCCAACCGGGACGTTGATCGGGTGTTTCGGGCGTATTCGACCCCAAAAAGGCGTCGATCTGTTGGTTGATGCGGCGATCAAGGTGCTGCCATCCTTTCCTGATGCCAAAATCGTCTTTACCGGCAATGCCACGAAAGAATTCGAAGCCTTCCAGCGTGAACAGGAAACCAAGCTGAAACAGGCCGGGCTGGCCGACCGTGTCCGGTTTCTGGGCGAACGCCCGTGGGAGGAGATCGTCGAAACCTATCGCGCGCTGGATTTGTTCGTCGCCCCTGCCCGCCATGAAGGGTTCGGCCTGACCCCGCTTGAAGCGATGGCATCAGGCGTTCCGGCCATCGCCTGCCATGGCGTTGGCGCCTTTAGTGCGCAGATTCAGGACGGAGTAACCGGTCGTTTGGTAGAAAAAGACAACGTTGATGCGCTGGCCGAGGCTTTGCACGACATGCTGAGCGACCCAGGCAAAATGGCCGCCGCCGGAACCGCCGCCCGCCAGCATATCGAACAGAATTTTCGAATCGAAGGCGAGGCAGAAGAGATCGTCAAGGTGTATCGATCCCTGTTAGCGCAAGACTGAGGCCGGAAACGCCTCAAATCGCCGTCATCCTCGGAATAATGGCGCGATTCCTCTTTTTTCTTTGCTGCAACGCGGCTATGAACGCGCGTCCTTAACTTTGGAGACATGAAATGGGCTATCGCGTCGTAGTCGTCGGCGCCACGGGTAACGTGGGCCGCGAAATGCTGAACATCCTGGCGGAACGCCAGTTCCCTGTCGATGAACTTGCTGCCCTGGCAAGCCGTCGTTCGCTGGGGACTGAGGTGACTTTTGGCGACAAGACCCTCACGACCAAAGACCTGGACACATTCGATTTCACCGGCTGGGACATGGCATTGTTTGCCGTGGGGTCCGAGGCCACCAAGGTTTACGCCCCCAAGGCGGCCGCGGCTGGCTGCGTGGTGATCGATAACTCGTCGCTCTATCGCTATGACCCGGAGATTCCGCTGATCGTGCCGGAATGTAATCCGCAGGCGATTCACGACTATAAGAACAAGAACATCATCGCCAACCCCAACTGCTCGACGGCGCAGATGGTTGTCGCGCTGAAGCCGCTGCATGATCGCGCCAAGATCAAGCGCGTTGTCGTGTCGACTTATCAGTCGGTTTCGGGTGCTGGCAAAGAGGGGATGGATGAGCTGTGGGATCAGACCAAGGCCATCTACAACCCCACCACCGAGGTTGAACCGAAGAAGTTCCAGAAACAGATCGCCTTCAACGTCATTCCTCAGATCGACGTCTTCATGGAAGACGGCTCGACCAAGGAAGAGTGGAAGATGGTTGTCGAAACCAAAAAGATCGTCGATCCGTCGATCAAGGTTACTGCTACCTGCGTTCGTGTTCCGGTGTTCGTCGGCCATTCCGAGGCGGTGAACATCGAATTCGAAGAATTCCTGGACGAAGACGAAGCCCGCGACATCCTGCGCGAGGCACCGGGCATCATGGTGATCGACAAGCGCGAACCCGGCGGCTACGTCTCGCCGATCGAATGCGCAGGCGATTTTGCCACCTTCATCAGCCGCATCCGCCAGGATTCGACGATCGAAAACGGCCTGAACCTGTGGTGCGTGTCCGACAACCTGCGCAAGGGCGCGGCGCTCAACGCTGTGCAGATTGCCGAACTGCTGGGTCGTGAAGTCCTGAAAAAGGGCTGATAAACATATCGAATGTGCCATGTTGGATGACGTGGCACATTCCACCTCTGCCTGTTGACAAAGACAGGCTGGCTTGTCACCAAAATGACGCGCTTTGACAGCGGGACATGTGACACAGCAAACCACATGCATTGCCCCGAACAAAGCGACAGAGGCAGAGCATGCGAGTTTTGACCAAGCACAGGATTGTACGAAACCTGATCATAGGCTGCGCAAGTATGCTGATGGGTCTGGTCATTATTGGCTTTACAGGCCCCGTCATTGCAGCTGGGGATTCGTTCGCCCTGCTTCGCCCGCTGGCCGGCGTTCTGCTTTTACCATGCGCCGTGATTTTGCTGTGCATGCGCGCGCGTTACGTCGCTTTGAGCGCGATAGCCGTCGCCGTCCTCGCGATTGGGTCAATCGCAACCAGCTATGCAGCGCCCTCAGGTGATTGCAACGGTGCTTGCCTGACGTTGTATCAAAAGAACCTCATGAGCCAGGCCTGGCCACGCTATCCCTTGGCCGATGACATAATAGAATCCAACGCCGAGATCGTGACCTTGCAGGAAGTGTCCAGTCACAATCGCAAGTTCATGAGAAACATGTTCGAACATTACCCGGCAAAATCGATCTGTGAATTTCGCCCCGAACAAAACGTCGCCATCTTGACCACATTGCCAATTGTCGAAGGTTCCGAGTTTTGCCTGGAAGGGTATGGGCTTGTCGGGGTGCAGGTTAAAACCCCCGGCGGCGGTCTGGTTTGGGTTGTATCCGTACACCTGAACTGGCCGTTTCCTTACGACCAATCCAAACAAAGCCAAGTGATTGCTGATCGCATTAAGGAACTCGACGGGCCGGTTCTGATTGCCGGAGATTTCAATATGGTGCCCTGGGGCCAAAGCGTTCAGCGGATCGCGGCGGCAGCAGACAATCAAAGCTTTGGAACTATCTTGAACACTCATAACCTTGGCAGCTGGCAGATACCCTTGCCAATCGACAACCTGTTGTTCCCGAAAGGAACAACGGGAACGGTTGAGTTGCGCCCCTTTATGGGCTCCGACCACCTTGGAAAGCTCGCCCGAATTCGATTTGAATAATCTGCCCGACCGTTGCGCCGGGCTGCATAGATCAAAACCTGCGGCGCAAAACCTATTGGCTTAGGTCTGTCCTTCGACCAGCGCCTTTAGATCGCTCAGTCCCTGTTCGTAATCGCCGCCGACCCACTTATCCATCATCAACCCCATCCAGCGTGCCATCGGGTTCATCCCAAGATCGGATTCAAGCCCCCAAGTTACCTGAGTCTGATCGCCTTCGGGCGCCAGCTCAAACGACGCCGATGCCGTGCCCATCGGACCAAAATCCAGCGCGGTTCTGACGGTCTGATCCGGAACACTTTCGATGATTTCCTGAGTGCCGCTGCCGACTTGTGGATGCTCGGAACTCCAGCTCAGGGTATTGCCCACCCCAGCTTCGGGTCCGCTATAGGACAGTTGCGTTTCCGGGTCCCGCGCCAGCCAGGGAGACCATTTCTCGGTCTCTTGCATGGAATTCACATAAGGAAAGATGGCGCTGGCCGGGGCATCGATGGTGATGCTGCGCGACACGATCGCCTTGCCGGGCAGCAGGTATGAGACACCGATCAATAGCAAAACAAGACAGATTAGAAAAAGGAAAATACGTTTGATGACTCGCATATCGCGCCTCTAACCCAAACCTGGATCAGGCCACTATACCAAAAAAGGGCGCAGAATCAGAGACCTGATCCTCCGCCCACTATTTGCGCAACATTTCAGCGCCGCTTAGACGACGACGAATTTCTTTTCCTGCGGATCATAGCTTTGCAGCCCGCCTTCGCCGATATCGGTCCACAACCCATGCAGGCTGAGCGAACCATCCTGCACCGCAGAGGACACGAAGGGAAAGGTCATCAGGTTCTCAAGCGAGGCCACAACCGCCTGCCGCTCAAACTGACGCGCCTGTTCAACGCTGTCCTCGACATCGGCGACCAGGTCGTATTTCGGTTTGAGGATATCCATCCAGCGGCCCACAAAGCTTTCTTTGGCTTCCAGTTGCGGGGCCTGCCCCTTGCACATGTCGATACAGCCCTGCACACCACCACATTGCGAATGGCCCAGCACGATCAGATGCGCCACTTTCAGAGCGGTGACCGCATATTCAATCGCCGCACTGGTGCCGTGATGATCACCATCCGGTGCATAGGGCGGCACCAGGTTGGCAATGTTGCGGTGAATAAAGAACTCACCCTGATCGGCCCCGAAGATCGAAGTGACATGGACGCGGCTGTCACAACATGAAATCACCATCGCCCGTGGACGTTGTCCTTCAGTGGCCAGACGGCGATACCAGACTTGATTTTCAGAATATGTGGTGGCTTTCCAGCCGTGATACCGCTTGACCAAATAGTTCGGCAAAGGTTTGGCGTGATCCATTTGAAAGTCCCTGATTTGTTCGCTGGGGGCTGCTCTACCCCGAATTCGCAGAAAATTCGAGCGATTATCCCCCGCGAATGCAAGGTTTTGCAAAGGAATTCGCGGTCAAAGTCGGTCCATGCCGTGGGGGCACAAAATATTGGGGTGAATGTGGTGGATAAGATACTCACGCTTGAACACAAGGAAACCGTTCGTCTGGATCAGGACCGGCTGAATGGATTGTACCGGCAATTGGGCGACAAGAACGCATTGGACGTTTTGTGCCGTACGGTCGAGGAACTGGCCGTGCGCCTGTCGAACTGCGAACGGTTCTGGCGGCAACGCGATTGGGCCGGGTTGCGCAAATGCGCGCGGTCGCTGGTGGCGATCGCCGAACAGATCGGCATGGTCGCATTGGCCCGCGTCGCCGGAGATGTGGCGCAGTCCGTGGATGCAGGGGATGCCGTTGCCACCGGCGCCACCCTGTCGCGGCTGATCCGGGTCGGTGAAAACTCGTTGACGGTGATCTGGGATCAGCAGGACCTTTCGGTCTGACGGGGCTTGCGGACGGGCCGTGGGCGGCTAGGCTGGGCGCAAATCGAACAAGCCGAGATTTCCATGACCCTGTCCTTCGCTTCCTCTTCTGATCCATCGCTTCCGCTGCATGTCATCGCACAACCCGATCTGGAAGGTTGGCTGAGCGATCAGCCAGACCATATTCCAAACTGGGTCAGGGCCAGCGGGTTCACCGGCGCGCTGGGTCAGGCAGTGCTGATTCCCGGACCGGAAGGCAAACCCGAATTTGCGCTGGGGGGATATGGCAAAGCAACAGGCCGGGTGCGCAAGCGCTTTCCGCTGGCCGCCGTGGCCGAAACCCTGCCAGAAGGCACCTATCACATTGCTTCTGGCGTCCCATCCGAGGTGTTAGCGACCGAATGTCTGGGCTGGTTGCTGACCGGCTATGCGTTCAACCGCTATGCCAAGCAATCTCCGGCCAACGCCCGGCTGATCGCGCCCGAGGGCGTCGACGCCACGTTGATCGAAGTTTTGGCCCAAGCCGAGGCCCTGACCCGCGATTTGGTCAACACGCCCACCGCAGATATGGGTCCGGATCAATTGCAAGCTGCGGCAGAGGCGCTGGCGCAGGAATTCGAGGCGTCGTGCGACGTGATCCGCGGCGCGGCGCTGTTGGATCAGAACTTTCCGATGATCCACGCCGTTGGCCGGGCATCCGCGCAGGACCCCCGGCTGATCGTGATAAACTGGGGCAGTATTGGCCCCAAGCTGACATTGGTCGGCAAAGGTGTGTGTTTTGATACCGGTGGGTTGAACCTGAAACCCGGCAACTCGATGGGCTTGATGAAGAAGGACATGGGAGGATCGGCCAATGTGCTGGGCCTGGCCCGGATGATCATGGCGTTGAACCTTCCGCTGCAACTGCGGGTGTTGATCCCAGCGGTTGAAAATTCGGTGGCCGGAGACGCCTTTCGCCCCGGCGATATCCTGACCTCGCGCAAGGGCTTGACGGTTGAGATCAACAATACCGACGCTGAGGGGCGGCTGGTACTGGCCGATGCGCTGACGCTGGCAGATGAGGGGGAGCCGGATCTGGTAATCTCGATGGCCACGCTGACGGGTGCCGCGCGGGTGGCCGTTGGCCCCGATCTTGCGCCGTTTTACACCGATGACGACAGTGCTGCCGATGCTTTGGCACAAGCAGGCAGGCAGGCCGCTGATCCGGTTTGGCGGATGCCGTTCCATGAACCCTATGAGGCAATGATCGAACCCGGCATCGCCGATCTGGACAATGCGCCTCCGGGTGGGTTTGCAGGCTCGATCACCGCCGCGCTGTTCCTGCGTCGGTTTGTGGGCAATAGTCGTTACATGCATTTCGACATCTACTCGTGGCAGCCCAGCAAGGTCCCGGGTCGCAGCAAAGGCGGCCTCGGTCAAGGCCCCCGCGCCATATTGACCGCCCTACCCGAGATTCTGGGCTTATGACCCAACAGCGCATCATAACCCCCGTCGCTGACCTGTTGCGCCGCCCGGATGGTCCGCGGGACCGGCAGCTTTTATTCGGTGACACCGTCACCGTCCTTGAAACGCAACAGGGTTGGGGCCGGATCACCGCCGACAAGGACGGTTACCCGGGCTGGGTAAACCTGGATCATTTGGGGGCACCGGTGCCCGATACGCATTGGGTCACGGCGCCTGCGACCCACGCCTATGCGCAGCCGGATATAAAAAGCCCCGACCGGATCTCGTTGAGTTTCGGCAGCAGGGTTCAGGTTCTTTCGGAAAATGGCCGGTTTCTGGAAACTGAGCTGGGATTCATCCCCGCCGTTCATGCCAAGCGCAACGCCATCCACCTGACCGATCCGGTTTCCGTGGCCGAACTGTTTCTGGGCACACCCTATCTTTGGGGCGGCAACAGCCGGTTCGGATTGGATTGCTCGGGTCTGGTGCAGGCTGGGCTTTTGGCCTGCGGCACGCCCTGTCCCGGCGATAGCGGCGATCAAGAGCGTGAATTGGGCGAGGCCCTGCCCGCTGGGACGGAACCGAAACGCGGCGATCTGCTGTTTTGGAAGGGTCACGTCGCCTGGGTCTATGGCGAAAACATGCTGCTGCATGCCAATGCCTATCACATGGATGTGACGTTCGAGCCGATGGATCAGGCTATCACGCGTATTCTGGAACAGGGTGATGGGCCAGTGACCGCCCACAAACGGCTCTAATCAAGGTCGACCGAGCGAATCAGCTTGCGTTCCAACACCCTTAGAACCGTGCGCAAATCCTGGCCGCGTTTCAGGATGCGGCCATCCATGCCAACCACCGAATACATCCCCTGCCTTTGCCGCAGACGTGGATGTTTCTCGACCCGGTAAATCGGATGTTCTGCCGTTCGCCGAAAGATGGAAAACACCGCCATGTCGCGCAGGTTGGAAATTCCGTAATCGCGCCATTCTCCGGCGGCGACCATCCTGCCATAGACGGATAGAATATGGGACATCTCGTGCCGGTTAAACGCGACGGGCATCTGGGCCGAGTTTGCAGAAAACCGGCTGGGAGGCTGCATGTTCATACCCCAAGCCTTGCCGGAAATTGCGTTTGAATCAAGCCCAAGCACAACAGGATGTGATTTTTTGGTTCGCCCTGTGCTAGCGCCGCCCGACCTGACGGCAGATCAGAATCACCGGCAACAGCCCCACCGCAAGGATCACCAGCGAGGGCACGGCGGCACCCTCCAACCGCTCATCCGAGGCCAGCCGATACGCCTGTACCGCCAGCGTATCAAAGTTGAAGGGCCGCATGATCAGGGTGGCGGGAAGCTCTTTCATCACGTCGACGAAGACGATCAGCAGCGCCGTCAGCAGCGAGGGCGTCAGGATCGGCAAATGCACCCGTCTCAGCGTTCCCAACGGGGTCTGGCCCAGCGACCGTGCAGCGGCGTCCATGTTGACATGCACCGTGCTTTGCCCACCCTCATAAGCGCTGAGCGCAGCGGCCAGGAAACGCACCATATAGGCCGCGATCAGCAACCAGATTGACCCGGTAACCAGCAGTCCGGTCGAGATATCGAAAGTTTCGCGCATCCAAGCATCCAATGCGTTGTCGAAACTGGCAAATGGCACCAAAAGGCCCACCGCGATTACACCGCCCGGCACTGCATAACCCAGCCGCGCGACATAACCCGTCGTGGCTGACCCTTTGCCCGGGCGCAACCGCTGATAGAACCCGATGCAAATCGCCGCAAAAACGGTGACGACGGCGGCCGTACCTGCCAGCGTCAACGAGTTCTGGATAAACCCGATATAGCGCCGCGACAGCAGGTTCTGTTCCGAATCAAGCCCCATCTGCACGAGAATGAACACCGGCAGCAAAAAACCCAATAGCACCGGAATGGCACACAGCGTGAACCCCGCAACTGCAAACCAACCTTTAATCTGCTGTGCTGGCAGTGGGGCGTGGCTTTTACCTGCCTGGTAATATTTTGCCTTGCCCCGCCGAGTGCGTTCGATCACTGCCAGTAGCAATGCGAAACCCAGCAGGCACATGGCCAACTGCGCGGCGGCAGCGCGGTCTCCGATCGAAAACCAGCTGGTATAGATACCGGTGGCAAAGGTCTGAACGCCGAAATAAGCCACGGTGCCAAAATCGGCGATGGTCTCCATGATCGCCAGCAGGACCCCGCCGGCAATTGCCGGGCGCGCCATTGGCAAGGACACATGCCAGAACGCCAGCCAAGGGCTTTTTCCCAACGCCCGCGCGGCCAGAAAAGCGGTCGAGCTTTGCTGTAGAAAGGCGGCGCGGGCCAACAAATAGACATAAGGATACAGAACCAGGATCAGCATCACCGCCGCGCCCCCGGTCGAGCGAATCTCGGGGAACCAATAGTCGCGCGGGCCCCAGCCGGTCACCTCGCGCAGGGTGGTTTGAACGATGCCGGGGTGATCCAGAATGAACGTATAGGCATAGGCCAGAACATAGGCCGGAAAGGCCAGTGGCAAGACCAGTGCGATCTCAAGAAAGCGGACGCCCGGAAAGCGGGTCATCGTCACCAGCCAGGCCGCGCCCACACCGATGGACAAGGTGCCGATGGCGACCAGAACCACCAAAATCAACGTTGTCAGCGCATAGCCGGGCAGAACCGTATCCAGCAGGTGTGAGATCGTTTCCGTCCCACCCGTCACCGCTGCCAGCACAACAGCCATCATCGGAAGCAGACAGGCCGCAGCCACCAGATAGGCCACCACGGCCACCAGCCGGGTGCCAAACACGCCCCGATTGCGCGTTCCGTGTTCTGAGTATTCGATTTCGGCCATGTTTCCGGTGTTACAGGCAAAGAGGCGCAGGTTTCGCCTTTAATCGACTAAAATGCTAAGAAACACCAGTAGGCAGAGGAACAATTCTACGGCACAAACTGCCGCAGAACCCTTTGTTGGACTATTCGTAAACGCGTTGATCCTCGATCACCAACCCGTCCTTGGGCAGCGACCCGGGGGCCACAACCTCAATTGCGCCTTTCAGTTTCAGCACCTCAATTACGGATTTGGCATAGGTCACGTCATCGTCGCGTGGACTTTCGATCTGAACGGTCATCGTGTCCATTTCCCCCTGTCGCGCGGCGATGACACGGGCTTTGACGATCTCTGAATGTTTGTCGACCAGCGCGGCCACCTGTTCAGGACGCACGAACATGCCTTTGATCTTGGTGGTCTGATCGGCCCGTCCCATCCAACCCTTGATACGCAGGTTGGTGCGGCCACAAGGCGATTGTCCGGGCATGATCGCGGACATATCACCGGTGGCAAACCGGATCAGCGGATAATCTGGGTTTAGCGAGGTCACCACGACCTCACCCACCTCACCCGTTGCAACCGGGGTGCCTGTGCCGGGCGTGACGATTTCGACAATCACATGCTCGTCGATGATCATTCCCTCCATCGCGTGGCTTTCATAGGCGATATTGCCCAGATCGGCGGTGGCATAACATTGCAGACAGGAAATACCCCGGTCGGCATAATCCTGACGCAGCGATGGGAACAGCGCGCCACCACCCACCACGGCAGAAGAAAAGTTCAGCTCCACGCCCATCTCATCCGCTTTGTCCAGAATGACCTTCAGGTAATCCGGAGTACCCGCATAAGACGTACACCCCACATCACGCGCCGCAGTGACCTGCAACTCGGTCTGGCCGGTACCGGCGGGCAGCACAGCGGCCCCAACAGCCCGCGCACCACTTTCAAAAATCATCCCAGCCGGGGTCAGGTGATAGCCAAAACAGTTATGGACGATATCACCGGGTCCTACGCCTGCCGCATGCAGGAACCGGCCCATGCGCCACCAATCGGGATCAGTGCTGCCGGGCTCATAAATCGGACCCGGGGACTGGAAAACATGGTGAAAATGCCGCGCCGGTGTGACCGTGAACCCGCCAAACGGCGGCCGCGCCGCCTGTGCCTGCGCCAGTTCAGATTTGCGCAGCACCGGCAGTTTCACCAGATCCTCGGCCGAGGCAACAGCATTGCAATCAACCCCTGCCAGATGCGCCGCAAAACCGGGCGCGGACAACGCCCGCTGAATTTGAACACGCAGCGCCTGCGCCTGATCGGCAGCGCGCTCGTCGGCTGAACGGGTCTCGAGCGCGTCGTAGTAATTCGTCATGACCAGATCCTCCATCCGCTTACAGCCACCTTTTGCGGCGGCGGTATGAGCGCACGTCACGGAAGCTTTTGCGCCCCTCGTCGGACATGCCCAGATAAAACTCTTTCACATCCGGGTTTTCGCGCAGATCGGCCGCCGGGCCGTCCATCACAACACGCCCCGATTCCAGAATGTATCCGTAATGTGCAAACCGCAGTGCCACATTGGTGTTCTGTTCGGCCAGCAGGAAGGACACGCCCTCTTTCTCGTTCAAATCCTTGACGATGCCGAAAATCTCTTCGACCAGCTGCGGCGCAAGACCCATCGATGGCTCATCCAGCAGGATCGTTTCTGGGCGCGACATCAAAGCCCGACCCATCGCCACCATCTGCTGTTCCCCGCCCGAGGTATAGCCCGCCTGCGACCGGCGCCGTTCGGCGAGACGCGGGAAATAGGAATACACAAGTTCCAGATCCTGCTGGATCGCCGCGTTGCCATCCTTGCGAGTATAGGCCCCGGTCAGCAGATTTTCCTCGACCGTCAGGTGTTCAAAGCAATGGCGGCCTTCCATCACCTGAATGACGCCCTTTTCCACCAGATCGGCCGGATCGCTTTCATGCACGCTGGTGCCGCGATAGGTGATCGTACCCTTGGTGACCTCGCCCCGTTCGGACTGCAGCAGGTTCGACACCGCCTTGAGCGTCGTAGTCTTGCCCGCCCCGTTGCCGCCCAGCAAGGCGGTGATCCCACCCTTGGGCACGGTCAGGCTGACGCCCTTCAGCACAAGAATGACGTGGTTGTAGATCACCTCGATATTGTTGACCTCCAACAGGGTTTCGGCCTGTACATCGGTGGTTTGTGCCGCATCCAGCATCGTCAACTCCCGTAGATTTCGTTGATCTTGCGCTCCAACTCAGCCGCGGTCAGCCACGGGATGGGTTGAGAGCTTGTCATGTTCTTCCCCGCCTCGAACAACGCCCCGGTAATACATTTGTCAAACAGGGGTTCGGGGTTCTTGCAATTGAGCGCGGGCAGTTCAGGCGCAACCAATGCCTTAAAGGTCCAAGAGGGGTTCTGTTTCACAACGCGAAGGGTTCGATCGATCGACTCGCGAAATCCCTGATCGGTGACCAGTTGGAAATTCCGGCCTGCCAACGCGAGGATACCGGGTCCTGGGTCCTTTTCTGCGACAACCAGATCGCCGTTCACCAGCAAAGTTACCCGAATGTCAAATTGTTGGCCTGTGCGCTGCGTAGCTGTTTGCTGACCTTTAGCCAGGCCTTCCAGAAACACGTGCTGGCGCACACCTGCATCCGCATATAGGTCCCCATTGATCTTGCGAGGCGGGAACAGAACCGGAATGGCCGAGCTGGCCAGAACCGCCTCGGACACGCAATCCTCTTTTGTCGCGAAATCATCTGGGGTGGTGGCCAGATACTGACCGATATCCATGATGTCGAACCGCCCGGTTTTCAGATTGACCGCGCCGACCACCACGCTGTTGACCTCTTGCCCGGATTGGCCCGGATCGGCCCGCTCGGCGATACGATCCAGCAGAGGTTCGTCAATTTCACTTTCGACCAGCCGTTTCAGTTTTTTGGTGCTGAAGACAGAGCTGGCCAAAGGAATCGGTGGCACGATTTGCAGCGACAGCACATCGTTCAAATTGATCCTGGTATTGGATTTCAGGCGCGCGTCAAACGCCGATCCCGCAAATGCCAGAGGGGTAATCAAAGCCCCGGCGCTGGCCCCGGTCACGACGTTGAAGTCTGGCCTGCCGTTTTCTGTCCAGCCGGTCAGAACGCCTGATGAGAAGGCACCATATTGCCCACCGGTGGTCATAGCCAGAATTTCGACGGGAATGCCCCGCCCATCGCGGTCAAGGTTTGCACGTTGCGCGGCCTGACCTTCGAACACCCGGGCAAACAGATCCGCAGTCGCATCCACATTCGGCGCTGAGCTGCGCCCGACCACGGATTTCGCCGGAACAAAATCTCGGACAAGCCCGGTGCAGGTCGGCCCGTCGATCTCGGGCGCGCTGCACGCAGCAAGCCCAAGTACCGTACCCAGCACTATCCCTGTTCTTATCCGGAGAAACTCCAGCATCACCGCGCGTCCTTGTTTGGGGGATGGGGCGGCAGATCACCGCCGCCCCTGTTTTTGTTGTGCTTTAGTTGCAGCGCCCCTCGAGGTTGTTTTCCGACGCGTAAGCTGCGGAATCCTCGTCGATAAGCGCACCGATCACGTCACCATCTGTTGGTTTGAAGTCCGAAATCAGCGACCAGGTCTTGTTCGCCGCGTCCCACTGCGTCACACCAACCAGAGCGTCGCCGCCGTGGTTTTTGCACGAGACCGAGAAGGTCGGACCAAAGTTCGGCAGGCCCAGCTCAGCCATTTTCTCTTCGGTCATTTCAAGCGCTTCCATACCGTCACGCATGTCAGCCGGAGTGATTTCGGCATTGCCCGAAAGCTCTTGTGCTTTCTTAATGGCTTCTGCAGCCAGCACCGCAGCGTAAAGGCCACGGTTATACAGTACCGTCCCAACCTGATCGCCTGCACCGGCAGCCTTGCCAGAATCGACCACATATTGTTGCAGGTCAGCAAAGACCGGGAAATCCGTGCCCACATTGTGGAAGGTCAGCGCCTTGTAGCCATTCGCGGCCTCACCCGCAGGCACAACGTCATTTTCCGAGCCGGACCACCAGATACCGATGAAATTCTCCATCGGGAAGCGGATGTTTGCGGCTTCCTGTACCGCAACCTGGTTCATGACGCCCCAGCCCCACATCAAGACATAGTCAGGACGGTCGCGGCGGATCTGCAGCCATTGCGACTTCTGCTCTTGACCGGGGTGATCAACCGGTAGGGCCGCGAGCTCAAAGCCGTGCTTCTTGGACAGTTCTTCCAGCGTGCGGATCGGCTCCTTGCCGTAGGCCGAATTGTGGTAGACCAGAGCAATTTTCTTGCCACTCAGATCGCCACCGTTTTCTTCCAACAGATAGTTGATCGCACCTGACGCCCCGTCCCAATAGTTGGCCGGATAGTTGAACGTATGGCTAAAAACGTCGCCATTCTTAGCCGAAGTCCGGCCATATCCCATCGTGTGCAGCGGGATATTGTCCGCAGTCACTTTTGGGATCAACTGATAGGTGATGCCCGTCGACAGCGGTTGATACACCAACGCGCCTTCGCCCTTGGTGGATTCGTAGCACTCAACCCCTTTTTCGGTGTTGTAGCCGGTTTCGCATTCGACCACGCGGATCGGCACGCCGCCAATGCCACCATCCCGTTCGTTCAACAGAGTGAAATAGTCGTTATACCCGTCCGAAAACGGAATGCCGCCAGCTGCATAGGGCCCAGTCCGGTAGCTGAGATCAGGGATTACCAAATCCGCCAGAGCCGGTCCTGCGGCCATCAGGGCGCTAAGCGCCGCGGTTGCCAGTGTCAATTTCATCGGGTGTCTCCTCCCTTGGTTGGTCCGATGTTGGGGTCGGGCTTTGCACCCGTTATCTGATTGGGCCTGCCCCTTAGTGCGGGAACGGCCAGAGTCTGAGTTTCTCTTTCGCCACGCGCCAAAGCTGCGCCAGACCGTGTGGCTCAAGGATCAGGAACATGATGATCAGCGCGCCGACAATCACCAGCTGCAGATGCGCCACAATATCGGTGGGCCAGCCCAGCCAATCGGCGCCAACAACTTTCAGCACCACGGGCAGCAACACCAGAAACGCAGCGCCCGCAAAGGATCCGAAAATAGACCCTAACCCGCCAATAATGATCATGAACAGCACCAGAAATGATTTCTGAATGCCAAAGACCTCACCCACTTCGACAGCGCCCAAATAGACGGCAAAGAACAGCGCCCCGGCGATGCCCACAAAGAACGAGCTGACGGCAAAAGCGGTCAGTTTCGCCTTCAGCGGGTTCACCCCGATGATCTCGGCGGCGATATCCATGTCGCGGATCGCCATCCAGCTGCGCCCCGTGGTGCCACGCGTCAGGTTGCGCGCAATGATGGCGCTGACCGACAGGAAGATCAGGCAGAACAGATAGGTGGCCCAGGCCGGTGCATTCGGGCCGGTGATAATGATGCCGAACACGTCACGCTCGGGCGCGTTGATCTGGCCCGAAGCGGAATAGTTGTAGAACCACGGTACGCGGTTGAAAAGCCAGACCAGAAAGAACTGCGCGGCCAGAGTTGCCACCGCCAGATAGAACCCCTTGATCCGCAGGCTTGGCAGGCCGAACAGCACGCCGACAATGGCGGTGATCCCGCCCGCCAGAATGACATGTATGAACATGCTGACATCCGGGAACGCGGTCATCAGCTTGTAGCAGGCATAGGCCCCCACGGCCATGAACCCCCCGGTGCCCAAGCTGACCTGACCGCAATAGCCCACCAGAATGTTCAACCCGATCGCTGCAATCGCGTAGATCAGAAACGGCAACAGCAACGCATTGGCCCAGTAATCATTGATGAGGAACGGAATAATCCCAAAGGCCACGGCCAGCACGACATAGTACCGATACCGGTCGAACTTGATCGGAAAGGTCTGGTTGTCATCGATGTAGGAGGTTTTGAAATCCCCGGCCTCACGGTAGAACATAACTTACTTCTCCCACTCTTCCTGTGCCCGGTTACGAGCCTCGGCATCCAGTTGGTTTGTGCCCTTGGCGTATCCGCTCGCCTCGGAGTTGCGCACCAGTTTCATGTAGGCCAGAACGCCCGTGATCAGCCCGGCAAAAGCCAGTATCGCGGCCACGACCAGCTGGCTTTCGGTCAGATCTTCCGAGGTGACGGCGATATAGCCAAAGGCCCAGAACCCTGCCCATGCGATGACGTTGATGATGGCGATCAGTTTGGTCATGCAGCGACCCCGCGGCTTTTGACGTTCAGCCAATGCACCACAGCAGCAAAAGCTGCGTAGAAGAACAGCGAGTCCAAGGCTCGCAGATAGCTCACAATGAGCAACATCCTCATCTCCCACGCTGTATCGCCAGGCATCGCTATGCTTGAACCAGACAGGTTGAGTTCAAAGCAGTCACCAAGTGACCGCGCGAACCCATAGGCCAGCAATGCAATTGGCAACGTTTTGAAGAGGGGTTCCAGCTTATCCATCTATACTCTCTCGATAATTTTCTCACCGAAGAGACCTTGCGGACGAAACACCAGGAAGATCAACGCCAAAACGTAAGCGAACCAGTTCTCGGTCGCGCCGCCGACCAGCGGGCCGACGGCGAACTCGAACAGTTTCTCACCCACACCGATTATCAACCCGCCGACAATGGCACCTGGGATCGAGGTAAACCCGCCCAGCATCAGCACCGGCAGCGCCTTGAGCGCGATCAGCGACAGCGAGAACTGCACGCCCGACTTGGTGCCCCACATGATGCCCGCGACCAGCGCCACGAACCCAGCCACCGACCAGACCATGATCCAGATGAAGTTCAGCGAGATGCCAACCGACAGTGCTGCCTGATGGTCATCGGCCACTGCACGCATGGCCCGGCCCTGTTTGGTGTACTGGCTGAACGCCACCAAGGCCGCCACCAGCAGCGCCGCAATCACGGTCGCCACGATGTCCAGATTGTCGAGGAAGAAGCCATAACCGAAGATGTTAAAGGTGCTCTCATCAATCCACAGATTGATGCCCTGCGGCAGGCCCACATCCAGCGTCTTGATCTCGGACCCCCACATCAGGTCGGCCACACCTTCAAGGAAATAGGCCAGCCCGATGGTGGCCATGAACAGGATGATCGGCTCTTGCCCTACCAGATGACGCATGACGAACCGCTGTACCGCCCAGGCCAGCAATACCATGACACCCATGGTCAAAAGGATCGCCACAAAAGCGGGCACATTCCACCCGAAAGTATGAACGTGCGTGCCAAAAGTCGCGTTGATCACATGCGCAAAGGGCACCTGCCCGTTCATGATCCCGACCAGCGTCATCGCCGCAAACAGCGCCATAACGCCTTGGGCATAATTGAAAATCCCCGAAGCTTTGTAGATCAGAACAAAGCCCAGCGCGACCAGCGCATAGAGCACCCCGGCCATCAGACCGTTGAGGATGACCTCCATCGCGAATACGAGTTGTTCAGGCATCTGCGCCTCTCCCCATGTCTGTCCGATGCTCAGTCATGACTGACCCCCAGATAGGCGTCGATGACGTCCTGATTGCTGCGCACCTCATCCGGGGTGCCGTCGCCGATCTTTTTTCCATAATCCATCACGACCACGCGATCGCTCAGGTCCATCACCACGCCCATATCGTGTTCGATCAAGGCAATGGTGGTGCCGAATTCGTCATTCACGTCTAGGATAAAGCGGCTCATGTCCTCTTTTTCTTCGACATTCATGCCCGCCATCGGCTCATCCAGCAGCAGCAGCCTGGGTTCGGCCGCCAGCGCACGGGCCAGCTCGACCCGCTTTTTCAGCCCGTAGGGCAGGCGCGACACCGGCGTTTTGCGAATGTGCTGGATTTCCAGAAAATCGATGATCTTCTCCACCGCCTCGCGGTTCTCCACCTCTTCCGCTTCTGCCTTGCCCTTCCACCAGGCCTGCTGAAAAATGTTGGTCTTCATAAAGTTCAGCCGTCCGGTCATAACGTTGTCCAAAACGCTCATACCTTCGAACAGAGCGATGTTCTGGAACGTCCGCGCAATGCCTTGCTGCGCGACCTCGAATGGCCGCATCTGCGGGCGCTTGGCTCCGTGAAACCAGACCTCACCCTCCTGCGGGACATAGAACCCGGAAATCACGTTCAACATCGAGGACTTGCCCGCCCCGTTCGGTCCAATAATCGCCCGGATCTCACCCTCGCGAATATCGAACGAGATATCCTTGATCGCCACCACACCGCCAAAACGCAGAGTGATGTTCTTCATCTCCATCACCACGCCGCCGATCTTGCGGCCGTCTTCGGTGACATATCCTTCGGAACTATCCAGCATCAGTCACTCCCTGACCTACGCAAAAACGGGATGGCGGGCGGGGCGATGACCGCAGGTCGAGCGGCGCTCGGCGACCCATCATTCCGCAGCCACTTTATGTTGAGCGACCGGTACAACCGACGCATCTACGATCTCAAGCGTTGCGCTGATCGATCCCTTGCGGCCGTCCTCATAGGTCACTTCCGTTTTGGTCGAGACGGTCTCTGACCCGTCATACAGCGCCGCGATAATGTCGCTGAACTTGTCCTCGACAAACCCGCGCCGCACTTTCCGCGTGCGGGTCATCTCGCCGTCATCCGCATCCAGTTCCTTGTGTAGAACCACAAAGCGATGAACCTGACAGCCCGACAGCATCTCGTCGGCGGCAACAGATTTGTTCACCTCTTCCACATGCGCCTTGATGGTCTCTAACACCTGTGGATTCGCCGTCAGTTCTTGATAAGACCCGTAGGCCACGTTGTTACGTTCCGCCCAATTGCCCACTGCTGTCAGGTCGATATTGATAAAGGCCACGCAGCGATCCTTGCCGTTTCCGAACAATACAACTTCAAGGATGTCAGGATAGAATTTCAGCTTGTTCTCGACGTATTTCGGCGCAAACATCGACCCGTCGGCCATCTTGCCCACATCCTTTGCGCGGTCAATTATCCGCAAATGCCCTGAGTTCTCTTCGATGAAACCGGCATCGCCAGTGGCAACCCATCCCTCGGCATCTTTGGTCGAGGCCGTGGAATCCGGGTTTTTGAAATACTCAACAAAAACACCGGGCGAGCGATAGTGAATTTCTCCCTTGTCATCGATCTTCAACTCGACATCCGGCGCAGGCACACCAACCGTATCCGCGCGTACTTCGCCGTCCGGTTGCACGGTGATGAACACGGTGGCCTCGGTCTGCCCGTAGAGCTGTTTCAGATTGATGCCAAGGGATCGGTAGAAATCGAAAATCTCGGGCCCGATGGCCTCACCCGCCGTATAGCCCACCCGGAACCGGCCATAACCCAGCGTATCCTTCAGCGGGCCGTAGACCAGCAGATTGCCCAGCGCGTATTTCAACTTATCACCAAGGCCCACGGGTTTGCCATCCAGCAGCAAACCTCCGACCTTCTTGGCATGCGCCATGAAGTGATGGAACATGCGCTGCTTCAGCTTGCCCGCGTCCTCCATCCGGATCATCACATTGGTAAGCTGGGTCTCAAACACGCGCGGCGGGGCGAAGAAATAGGTCGGCCCGATCTCGCGCAGATCGGTCATCATCGTATCGGCGCTTTCGGGGCAGTTCACGCAGAACCCGCACCAATAGGCCTGACCTATGGAAAAGATAAAATCGCCCACCCAGGCCATCGGCAGGTAGGACAGGATATCCTCGCTCTGGGTAAGATGATCGAACTCGGCTGAATTCTTGGCGCTTTCGATGACGTTGCGGTTCGACAACACCACGCCCTTGGGCTTGCCGGTAGTGCCTGAGGTATAGAGCATCACGCAGGTATCGTCATAGGTGATCGCAGCGATGCGCTTGTCCAGTTCCGCATCGAACCGGGCGTGACCGGCGCGGCCTTCGGCCATAATATCATCCAGCGCATTCATCTGGGAATGGTCGTATTTCCGCATCCCCCGCTTGTCGGTATAAAGGATGTGTTTGACCTGGTGCAGGTTTTCCTGAATCTCGATGACCTTATCGACCTGCTCTTGATCGCCGCAGACGACGTATTTTGCACCGCAATGTTCCAGCACATAGGCCATCTCTTCGGCCACCGCGTCCTGATACAGCGGAACCGGAACCGCACCGACCATTTGCGCCGCGACCATCGACCAATAATGCGCCGGGCGGTTGCGACCGATCACAGCAATGTGGTCGCCCTTTTCAACACCCAACTCGAGAAACCCCAACGCGATGGCACGAACTTCCTTAGTCGTCTCAGCCCAGGTCCAGCATTGCCAGATGCCGAATTCTTTCTCTCGATAGGCCGGGGCGTCCCCGAACTGTGTCGCGTTTCGGTGTAGCAGCGCAGCAAGGGAGTGCATCCCCTCGGCGCCCGACTGCGTCTGAGCCAATCTTCCTCTCCTCCACATCCGGCCTCTCCCCGGGCCGGAAAAAGCGGACCCGAGGATCAACCCCGGACGCCAACGCCCGATTAAGGGACGCTTGCACGATCAGCGTCAACTTTTTCCTGATGTTTTCTCAATTCTTACGAATTGTAACAACCAAGACGTGGTGAAACCTGACCGATCTCGGGTGTGGAAATTGCAAACCTAAACCGAACGAACAGATAAACAGCTCTGACCTACTATCAAATGCTCTGATCGTCAGGAACGATTTGCCGCCGCAGACATCGGTCTTGCGGAGGTCTTCTAATGGCTAAATATTCTGGATTACCACATAAGACACGGCGCATTAGGCGCTGGTAAAAAATTCAGAAAATCGCGTGTTGATGAAGGCCGACAACAACAAAGGCCGACGCCGCAATGACCAATGCAGACGCTAAATACTTGAAACTTAGCTGTTTCTTTTCAGGCTTCATCGTCCATGTCGCCCATTTGTTTTGCAATTCATTGTTGGTGGAACTTGTATCGCTTTTCATAACATCACCAATCCGATCTGCGCCATTCAATCTGTGTAGCCGCCCCTGACCTTATCATTGAGTAATTCTGCAGACAGGCACCATTAGGTGTTTTCGACTCGCCGTAAGCTAACAGAGTTTGCATCAACAATATTAAATACAGAAGCAACGCGTTGTTCACATTGCATTCACATTCTCTTGGTTGAAAACGGAACTGATTTCGTTCCGACGTCCAATCTGACGGACTTACAGCCAGTCCCGCAAAATTGGGATCAGCGGCACATCCGCTGCAGGCATCGGGTAGTTTCGCAGCTCATTCGCGCGCACCCATTTCAGTGCCTGCCCTTCTTTAGACTGCGGGATCCCCTCCCACTTGCGGCAGGCAAACAAGGGCATCAACAGGTGAAAATCGTCATAGCTGTGACTGGCGAAGGTCAGCGGGGCAAGGCACGAGGCCCAGGTGTCGATGCCCAGCTCCTCATGCAATTCGCGGATCAAGGCGGCTTCGGGCGTTTCCCCGGCTTCGATCTTGCCGCCGGGGAACTCCCACAAGCCCGCCATGGATTTGCCTTCCGGGCGCTGCGCCAGCAACACCCGGCCCTCGATGTCGATCAGGGCGACGGCAGACACTAATACGGTTTTCATGGTCGCAATCCCGGACGCAAAACCGGGCTCCACTTTTGCTTGAATTGCTCCGGTTTCACGAGCGATAATCCGCGTTGATCTCGATATACCCGTGGGTCAGATCGCAGGTCCAAACGGTGGACTTACCTTCGCCCAGCCCCAGGTCGACCGAAATCACCAGATCCTGACATTTCATATAGGCGGCGGCGGCGTCCTCGCTGTAATCGGGGCTGACCCAGCCTTTCTCGGCCACCAGAATGTCACCGAAAGAAATGCTCAGCAGGTCCCGATCCGCCGCGGCACCCGATTTTCCGATGGCCATAACAACGCGGCCCCAGTTCGGGTCCTCGCCCGCAATTGCGGTTTTGACCAGAGGGGAATTGGCGATTGCCAACCCATGCACCTTGGCATCTGCGTCCGAGGTGGCCCCAGTCACACGGATTTCCACGAACTTTGTCGCACCTTCTCCGTCGCGCACCACTTGCTGTGCCAAGTCCAGCATCACGCCTTCCAGTGCCTCGGCGAAGGCGGCATTGCCCGTCGCATCCACGCCTGACGCCCCGGTCGCGCACAGCAACAGGCTGTCCGAAGTTGAGGTATCGCTATCCACCGTGATGCAGTTGAATGTCCGGTCCGTCTGCGCGCCTAGCAGCGCCTGCAGCGCCGACTGTTCGACCTGCGCATCTGTGAAAATGTAAACCAGCATCGTCGCCATATCCGGGGCGATCATGCCTGATCCCTTAGCAATCCCCGCAATAGAGACTGTTTTTCCATCAATCTCGACCTGCGCGCAGGATCCTTTCGGGAACGTGTCCGTGGTCATGATCGCACGCGCCGCATCCTCGACCGCGTGACGGCTGAGGCCCGCTTTCAGAGCCTCAAGCTGCGCCACGATGCGATCATGAGGCAGCGGCTCACCAATTACGCCGGTGGACGAGGTAAAAACCCGTTCGACCGGAACACCGGTGGCCTTGGAAACTGCCTGCGTCACCTCGGCCACCGAGGTCTGACCATAGTGGCCGGTAAAGGCATTGGCATTACCCGAATTCACCAGGATCGCCGCTGGCCCGTCACTGGCACCGCCGATCTTGTCCTGACAGTCCAGAACCGGGGCCGCGCGTGTGGCGGACCGGGTGAACACCCCGGCCACCGAGGTGCCGGGGTCCATCACCGCCAGCATAACATCAGTACGGCCCTGATAACGCACACCGGCCTCGACCGTGGCGAACCGCACACCGTCAATCGCGGGCAAATCGGGAAAGGCCGCCGGGGCCAGCGGGGATACCTTGGTGATCGTGGCCACGGGGGTTACTCCTGAAGCAGTTCGATCTGACGCAGCGCCTCGGGGCCAGCACCCTCGGGGGCGGGACGATCGATGTCGGCCTCGCGGGTCAGCTCGTCGATCCGCGCCTGAATGACGCCCTGTTGCAGGGTTTGGGTCAACTCGGCGCGTACCTGTTCCAATTCAGGCGCTTCGGTTTTGCGCTTGTCGTTCAGGGTGACCAGATGCCAGCCGAACTGAGTTTTCACCGGCTCGGAAATCTGGCCTTTGTCCAGCGCGATCACGGCCGCCTCAAATTCCGGGACCATCTGACCGGGTCCGAACCAGCCCAGCTCACCCCCGTTC
The DNA here is from genome assembly GCF_056539205.1 of Ruegeria sp. BC5. Classification (NCBI taxonomy): domain Bacteria; kingdom Pseudomonadati; phylum Pseudomonadota; class Alphaproteobacteria; order Rhodobacterales; family Roseobacteraceae; genus Ruegeria; species Ruegeria sp. BC5. The sequence goes on from NZ_JBQFUN010000003.1 coordinate 243,677, forward strand.
GGGCCCGACGGGCCGGTGGAGTGTTCTTTGGCCATCTCGGCAAAATCGGCGCCATCATCCAGCTGTGCCTTGATTTCTTTGGCTTTGTCTTCCGTTTCCACCAGAATATGGCTGGCGTTGAACTCGTCCGAACCTTCGAAATCTGCGTACTGGGCGTCATAGGCGTCTTGTATCACGTCGTCCGTCAGGTTTTCGTCGATCAACGCATCCACCGCCTGCACCGCCCGCATGGATCGCGTCTCGTTTTCCAAGGCCAGAGTGTTCAGTTTGCTCAAAGCGTCCTGCTGCTGGCTCAACAATTGTTGCTGGATCAGCTGATCCAGAATCAGATCATACAGAACATCGTCTTCGATCTGCTGGTACTGCTCGGGCAGCGCGGCTGCGGTGGCGATGATGTGACCCAATGTGATTTCATCACCGTTCACACGAGCGACCACGGTGGCGGCATCAGGTTTGGTTTCGGCGGCCAATGGCAGGGCCATCACAGCAGCAAGCGCCAACGATGGCAGAAAAGTGAGGCCTTTGGGCATGGAATCATCCTATTTCTTTGCCGCGACAGGGCGCAGCGTTGACACTCTGGGACCTGCCGCTTACATCGCTTTGAAGCCTTGGACAGGGCCGCCTTTCACCCCCCGTATCTATGGGTTGCGCGCAAGGTGGGCAAGCCTGTCGCAACCACGATAAGAACAGATCCGCTGGAGTGAACATGCTGGGACTCGGAACGCTCGCCAAAAAGGTGTTCGGAACACCGAACGACCGCAAGATTAAGGCGACCCGCCCGTTGGTCGAGAAAATCAACGCGCTGGAGCCAGAGTTCGAAAAACTGTCCGATGACGGCCTGATCGAAAAAACCGCCGAGCTGCGCAAACGCGCGCTGGATGGTGAAAGCCTGGATGACCTGCTGCCCGAAGCCTTTGCCAACGTCCGCGAAGGCGCCAAGCGCGCGCTGGGTCTGCGCGCCTTTGACGTGCAGCTGATGGGCGGCGCGTTCCTGCATCAAGGCAACATCTCGGAAATGAAGACCGGTGAGGGCAAGACTCTGGTCGCCACCTTCCCCGCCTATCTGAATGCGCTGACCGGCAAGGGCGTTCACGTGGTCACGGTGAACGAATATCTGGCCAAGCGCGACTCGGAATGGATGGGCAAGGTGTTTGCCTCCGTGGGCATGACCACCGGCGTGATCTGGTCGGGCCAACCCGACGCCGAAAAGAAAGCGGCCTATGCCTGTGACGTGACCTATGCCACCAATAATGAGCTGGGTTTCGACTATCTGCGCGACAATATGAAGGCCGAGCTGGATCAGATTTACCAGAAATACCACAATTTCGCGATTGTGGACGAGGTCGACTCGATCCTGATCGACGAAGCGCGAACACCTCTGATCATCTCTGGGCCGTCGCAGGACCGTTCGGATCTGTATACCGCCATTGATGGATTGATCCCCTCGTTGCAGGACGATCACTATACGCTGGACGAAAAGTCCCGCAACGTGACCTTCACCGATGAGGGCAACGAGTTTCTGGAACAGCAGCTGATTGCTGCGGGGCTGATCCCCGAAGGGCATTCGCTGTATGATCCCGAAAGCACAACCGTGGTGCACCACGTCAACCAAGGTCTGCGCGCGCACAAGCTGTTCACGCGCGACAAGGACTATATCGTCCGTGACGGCGATGTCGTGCTGATCGACGAATTCACCGGCCGGATGATGCCGGGCCGCCGCCTGTCCGAAGGTCTGCATCAGGCCATCGAAGCCAAAGAAGGTGTGCAGATTCAGCCGGAAAACGTGACGCTGGCCAGTGTGACTTTCCAAAACTATTTCCGCCTGTACGACAAGCTGGGCGGCATGACTGGCACCGCACTGACCGAGGCCGAAGAATTCGCTGAAATCTACGGTTTGGGCGTAGTCGAGGTTCCGACCAACAAACCGATTGCCCGTTTGGACGAAGACGATCAGGTCTATCGCACCGCCGGTGAGAAATACGGCGCGATGATCGAACAGACCAAAGAGGCGCAGGAAAAGGGCCAGCCGGTCCTCCTGGGCACCACGTCGATCGAGAAATCCGAACTGCTCAGCCAAATGCTGCAAAAGGAAGGCATTGCACACAATGTTCTGAACGCCCGCCAGCACGAGCAAGAGGCGCAGATCGTCGCCGATGCCGGCCGTCTGGGTGCGGTGACTATCGCCACCAACATGGCTGGCCGCGGCACCGATATTCAGCTGGGCGGCAATGTGGAAATGAAGGTTTTGCAGGCACTGGCCGAAAACCCCGAGGCCGACCCGGCCCAGCTGCGTGCCGCTGAAGAATCCCGCCATGCCGAGGAAAAGGAAAAGGTTCTGGCAGCCGGTGGTCTTTATGTAATGGCGTCCGAGCGTCACGAAAGCCGCCGCATCGACAACCAGCTTCGTGGCCGTTCGGGCCGTCAGGGCGATCCGGGCCGCACCGTGTTTTACCTGAGCCTCGAAGACGACCTGATGCGAATCTTTGGGTCAGAACGGCTCGATAAGGTGCTGACCACCCTGGGCATGAAAGAAGGCGAAGCCATCGTCCACCCCTGGGTGAACAAGTCACTGGAGCGGGCACAGTCCAAGGTCGAAGGCCGCAACTTTGACATGCGCAAGAACGTCCTGAAATTTGACGACGTGATGAACGACCAGCGGAAGGTAGTGTTCAGCCAACGGCGTGAGATCATGTCTTCGGACGACCTGTCCGAAATCGTCTCGGATATGCGCGAACAGGTGATCGACGATCTGATCGACGAACACATGCCGCCAAAATCCTATGCCGATCAATGGGACACTGACGGTCTGCACGAGGCGGTCAAGGATAAGCTGACCATCGACGCCCCTGTACAGGACTGGGCCGCCGAAGAAGGCGTGGATGACGAGCAGGTACGCGAACGTCTGATCAACGCCGCAGACGAGATGATGGCGCAGAAAGCGGCGGCCTTTGGTCCCGAAAACATGCGCAACATCGAAAAACAGGTGCTGTTGAACACCATCGACGGTAAATGGCGCGAGCATCTGTTGACGCTGGAACATCTGCGCTCGGTCGTTGGGTTCCGCGGCTATGCCCAGCGCGATCCGCTGAACGAATACAAGAACGAGAGCTTCCAGCTGTTCGAGTCGATGCTCGATAGCCTGCGTGAGACCGTGACTCAGCAATTGTCACGCGTGCGCCCACTGTCTGAAGAAGAGCAGCGGGAAATGCTGGCGCAGATGCAAGCACAACAGGCTCAGGCGCAGCAGCAGGTCGAACAAGCGACCGAACGGGCCGAAGCGGTAGCCGAGGCCGAAGCCTCGGGCGATCCGCGTCCCGGCTTTGTCGAGGATGATCCAAGCACCTGGGGCAACCCGTCGCGCAATGACCGTTGCCCCTGTGGATCGGGCAAAAAATTTAAACACTGCCACGGGCGCCTGACCTGACGTCAGCGTAATTCAGACACATTGAGTCCCCCTCACGGCCACATATTGGCCGTGATTCAGAATCAATATGCGACTCGCTCCTTCAACTGGGGAGGGTGTCTTGTTTGTAATAAAGAACTACGTGACCACCGGCGGCACAGTCGTTTGCGCGCTGGCAATTGGTTACCTGATGCAAAATGGGTTTCCTGCGTGGTCTGACGACGTGCAGGGCACTGAACTTGCGGCCGCTGATCAAGGCGCCGGTATTCCCGGGCTGGAGGACATTGTCTTGACCTCCTCGACCCCCGCCCAGGAAACGGTTCGCGCCATCCCTTCTGCACAACGAGTTGAGACTCCCGGCCGGTCAACCCCCTCTGATCACGCTGATTGTAGCCTGAGCGCCCGCGCACGCGCCGTGCCCGGTGCTGCCGCGCGCCTGATCATCAAGGCCCCCTGCTATGGCAATGAACGGATCGAGGTGCATCACAGTGGACTGACCGTAACCCAGCAGACAGACGCCAATGGCACGCTGGACCTGACCATACCAGCCTTGTCGGAATACGCGATCTTCCTGATCTCGCTTGACGATCAGAAAGGGACCGTAGCCACCACTCACGTTCCCGACATCAGCCAGTATGCCCGCGTTGTATTACAATGGCAGGGCACGACCGAACTGCAGATCCACGCGCTGGAATTTGGGGCCAGCTATGGGGATGCAGGTCATGTTTCGGCTCAGTCTGACTCGCAAGGCGCAGGCAGTGTCGTTCAGCTGACGCAACCGACCTTCAGCGATGCGCGCAACCTCGAGATCTATTCCTTTCCCGCCGGGCAATCGGGTCAATCGGGCTCGATCGAATTGACGGTCGAGGCTGAGGTGACGGCAGAAAATTGCGGCACGGACCTGCACGTCCAGTCGCTGGAGTTGCGCGAAGACCGGAAACTGCGGCCGCGCGAATTAACGCTGAACTTTCCAGACTGCTCCAAAACAGGTGAGTTTCTGGTGTTGAATAATCTGTTCCAAAACCTGACAATCGCGGCAAACTAAAACCGCAGGCAGGCTAGAACTTCCTATGACATTTCTTCGTGTGGCGGCGGTCGCACTGTTTTCGGCAACACTTTCCTCAGCCGTTCAGGCGCAGGATATCACGCTCACCTCTCATGACGGCAAGGTCGAGGTGACAGGTACCTTGCTTGGCTTTGACGGAGAGTTCTACCGCGTCGACACCCAATTTGGTGAGCTGACGGTGGATGGCTCGGGCGTGACCTGCGATGGCCCTGCCTGCCCCAATCTGACCGATTTCGTGGGCGAACTGAGGTTTTCAGGCTCTTCCGTCATGGCCGAGAACGTGTTGCCTGCCCTGTTGATGGGCTTTGCCGAACAGGAAGGGCTGTCAGTCACGTCCCGCCAATCCGCTCCGGACAGTTTGATATACGAGCTTCATCAGGATGGGCGCGACGCGCCGCTTGGCCGATTCTATTTCGATATCGGCAATACCGGTCAGGGCTTTGCCGATCTGATCGCGGATCAAACCGACATTGTCATGGCTTTGCGCGAAATTCGCCCGTCAGAGCAAGAGGCTGCCGAGGCCGCTGGTTTGGGCGACTTGAACAACGCGCGCCGGTCGCGGGTTATTGCGTTGGATGCGTTGGTGCCCATCGTAGCGCCGGACAATCCCGTGCCCCAAATCACTCCCGCGGATCTCGCCTTGGTGTTTTCTGGCACGATTGACAATTGGTCCGCCTTGGGTGGACCCGACGCACCAATTGCGCTGCACCTGCCCGACGCCGGATCAGGTCTGGCACAAGGGGTCGAGGATCAACTGCTTTCACCCGCCAGTGTCGTTCTGTCTGATGCCGTTATCCGGCATGAGCGCAGCAGCGATCTGGTTCAAAAGGTCACCAAGGACCCTTTTGCCATCGGCATCGCTAGCCAGGCCGAGGCTGACGCGGCCCGCGCACTGCCCCTGACCGGTGGATGTGGTCACGTGTTGATGGCCACCCGGCAGACGATCAAGACCGAGGACTACCCGCTGACCTCACCCATGTTCCTGTACCTCCCCAAGCGCCGCCTGCCCCGTATCGCCCGGCAGTTTCTGGCTTATACCCAAGGCGACGCAGCCCAAAAGGCGATCCGCAATGCGGGTTTTGTCGATCAGGAACCCGAGATGATGCGGATCGGATTGCAGGGGGATCGTCTGGCCAATGCGGTGGCCTCGGGTGGCCCCGAGGTTGGGTTGGAGGAATTGCAGCGTATGGTCGATACCCTCAGACCCATGTCCCGGCTGTCGCTATCGGTCAGGTTCGAGGCAGGCTCGTCCCGCCCCGACGCACAATCACGGTCGAACATCCAGCATTTGGCCCAACAGCTTGAGGCCGGGACGCTGAATGCGCGCAAGCTGGTGTTCGTTGGTTTCAGCGACGGCGACGGAGCCGCGACTGCAAATAAGCGGATCGCCTTGCTGCGGGCCAAAACCGTGCGCAATGCGGTGTTGGCGGCGGTGGAAACTGCCATTCCTGATAGTGTTGAATTGCAAGTCGATGCGTTTGGTGAGGCGATGCCGATGGCTTGCGACGACACCGAATGGGGCCGAAAGATCAACCGCCGGGTCGAGATCTGGGTTCAGTAACTCGCTACAGATATCCCTGCGACCGAAAGCTCAGTTCATTCGATTTGCCGATGATCAGATGATCATGCAGCGTCAGCCCCAGGGCCAAACATGCGTCCTGTATCCGGTTGGTCATGTCGATATCTGATTGCGACGGGGTCGGATCGCCCGAAGGGTGATTGTGTACCAGGATCAAGGCTGACGCATTCAATTCCAACGCCCGTTTCGCAACCTCGCGCGGATATACCGGTACGTGATCGACGGTGCCCGTGGCCTGTTCCTCATCCGCGATTAGCACGTTCTTGCGATCCAGATAGAACACCCGGAACTGCTCCGTCTCGCGATGGGCCATCGTGGTGTGACAATAGTCCAGCAGTGCATCCCAACCTGAAATCACGTGCCGCTGCATCACCCGCGCGCGGGCCATGCGATGGGCGCAGGCCTCAAGTATCTTCAGATCGGTGATCACCGTGTCACCAACGCCCTTGATCTGACGCAGCCGTTCCTCGGGCGCGGTCAGAACCCGGTTGAAATCCCCAAACGTGTCCATCAGCGCCCGTGCCAGCGGCTTTACATCCTGCCGCGGGATTGAACGGAACAGCACCAGTTCCAACAGTTCATAATCCGGCATCGCCGCCGATCCGCCTGACATGAACCGTTCCCGCAGGCGTTTCCGGTGGTCTTTGATGTAGGACGGTAACCGACCCGAGGGCAGGGGTGCCACCGGGGCTTCGTCACTTTCAAACAGCATCGGGGCTTCGGCAAAGGCGTCCTGAGTCATGCGTTCAGATTTACGCAGAATCGGTTTCCGAAAGGTTAACGCGCCCAAACGACCCTAGACCCCTTTGGTCGATAGTCACCGGTTTCCACTTACCTCGTGAATCAATTCACTCATGTAGTTGAGGCTGCAACCAGGACAATCTCACCGGACCAATCCAATTGAATTTGCTCAGCCGCCCGCCATGCGCGCAATCCGCTAGAGCAACAAAGCGCAAGTCTTTTTCCTTTGTTAGGCTCTGTTTTCAGGGATTCAACAATGTCCCGACGTGCCCTGCTGTGAAGAGGCTCGGGGGCCTCGTCCCGGGTGCGCAGTTCAATGATCACATCATCTTCGGTCAATTGGCTGGCGGAAAGAAATCGAAAGTGGTGCGCCGGTTCCGGTGCGCCGTCAAATCTGAATGTGCTGTTGCGCAGCGTGCGGGCGTCAAACTGTACCAACTGTCCCAAAGGCGAGGGGTCCATGCCAAGGATCACGCCCAGCGCCATTTGCGCCTGCAAGGCACCTATCACCCCAACGACAGGGCCCAGCACGCCGGCCGTTGCACAGCTCGCGCCGCTATCCGGTGCATCCGGGAACACCGCACGCAAGGACGGCGCGCCAGCACAGAACCCACCGACATAGCCGGTCAGCCCCAATACGGATGCGCTGATCAGCGGCTTGCCCTGCAACAAACAGGTATCCGACAGGATATAGCTGGCCGCATAACTGTCCGCGCAGTCCAGAACAATGTCAGAGCTGCGGACAAAATTTAAAACATTCTGGTTTGTTAGAGCCTGATTCTTGGCCATTACGGTGATGTCACCATTCAGCGCCCGGCAGCGTTCTGCGGCGACTTTGGCCTTGGCGCGCCCACAGTCGGATTCAGCGAACAATGTCTGCCGGTGCAGGTTCGATAGCGCGATCTGATCCCGGTCCAAGATGGTTATATGCCCAACCCCGGCCCCGGCCAACAAGGGTAAGACCGGGGAGGCTAATCCGCCCGCGCCCACCACCAGAACCCGCGCTGCTGACAGGCGGGTCTGGCCTGCCGATCCAACCTCGGGCAGGATCATCTGGCGGGCATAGCGGCTCATCTCGTGACCTCGATCCATTCGCGAACACGGGTTTCTGGATCGGAATTCAGCGTGATGTCCGTGACGACCGAGACGATGTCGGCGCCCGCCTGCAAGACGCCCGGCGCCCGCTCAACGCTCATGCCGCCAATCGCGACCAGAGGGATATCCCCCACCCGTGCCTTCCATTCGGTGACGCGTGGCAGGCCCTGCTGTTCCCATTTCATTTTTTTCAGGATCGTCGGATAGACCGGGCCCAAAGCCACATAGTCCGGGTCCATGGTCAGGACTCGCTCTAATTCATCATCATCGTGGGTGGAGACACCCAGTTTCAGCCCCGCCTTGCGGATGGCTTTCAGATCAGCCACGTCCAGATCCTCTTGCCCGAGATGAATCCACTCACAACCAGCGTCGATAGCCGCCTGCCAATGATCATTGACCACCAGCACGGTGCCGTGGGCACGGCATAGTTCCAACGATTGGGCGATCTGTTCCCGTATGACCACATCAAGCTGATCCTTAATCCGCAGTTGCACCAGCTTCACACCCAGGGGCAGCATCCGGCGCAACCAATCAGAGTGGTCGAAGATCGGATAAAATCGGCCTAACATCATGATAAGAAGGCCTTTCCGATTACCGGAGTTGACGGTTCGGCCATATCGCGCGCCTCGATCGGGTCGGCTTGATGCGCCAGTTGCCCGGCCTCAATCGCCAGTATCATCGCGCGGGCCATGGCCACAGGGTTTCCAGCACGAGCGACAGCGGTATTCAGCAGAACGGCGTCATAACCCAACTCCATCGCCTGCGAAGCGTGACTGGGCAGGCCGATCCCGGCATCCACAACCAATGGAACATTGGGGAACTCGGCCCGCATCGCGCGTAGAGCATATTCATTGTTCAGCCCGCGCCCCGACCCGATGGGTGCACCCCAAGGCATCAGCACCTCGCACCCGGCGGCCAGCAGACGCTCGCCCACGATCAGGTCGTCGGTGGTGTAGGGGAAAACCTGAAACCCGTCCTCGGTCAGTATGCGCGCGGCCTCGACCAGTTGAAACACATCTGGCTGCAAACTGTCAGTGTGGCCGATCAATTCCAGCTTGATCCAATTAGTGTCAAACACCTCACGCGCCATATGGGCGGTGGTTACGGCTTCTTTGACCGTGTGGCAACCAGCGGTGTTTGGCAGGATCAGCACGCCCAGCTCGCGGATCATCTGCCAGAAGGTCTGCCCAGCCCCGGATTCACGGCGCAAGGAAACTGTGGCAACACCCGCGCCGCTCTCGCGAAACGCCTGTTCCAGAATGGCGGGGCTGGGGTACTGCGCCGTGCCCAGCATCAATGAGTTGGGAAGTTGGGTCCCATAAAAGCTTTTCATCCTCAGCCTCCCTGCATCGGCGCGACGACTTCAACCCGGTCGCCATCGGTCAACTTTTGAGCAATGCGCAGACCCGAGGGCACAAAGTCTTCGTTTACAGCTGTCGCCACCCGTCCAGAGAACCCGCATTCGACCAACAGGTCCGAGAGGATTTCGGCGCGCACCTCGCGCGATTCACCATTAAGCACGATCTTCATCGACCATCTCCGAATGTTCGTTGTCCAACGCCAGATCGGCCACTCCCTGCGCCAGCGCTGGGGCCAGCAGATAGCCATGGCGGTACAGTCCGTTGGCATAAATCGTATGCCCCAGCCGCCGGATGCGGGGCAGGTTGTCGGGAAAAGCCGGGCGCAGATCGACACCGATCTCAAGCACCTCGGCCTCGCCAAAGGCGGGGTTCAGCGCATAGGCGGCACTGAGCAGTTCCAGCATGGATCGGGCCGTGATACGGCTGCTGTCTTCGCTTTCGATCATCGTTGCGCCCAGCATGTAGACACCATCCTCACGCGGCACGATGTACAGCGGCATCCTTGGATGCAGTAGACGTACAGGTCGCGTCAGGGTCACGTCCGGGCAGCGGATCACCAACATCTCTCCCTTGACGCCGCGCAGGTCGTGCAAAACCTCACGCGCGTGCAGACCGCGGCAATCGATTACATTCTCCAGCTGGGTCGGGGCCAGTTTCCGGTGGAAGACTACCCCTTGGTCCAGCAATTGGCGGTGCAGATCCCGCAGCGCCTGTCGTGGGTTCAGATGAGCCTCATCCGTGAAATGCAGACCGTTGGTGAAACTGGTTAAATCAGGCTCTAAATTGGCAACTTCAGCCGGACTAATCTCGGTATACCCCCCGGTCCGACGGGCGAACCGACGCAAATCCGGCAGATCACGCGGGTTGGCAACAACCAGCGTGCCACGTTGTTCCACCCGAGTACGCGTAGACCACCACTCGAACGCAGCCTTTCCCAACCGCAACACCGGTTCTTCGGCGTTTTCAAACTCGCACCATGGGGCCAGCATACCGCCAGCCCACCAAGAACACCCATGCGGGCCAGGTGGACCACTGGGATCAAAGATCTGAACCTTGGCCCCGCGCGACACTAGCTCGCTGGCTGCTGCCAGCCCGGCCACACCGGCCCCTATGACCGACCAGACCGTCACGCGGGCCAGACCCGATGGAAATGATGAACCGGGCCATGCCCCTGTCCGACCATCAGACCGTCAGCTTTAGCAATGGCCCCTTGCAGATACTCATGCGCCTGCGCGACCGCATCGGTCAGGCCCAGCCCTCGCGCCAGCCCGGCTGCTATCGAAGACGACAGGGTGCAACCGGTGCCATGCGTGTTGCGCGTATCGCACCGGGGGGCGGTGAATTCTGCCACAACTCCCGAAGGATCAAGCAAGACGTCGTGGCAAACGTCGCCGCGCCCATGTCCGCCTTTCATCAATACCGACCGCGCCCCCAGCCCGCACAGCGCCATCCCCTGCGCGATCATCTGATCGGGGGATTCGGCGACCGAGGTGCCCAGCAAACAAGCGGCCTCGGGTAAGTTCGGGGTAAGCATGGTCGCTTGGGGCACAAGAACATCACGCAGGGTGCGAACCGCATCCTGTGCCAGCAAGGCATCGCCAGATTTGGAGATCATCACCGGGTCCAAAACGACGGGGCCATCAAACCCAGCGATGGCCCCGGCAACGGTTTGAATAATTTCAGGGGTCGCAAGCATGCCGATCTTGATCGCGCTCACATCCAGGTCGGTCAGCACCGCCTCGATCTGAGCGGCCACTACGTTGAGCGGTATGCCATGCACTGCGGTCACAGCCCGCGTGTTCTGCGCCGTGACCGCCGTGATCACGCTGGCCCCATACACGCCCAACGCAGACATAGCCTTGAGATCCGCCTGAATCCCGGCCCCACCGCCACTGTCCGAGCCCGCAATTGTCAGGGCAATATGCGCCATATCGTTGCTCCATCATCAGGGGGCAACGCAGCATGGAAAACGTCTGTGTGTGTAGACCGTTCCCTACGCCGGTATTGCCCGGATCAGGTTCGATGGGTTAGCGCATTCACGCCTCTCAGCCCCTTGATCAGGGCACCCCAACGGTTGGCGCGACAATCTCAGGGGATGTGGCAAGATTCAAGAGCCAAATTTCGCGAAGTTCATGGACAAACTGGACCTATAAAACGAAAAAAGCCGACCCAAGGGGATCGGCCTTTTAGCAACTTGGTGGAGTGATCTTAGCCCTTCATCCCATCCCAAAAGGATTTGACGGATGAGAAAAAGCTTTTTGATTCCGGGTGGTTATCCTCACCCAAATCGTCGAACTCTTTCAGCAGTTCCTTCTGGCGGCTGGTCAGATTGACCGGCGTTTCCACCGCCAGTTCGATGAACATGTCGCCCACACCACCACCGCGCAGGGCGGGCATGCCTTTGCCGCGCAGGCGCATCTGACGGCCCGATTGGCTGCCTGCTGGTATTTGCACGCGGCCACGGCCACCATCGATGGTTGGCACTTCGATCGAACCGCCCAGCGCAGCCTTGGCCATGCTGACCGGGACGCGGCAATACAGGTTCACGCTGTCGCGTTCGAACAGCTTGTGATCCGACACTTCGACAAAGATATACAGATCACCCGGAGGGCCACCGCGCATCCCAGCTTCACCCTCACCCGCCAGGCGGATGCGGGTTCCGGTCTCGACACCGGCGGGGATGTTGACGGACAGCGCACGCTCTTTTTCCACGCGGCCTGCACCGCCACAGGCTTTACAGGGGTTCTTGATGATCTGACCCAGACCCGAACAGGTCGGGCAGGATCGTTCGACGGTAAAGAAACCCTGCTGTGCACGCACCTTGCCCATGCCCGAACAGGTTGGACAGGTGGTTGGCTCCACTCCGCCTTCTGCACCCGATCCGTCACAGGCCGAACAGGCCACGGCAGCAGGAACACTGATGGTTTTCTGCAGGCCCGCGAACGCCTCTTCCAGCGTCACGCGCAGGTTATAGCGCAGGTCCGATCCGCGCGCCGCACGGCGCCCGCCACCGGGGCCGCCACGCTGACCGCCCATGAAATCGCCGAACAGATCGTCGAACACGTCTGAGAATGCGCTGGAGAAATCACCCTGACCAAAGCCGCCGCCCGGACGACCACCACCGCCGCCCATACCGTTTTCAAAGGCGGCATGGCCGAAACGGTCATATGCGGCCTTTTTGTCGGCGTCGCGCAGAACATCATAAGCCTCGTTGGCTTCTTTGAACTGCGACTCGGCATCCGGGTTGTCTTTGTTGCGATCGGGATGCAACTCTTTGGCTTTCTTGCGAAAACCCTTTTTGATTTCATCCGCTGATGCGCCCTTTGATACGCCGAGCACATCGTAGTAGTCGCGTTTTGACATCAGTATTTCCTTCAGCCTCAACGTATTTGGGCCGGCCCGGCAACCGGACCGGCCCACATTGGCCCGGTTACCCGTTAGTTACGCTTGTCGTCGTCCAGATCTTCGAACTCGGCGTCAACAATGTCGTCCTCACCCGGCGCAGCATCTGCCGCCGCAGGTTCATCCTCACCTTCTTCGGCTTGCGCCTTGTAGATGGCTTCGCCCAGCTTCATGGCCGCTTCGGTGACGTTCTGGATGCCCGACTTGATCTTGTCGGCATTCTCGGTCTCCAGCTCGTCCTTCAGCGCGGCAATTGCCAGCTCGATGGCTTCGATGGTGGTCGGGTCGACTTTGTCGGCATGCTCTTCCATCGACTTTTCGGTCGAGTGGATGAGGCTTTCCGCCTGGTTCTTGGCGTCTACCAGCTCGCGGCGTTCCTTGTCGGCTTCCGCGTTCTCTTCGGCGTCCTTGACCATCTTGTCGATGTCTTCATCCGACAGACCGCCCGAGGCCTGGATGGTGATCTTCTGCTCTTTGCCAGTGCCTTTGTCCTTGGCCGAAACCGAGACAATGCCGTTGGCGTCGATATCAAAAGTCACCTCGATCTGAGGCATGCCGCGCGGTGCAGGCGGGATATCTTCGAGGTTGAACTGACCCAGGATCTTGTTGTCCGCAGCCATTTCACGCTCACCCTGGAACACGCGGATGGTTACGGCGTTCTGGTTGTCCTCGGCGGTCGAGAAGACCTGAGACTTTTTGGTCGGGATCGTGGTGTTGCGGTCGATCAGACGGGTGAACACCCCACCCAGCGTCTCAATCCCCAGCGACAGCGGGGTCACGTCCAGCAGAACTACGTCTTTGACGTCGCCCTGCAGAACACCGGCCTGAATGGCGGCGCCCATGGCAACCACTTCGTCCGGGTTCACACCCTTGTGCGGCTCTTTCCCGAAGAACTTGGTGACCTCTTCGATCACTTTCGGCATCCGGGTCATACCACCGACCAGAACAACCTCGTCAATGTCGCCAGCCGACAGACCAGCGTCTTTCAGTGCGGCCTGGCAGGGCTTCATCGACTTTTTGATCAGGTCCGAAACCAACGATTCCAGCTTGGCACGGGTCAGTTTCATGACCATGTGCAGCGGCTGACCGTTCGAACCCATCGAGATGAACGGCTGGTTGATTTCGGTTTGCGAAGTCGAAGACAGCTCAATCTTGGCTTTCTCAGCAGCTTCTTTCAGACGCTGCAGCGCCATCTTGTCTTGCGACAGGTCGACACCGTGTTCCTTTTTGAACTCATCCGCCAGGTAGTTGACGATGCGCATGTCAAAGTCTTCACCACCTAGGAAGGTGTCACCGTTGGTCGATTTGACCTCGAACAGGCCGTCGTCGATTTCCAGAATGGTCACGTCGAAAGTACCGCCACCAAGGTCATAGACCGCGATGGTTTGAGTTTCTTCTTTGTCCAGACCATAGGCCAGCGCAGCCGCTGTCGGTTCGTTGATGATCCGCAGCACTTCCAGACCGGCGATTTTACCGGCGTCTTTGGTGGCCTGACGCTGTGCGTCGTTGAAATATGCAGGAACGGTGATCACGGCTTGCGTGACTTCCTCACCCAGATAGCTCTCGGCGGTTTCCTTCATCTTGCCCAGAGTGAAGGCCGAGATCTGGCTTGGGGAGTACTTTTCACCGCGGGCTTCCACCCACGCGTCGCCATTGCCGCCATCGACGATGGCGTACGGCACCATTTTCTTGTCTTTTTCGACTTCTGCATCATCCACACGACGACCGATCAGACGCTTAACACCAAAGATCGTGTTGTCGGGGTTGGTGACCGCCTGGCGTTTTGCAGGCTGACCGACCAGTCGCTCATCTTCGGTGAAGGCGACGATCGAGGGCGTGGTCCGCGCCCCTTCGGCGTTTTCGATGACCTTCGGCTGCGAGCCGTCCATGATGGCCACACACGAGTTGGTGGTTCCGAGGTCAATCCCGATTACTTTTCCCATATGTTCAATCCCTTTCTCTTCAAGGCGATGTCCCGAGGTCCGAACCCGTTATGGCACCCGGCCCCGATCTGATGTGCGCAACAGCCCTACACCATCGCGCGTCCCGGCGTATATAAGGGCGGGATCAGAGGCCTGCAAGCGTTGTAAAACGCAGGTTTTCGGGAATCTGTGGCCTTTTTGGCAAGGTTTTGGCAAGGATCGGGGATTCTCGGATGGCGCGGCTGCTTTTACGCGGTTTTGATATCAGGAAAGCCTGGCTGGACGGGCCCGCGCAGGAGCGGCTGATCGACAGCCTGCGGCCGATTCTGAAATCCGCCCCTTTGTTCCGGCCGGTCACGCCATCGGGTAAGGAAATGTCCGTGCGTATGACGTCGGCCGGGTCACTGGGCTGGGTCACCGACAAGACGGGTTACCGATATCAGGCGCAACACCCCAAAGGCGCGGTTTGGCCCGCGATCCCGGAGCAGATTCTTGGTATCTGGCGCGACCTTGCCAGTGCGGACCGTGATCCTGATTGCTGTTTGATCAACTACTACGGCGAAGGGGCCCGGATGGGATTGCATCAGGACAAGGACGAGGCCGATTTTTCCTGGCCGGTCCTGTCGATCTCACTGGGGGATGATGCCCTGTTCCGCATCGGCAACCAGACACGGGGCGGCAAGACCGAATCCATCTGGTTGAACTCGGGTGATGTGGTGATCATGGGCGGGCCCGCCCGGCTGACCTATCACGGCGTCGACCGCATCCGGTTCGGATCATCAAAACTGTTGCCCAAGGGTGGTCGGATCAACCTGACGCTGCGTGTGGCAGGTTAGCGGCGCGCCTCCCAGCTTTGGGACACATGCTGACGAGAGAAGAAAATTCCCAACAAGCCGATCAGCAGCAGGATCAGCCCCACCCAAAGCGCGTATTCCCAGCTGGTATTGCGAGGAAAATAATTGCGGAAAAGAAAACCGCGGCACTGATCGATGACGTGAAACAGGGGGTTCCAGGTGAACATGGCCAACGTGGCACCGCCCAGCGCATTCGCCACGAACATTTTACCCGAAAAGATCATGTTCAAGCGCCGGTAGATATTGGTCAGGACTGTCACAAAAGTGGGAAACCACGGTCGCAGAGCCATGAAGACGACGCCAATTGCGCAGCCAACAAACCAGCTCAGGATCAACATGCCAAAAGCGCCGCCCGGTTCCTGAATTTCAATTGGCGCGACTGCTACACTGTAAATAAAGAGGATCACGATGATTGTCACAATCTGCGTGTAAAGCGCCCCAAAAGCGGTGGCCAACAGGACGACAACCATGTTCATCGGCGAATGCAGCATCATCGGGTTGTTGCCGGTCCCGACCCCCGCTACCGCGCTGACGGACTTGATATGGGTGATGAACAGAAATACGCCCGACAGCAGAAACAGGACAAATTCGCCCCGGATTCTTGCAATACGTGGTCCCAGGAAAGACAGGATCGTATACAACACCAAAACCAGGGCGAGAACCTGCAAGATGTTGATGATTATGGCCACGACCGCGTTGTGATGCTGGGACCGTATGCTGCGAACAACGGCGTGGAAAATCAGCTCGGCCGTTGTGAACGCGCCGCCCAGTAAGGACTGGTTTCGCTTGAAATAATACACCCGAAGCGTCTTTCCCGTTTTTTCGCCTGCAATCTGTCACGAAATTCTTGCCGTTCCGTAACCGGCACATCATAAGGCCGTCAGGCTATTCGATCAACAAATCACAGGAACGGAGCTTTTTTGTGACCTACGACGCCCTCATTCCCGTCATTCGACGGCTGGCCCTGGAAGCCGGTGACAAGATCATGGAGATCTACAATTCGGATGATTTCGACGTAAAGGTCAAATCCGATTCCAGCCCGGTGACCGAAGCAGACGAAGCTGCCGATGCCTTGATTTCGGCCGGTCTGCGCGATGCCTTCCCGGATATTCTGCTGGTGACCGAGGAACAGTCCGCCTCGCATTCAGAAAAGGGTGACAGATTCCTGATTGTCGATCCTTTGGACGGCACCAAAGAATTCATCAACCGGCGCGGCGATTTCACGGTGAATATTGCGTTGGTCGAAAACGGCGTTCCAACCCGTGGCGTGGTTTATGCGCCTGCAAAGGGTCGCATGTTTTATACACAGGCCGATGGTCAGTCGGTTGAAGAGACCGGAGCATTGGACAAAGCCCAGGCTGGGGAGGTGACTTCCATATCAGTGTCTAATCCGGAAAATTCAGCACTTCTAATCGTTGCGTCGAAATCGCACCGCGATCAGGCCACCGAGGATTACATCAACAAATATCAGGTGAAGGACAGCAAGAGCGCGGGCTCATCCCTGAAATTCTGTCTGGTGGCCACGGGCGAGGCAGATCTTTACCCCCGCGTTGGCCGCACGATGGAATGGGACACAGCTGCGGGCCATGCCGTGCTGGCCGGTGCGGGCGGCAACGTGGTGCGCTTTGATGATCATTCACCGCTGACCTATGGCAAGGACGGCTATGCAAACCCGTTCTTTATCGCCTACGCTCCGGGTGTTGACCTGAAGGAGGCCTGATGTCCGTTCTGATCGCCATTCCCGCCCGCTATGCCTCGACCCGCTATCCGGGCAAACCGCTGGTTCCGCTGACCGGCGCCAATGGCACCGCGATGACGTTGATCGAGCGGTCCTGGCGCGCGGCCTGTTCGGTGTCGGGCGTCGACAAGGTGGTCGTTGCCACCGATGACGACCGCATCCGCGAAGTGGCCGAAGGGTTCGGGGCCGAGGTGGTGATGACCTCGGAAAGCTGTGGCAATGGCACCGAACGCTGCGCTGAGACCCATGCCAACCTTGGCGCTGGCT
The DNA here is from genome assembly GCF_056539205.1 of Ruegeria sp. BC5. Lineage (NCBI taxonomy): Bacteria > Pseudomonadati > Pseudomonadota > Alphaproteobacteria > Rhodobacterales > Roseobacteraceae > Ruegeria > Ruegeria sp. BC5. The sequence continues at coordinate 261,105 of NZ_JBQFUN010000003.1, forward strand.
ATGACATCGTGGTGAACCTGCAAGGCGACGCGCCGCTGACACCGCATTGGTTTGTCGAAGACCTAGTCGCTGGCCTGCGCGCCGCGCCCGGGGCGGGCGTGGCCACACCCGTGCTGCGCTGCGATGGTGACGCGCTGAACAGTCTGCTGAACGACCGCAAGCACGGGCGCGTTGGCGGCACCACCGCCGTCTTCGCCGCGGATCACAGCGCCATGTATTTCTCAAAAGAAGTCGTCCCGTTCACCGCCGAGACCTACGCAGGCGAAGAAGAGACCCCGGTTTTCCACCATGTCGGCGTCTACGCCTATCGCCCCGATGCTTTGGCCGCCTATTCCACCTGGCCGGTGGGCCCGCTGGAACAGCTGGAAGGGCTTGAGCAACTGCGCTTTATGGAGAATGGCCGCAAAGTTCTGTGCGTCGAGGTTGAGGCCAAAGGCCGCCAGTTCTGGGAGCTGAACAACCCGCAGGACGTTCCCAAGCTTGAGGAAATGATGGCCGCGATGGGGTTGGATTGAGCCATTTTCCCCCTGACCTGGACACACCTGTTGGCATAGCAGGGCACAAACTTCTTTGTCTGGAAGACAGATGACCAATATTCTTGTAACCGGCGGGGCTGGATATATCGGATCGCATGCCTGCAAGGCGCTGGCGCAGGCGGGCTATACACCCGTGACTTATGACAACCTGATCACCGGCTGGCAGGACGCGGTGAAATTCGGACCGTTCGAACAGGGCGATCTGCTGGATCGCGCTCGGTTGGATGAGGTCTTCGCCAAATACCAACCCGCCGCAGTAATGCACTTCGCCGCCCTCAGTCAGGTGGGCGAGGCGATGTCCCAGCCAGGCAGATATTGGACCAACAATGTCACAGGGTCACTGAACCTGATCGAGGCAGCCGTGGCAGCCGGTTGCCTGAACTTTGTGTTCTCCTCGACCTGCGCCACCTATGGTGAGCATGACAATGTGGTGCTGGATGAAGACACACCGCAACTGCCGCTGAACGCTTATGGTGCCTCAAAGCGGGCCATCGAAGATATCCTGCATGATTTCGAGGCTGCATATGGCCTGAATCACGTGATCTTCCGCTATTTCAACGTGGCCGGTGCCGACCCCGAGGGTGAAGTGGGGGAATTCCACCGTCCCGAAACTCATCTGGTGCCGCTGATGCTGGACGCCATTGACGGCAAGCGCGACGGGCTGACCGTATTCGGCACCGATTACGACACGCCCGACGGTACCTGCATCCGCGACTATGTGCATGTCTGTGATCTGGTCGATGCTCATGTTTTGGGGTTGAACTGGCTGGAACAGGGCAAGGGTAGTCGGGTTTTCAACCTTGGCACCGGATCGGGCTTTTCGGTGATGGAGGTGATCGACCATTCCAAAGCCGTCACTAACCGCGAGGTGCCCTATTCCATCGGCCCCCGCCGCGCTGGCGATTGCACCAAGCTTGTTTCAGGCTCGGTCCGCGCCGGGCAAGAGCTTGGTTGGACCCCAAAAAGATCAACGTTAGAGACTATGATCAGTGATGCCTGGCGCTGGCATCAGAACGGCAATTACGAAAAGTGAGCCATAGGTGACAGATCATGTAGCCGATAATCTTCCACCCATTGGATGGGTGCAGAAGTACCGGTTGCGTCTGAAACGACGGCGGTTGCTTTGGCGATCCTTTCGCAGCCGCCATCAGCTAGCCAGCCTCAAGGATCAGACCGCGCAAATCAGACCCGGCGCGGTACTGGCCTTCACCACGTTGCGCAATGAAATCAATCGCCTTCCGTGGTTCTTCCGCCACTATCGCAGGCTTGGGGTGGATCGCTTTCTGGTCGTGGATAACGGCAGCGATGACGGCTCGGTAGAATTTCTGCGCGATCAGCCCGATGTGTCGCTGTGGCAGACCCTTAACAGCTATCGCGACGCGCGATACGGTTTGGATTGGCTGACATGGCTGCAAATGCGCTATGGCCACGGACACTGGACCTTGATGGTGGACGCGGATGAGCTGCTGATCTACCCCAACCACGACAGCAAATCCCTGCATGACCTAACAGGCACCTTGGACCAACAAGGCCACATCGCCTTTGGCGCGCTGCTGCTGGATCTCTACCCCAAGGGGCCACTGGGCGCGCAGCCCTATGACCCCGAAATGGACCCGACCAAAACCCTTAGCTGGTTCGATCCCGGCCCCTACCGGGCGCAGCGCCAAGGCCCATTGGGTAACCTGTGGGTGCAGGGTGGCGCGCGAGAAAGGATGTTTTTTGCCGACAGGCCGCGGCATTCGCCCACGTTGAACAAAATCCCGCTGGTGCGCTGGTCACGGCGCTATGCCTATGTGAACTCGTGCCACTCGGCCCTGCCCCGGCATCTGAACGCGGTCTATGACGGCCCCGGCGGCAAGACGCCTTCGGGCGTGTTGCTGCACACCAAATTTCTTCCCGAGGTGGTGGACAAGTCATCGACCGAAAAAACCCGACGGCAGCATTTTTATGATCCCGACCTATTTGGGTCATATTATGATGCAATTGGAAACCGCCCCGACATGTGGACGCCTCAGTCCGTGCGTCTTGAGGGCTGGGTCCAGTTACAACAATTGGGTCTGATGGGGAAAGTTTGCTGAAAAGCAGCATATGTGACTAACTGTTTTTAAATTCGTTGCCTTGAAAGATGCATCAATGGCATAAAACGGCACTTGCCCGGCACCACTCTGGATCGTCCAGCCCCCGGGCATGCTCGCGTAACGAAAAAGGCAGTGCAAACGCGTGAGCCTGTTGGATTCATACCGAATGAGATTGCGGCGCAAGCGTCGTCTGGTGCGCTGCCTGCGCAAACGTCGGCAATTAAAGCCGATTTCCGACAAGACCAACGATATCCAACGCGACGATATCTTGTTGATGAGCGTTCTGCGGAACGAGAAAATCCGCCTACCTTACTTTCTGGAATACTACCGCAGGTTGGGCGTCGATCATTTTCTGTTTGTCGACAACGACAGCGATGATGGCTCGGGCGAATACCTGGCAAGCCAACCTGACGCTTCGGTTTGGCGGGCAAATGCCAGCTATAAACAGGCTTCGTTTGGATTGGATTGGTCAAACTATCTGTTGCGGAAATACGCGCATGGACACTGGGTTCTGACAGTCGACCCGGATGAGTTCTTTATCTATCCGTTCTGCGACACCCGACCGATCCGCGCCCTGACCGACTGGCTGGATGGCTGCGCGGTACGCAGTTTCGGCACCATGCTGATCGACATGTATCCGCAAGGACCAGTGGATACTCAGCCATATCACGAAGGGCAGGACCCGTTTGAGATCGCCCGCTGGTTTGATGCCGGCAACTATATGATCACAAAGAACCCCGAGTATAAGAACCTGTGGATTCAGGGGGGACCTCGTGCGCGCGTTTTCTTTCGCGACACCCCCTTGCAAGCGCCTGCGCTTAACAAGATCCCCTTGGTCAAATGGGACCGTCGCTATGTCTATGTCAGCTCGACCCATTCGCTGCTGCCGCGTGGATTGAACCAGGTTTATGACGATTGGGGCGGTGAAAAGACCAGCGGCGCGTTGCTGCACGCCAAGCTGATCAGCACGCTGGGCGACAAAGCCCGCGAAGAGATGCAGCGTGGCCAGCATTACCGCCGCTCTGGCGAATATCGCGCATATGCCCAGGGGCTGGACGAGCAGCCGGTATTCTGGTGCGACCGGTCCGAGAAATACATCAACTGGCGTCAGCTTGAGATCCTTGGCCTCATGTCGAAAGGAAACTGGGCATGAGCCGTCTGGGCGTTGTCATGCTGGTTCATACAGCACTGCACCGGGCCGAGCAGGTGGCACGGCATTGGACGGCATCGGGCTGTCCGGTGGTGATCCATGTGGACCGCAAAGTGCCGGATCAAGTTTATTCCGATTTCGTTGCCGCGTTCGCGGATGAAGCGTTGATCCGGTTCTCGGAACGCCATACCTGCGAATGGGGTAGTTGGGGAATTGTCGCGGCCTCACAATCCGCGGCCGAACTGATGCTTGAGGCTTTTCCGGACGTTCATCACGTCTACTTGTCTTCGGGGGCCTGCCTGCCCCTGCGGCCCGTGGATGAGCTGATCGACTATCTTTCTGACCGGCCTCGGGTCGATTTCATCGAAAGCGCAACGACCGCCGATGTCAGCTGGACGATCGGTGGGCTGGATCAGGAACGTTTTACACTGCGCTTTCCGTTTTCCTGGCGCCGGAACCGCAAACTGTTCGACGCTTATGTAAAACTGCAACGCGCCCTCGGGATGCGCCGCAAAATCCCCGAAGGGCTGATGCCGCATATGGGCAGCCAATGGTGGTGCCTGACCCGACAGACCCTGTCGGCCATTCTGCAGGACCCCAAGCGGCAGACCTATGACCGCTATTTCCGCCGCGTCTGGATTCCGGATGAAAGCTATTTCCAGACGCTGGCCCGACTGTATTCCACCCACATCGAAAGCCGGTCGCTGACCTTGTCGAAATTCGACTATCAGGGGCGACCACATATCTTTTATGATGATCATCTACAGTTGCTGCGCCGGTCGGACTGTTTTGTGGCCCGAAAGATCTGGCCGCGTGCTGATCGGCTGTATCAGGCCTTTCTGACCGATCAGAGCAGCGCCATGCGACCAGCCGAACCCAACCCGGGCAAGATCGACCGGGTATTTTCCAAAGCGGTCGAGCGTCGAACCCGTGGGCGCGACGGGCTGTACATGCAAAGCCGCTTTCCTCGCCACGGCAGTGAGAACGGCCTGACCTCATTCCCTTATTCGGTATTTCAGGGCTTTGCCGAGCTGTTCGAGGATTTTGAACCCTGGCTGGCTGAGACCACAGGCGCACGGGTGCATGGGCACCTGTTTGGCCCCGCTCGGGCCGAGTTCGCCAACGGGGACACGATCACAAACGGTGCGCTCAGCGATTGTGCGGTTCTGCGTGACTATAACCCAACGGCCTTTATCTCGAACCTGATCTGGAACACACGGGGTGAGCGGCAGTGCTTTCAATTCGGTCCCGGGGACACGCAAAAGATCAGCTGGTTTCTGGCGCGGGATAAGAACGCGCAAATCTCGGTTATCACCGGGGCCTGGGCGATCCCACTGTTCCGGTCGAACATGAATTTCGCCGATATCCGCTGTGAAGCGGCACGCCTTCAACAGATTGAAACCAAACAGCTTGAGGTTCTGGGCTCGGTCTGGACCAAGGCGCAGGTGCGGACCTGGTCCTTGGCCGAATTTGTGGAATCTCCGATGGAGCCCATGCAGACCGTGATCGAGGAAATCGGCACCCATCGCGCGAACCATTTGACCGAGGCGCCAAAAATGGTGGATTTGACTGGCTTTGGACAATTCCTCCAGAACCTCAAAAATCAGGGAATGCATCCTTATTTGGTGGGGGATTTTCCGGCAGATGATATTTTCGGCGCGCGGGTTCGGCCATTCAAGAAACCCTATCTGGTGCAATAGTCTGTCATGACATCCAAGTTCGACTATTTCGTCATCCTCGCCGCGATGCGCACCGGGTCCAACCTGCTTGAGTTCAATCTCAACGCGCTTGAAGGCGTCACCAGCTTTGGTGAGGCATTCAACCCACATTTCATTGGTCGGCTGAAATCTGAAAGTCTGTTGGATGTAACTTTGGAAGATCGTGACGGCGATCCGATGAAACTGGTGCAGGCAATCAAAGATGCACCCGGCGAGTTAAATGGGTTCCGCTTCTTTCAGGGGCACGATAACCGCGTGTTAGAGCCTGTTTTGGCTGACCCACGCTGCGCCAAAATCATTTTGACGCGCAATCCTCTGGACAGTTACGTTTCGTTGAAAATTGCGCGGGAAACCAAGCAGTGGCAACTGAAGAACATCAAACGCCGCCGCGAAGCACAGGTAGAGTTTAATGCGGAAGAGTTTGAATCCTATCTGGATAGACAGCAGGATTTTCAGCTCTTGTTGCTCAATACCCTTCAGCGAACAGGTCAAACCGGGTTTTACATTTCCTATGACGACCTGACCAATCTGGAGGTGCTGAACGGGCTGGCCGCGTGGTTGGGTATTTCGGCGCGGTCGGCTTCGATTGACGATACGATCAAGCCGCAGAACCCGGGCCCGACCCTGTCCAAGGTGACAAACCCGGAAGAGACCGAGCATGCCTTGGCCCGGATCGACAGTTTCAACCTGCATCGCACCCCGAATTTCGAGCCCCGGCGCGGATCGACCGTCGGCAATTATGTCGCCGCGCCGCATACGCCCTTGATGTTTATGCCGATACGCGGCGGGCTTGAGGCACCTGTGACCCAATGGATGGCCGATCTTGACTCGGTCAGCACCGACAAGCTGGTCACCAATCTGAACCGCAAACAGATGCGGCGATGGCTGCACGCTCATCCCGGACACCGAAAATTCACGGTACTACAGCACCCTCTGGCACGGGCGCATTCGGCCTTTTGCTCCAACATCCTCAGCACCGGGCCCGGCGCTTACCTGAAAATCCGAAATATGCTGCGCAACCGGTTCAAAATTCCGATCCCGGGTCAGCTGCGTGACGGCAATTACCCGGTTGATCAGCATTATGAGGCGTTTTCGGCCTTCCTAATCTTCCTACGCCAAAATCTGGCTGGACAGACGCCCGTTCGTGTGGATGGAACGTGGTGCAGCCAGTCTCAGGTATTAGACGGGATGGCATCCTTTGCTCTGCCTGACTTCATCCTGCGCGAGGATGAGATCGCAACAACCCTGCCCGATCTAGCCAGACGGATGGGGCATGACAGCCCACCAACACCCGGGTTTTGCGCGCCGGAAATCCCGTTCACGTTGGCCGAAATTTATGACGACAGATTAGAAACGCTGGCGGCTGAGGCCTACCAGCGCGACTATGTGCAATTCGGGTTCGGGGATTGGGAACCAGTTACGGGCGCAGCGTGATCAGTGTGCCCTTGTTGACCATCGCATAGATCTCTTCGATCTCTTCATTCTTGACGGCGATACAACCGGCGGTCCAATCCGCTGTCTTCTTGGCGCGTTTCAGTTCCGACCGCTTTTTCGGCTGACCGTGAATGAAAATATCACCACCCGGATCAACACCGGCCGCCTTGGCCTGCGCGATATCATTGGAATTCGGATAGGAAATCCCCAGCGACAGGTGATAGCGACTGTTGGGGTTGCGACGGTCGATCAGATAGCTGCCTTCGGGCGTGCGGCCATCACCGCGCTTTGTCTTTGTACCATCTGGCGCAAAGCCCAAATCGACTTTGTATTCCTTGAGAATGGTTTGGTTGTGCAGAAGATACATCTTCCGCGCGCCCTTGTTGATGACCAAAGAAGTCACCTCGGGGCCATCATATGTCAGAAATCGTGGGCTAGCTGTGGCACAGGCCGAAAGGCCCAGCGTTGCCATAGCGCCCAATCCAAATGCTCGACGATCCATGTTTCACTGCCTGCTCTTTTTTTTCAGCATTATGCCAGATTTCCGAAAAACTGAAATCACTTTTTGATGTGCTGCTGTTCGGTCAGGCGGCGCTCGATGCTTTCCAGCCGTTCCAATACTTCGTCGCGATAGGCGTCAGTTCGCACCTCATCCTCGGCATGATGCGCATCCTGCATCGAGTTCACAATCAGACCGACCAGCAAGTTCACGACCGCAAAGGTGGTGACCATGATGAACGGAACAAAGAACAGCCAGGCATAGGGATAGACCTCCATCACCGGACGGACAATGCCCATGGACCAGCTTTCCAGCGTCATGATCTGGAACAGCGTATAGGCCGACAGACCTAGGTCGCCGAACCAGTCCGGGAAAGTGGCCGAGAACAGCTTGGTCGAGATCACGGCACCGATGTAGAACAGGATCGCCATCAACAGGAATACGCTGGCCATGCCCGGCAGGGCCGAAATAAAACCCTCGACCACCCGCCGCAGGCGCGGCGCGACCGAGATAACCCGCAGTACCCGCAGGATTCGCAACGCCCGCAATACCGACAGCCCCCCGGCGCTGGGGATGAGGGCAATGCCGACAACGATAAAGTCAAAGACGTTCCAGCCGCTGAGAAAGAACCGTCGCCCGGTCGCCAACAGCTTCATGGCGATCTCGGCCACGAAAATGGCCAGACAGATTGTGTCCAGCGTCACGATCAGGGGTCCCGCGGCCTCCATCAGGGTTGGCGATGTCTCCATCCCCAACAACACAGCATTAAAGATGATGACCGCAGTGATGAACCGGCCAAAAGTGGGATGTTCGATGATGGTCAGCAGACGCTGATTGAAGCCCATATTGACACTCTCCTGTCTGCTCATGATGCGGGCCCCCATACAAACCGCGCGGCAAGTTCCGTGTGTGACGACCATCGAAATTGGTCCACCACCTGTACCCATTCAAGAGTGTAGCCCGCATTAACCAGCGTTCTTGCGTCCCGCGCGAAGGTCACCGGGTTGCACGAGACATATGCAATCACCGGGCGCTGCGCCTGTGCCAGTTCGGCAACTTGCGCCTCGGCCCCAGCGCGGGGCGGGTCCAGCACAACGGCGTCAAAGGATTTCAACTCATCGGGCATCAGCGGGCGGCGGAACAGGTCGCGGGACTCGGTCGTGACCCGTTTCAACCCTTGCGCGCGGCGCCAGCCCTGATCCAGCGCATCCGTCATCGCGGCTTCACCTTCGACCGCGTGTACCTCGGCACTTTCGGCAAGTGGTAGTGAGAAAGTCCCACTGCCTGCAAACAGGTCGGCAATACGCTTCGCACCCTGTATTGCCTGCAAAACGGCCTGTAACAGAGCCTGTTCTCCATCTCTTGTCGCCTGCAGGAATGCTCCGGGCGGTGGCACAACCCCAGCACCCCCAAAGCGTTGCATCGGAGGTTGGCGCATTGCGATCACTTCACCATCCCAGCTAAGCCGCGCCAAGCCGTGCTTCTCGGTTGCCTGCGCCAATGCCAGTTCCAACGGCCCATCCAGCGGTTTGCCACCCTTGACGGCCACATCCAGCCCGCCTTCGGACAAGGTCAGTGTCACGGCCAGTACGCCCTTGCGACTTCCGCCCAGAATAGCCAGCGCCTCGGCCACCGGTATGGCAGCAATCAGGGCCGGGTCCAGCAGATGACAATCGGGGATTTCGGTGATCGTGTCGGACGCTCGGCCATGGAATCCGGCCAGCGTGCCCTTTTTGGTTCGACGCACGGCGATCGTGGCACGGCGGCGCGACCGCTCGGGCGAAGTATGGATCGGGCGCATCTGCGCCTCTAGCCCCTGCGCCGCCAGTGCGGTGCGCACCACTTCGACCTTCCAGTCGGCCACAAAATCATCTGCGGCGTGCTGCAATTGGCATCCACCACAGGCCTTGTAGTGACGGCAAGGAGGTTTCACCCTTTGGTCCGAGGGTGTTTCAACCCGTATGTCAGTCAGCAGCTGCCCTACTAATGTACCACTTACCACTTCACCTGGCAGGGTACGCGGCGCGTAAACCGGGCCGTCAGCAATGCCGTCTCCCTGATGACCCAGGCGATTTATGGTGAAGTGTTGCGTCATAAGGGGCCTGATACCGGGGCTTTGCGTGCAACAAAACCCCCTAGCACGCTTTGTGCGTTATTCGGCGGCTTCGGCCTGAATGAACCCGCCCGATTGGCGATGCCAGAACCGCGCGTACAACCCGCCCTGCTCCAACAGCGCGTCATGGGCGCCGGATTCGACGATCTGCCCCTGATCCAGGACGATAATCCGGTCCATCTCGCTGAGCGTGGACAGGCGATGTGCAATCGCCAGGACCGTCTTGCCCTGCATCACCCGGTGCAGGGCGGTTTGAATCGACGCCTCAACTTCGGAATCCAGCGCCGAGGTCGCCTCATCCAGCACCAGAATCGGCGCATCTTTGAGGATAGCGCGCGCCAGAGCGATCCGTTGCCGCTGCCCACCGCTGAGCTTCACACCGCGTTCGCCTAGATGCGCGTCATAGCCGCTGCGGCCATGGGCATCCTGTAGGCTAAGAATAAACTCATGCGCTTCAGCCTTCTTCGCCGCTGCAATCATGTCGTCTTCTGACGCGTTTGGGCGGCCATACAGGATATTCTCACGCGCTGAGCGGTTGAACATCGCAGTTTCCTGCGTGACCATGCCGATCTGACTACGCAAACTGTCCTGCGTTACCTGGCTGACATCTTGCCCATCAATGCGAATAATGCCTTCTTCCCCGTCATAGAGCCTGAGCAACAACGAGACCAAAGTGGATTTCCCAGCGCCCGAGGCCCCAACAATTCCCAGCTTTTCACCCGGATGCACGGTCATTCTCACATCGGACACACCGCCCACATCGCGACCATAGGCAAAGCTGACATGGTCGAATTCTATCCGCCCCTCGGTCACTGTCAGGTCAATGGCTTGCGCGGCGTCCTCGACCCGGTCGCGTTTGGCAAGCGTCTTCATACCGTTCTCGACCTCACCCACATTCGCGTAGAGCCCCATCAGTGTGAAACTGACCCAGCCGGTCATCTGCGCAATTCTGATCGAAACCGCGCCAGCCGCCACGATATCACCCGCCGTCGCAATCCCGTTTCTCCACAAAAGCAGCGTCGCGCCCAGCAAGAGAACCGGAAGAACCCCGGCCAGCACCATCAGGATAAATCGGAAGCTGGCGGACAATGCCCCGAAGGCCAACATCTTTTCGCGTAGATCAACCATCGAGTTTCGCGCGGCCTGATCCTCAAACGCAGAATGGGCGAACAGCTTTACGGTCTTGATATTGGTGATGGTATCAACCACTTGCCCGGACACCATGGCGCGCGCGCCAGCCCGCGCAGCAGACCGGGCGCGAATGCGTGGCAGATACCAGCGGATCAGCAGGAAATACACCACCAGCCACCCGGCGAAGGGTAACATCACCAGTGGATGAATAGACCCTAACAAGAACAAAGAACCGGCAAGTGAGGCCAAGGCAAACACAATTGCACTGATTGTCTCGGACACGACAGAGGCCAATGCGTTAGACGTCTGCATCTGTTTCTGCGCGATCCGGCCCGCGAAATCATCGTCGAAATAAGTGACCGATTGGCCAAGGGTCCAGCGGTTCAGCTTGGCCAGCACCAGCGGCGGCACATTGGGCATGACGATATAGTTGTTCGTCACCGAAGACAGCCCGAACAGCGCTGGGCGCAGCAACATGAAAAATGCCACCACGCCCAGAATCATCCACAGATTATCTGCGTTGAAAAAACCCTGAGGTCCATTTTCCGAGGCAAGATCGATCACCAGACCCAACATCCAGGCCGTTCCTGCCTCCATCGCGCCAGCCATGGCCGAAAAACTGGCCGCGACAAAAATCATCGGCCACGCGCCGGACAGGCACCAACGGATGAACGCCCCCAGCGTTTGCGGCGGGGGCGTCTCAGATTTTTTGAACGGATCTATAAGATCGGCAGCCTTCATTCCGCAGCCTCCGGGTTCAGGAAGCCACCAGATTGCCGCGCCCAGAACTGAGCGTAAAGCCCCCCATGCGCCAACAATTCGGAATGCCCGCCCTGCTCTACAATCCGACCTCCATCCATAACCAGAATACGATCCATCTGCGCAATGGTGCTCAGCCGGTGGGCAATGGCGATCACGGTTTTACCTTGCATCATGCCGTAGAGGGTCTCCTGGATCGACGCTTCGACCTCGGAATCCAGGGCGGATGTCGCCTCATCCAACAGCAGGATCGGTGCGTCTTTCAGGATCACCCGCGCCAGCGTCACCCGCTGCCGCTGTCCACCGGACAGCTTCACGCCCCGTTCCCCCACATGTGCATCATATCCGGTGCGTCCCTGCGGATCTTGCAGGTCGAGGATGAATTCATGCGCCTCGGCCTGTTTGGCGGCGGCCATCATCTGTTCCTCGGATGCCTCGGGACGACCATACAGGATATTATCGCGCACCGACCGGTGCAGCAGCGCACTGTCCTGCTGCACCATACCGATTTTGCTGCGCAGACTGTCCTGAGTGACGCTTGCGATGTTCTGGTCGTCAATCAGGATTGCACCCTGTTCCACGTCATAAAACCGCAAAAGCAGCTTAACTAGGGTCGATTTTCCGGCACCGGACCGCCCGATCAGACCAATCTTTTCACCCGGTTGAATGGTCAGGTTGATATGATCCAGCCCACCGGTTTTGCGGCCATAGTGATGCGACAGGTTGCGGATGTCGATCTGACCTGTGGTCAGTTGCAATGGTTTCGCATCCCGCGCATCCAGCAGGTCGATAGGCTGGGCAATCGTCTCCATCCCTTCAGCCACCACACCAAGCTGGCGGAAGAAACTGGTCAACGCCCACATGATCCAACCGGTCATCGCATTCAGTCGCAAGGTCAGCGCGGTCGCCGCTGCTACCACACCGACCGTGGCACTGCCCTGCATCCACAAGGCAATGGCCCAACCGACAACACCAACGATCAGCAGGCCGTTCAACGTCACCAGAACCGCATCCATAATGGTGAAGATCCGCATCTCAACCTGGAAGGTGCGACGGGTTTCAGCTATGGCTTCGCGGGCATAGTCCAACTCTTGATCATCATGCGCGAACATCTTGACCGAGTGGATGTTGGTGTAACTGTCCACCACCCGACCCGTCACCGCCGAGCGCGCATCCGACGCCGCCTTGGACGCCGGTCCGACCCGAGCGACCGTCCAGCGCACCAACAATGCATATAGTGCAAACCAGATCAGCAGCGGCAACAACAGGCGCGGATCGGCCGCCATCAATAGGATCGCCGCCCCGATCAGATAAGCCAGCGAGAAAGAAATCGCGTCAAAAACCTGAAACACGGCCTCACCCGCGGCGGGGGGCGTCTGCATGATCCGGTTTGCGATACGGCCCGCGAAGTCATTCTCGAACCACCCCACGGACTGACGCAGCACATGCTTATGCGCCCGCCAACGTATGATGGTGCCAAAGTTCGGCAGGATCGTGTTGTTCAGCAGCAGGACATCAACCACATGCAGCATCGGCCGTAACAGCAGCACAAACACAGCCATCAGAATCAATTCAGTCCCGTGGGCCTGCCAGACCTCAGCCGGAGGGCCAGACAACAGGTCAACCACGCGGCCCATGTAATAAATCAGCCCGACCTCGACCGCGGCGACGATGACTGAAATCAGCGCGGTCCAGAAAAACACCCGCATGAAAGGTCGGGAATAATCCAGCATAAACGGCCACAGCCGCGTGGGCGGTGTGTCGGTCTCGGTATAGTCGGCAAAAGGGTCAACAAGGTTTTCGAAATAGCGAAACATGGAGAGTGCTCCGATTGAGCAGCAAATAGGTCATGCGAAGAAAGATGGCACCAGAACACCACCCCTACGGGTCAAAGTGTTCCGGCTTTAGCCGAACCAGATCCCGTAATACATTCGCATCCCTCCATTCATGTGACAGGCGCACGAAACCACAAAGAAGTTGATTTGTCATCCCCTTTTGAGACTTCGTGTCAGATGCTCAGCAATTCCTCGCGGGTCAGCGCAAAGCCTGATGCAATCCAGCGCGCCTCAAGCTCGGCCAGTTTTTTGCCCAGCGCGGGACCGGTGAAATCGGGAATCAGGTCGGTGGCCTTGATCGGGAAATCAGCCTCAGCCCCTTTGTGCAGATCGGTGCGCAAGGTTTCGCTCCACGGCTGTTCAAGGAAGGCGCAGCGCAGCAAGGTTTCGTGCAAGCCGCCCTCTTCGCCATAACGAAACCCCAGTTCGGCAACGCTGGCAGTACCGGATGCCTCATCCCGCATGCGGGTCAGACGTTGTAATTGCGCCTTGCTCAGGCGCAGGGTCTTGGCGATATCCGGTGTTGCGATTGCGGCCAGACGCCGAATTGACTCAGGGGCGGCCCCGGCCTGTTCCTCTAAGGCTATCAACGGTGCCAACGCACGGTCCTCGGCCCCTGGCAACAGCCGGGCCAGAACTCCCGATTGACGCATCGCGGCAATCGAGGGTGCCGGATCGGGTGCGCCCATAAGTTTCAGAAGTTCGGCCCCGACCCGTTCATGAGACAGGCCCTCTAGCCCGTCCAGATTAGACGCAATCGCCGCCAGAGCGTCCGGATCAAACCCAGCCTCGGCATCGCCATACCAGGCGTGAAACCGGAAATACCGCAGGGATCGCAGGTAATCCTCTCGAATGCGGTTCTCGGCGTTGCCGATAAAGCGCACGCGGCGGGATTGCAGGTCGGGCAGCCCGTTCAACGGGTCGAGAATACTGCCATCGGGCCGCGCATAGATCGCATTCATGGTGAAATCGCGGCGCGCGGCGTCTTCTTCCAACTTGTCGGAAAATGCCACCACCGCCCTGCGGCCATCGGTTTTCACGTCGCGGCGAAAAGTGGTGATCTCATGCGGGGCACCGCCACTGACCACAGTGATCGTGCCGTGGTCGATTCCGGTGGGGATGGCCTTGAGGCCCGTTGCCTGCGCCAGCTCCATCACCCGTTCGGGGCGCGCATCGGTGGCGATATCGATATCCGAGACCGGCGCGCCCAGCAGCGCGTTGCGCACGCAACCCCCGACGAACAACGCTTGCGCACCGGCGCCCGTCAACGCTGCACAGACCTTTTGCGTTGCCGGATCAGTAACCCAGGCCTCAGAAATTCGCGTCATTCATTCACCCGTGCGGCCAATCCCCGCAACATTCGGGCCGTCGCGCCCCAGATGTAGTAGGGGCCGAACGGCACCGTGAAATAATACCGTTTGTGACCACGCCAGCGGCGCGATTCAACGATATAATTCGCGGGGTTGAGGACATGTGCAAGCGGAACCGAAAACACCTCGTCCACTTCGCCCGGTTCGGGGGTCAGTTGAAACGGTTCGCGCAGGATCGCGACAACCGGTGTAACGGTAAAGGACGTGACGGTTTCATGAGACGATAGGTGGCCCAGAATCTCGGGCAAGTCGGGCGGCAGACCGATCTCCTCCTGCGCCTCACGCAGGGCAGTGGCGGTGACATCTACGTCGCCTTGATCCTGCTTACCGCCGGGAAAGGCGATCTGGCCGGGGTGGTGTTTCAGAGCCGAGGATCGTTTCGTCAGAATCAGCCGCGGCGTGTCGTCAAACACCGTGATCGGAACCAGCACCCCCGCCGGGCGCAATTTGCGCCCTTCAGGCAGGTTGGTTTCGGGGTTCAGGTCGAAATCGCTTGAACCGTGGCCGGGGCGGCGCAGGGCCGCCCGCAACTGGACCGTAGGATCAGGCGTCGTCCGCATCAAAGCCGACCGAACCCGGTTCCAGTATGTAATGTGCGCCACAGAACTGACAATCGGCGGTTACCTTGCCTTCGGGCGTGGTCATCTTTTCGATGTCCTTGGCCGAATAGATCGACAGGCTTTGCCGCACACGATCTTCCGAACAGGTGCAGCCGAATTGCACGGACTGAGCGTCATAGACCCGCGGCTGTTCCTCGTGAAACAGCCGGATCAACAGGTCGGTCGGCGCCACCGAAGGCCCGATCAATTCGAGATCCTCGACCGTATCCAACAGGATGTTGACGCGGCCCCAGTTTTCACTCTCTTCCCCGTCGACCAGATCTTCGGCGGTCAGGATCTGCCCCCCACCTTGTCCGTCCGCCACAAAGGGCGAGGCCTTGGGCATGTGCTGCAACATCACTCCGCCCGCGCGCCAATGTTCACCGACGCCCGGCTCGGTCGATTTGCCAAAGCTGAGCGAGAACCGCGTCGGCAGCTGCTCGGATTGTGCGAAATACGCCTCGGCACAGGCAGAGATCGAGCCCCCCGCCAGCGGTGTGATTCCCTGATACGGCTGCGTGCCTTCACCCTGGTCGATCATGATGGCGAAATAACCCTCGCCCACCTGATCAAACGGCCCACCATCGGTCAGGCGGTCGCGATCATAACTGGCATAGGCGCGGATGCGGGCCGGCTCACCCTCGACCTTGGGCGCAAAGTAATCGGTCGCGATCATGCGTACCGGGCCCTTGGACTGCACCTGCAAAGACAGTTTCCAACGCAGCGAAACGGTCTGGCCGATCAACGCGGTCAGCAGGGCCATCTCGGCCACTAACGCCTCGACCTTTTCAGGATAGTCATGCTGCTTCAGGATGCCGTCCAGCACGCCATCAAGACGGGCTACACGGCCGCGCATATCCGATACATCAAGTTGAAAGGGCAGGACAGTATCGTCCCACGCGATTTTCGTTCCAAGAGACATGGGGTTTCCTTACACGCCACGGGTTGGCATACCGGCACCATATAGGTTGAACAGATTGGGTTTGAAGGGGCCATACATGATCAGACGGTTCGGTGAAACCCCGGAAAAAGGACGTACATATACACGCAGACCGGGTGTCTATGCGTTGCTGCCGCAAGGAAAAGACCTTCTGGTCACGTGGTATGACGATGGGCTGAACCCCGAATTGCAGCTGCCGGGCGGTGGCATTGATCCGGGCGAATCCCCGATTACCGCGCTGCATCGCGAAGTGTTCGAAGAAACCGGCTGGCTGATCGCCGCCCCGCGGCGGATCGGTGCGTTTCGCCGGTTCACCTTTATGCCTGAATATGACCTTTGGGCCGAGAAAATCTGCATGATCTACAGCGCCCGTCCGGTGCGCCGGATGGGACCGCCTCGCGAAGAGTTTCACGAAGCACTTTGGATGGAAACTGCCGTTGCGGTGCAGATGCTTGGCAACGAGGGGGACCGTCACTTTGCCACCCGACATCTGAACAGTTTCTAAACCCCGTTATATTCAAAGAACACGGCGGACACGTCATCATCCATGCCGCTGCCCGGTGCCATGGCCTGCGTCAGGCGCCAGAACATATCGTCCAGAAACTCGGTACCGCTGCGGTCGGGCGCACAATCGCGGGCCATCTGCTGCAGGCCTTCTTCCTCAAGCAAGCCGCCATCGGCCAGACGACACTCGGTAAAGCCATCAGAATACAGCATCAGTTTATCGCCAGGGTGCAGGTAAGTTTCGATCCGCTGAAAGGACACATCGGGCAGCAAACCGATGGGCAAGCCACCCTCGCCCAGAAATTCGGCACTGCCGTCTTGGCGCAATACAAGTGGATGCGGGTGCCCGGCCTGCACCATCTTAAGATGCCCGTTGCGCAGGTCGACAATAGCATAAACCATGGTGAAATATTCTTCGACGCCGGCATCGGCCATCAGGCGGCAATTGAGCATCTCGGCCACCTGTTCGGGTGGCAGCAGAGCATAGAACTTGTCAAAGCGTTTTTCCATCGCCACGTTCTGATCGAAATGATTGCTGGACAGATAGCCGCCCAATCGCGCCGTCATCATCGCCGAGGTGATACCGTGGCCCGACACGTCAATGCTGTAAAACCCCAGCCGATTGACTCCGGGCGAGAACATCCCCACCAGATCACCGCCAATATGCCCGCAGGGTTTCAGCAGCATGCTGACCCGCGATTTCCCGAAATCCCGCGTCAGTTCGGGGACAAGGGATTCCTGAATTTTCCGGGCCTGAATCAGGTCTTTGTCGATGGCATCATGCGCCACGCGCAGGTCTTCTAACGCGGATTCGATCATCCGGTTCTTCTCGGACAGTTCGCGCTGCATATCCAGAATCCGCGCCCCGGCCGAGATCCTTGCGCGCAGCTCATCCGCCTCAAGCGGTTTGATCAGGAAATCGTCCGCACCAGCATCCAGCCCGCGCGCCACCTCTTGCTTTTCACTTTTTGAGGTCAACAGGATGAAGTAACTGTATTGATCACTTTCCAGCGCCCGGAAGGCACGGCAGAATTCCAGCCCGCTCATTCCCGGCATCACCCAATCGCTGAGAACCAGATCCGGCGGGTCGGTGGCGCACATCTCGATCGCGGCGTCGCCGTTATCGGCCTCTAGCACCGCAAAGCCCCACTTTTTCAGCGAGGCCACCAGAATACGACGTTGCAGCCGGCTGTCATCGACGACCAGCACCTTTTGGATCGCGCCAAAATCCTGATCGGACCTGGCCTCTGCCTGACTGCCCTCTGCCACCTGAACCCTCTGCACTGTGACCTTTACGGAACGCAGCGACCCTAGCGCGGGGCGGTTTAACATCCGGTGAAGGCGTCTTTGTCTTGTTGCTTAACCCGCTCTTTACTCGCCGTGAGCTACGCAAGTCAGGTCGCGATATGTGTGGAGAGGCCGAACATGATCGACTGGTCCAGAGTCAGACAACTGCAGGATGAGGTGGGTGCCAACGAATTCAAAGAGGTGGTGCAGATCTTTCTGGACGAGGTTCAGGAAACCATCGACCGGCTGCATCAGGACACCGGCCGGGCTGAATTCGAACAGAACATGCATTTCCTCAAGGGCAGCGCGCTGAGTCTGGGGTTCGACCGGTTTTTCAAGCTGTGTCAGGACGCAGAGCGCAACGCCGCCGCTGGCAAGGCTAGTGACGTCGATCTGCCTGCCATCCTGACAGTCTATGACGACTCAAAAACTGTGTTCTTTGCCGAGAAAGCCGCGAACCTGTCCTAGATCACGAACTGGGCCAGCGTCTCGTCTTCGGTGATGTCGGTATAGGTAAAGCCAGCCTCGTCCAGATGCGCGAACAGGCGTGCGAAATTCTCGGGCTTACGGGTTTCGATGCCGATCAGGACCGAACCGAAATTGCGCGCCGACTTCTTCATGTATTCGAACCGGGCGATATCGTCTTCCGGCCCTAATATGCCCAGAAACTCTTTCAACGCGCCGGGGCGCTGCGGCAGGCGCAGGATAAAGTACTTTTTGACGCCGGAATAACGCTGCGCCCGTTCCTTGACCTCGGGTAGACGTTCGAAATCGAAATTGCCGCCCGAGGTGACGCAGACAACGGTTTTGCCGCGGATAAAGCTTTGCACATCGGTCACTGCCTCGATCGCCAGGGCGCCTGCGGGCTCAAGCACGATGCCTTCGACATTCAGCATTTCGATCATGGTGGTGCAGATACGGTCTTCGGACAGGACCAGCACGTCGGACAGATGGCGATCCTTGAGCAGTTCAAACGGTTTCGCCCCGATCTTCCCGACCGCTGCCCCATCGACAAAGTTGTCGATATGATCCAACGCCACCGGATGCCCCGCCGCCATGGCCGCATGCAAACAGGCCCCGCCTTTGGGCTCGACAAACAGGCAATGGGTCCGATCCCCGAACCATGTCGCCACGCCCGAGGACATGCCGCCCCCGCCAACCGGCAGGATCACGTGATCAGGGACGCTACCCAGCTGCGCCTCAACCTCGACAGCCAGAGACGCCTGCCCCTCGATCACATCCTCATCGTCAAAGGGCGACAGAAAATGCCCGCCCTGTTGCGCACACCACGCTTGCGCAGCAGCCAGTGTGTCGTCAAAATAATCGCCGGTCAGATGAACCTCGATATTGTCGCCACCGAATATACGGGTCTTCTGGATTTTCTGCTGCGGCGTCGTTACCGGCATGAATATTACGCCCTTCACACCCAGATGCTTGCACATATAGGCCACGCCCTGCGCATGGTTGCCCGCGCTGGCGCAGACGAAAAGCTCTTGCCCCTGCTGCTTGCGCATCGCGTTGAACGCACCGCGGATCTTGTAGGACCGCACCGGGCTGAGGTCCTCGCGCTTGAGCCAGATATCGGCGCCATAGCGGTCGGAAAGGTGAGCGTTCCGCTGCAACGGGGTTGGCGGAAACACGGTGCGCATCGCCTGTTCAGCGACGCGGGCGCGGGTCATGAAATCAGTCATGCCGGTTTCCCTGCCCGATCACCGTTGAAAGGGCAAGGAATACATATGTGTACTCAGCTTAGGTGAGTTCGCGTTTCTCGATGAACACGCCATAGATCGTCGTCAGAATGCTGACATTGATCAATGGGACGATCAGCATGCTCGCAAACAAAACTATCAATATCCCGATGATCGGGATGAAAAGCAGCAATGACGCCAGTAGCTGAAGCAATATTTGGAAGAGGATGGACAAGACGACCAGAAGTGCGATGGCTCCGCTTGCGCCCGAGGTCGCCTGCCACGCTTCAGACAGCTTTATGGGCTTTCCAATAGCTGCACCGGGCAGAATTGGTGAGGCACGATAGAATCCGATCGTAAGACATACGATCAAACCCACCCAGAAAATGGACCCCAAAACCGCCGAGGATTGCGCCAACATACTCATGATCAACGCCGCAGGGATCATAAGGATGAAAGCCAACAAGAACAGCATCAAAAGACGCCCGAAATAGGCCAGAACGCGGTCAAATCGGAAAGGTGGAACTAGCCCCGACGGATACTCTTCGAGCAAAACAAACCTGTGCCATGATACTACAATCCAGAGCATTACGACGAACACTACGATCACGATGCAAAATAGGAATCCGAGTAACGTCATCACAGCAGTTGGGTCAGGGGTTGTAGCAGTGGCACCTTCGAATTGTTTGTGTGGGGCGTCGAAAAGAAAGAACAAGCCAATGGCCAAAAAGCCGCCAATGAGCGCAGGTACAACGGAAATCTGAAGCGCTTGCTTCAGGTTCCTCAGAACCATCTTTACCGAATGTACGAAAATCGCCAATCCCAGCATATACTCTGCCCTCTCAACCATTCCTTGTTCTCAATCCGCCCGTTTCACCGCAATTCCCACCCTGCGTCAATCCTCATAACTTGCCCCCGCGTCCAAAACCCGTTAGGGGCCAATCGTCTTACGAATAAGGGGAAGTCAGATGTCCGCGCCCAAGAAAGTTGTTCTGGCCTATTCCGGTGGCCTTGATACCTCGATCATCCTGAAATGGTTGCAGACCGAGTATGGCTGTGAGGTCGTGACCTTCACCGCCGATCTGGGTCAGGGTGAAGAGCTGGAGCCCGCCCGCCAAAAGGCCGAGCTGCTGGGGATCAAGCCCGAAAACATCTATATCGAGGACATCCGCGAAGAGTTTGTTCGCGACTTCGTCTTCCCGATGTTCCGCGCCAATGCGCAATACGAAGGCCTGTATCTGTTGGGCACCTCAATCGCGCGTCCGCTGATCTCGAAGCGTCTGGTCGAGATTGCCGAGGCCACCGGTGCCGACGCCGTTGCACATGGCGCGACCGGCAAAGGCAACGATCAGGTGCGGTTCGAACTGGCCGCCTATGCCCTGAACCCTGACATCAAGGTCATTGCACCCTGGCGTGAATGGGACCTGACCAGCCGCACCAAGCTGTTGGAATTTGCCGAAGCGAACCAAATCCCAATTGCCAAGGACAAACGCGGTGAGGCGCCGTTCTCGGTCGATGCCAACCTGCTGCACACCTCGTCCGAAGGTAAGGTTTTGGAAGACCCCGCAGATCAGGCGCCAGACTATGTCTATCAGCGTACCGTCCACCCCGAGGACGCACCGAACGAGCCCGAGTTCATTGAGATCGGCTTTGAAAAAGGCGACGCGGTCAGCATCAATGGCGAGGCGATGAGCCCGGCCACGATCCTGACCAAACTGAACGAATATGGCGGCAAGCACGGCATTGGCCGCCTGGATCTGGTCGAAGGCCGGTTCGTGGGCATGAAATCGCGCGGCATCTACGAAACGCCCGGCGGCACCATCCTGCTGGAAGCGCACCGTGGTATCGAGTCCATAACCATGGACCGCGGCGCGATGCACCTGAAAGACCAGCTGATGCCGCAATATGCCGAGCTGATCTATAACGGCTTCTGGTACAGCCCTGAGCGGGAAATGCTGCAAGCCGCCATCGACAAGTCTCAGGAACATGTCACTGGCACCGTCCGCGTGAAACTGTACAAAGGCTTGGCCTCAACCGTGGGTCGCTGGTCGGATCATTCGCTGTATTCTGAAGAGCATGTGACGTTCGAAGATGACGCCGGCGCCTATGACCAAAAAGACGCGGCCGGATTTATCCAGTTGAACGCGCTGCGCCTGAAATTGCTGGCGGCGCGGGATAAGCGCCTGTCCAAGTGATCGACGACGACGACATCAACGACGAACTCGATCTGTTCATCGAAGCGCAGGACGCGGTCTGGTCCGACGTCCTGCGCGAATTGGAACAAGGGCAGAAAACCAGCCACTGGATGTGGTTTGTATTTCCGCAATTGGCCGAACTTGGTCGGTCTCACATGGCGCAGCTGTACGGGATCGAGGATTTGGATGAGGCCACAGCCTATCTGGATCATCCAGACCTCCGCCAGCGCCTGACCAAGGTTGCTGGGTTGATGTTGCAGCACAAGGGGCGCGATGCCAGTGACATTCTAGGTGGGATTGACGCAAAGAAACTGCGATCCTCGATGACGTTGTTTGCATCCGTGCCCGGAGCTCCGTCAGAGTTCCAGACTGTTCTTGATGCCTTTTATGATGGGCAACCCTGTGAGCGGACCCGGCAAATCCTGCAAATGTCGTGACTACAGGGTCCAGTTGGGTCACCCTTGCACAAGAACGCCCATTCTCTTTACGCATAGGCAAATTGTGAAGGGGACAAAGATGCTGCAGGACATCGCCAACGGCATTCAGCAAGGCTTGGATGGCAAAAGCTTTGAGGGCTCGCTGAAATTCGATTGTGGCGAGGATGGTGTCATCGTTCTAGCCGACAATCGGGCTAGCACACAGGATCGCGACACCGATTGCACCATCCGCATTTCGCAGGACAACCTGACCAAATTACTGACGGGCAAGCTGAACCCGATGACCGGCGTAGCATTGGGCAAGCTCAAGATTTCGGGCAATATGGGTGTGGCGATGAAGTTGGGACAACTGCTAGGTTAAGACGATAAACTCGTCTCACCACCCCGTGACAAACCATGTCAGCGGATTGCGCCAACGCATAAGTCAGGGCAGCCTTATCCCGAAAAGGAGACCTGCCATGACCCGCATCGCCAATCTCAATTTTTTCAAACCTACGCTTCAGTTCACGCTGATCGCTCTTGTCGCCCTGCTGCGTGCCGCCCCGGCACCCGCCGCCGGGTCCGAAACCCTGACGGTTGCAGGGGGCTGTTTCTGGTGCGTCGAGTCCGATTTCGAATCCGTTCCGGGCGTGACTGGCGCCGTGTCGGGTTTCACCGGTGGCAGTACCGCCAATCCAACCTATGATCAGGTCACCAAAGGCGGAACCGGCCATTACGAGGCGGTTCAGATCACCTTTGACCCGGCCCGCGTTTCCCGTGAAACCCTGCTGAGCATGTTCTTCCGATCAGTCGACCCAACGGATGCGGGCGGTCAGTTCTGTGACCGGGGTGACAGCTATCGCACGGCGATTTTCGTCTCTAACGCTGGGGAAAAAGCCCTGGCTCAGCAAGCCAAGACAAGTGCCCAGAACGCGCTGGGGCAACAGATCGTGACGCCAATCCTGCAGCAAGGGGCATTCTACCCGGCTGAGGCCTATCATCAGGATTACTATAAGGGGAACAAGCTGGTCCTGACCCGCTTTGGCCCCAAACGCCAGCACAGCGCGTACAAAGCCTATCGCAAAGCCTGCGGCCGTGATGACCGGGTCAAGCAGCTTTGGGGCAGTGACGCACCGTTCGCGGGGTCTTAATCGAGCCGCGCTTCGCGCACCTCTTTGAGATCGGGAATAACATCAGCTGTGCCGTGCCGCGTGACCATCAAGGCCGCGGCACGGTTTGCTTGTGAAATCACCTGTGCCATTGGCATCCCGCGATCCATTCCTGCCAGAACATAGCCGGTGAAAGTATCCCCTGCGCCAGTGGTATCCACGGCCTTTACCTTGTGCGCCGGAAAATCCGTAGCGGCGCCGCGATGGTAATACCGCGCTCCTTTTGACCCCAAAGTGACGATCACATGCTCGACCTCAAGGTCGGTAACGGATTGCCCGGTTGCCTGCTGTAGTTGTTCAGCCTCGATCTCATTCAGGATCAGAAAATCCAGATACGGCAACACGGCCTGAACCGCGTCAGCCTGGAACGGTGCGGCGGCATAGCAGACAGTCAGCCCCTGATCGCGCCCCATCTTTGCGGCTTCGACCTGTAGGTTGGTTTCGTTCTGCATCACCAGCACATCACCTTGCAGGGCCGAGGACAGCGCTTGCCCCAACTGACCCTGAGTGATCGCGTGGTTTGAACCGGGGAACAGAATGATGTTGTTCTCACCCTGTGCGTCCACCGCAATGATGGCATGACCGGTCGGAACCTCGACTCCAGTGATATGGCGCGTGTCCACGCCATATTCGGTCAGACGATCCAGCGCCCAGCGCCCATCCGGCCCCACGGCCCCGATATGCGCCACTTGCGCCCCGGCCCGTGCGGCCGCCACAGACATATTTGCCCCTTTGCCACCCAGATACCGATCCAGCCGATTGGCTGAAAGCGTCTCTCCCGGTCCGGGCAGGTGCGGCACGTCATAAATCATGTCCGCGTTGATCGAGCCGAGGTTCCAGATCGTCATGGCTTAAGCGATATCGCACGAGGCCAGGATGGCCATGTTCAGGATATCATTCGCCGTTGACCCGGTCGAACAGATCTGAATCGGCTTGTCGACACCAGACAGGATCGGGCCAATCACCGTGGACCCGCCCATTTCCTGCATCAGCTTGGTCGAGATCGACGCCGAATGTCGAGCGGGAACGATCAGGATATTCGCCGGGCCGGTCAGGCGCTGGAACGGATAGCCTGCCTGCTGATCCTCGTTCAGGGCAACGTCCACGGTCATCTCGCCCTCGTATTCGAAATCCACTTTGCGCTTATCCAGCACGACAGGCGCGCGGTGCATCTTTTCGGCCCGTTCCGACACCGGATACCCAAAGGTCGAGAAACTGACGAAGGCCACGCGCGGCTCAAGCCCCATATGACGGGCCACTGCGGCCGAGCGTTCGGCGATATTGGCCAGGTCATTCTCGTCCGGCCATTCATGCACCAGCGTATCACCGATCAGCACGATCCGCCCCTTGTGCAGCAGCGCGGTCACACCTACCGCACCATGCGCCTTGTCCGCGTCGAACACGTGATTGATCCGGTCCAGCACATGCGCCGATTTGCGCGTGGCCCCGGTTACCAGGCCATCACCATGCCCATGCGCCAGCATCAGGGATGAGAACACATGCCGGTCACGTGCCGCCAGGCGGTAAATATCCTTGCTATCAAAACCTTTGCGCTGCAGGCGCTTGTACAGGAAATCGGTATAGGTCTCGAGATGTGTGGTGTTGGCGGCATTCACCACCTCTAACTCGCGCACGGCATCGCCCAGCCCGGCCTCTTCCAGCTTTTGTTTTACGTCATCGGGGCGACCGACAACCAGGGCCTTGCCGAATCCAGACCGCTGATAGGTTACAGCTGCGCGCAACACGCGTGGATCGTCACCTTCGGCGAAGATCATGCGGCTTTGCGCTTGGCGCGCACGGGCGTTCAGACCGCGCAGGATGCTGGCGGTCGGGTCCATGCGGGATTTGAGGCTCAGCTCATAGGCGTCCATGTCGATGATCGGACGCCGCGCTGCGCCGGTATCCATGCCCGCCTTGGCCACGGCAGGTGGGATACGATGGATCAGTCGGGGATCAAACGGTGTCGGGATGATATAATCGCGACCGAAGGTCAGCGATTTGCCATAAGCCATCGCAACCTCATCCGGCACATCCTCGCGCGCCAGACGGGCCAGCGCATGGGCACAGGCAATTTTCATCTCGTCATTGATGGCACGGGCATGAATGTCCAGCGCACCCCGAAACAGATAGGGGAAGCCCAGCACGTTGTTGACCTGGTTCGGGTAATCGCTGCGCCCCGTGGCGACGATGGCATCCACACGCACCTCATGCGCCTCTTCTGGTGTGATTTCAGGATCTGGATTGGCCATGGCGAAAATCACCGGGTTATCCGCCATGCTGGCGACCATGTCCTGCGTGACCGCGCCTTTGACTGAAACGCCCAGGAACACATCCGCGCCGTTCATGGCGTCTTCCAGCGAGCGCAGTTCAGTGGTGACCGCATGGGCCGATTTCCACTGGTTCATACCCTCGGTCCGGCCCTGATAGATTACGCCCTTGGTGTCGCAGACGATGCAGTTTTCATGCCGCGCGCCCATCGCCTTGAGCAGTTCGATACAGGCGATACCCGCCGCACCCGCACCGTTCAGAACAATCCTCACATCCTCGATCTTTTTGCCCGAGATATGCAGCGCGTTCAGCAGACCTGCCGCGCAGATCACCGCCGTGCCGTGTTGATCATCGTGAAAGACGGGAATGTCCATCTCTTCCTTCAGGCGCTGTTCGATGATGAAACACTCGGGTGCCTTGATGTCTTCCAGATTGATGCCGCCAAAGGTCGGCCCCATCAGCTTCACTGCGCGGCAGAATTCATCTGGGTCTTCAGTGTCCAACTCGATATCGATCGAGTTCACATCGGCAAACCGTTTGAACAGGACCGACTTCCCCTCCATCACCGGTTTTGAGCCCAACGCGCCCAGATTTCCAAGACCCAGAACCGCCGTGCCGTTCGAGATTACCGCGACCAGATTGCCCTTGTTGGTATAGTCATAGGCCGTTTCGGGGTTTTCCGCGATTGCTTCACATGGAACAGCAACACCGGGACTATAGGCCAGCGACAGATCACGCTGGGTTGTCATTGGAACCGTGGCCTGCACCTCCCACTTGCCGGGAGTGGGGTCCAGGTGAAAGGCCAGGGCTTCTTCGTCGGTAATTTTCGCTTTGGGCATCTGATATGTCGTTTCTTTACATCTGTTGGGCTGTCGCCTCATAGCGCAGGAAAACGCGCGCCTCAACGAGAATGAGTTTTCGGCTTTTACAGAAGATGCGGGATTTGTAAGGTCGCGCCCGGAACACGCCAAAAGGGGTCAGCCTTGTCCACAGTCACGCCGATGATGGCGCAATATCTCGAAATCAAAGAGGCCCACGCCGATGCCCTGCTGTTCTACCGTATGGGCGATTTCTACGAGATGTTCTTCGAAGATGCCGTCAACGCAGCCGAGGCGTTGGATATCGCCCTGACCAAACGCGGCAAGCATAACGGCACCGACATCCCGATGTGCGGTGTACCTGTTCATTCCGCCGAAGGTTATTTGCTGACCCTGATCCGCAAGGGCTTTCGCGTGGCAGTCTGCGAGCAGATGGAAAGCCCGGCCGAGGCGAAGAAAAGAGGCTCTAAATCAGTAGTAAAGCGCGATGTCGTGCGTCTGGTGACACCCGGCACACTGACCGAAGATGCCCTTTTGGAAGCCCGCCGCCACAACTTTCTGGCCGCCTATGCCGAAGTGCGGGATGAGGCCGCCTTGGCCTGGGCTGATATCTCTACCGGGGCGTTTCACGTGATGCCTTTGACAACCGTGCGGCTGAGCCCCGAACTGGCACGGCTTGCCCCGTCCGAACTGATCGTTGCCGACGGATCGGAACAGGCTTTGCAGGAACCAGTCCGTGATTTGGGAATTTCGCTAACCCCCATCGGCCGCGCCAGTTTTGACAGCACGGCCGCCGAAAAACGTATTTGCGGATTGTTCCACGTGGGCGCTTTGGATGCGTTTGGAAATTTCGGTCGGGCCGAGGTTTCGGCAATGGGTGCCTTGATCGACTATCTTGAGATCACGCAAAAGGGCAAACTGCCCCTGCTGCAGACCCCCTTGAAGGAATCAGAGGATCGCGTTGTCCAGATCGACGCCGCCACACGCCGCAATCTTGAACTGACCCGTTCCTTGTCGGGTGGTCGCGCCGGATCCCTATTGTCGGTGGTCGATCGCACCGTCACTCCGGGCGGGGCAAGGTTGCTGGAACAGCGCCTGTCCAGCCCCTCGCGCAATCTGGACGTGATCCATGCCCGGCTGGATGCTGTGAGTTTTGCAGCTGAGGACAGTCTGACCGCCTCAGACCTGCGCGATGCCCTGCGCAAAACCCCTGATCTGGACCGCGCCCTGTCGCGCCTGTCGCTGGAACGGGGTGGCCCTCGTGATCTGGCCGCCATCCGCAACGGAATGACGCAGGCAGCTGCTATTGCAGGTATCTGTGACACACAGAATTTGCCGGTTCTGCTGGCCACCGCAGTGCAGAACTTGATCGGGTTTGACGATCTTTTGACCTTGTTGGATGAGGCCCTTGTGGCAGAACCACCCCTGCTGGCCCGTGACGGCGGTTTCATCGCTCCGGGTTTTGACACGGAACTGGATGAAGCCCGCAAACTGCGCGACGAAGGCCGATCCGTCATTGCGGGATTTCAACAGAAATACGCAGAACACACCGGCATTGCTTCGCTGAAGATCAAGCATAACAACGTGCTGGGTTATTTCATCGAAACCACGGCCACCCATGCCGAGAAGATGCTGAACCCGCCATTTTCTGAGACCTATATCCACCGCCAGACCACTGCCAATCAGGTGCGGTTTACAACCGTCGAACTGTCCGAGATCGAAACCCGCATCCTGAACGCCGGTAATTTGGCATTGGAAATAGAAAAGAGGCTCTATCAAAGGCTTTCTGACGAGATTCTGGACCGCGCCGCGCGTCTCAACCAAGCCGCCCGGGGGCTCGCCGAGCTGGATTTGACCACCGCATTGGCCGATCTGGCGCGCGGAGAAAATTGGTGCCGTCCCCAGGTCGACACATCGCGCGCCTTCCACGTGCAGGGTGGACGTCATCCGGTTGTGGAACACGCGCTGCGCCAACAAAGCGGCGATGCCTTCATTGCCAATGATTGCGATCTCAGCGCGGATCAGGGCGCGGCTATCTGGCTGCTGACCGGTCCCAACATGGCAGGTAAATCGACCTTCCTGCGTCAGAACGCCCTGATTGCCCTGCTGGCCCAGATGGGCAGTTATGTTCCCGCTGAACAGGCGCATATCGGTGTGGTCAGCCAATTGTTCAGCCGCGTCGGCGCATCCGACGATCTGGCCCGGGGCCGTTCGACCTTTATGGTGGAAATGGTCGAGACGGCCGCCATCCTGAATCAGGCCGACGACCGCGCGCTGGTGATTCTCGATGAAATTGGCCGTGGCACGGCCACCTATGACGGCCTGTCCATCGCCTGGGCCACGCTGGAACATCTGCACGCCGCCAACCAATGCCGCGCGCTGTTCGCCACCCACTACCACGAACTCACCGCCCTGGCCGGCAAGTTGGAGGGTGTCGGCAGCGCCACCGTGGCAGTCAAGGAGTGGGAAGGTGAGGTCATTTTCCTGCACGAAGTCCACAAGGGGGCCGCCGACCGCTCCTATGGGGTGCAAGTCGCGCAGCTTGCCGGTCTGCCCGCATCGGTGGTGGATCGAGCCCGCGTCGTACTGGACCAGTTGGAAAAAACCGAACGCGAAGGCGGCAAACAAAAGGCGCTGATCGACGATCTGCCGCTATTTTCCGCCGCTCCGCCGCCCCCGCCACCTGCATCCAAGGCATCGCCGGTCACGGATATGCTGGACGACGTGCTGCCTGATGAGCTGACCCCGCGCGAGGCACTGGACCTGATTTATAAACTGAAAGAGGCGGCCAGATCCTGACCGCCTCAAAAAAATTTTGGTTTTAAAGCCGCTTAGCTTGCAGGTGTCGACGACACACCCACTTGCGCCGGTCGCAGTAGACGATCATGCAGCATGAAGCCTTCGGCCGATACCTGAATGATGTCACCGGCGCGGGTTCCAGGAACCGGCGCTTCGAACATCGCCTCATGCACGTTTGGATCAAATCGATCGCCAACCTCGGGCGTGATCACCTCGATCCCGTGTTTTTGGAATACATCCTTCAGCGCCCGCATGGTCAGCTCGATCCCTTCCAGCAGACCGGCGGCCACTTCTTTCTGCTCATCGGTCGCGGCTTCGAGTGCGCGCTTCATGTTGTCGTAGACCGGCAGCATATCACGCGCCAGTTTCGAACCGCCGTATTGCTCAGCATCGCGCCGCGCTTTGTCGCCACGCTTACGGGCGTTTTCGGCATCTGCCAGCGCACGCATAAACTTATCTTTGTAATCGTCGCGCTCAGCGCGCAACTCATCCAGCTCTAGCGCTTCGTCGCTGAACTCAGCGATTTCTTCAGCCAGCTCTTCAGCTTCAGCCATTGCGATATTGTCCAGAAAATCTTCGTCCTTGGGCTCTGCCATCTCTTACCCTCTAGCTCCGGTCGGATATCAGCTTGCCGACCAGTTGCGCCGTATAATCCACGATCGGTACGATCCGTCCATAATTCAAACGCGTGGGCCCGATGACCCCGACCGCGCCGATTATCTTTCGATCAGCGTTCATATATGGAGACACCACCAAAGAGGAACCCGAAAGTGAGAAAAGTTTGTTCTCAGAGCCGATAAAAATGCGCACACCCTCGCCTTCTTCGGTCAATTCAAGGAATTCCGCGATGTCTCGTTTGCGTTCCAGATCATCAAACAGGGAGCGGATTCGGTCCAGCTCCTCAACTTCACCCGGTTCACCCAGCAGATTCGCCCGCCCGCGCACAATCAGACGGGCCGAGTCGCCTCCATCCCCGTCCCAAGCCGCCATGCCGCTTTCGACCATTTCCCGTGCCAGCACGTCAATCTCTTGTTTACGCGCGTCAATCTGCGCCTGCATCTGACGGCGCACTTCGCCAAGCGTGCGGCCTTCGATCAGTGCGTTTAGAAAATTCGCCGCTTCGCGCATCGAACTGGGTGTCTGCCCCGGTGGCGGTGTAAACAGGCGGTTTTCAACGTGCCCGTCAGCAAAAACCAGCACCACCAATGCGCGGTCATGAGCTAACGAAACAAATTCGATATGCTTGATTTCGGATTCTTGCTTGGGGGTCAAAACTAAGGAGGCACCATGTGTCACGTGTGACAAGGCCGAACCCACGCGATCCAGCATCCCGCCCACATCGCCTGCGTTAGACCCTAATGTTTCGTCCAGCTTCTGCCGATCAGCGGCGCCCAGATCGCCAACCTCAAGCAAACCATCGACAAACATACGCAAGCCTTGCTGCGTCGGAATGCGCCCCGCACTGACATGGGGGCTGTCGAGCAAGCCCAGAAACTCCAGATCCTGCATCACGTTGCGCACGGTGGCAGCGCTGACTTTTTCCGACAATGTGCGGGTCAGGGAGCGGCTGCCAACAGGCTCACCGCTGTCCAAATAGCTTTCGACGATCAGCCGGAACACCTCACGTGACCGGTCGTTCATCTCGTTCAGAATTTTGCTCGCTTCGCTCATCAGCGGTCCCCTGCTGGGCCGTCATTAAATCGCAGGCATATGAAAGGTCAATCGGGGTTGCATCGTAAGCCATGAGGGCGTTATCCCCAACCCAGCAAACAAAGGATTTTCCATGCGACCCTCAGGACGAGATTTAAGCGAAATGCGCGCCGTTTCAATCGAAACGGAGTTCACCAAACATGCCGAAGGTTCCTGCCTGATCAAAATGGGTGACACCCATGTACTGTGCACCGCCACGATCGAGGATCGCGTACCCCCCTTCATCAAAGGCTCGGGTCTGGGTTGGGTCACGGCTGAATATGGCATGCTGCCCCGCGCCACTAACACTCGGATGCGGCGCGAGGCGGCGTCGGGCAAGCAAGGTGGGCGCACCGTTGAAATCCAGCGCCTGATCGGTCGTGCCCTGCGCGCCGGTGTGGACCGGGTAGCCCTGGGCGAGCGTCAGATCACTGTGGACTGTGATGTGATCCAAGCCGATGGGGGCACTCGTTGTGCTTCGATCACTGGTGGTTGGGTTGCACTGCGGCTGGCGGTGAACAAGCTGATGAAGGCCGGGGACGTAATCTCGGATCCGTTGATAGACCCTGTTGCAGCGGTTTCTTGCGGTATTTATGCCGGCCAGCCCGTTCTGGATCTGGACTACCCAGAGGACAGCGAAGCAGGCGTGGATGGCAATTTCATCATGACCGGTTCGGGCAAATTGATCGAAGTGCAAATGAGCGCCGAAGGGTCCGTCTTTAGCCGCGCCCAGATGGATCAGCTGATGGATCTGGCCGAAAAAGGTGTGGCCGAGCTGGCCGCAGCCCAGAAAGCCGCAACCGCATGACCCGTAAGTTCGACGGCGACAGGCTGCTGGTGGCCACGCATAACAAGGGCAAGCTTGAGGAGATGAAACATCTCCTTGAACCCTTCGGCGTGACCATTGTTGGCGCGGCTGAGATGGACCTGCCCGAACCGGAAGAAACCGAGGACACGTTCGTCGGAAATGCCCGGATCAAGGCCCATGCTGCCGCCCAAGCCACTGGCCTGCCTGCCCTGTCGGACGATTCCGGGATTACCATTGATGCGCTGGATGGCGCTCCGGGCGTTTACACCGCTGATTGGGCCGAAACCGGTGATGGTCGAGATTTCCTGATGGCCATGACCCGCGCCCATGATGAGCTAGAGGCTAAAGGCGCCGCCCATCCCCGCACGGCGCAGTTTCGATGCACTCTGGTACTGGCCTGGCCCGATGGGCATGACGAGGTGTTCGAAGGCATCGCCCCCGGTCACTTGGTCTGGCCCATCCGCGGCAAGGACGGGTTCGGCTATGATCCAATGTTTGTCCCGGACGGGTACGACATTACCTTTGCCGAGATGGATCGCTGGGAAAAGAACAAGATCAGCCATCGCGGCCGCGCTGTGGAAATGTTCGTGAAGGGCTGCTTTGGCGGATGATTGGCGCAACGGGGGCTTCGGCCTGTACGTGCATTGGCCTTTTTGCGAGGCCAAGTGCCCCTATTGCGACTTCAATAGCCATGTTTCGCGTAATATCGATCAAAAACAATGGCTTAATGCATATTTGGATGAGCTGCGCCGCACGGCTGCCGAAACACCAGGCCGGGTTTTAAACACGATCTTTTTCGGCGGCGGCACGCCGTCGTTAATGGACCCAGACACTGTCGCCGCTGTGATCGATCAGGCCCGCGCCCTCTGGCATCCGGCCAATGACATGGAAATCACGCTTGAGGCCAATCCGGGCTCGGTCGAGGCTGGCCGTTTTGCCGCATATCGGGACGCCGGGGTGAACCGCATCTCGATGGGGGTTCAGGCGCTTAATGACGAAGATTTGCGTCGATTGGGTCGCATTCACACTGTGGCTGAGGCACGTTCTGCCTTTGATATTGCCAGAAATTGCTTTGATAGGGTCAGTTTTGACCTGATCTACGCCCGCCAACACCAAACCCCCGAAGACTGGCGAGTCGAACTGACCGAAGCCCTTTCGATGGCTGTCGACCACCTGTCGCTGTACCAACTGACCATCGAGAACGGAACCGCCTTTGGGGATCGCTATGCCGTTGGTAAACTGCGTGGCCTACCCGAAGATGACAGCGCTGCCGACATGTATTTAGAAACACAGGACATCTGCGAGGCACATGGCCTGCTGGCCTATGAGATTTCCAACCACGCACGCCCCAGCGCTGAATCACAGCACAACCTGATCTATTGGCGCTATGGCGACTATGTCGGCATCGGGCCTGGTGCCCATGGGCGCGTCACCTTGAATGGTCAAAAACTGGCTACAGAAACCTACCTGTCCCCAAACGCTTGGCTAACTGCTGTCGGAATAGGCAGCGGAGAAAAAGAACGCTCGCCCCTAACAGCGCAAGAACAGGCCAAGGAATACCTTATGATGGGGTTAAGAGTTGTGGAGGGTCTAGATATTGACAGGTATAATGCCCTGGCAGATCACCCCTTGCCGCAGGACAAATTGGCCGATCTAACGGAATTTGGGATGATCAAACAGACAAATGGCCGATTGATTGCCACCAAAGATGGGCGCGCCGTTTTGAATGCGGTGATCCGGGAACTTTTGGGGTAAATGATGCAATATGTTTGGGCCACCCTGGGTTTGATTTGCGTTGGCTTCGCGGTGGTCGGCATCGTTCTGCCCTTATTGCCTACTGTTCCTTTTTTGCTGCTGGCCGCGTTTTTCTTTGCACGGTCGTCTTCTCGCCTGCACAACTGGTTGATTACACATCGCACTTTCGGCCCGTTGATCGTTGACTGGCAAACGTCCGGCGCTATCCGACCCGGGGCAAAAAAGGCGGCTACCATTTCGGTTGCCGCCGTGTTCGGGCTATCGGTTCTGTTGTCCCTGCCGTCTCATGTCCTGATCATTCAGGCCGTGGTTTTGGGCGCGGTGATGCTGTTTATCTGGACCCGGCCTAACGGCTAAGCTTGGCGCACAGATCGTCCAACTGATCCAGGTTTTCATAGGTCAGCACTACTTGCCCGGTTTCTGTTCCAGCCTTGTGATTGATCGCAACTTTCATCGCCAGAATTGCCGACAGATCTTTTTCCAAGGCTCGCGTATCAGCGTCTTTACCCGCATCCAGGTTTCGGGAACGCGGGGCAGCTTTCGCCGGATCTACCTGTTGTTTTTTCACCAGCGCTTCGGTTGCGCGAACCGAAAGCCCATCCCGTACTACGATTTTCGCCAGTTCTGATGGGTTTTCGGCCGTTATCAACGCTCGTGCGTGCCCAGCAGACAGCTTACCTTCGATGACCAGCGTCTGAACGTCCAAGGGCAACGACAGCAAGCGCAATAGGTTCGCAATATGACTGCGGCTTTTCCCCAAGGCTTCGGCCAACTTCTCTTGAGTATGCCCGAAACGGTCCATCAACTGCTTATAGCCAGCAGCTTCTTCGACCGCATTCAGGTCAGCCCGCTGTATGTTTTCTATAATGGCGACTTCCAACACCTCTGTGTCGTCAAACTCACGCACAATAACCGGAATATCATGCAACTGCGCCATCTGAGCAGCGCGCCAACGCCGTTCCCCGGCTACGATTTCATATCCGCCATTGCTGATTTCCCGCACAATCAACGGTTGAATAATGCCCTTTTCTTTGACCGAGGCTGCCAGTTCATCCAATTGATCCGCTGAGAATGTACGGCGCGGCTGGTTTGGATTGGCCTGCAGCTTTTCAATCGGAACTTTCATGTCCGGACGACGCGGTTCTGTAGTCACCAGACCTTCGGCTTCCTGCGTTACATCTGCCATCAGGGCAGATAGTCCCCGGCCCAAACCTCTGGGTTTTGATTTTTTGACGGCCACTGCGCCCTCCTCACTGCCGCTCAGGCAGCGGCATTTTTGTTCTTGTGAATGACTTCACGCGCCAAATGTCGATACGCCATCGCACCCAACGATCCCGAGTCATACTGCAACACCGGCAAGGCGTATGACGGCGCCTCACTGACCCGCACATTTCTGGGTATCTTGGTTTTAAATACCATCTCACCCAGATTGTCACGTGCATCCTTTTCAACCTGACGGGACAAGTTGTTGCGGTTGTCATACATGGTCAACACAACACCTTCGATTCTCAGGTCCGGATTCGCAGTTTGCCGAACCTCTCGGATCGTCAACATCAACTGCGATAGCCCTTCCAGCGCAAAGAATTCACTTTGCAGGGGAACCAGAACGGAATGGGCGGCTACCATCGCATTCACGGTAAGCAAGTTCAGAGATGGCGGGCAGTCGATCAGCACAAAATCAAGCTCAAACTGGTCGATCGAGGTCTGACGCAGGGCGTCATGCAACAAATAGCTGCGTTTTTCATTGGAAATCAGTTCGATATCCGCCGAGCTTAGATCAACGGTTGCCGGTATTACCAGCAACCCGCCAATTTCTGTCTCTTGTACCACAGCTTCAAGCGGTGCATCGTCCAGGATCAAATCGTATGTGGTCCAATCCCTGTCCTCAACACCCAAACCGGTTGACGCGTTCCCCTGTGGATCCAGATCCACCACAAGAACCCTGCTTCCTGCTTCTGCCAAACCGGCCGCAAGGTTGATCGCAGTTGTTGTTTTTCCCACCCCACCCTTTTGATTGGCGACCGCAATTATCCGGGGCCCTGAGGGACGAGACAGATCAACCACGCGATACTCCTTTGATCCTTAGAATAACAGCTTGGGGCTCAGTTAAACTTGTAATCGGCTCACAGTCGAAATTCCATTCCTTGCGCGCGTCATTCAACTCTTTTTTCCAGCTTGCGCCTTTCGGCAACAGCGCCGTACCGGACTCTTTTAAATGCCTGTCACAAAAGGACAATAACGTGGACAAATCCGCAAGGGCACGGGCAGACAAAATATCCGCATTCAGAGAGTCTACGGATTCGATCCTTTTTGAAACAATAGAACAGTTTGCCCCGCATTCCCGTGCAACGCTACGCAGAAAGGCAGATTTACGCTGATCGCTTTCTACAAATGTAAATCGCGCCTCTGGCGCTTCCTCTATAGCCATGATCGCGCAAACCATGCCAGGGAAACCACCGCCGCTGCCCAAATCTACCCAATTATGGAACACATCCGAACACCGGTATACCTGCACTGAATCCAGAATATGCCGTGACCAGATGTCATTCAGGCTGTTGCGCGACACCAGATTTATCTTGGGATTCCAGCGCCGAACCAGTTCTACATAGGTTTCAAGACGGCTAAATGTTTCACGTGAAACATCTAAACCTTTAAATACCTCATAGCTCATGCCTTTCGGACCTTTTGCTCTCGCCTCAACTTGGCCAGCAGTAAGGTCAAAGCGGCGGGCGTCACGCCCTCTACCCGCCCGGCCTGAGCAATATTGATAGGCTTTGCCTCAGACAGTTTTTGTTTCATCTCAGAGGACAGGCCTTCCAACGCCGAATAATCGAAATCGCGTGGTATTTCATAGGATTCATCGCGTTTCATGGCTTCAACGTCTTTTTTCTGGCGCGCAATATAATTTGCATAAAGCGCATCCCGTTCGACCTGGCTTCGGATATCTTCCTCAATATCTTGCAAACCCGCCTCAAGCGGAATCAGATCATTGAACGTAACATCAGGAAAAGCCAGCAAAGCCATGCCATCTCGGCGATTTCCGTCCTGATTGACATTGATTCCAACTGCACGGACCTCCTTTGGTGTATAAGTCCGGTCTGTCAGTATTGACTTGGCAGCTGTAAGTTTCTCTATCTTTTCATCAAATCTTTCAGCCCGCGTATCACCAACACATCCAAGGTCAATTCCAAGAGGTGTTAATCGCTGATCAGCGTTATCAGCCCGAAGAGACAACCTGAACTCTGCCCGAGAGGTGAACATCCGATAAGGTTCTGCAACCCCTCGCGTAGTCAAGTCATCGATCATAACGCCTATATAGCTGTCAGCACGCGTGAAATGAACGGGTTCCCGATCCAGGACAGCGAGTGCTGCATTCAGACCAGCAACAAGCCCTTGTGCGGCTGCTTCTTCATATCCTGTAGTCCCGTTAATTTGTCCGGCAAGATATAGCCCCGGGGCATCAGGCAAGGACAAGGACGACGTCAGAACACGGGGATCAATATAGTCATATTCAATTGCATAGCCCGGTTGCAGGATCTCCGCCTTTTCCAGACCTTTGATCGACCGCACATAATCATGCTGGACGTCCTGCGGAAGCGAAGTTGAGATCCCGTTTGGATAGATCGTGTGATCATGGATCCCTTCAGGCTCAAGGAAAATCTGATGGGATTCTTTCTCGGCAAACCGAACAATCTTATCCTCAATCGAAGGGCAATATCTGGGCCCGACCCCATCAATATGACCGCCATACATTGCCGACCGTGACAGATTTTTTTCAATTATCTCATGTGTACGCGCATTCGTATGCGTTATTCCGCACGAGATTTGGGGTGCGACAGCTGACTCAGATAAAAACGAGAATAGCGTCGGATCTTCGTCTCCATCCTGCCGCTCTAGATCTGACCAATCAATGGTTCGACCGTCCAACCGGGGTGGTGTACCTGTTTTCAATCGCCCCATTGGAAGGTTTAAGCTGTCCAATCGCTCTGCCAGTTTGACAGAAGGTCGGTCCCCCATTCGCCCGCCGGGTCGGGAAACGTCTCCGATATGAATCACACCACGCAGAAAGGTCCCGGATGTAAGTATCACGGCCGAGGCATGAATCTCGGACCCATCTGCCAATTGTATTCCGACGACACGAGGTCCATCTGTCAGAAAATCTGTGACCTCCCCGACCACCACGGATAAATGCTCTTGCGCCTGTGTCACTTTCTGCATGGCATCACGATACAGTGCCCTGTCTGCCTGAGTCCTAGGGCCCTGCACAGCAGGGCCTTTGCGGCGATTCAGCAATCTAAATTGAATACCGGCCTGGTCCGCAACGCGGCCCATGACACCATCCATCGCGTCGATTTCGCGAACCAGGTGGCCTTTCCCCAACCCCCCAATGGCAGGATTGCAGGACATTACTCCAATATCGGACGCAGACAGCGTCACCAATGCCGTCTCAACCCCCATGCGTGCAGCGGCATGGGCGGCCTCGGTTCCGGCATGTCCGGCGCCAATCACAACAACATCGAACTTTGAATGTTTCACGTGAAACACTCCTTACTTACCCAGGCAGAAACTGGAGAATATCTCATCCAAAAGGTCTTCGACCCCTATTCTGCCGACCAATGTTTCAAGGGCGCGGATAGCCGTCCGCAACTCTTCTGCCGCGATATCATACAGGTCCGGGCCTGATTCCAGAACTGTCATCGCCGCGACCAAAGCTGCCTTGGATTCATTCAGTGCGACTCGGTGGCGTTCACGGGTTGCAATACCATGGCTTGTGGATCTCTCACCCAATACACACGATATATGGGAAATTAGCTGATCAATTCCATGACCGGTTTTCCCGGAAATCCCGCCCTTATCGTCTCCGCGCAGGTCAGATTTCGGAAAAAGCTGAATGTCACCTTCGACCATGGGAACACCAAGGTCTGACGGGTCTTCGGTCAGAAATACCCGCAAATCAGCCGCGTCCGCACGTTTACGGGCCAGCTTAATCCCAAGGTTTTCAACGTGATCTTCGGTTTCGCGCAACCCTGCGGTGTCCAGCAAAGTCACAGGCAAACCACCGAGATCCATGCGAACTTCAATAACATCACGAGTTGTGCCGGCATATTCCGACGTGATCGCGGCCTCTCGACCCGCCAACGCATTCAGCAAGGTCGACTTGCCTGCATTTGGAAGGCCAACAATGGCAACTTCGAACCCGGTCCGGATACGTTCGGCAATTTTTACACCGTCAGCTTCGCGATGCAGGTCTTGCATGACTCCGGTCACCAATGTGCAGACCTCAGGTGTCACGTCGGTTGGAACCTCTTCATCGGCGAAATCTATCACGGCTTCCAGCAGAGACGCCGCCCGGATCAGGTCACGGCGCCAGCGTTCGGCCAAGCCACCCAGCTCTCCGGCCAAAATGGTCTGGGCCTGTTTACGCTGCGCCTCGGTTTCGGCATCGATCAGATCGGCCAGACCTTCGACCTGCGTCAGGTCCATCTTGCCGTTTTCCAATGCACGGCGCGTGAATTCCCCGGGTTCCGCAAGCCGCAACCCAACCGTATCGGACAAAGTGCGCAT
The DNA here is from genome assembly GCF_056539205.1 of Ruegeria sp. BC5. Taxonomy (NCBI): domain Bacteria; kingdom Pseudomonadati; phylum Pseudomonadota; class Alphaproteobacteria; order Rhodobacterales; family Roseobacteraceae; genus Ruegeria; species Ruegeria sp. BC5. Next base: position 300,228 of record NZ_JBQFUN010000003.1, read on the forward strand.
TACCGCATTAACCGAAGCCGTGCTGCCGTGTATCTGCAACTCTGCGACGTCTTCACCGGTAAAGCTCGCCGGGGCCTGGAAGGTCAGAACTAAACCATCATCCAAGCGCGACCCATCAGCTGCACACAAAGACCGAACCCGCATACCGCGGGGCGGTAGCGGGCTGCCGGTCAGCTCGGTTGCGGCTGAATGCGCCAAAGGGCCCGAGAGGCGGATGACCGCCACCCCTGCTTTACCCTGGGCGCTGGCCAAGGCGAATATCGTATCCATTCGAAGGCCTCGCGTCGGTTAAGACCTGTATCAGGTATTCATCGAGTCGAAGAACTCACCGTTGGTCTTGGTCTGCTTCAACTTAGACAACAGGAACTCGATCGCATCAGTGGTGCCCATCGGGTTCAAGATACGGCGCAGAACAAAGGTCTTGGCCAGATCACCTTTGTCGACCAGCAGGTCCTCTTTCCGGGTGCCGGATTTGAGGATGTCGATCGCCGGGAACACGCGCTTGTCTGCGATCTTACGATCCAGAACGATTTCCGAGTTACCCGTGCCTTTGAATTCTTCAAAGATCACTTCGTCCATCCGGCTGCCGGTATCGATCAGCGCGGTGGCGATGATGGTCAGCGATCCGCCCTCTTCGATATTCCGCGCAGCACCAAAGAAGCGCTTGGGCCGTTGCAGAGCGTTTGCATCCACACCACCGGTCAGAACTTTACCGGATGAGGGGACCACAGTGTTAAACGCTCTACCAAGTCTTGTGATCGAATCGAGAAGAATAACAACATCTCGTTTATGCTCGACCAAACGTTTGGCTTTTTCGATCACCATCTCGGATACGGCGACGTGACGCGTTGCCGGCTCGTCGAAGGTCGAGGACACAACCTCACCCTTTACTGAGCGCTGCATGTCGGTCACCTCTTCGGGGCGTTCATCGATCAGCAGAACGATCAAATAGCACTCCGGGTGGTTCTGTTCGATAGAATGCGCGATGTTTTGCAAGATCACCGTCTTACCAGTCCGCGGCGGCGCCACGATCAAAGACCGCTGTCCTTTACCGATAGGTGAGACCAGATCAATCACCCGGGCCGACTTATCTTTGATGGTGGGATCTTCGATCTCCATCTTCAGACGTTCATCGGGATACAAAGGCGTCAAGTTGTCAAACAGGATCTTGTGTTTGGCTTTTTCAGGCTCTTCAAAGTTGATCTTGGTGACTTTGATCAGCGCAAAGTACCGCTCGTTCTCATCCGGTGCCTTGATATCACCTTCGACCGTATCCCCGGTGCGCAGCGAATGCTGACGGATCATATCCGGTGAAACGTAGATGTCATCTGGGCCCGGCAGATAGTTCGCTTCGGGTGAACGTAGAAAACCAAAGCCGTCCTGCAGCACTTCAAGCACGCCATCACCGCCAACGGTCCAGCCTTCATCGGCGCGTTCACGCAGAATCTGGAACATCATCTCGCCCTTACGCATGGTCGAGGCGTTTTCGATTTCCAGCTCTTCGGCCATCGCCAGAAGGTCTTTGGGGCTTTTGGCCTTAAGGTCAGCCAGATTCAGGGTGTCAGTTGTCATGATATATACCTTCGCCGCAGGCATCGCGGCACGAAGTGGAATTTCAGTACGGAAGATACGCCGCCCGGACGGGCGTGTTGATCTCTACATAAGCGCGGCTGACTGCGGAGTCAAACAGGCCCTCAGAATTTCAAAATGACCGCCAGAACGATGGCAACCATCAAAATGGTGGGAACCTCATTCATCATGCGGTACTGGCGCCCAGTGAGCGTATTTCGGCCCTCTAAGAAGTCTTTGCGCCGCGCCATCAGCCAGTGATGGAACCAGGTCATGCCGATCACGGCAGAACCTTTAACCCAGGGCCATGCAAAATCCCAACCGACAATGCCTGGTGTGAATACCATGATCAGGCCACACACCCACGCCACGATCATTGCCGGGCGCATAATCACGCGCAGCAGTTTTTCTTCCATTTCAAAGAAAATGGTTTCGGCACCATCGACGGCTTGCGCCTTTTCTACGTGATAGACGAACAGTCTGGGCAAATAGAATAAACCGGCCATCCACGAGATCACGGCCATGATATGTAAAGACTTCACCCACGGGTAAATCGTGAAAAGAAGATCGGTCATCCTGTCTCCGGGGGTTGCTCGGAACTCTCCCTAATAAAAAAATAAGAAAAGAAAAAGGAAGATGGTTTTGTAGGGCGAACAAAATTCGTGGATTACTTTTTTACACATGTGTTTTCCCCAGGTGGACATTTCTACGCGTCAAAGCGATGATTCTGTTAATAGTAAAAATAATATAATTAAATCAGTTTGTTAAGGTATGTCTGCAAAAGATGCTCTGGGGATAAGTTTCTGAGTATATGTGGAGTTCCCGCTTATCCCGTCATTCCGACTTATCCTTGTCCCGGAAGGACAGCGTTCGAGCGACTCAGGGAAGATCTGCGCGAATATCCCGGGGTTGCGTGTCAATCGGAAAACCATACAAACCATTCAAGAACGCTCAACGATTTGCACACGGGGTTGTCCACATGTCTGTCCCCATCATCCTGGCCTCAGGCTCATCCATACGTGCGCAGCTGCTGGAAAACGCAGGCGTGCCGTTTTCCGTTCAGGTCGCGCGCGTGGATGAGGATACCATGAAACGCGCGTTGCTGGCTGAAGAAGCATCCCCTCGGGACATCGCCGATGCACTGGCTGAGATGAAGGCGCGCAAGGTCAGCGACAAAAACCCAGGTGCGATGGTTCTGGGGTGCGATCAGGTGTTGGATTTCGACGGGAAGCTGTTGTCGAAACCGGAAACGCCCCAGGAGGCGCTGGCGCAGCTCAAGGCGATGCGGGGCAAGCGGCACATGCTGTTGTCGGCGGCGGTGATCTATCAGGATGGCGAGCCGATCTGGCGCCATGTCGGGCAGGTGCGTTTGCGCATGCGGATGAGTTCGGACGCGTACCTGCGCGACTATATCGACCGCAATTGGGACAGTATCCGGCACGCGGTGGGGGTTTATAAGCTGGAAGAAGAAGGCGTGCGCCTGTTCGCCACCATTGACGGCGACTATTTTAATGTCTTGGGTATGCCCCTGTTGGAACTGCTCAATTTTCTGGCCGTCAAAGGGGTGATCGACCAATGAGACATAACCGAATACCGCTGGCCGGAGTAATCGGACACCCGATTGCGCATTCCAAGTCACCCCAACTGCATGGCCATTGGTTAAAGAAATATGGGCTGGCCGGGCATTACATTCCCGTGGACGTGGCGCCCGAGGATCTTGAGACGGTTTTGCGCACCCTGCCGAAGGCGGGGTTTGTCGGGGCGAATGTGACCGTGCCCCACAAAGAAGCGGCGTTGCGTATCGCTGATCACGTATCGGAACGCGCATCGGTCATCGGGGCGGCAAATACCTTGGTGTTTCAGGATGATGGCACAATCTACGCGGACAACACCGATGGCTATGGGTTTATGCAGAACCTGCGCAGCGGCGCGCCGGATTGGGTTCCGTCGGATGGCCCGGCGGTGGTGTTTGGTGCGGGTGGCGCAGCACGGGCGGTGTTGCAGGGTTTGTTGGACGCGGGCGTGCCCAAGATCATGCTGACCAACCGCACGCGCGCCCGGGCGGATCAGTTGAAAGATGAATTTGGCGACCGCATCACCGTTGTGGATTGGTTACAGGCCGGCAATGTCATTGAAGAAGCTGAACTGGTGGTCAACACGACCTCATTGGGCATGCAGGGACAACCGGAACTGCGGGTGCCCTTGGATGGGTTGCAAGCGGGTGCGGTTGTGACTGATTTGGTCTATGCACCTTTGCAAACGCATCTTCTGAAATCGGCTGAGGAAGCAGGTTGTACCACGGTCGATGGTCTGGGCATGTTGCTGCATCAGGCGGTGCCCGGTTTTGAACGCTGGTTCGGCACCCGCCCCGAGGTGACCGATGACCTGCGCGCGGCGGTTTTGGGATGAGTTTCGCGCTTGGTTTAACCGGTTCGATCGGGATGGGCAAAAGCACCACGGCGCAGATGTTCGTCGAAGAAGGCTGTGCGCTGTGGGATGCGGATGCGGCCGTACATAGACTCTATTCAAGGGAAGGAGCGGCCGTCGCGCCGATGCGCGCTGTTTTTCCAGATGCCATCATCGATGGGTCTGTCAGTCGTGACGCCCTGAAACAAGTCATCGCGCAGCACCCAGCCGCGCTGAAACAGATTGAGGCCATCGTACATCCGCTTGTTGCCGCAGATCGCGCTACTTTTCGGGAATACGCGACCGCGGATATTCTGGTGTTCGACATCCCCCTGTTGTTTGAAACCGGTGGTGATGCAGCGATGGATGCGGTGGCCTGTGTCTCGATCCCGGCGGATGAGCAAATGCGTCGCGTGATAGCGCGCGGGACGATGACTGAGGCACAGTTTGAACAGATCCGCGCCAAGCAAATGCCGAATGACGAAAAATGCGCGCGGTCAGATTATGTGATCGTGACCGATACACTGGACCACGCCCGCGCGCAGGTGCAGGATGTGGTCAGGCAAATACGGGCGGGGATAGCAGATGCGTGAGATTGTACTCGATACCGAAACCACGGGGTTTGATCCCGAAAGCGGCGACCGGATTGTCGAGATCGGCGCGGTCGAGCTATGGAACCACGTGGCCACGGGCGAGACCTATCACGTCTATATCAATCCTGAACGATCCATGCCGGAAGAGGCGTTTGGCGTGCATGGGATTGGCCCCGACCTGCTGGAAAATCCGCGCCCGCCGGAAAAGGGTGAGGTGACGCTGAAGGACAAGCCGGTCTTTGCCAAGGTTGGTCAGGGGTTTGTTGATTTCATCCAGGATTCGAAACTGGTGATCCACAACGCATCCTTCGATATGAAATTCCTGAATGCAGAGCTCAAATGGATGGGTTTGCCGTCGATTCCGATGGATCAGGCGCTGGATACATTGGCAATTGCGCGCAAACGGTTTCCGGGCTCACCTGCGTCACTGGATGCGCTGTGCCGTCGGTTCAATATCGACAACACGAACCGGGTGCTACACGGGGCGTTGCTCGACTCGGAAATTCTGGCCGAGGTCTATCTGGAACTGATCGGGGGGCGGCAGCCGGACTTCGGCTTGACCGCGACTGCTTCCTCGGCCGCAGGCGGTCAGGACGATTGGCGCCCAGCGGCGCGTCCGACACCATTGGCATCAAAGATCACCGACGAAGAACGCGCGGCGCATAAAGCATTTGTAGAGAAACTGGGCGAAAACGCCTTGTGGACCCGCGCCTGAGGTGAAACACGGCGCGGGTCAAATCGATTAGGCGTTCGCCTTCTGCGCTTCTGCTTGACGACGCAATAGTTCGTTGCGGTACAGCGCGACAAAATCGATATTGTCCAGATTGACCGGCGGATAGCCACCGTCACGGGTGATATCGCTGACGATGCGGCGCAGGAACGGGAACAACATGCGCGGGCATTCGATCATCAGGAACGGATGCAACTGGTCCTCGGCCACGCCTTCGATGTGGAACAGGCCGCAATAGTCGATTTCGCACAGGAACAGAACGTCTTCCAGTCCTTTGGCTTTCGACTTGAGGTTCAGTTTGACTGCAACTTCGTACTGATGTTCCGTCGCCCGCTTTTTTGCATCCAGATTCACCTGAACGGCGATTTCGGGCTGAACGTCACCGGACACACCTTTTTGTGCCATCACGTTTTCAAAGGACAAATCGCGGATGAATTGCCCCAGCACTCGCATTTGTACCTGGGGGGCGGCTTGGGCTGCCGTGTTTTCTGCAGCGTTTTCTTCGGCCATGGATCTACTCCAAAAATGAAATTCGACACTGCTTAGCAAGTTGGGCGCGGCACCTCAATGCAGGTCACGGTCCTTCAACCCATTTCGATGGTTTCGAAGGGTCCTGACGGGGCCGAACTTCGGTGAATTCGCCGTCAATCACGTCATCTTGCTCGAATGGTGCAGGACCAGACCGGAACTGTGCCCCATTGCCCATCTGGAACTGGGTGATCGTCACCTTCGATTTCAGGTACCGGAACACGGCCACGCGAATGCCCGGAACAAGCAGGGCAAAACCGACCGCATCGGTGAAAAAACCAGGCGTCAGCAACAGAACGCCGGACAACAGGATCATCGCCCCATGGGCCAGGGGTTCTGTCGGATCGTCCAACTCGGCAAAGGATCGCTGCAGGTTCGCCAGCGCCATGCGACCTTGTGTCCTGACCAACGCAGTGCCCAGAACAGCGGTCAGCACCACTATTGCAAGGGTTGGCCAAAGGCCGATCAGACCACCCACCTGAATGAACAGGGCAATCTCGATGATCGGAACCAATAAAAATGCCAAGAACAGGTACATATGCGTTATCCTTTACCAGTGGTCGGGCAGTGGACTTGCCACGAACTGTCACCTACATAGTGGCATGAGGCCGCGTATACAAAGTCGCGGTCTGAAAAGAGGATGAAATGAACGAACCGATGATCCAGTTGCTGGTCCTGGCCGGAATAGCCGTTTTCCTGATCCTGCGCCTGAAAAGCGTGCTGGGTACGCGTGAAGGTTTTGAGAAACCTCCTGTTCAGGAACAACCCGACGGGCACAGTGCCCGCCGCGGGTTTGAGGTGATTGAAGGTGGTCCTGATTACGACATCACAGACCATGTTGCCGAAGACAGCGAACAGGCACAGACGCTTGCCGCGATGAAGCGGATCGAGCCCAGCTTTTCCGTCACCGAATTCGTGCAGGGCGCGCGCGGTGCCTATGAGATGATCGTCATGGGTTTCGAAAAGGGTAATCTGGACGAAATCCAACCCTTCCTGTCCGAAGAGGTGTTCGACACGTTCGTGTCCGTTGTGGCCGCGCGTGAAGATCAGGGCCTGACCATCGAGGCCGAGTTTATCGGCGTGCGTGAAACCACATTGGCCGACGTGAAATTCGACAAAGATACCAATCAGGCCGAGATCACCATGAAATTCGTGGGTGAGCTGACCTCGGTTGTGCGTGATCGCGGCGGCGATATCATCGAAGGTAACCCGAACACCGTCAAACGCCAAAAGGACAGCTGGACCTTTGCCCGTGTCATGGGCGCGGACGATCCGAACTGGCTGCTTGTCGCCACGGACGCATGATTGCCGCACTCCGGTCGCTTTTTCTGGTGGGTGCGATGACCACCGCTAGCGCCGCCGGAGCTGAGGCGACGCGCTCGATCCTGTCGTTTGATGACCTTGAGGGCTGGGCCGCTGACGATCACGGGGCGGCCCTTTCGGTATTTCTGAATACGTGCGGCGATCTGAATGATCCGGATTGGCGTGCCCTTTGCGCTGTGGCCCGAACCTATGAAGGGGATGCAGCGCAGGCGTTTTTCGAGCTGTTCTTCCGTCCGGTTTTGGTTGAAGACGGTAAAGATGCGCTGTTCACCGGCTATTTTGAGCCCGAACTGGATGGATCGCGCAGCCGGACCGACCGGTTCAAATACCCTATCTACAAAATGCCACCCGAAGCACGCGCCGAAGGGCCTTGGCTGAGCCGCCGGGACATCCTTACCGGGGATGCTATGACTGGCCGGGGGCTTGAGATCGCCTGGGTTGATGACCCGGTCGAGCTGTTCTTTTTGCAGATCCAAGGCTCGGGCCGTATTCGTCTGCCCGATGGTGGTGGCTTACGCGTGGGCTATGGCGGCGCGAACGGGCATCCGTATCGGTCGATCGGGGCCGAATTGATCCGCCGCGGTGCGTTAGGCGCGCATGAGGTGAGCGCGCAGATGATCCGCGCCTGGGTGCGCAAAAACCCCGAGGCCGGGTCTGAACTGTTACTTCACAACCCTTCCTACGTGTTCTTTCGTGAAGTCACCCGCGTTGCGCCCGAACTTGGCCCGCTGGGAGCGATGAACCGATCTGTCACCACTATGCGCAGCATTGCCGCGGATCCTGAATATACGCCGCTGGGGTCTCCGGTCTGGGTGGAAAAAGACGGCAAGGACCCGATGCGCCGATTGATGATCGCGCAAGATACGGGTGCTGCCATCAAGGGTGCTCAGCGGGCGGATATCTTCTTTGGCACCGGTGATGCCGCTGGGCAGGCAGCAGGGCGTCTGAAAGATCCGGGCCGCATGGTGATCCTGTTGCCGATCCAACGCGCCTATGCCCTGATCCCGGATGAGTTCTGATGACCCGGCGCAAACTGACCGAAGAAGAGATCGAGCTGTGGCGCAAAGTCACCAAACAGGCTGAACGTCTGCATCCTGAGCTGCCGCAATCGGTTCATCCCACCACCCTGCCCAAACCGAAACCAACCAAAACACCAAAGATGCGGCTGGACGGGTTCGAGATCGGCCAGACCGCGCCCGCCAAAGTGGCGCGTCATGCATTGAAGCCCTCGGTCACTGACAGCCTGCGCGCCAGCCCGGTGCAGATGGACACCAAGGCTTTTGGACGGATGAAGCGCGGCAAGCTGAAACCCGAAGGTCGGATTGATCTGCACGGTATGCGGATCGACACGGCGCATCCGGCGCTAGTGCGGTTTGTGTTGACGGCGCAGGCACAGGGCAAGCGGCTGGTGCTGGTGATTACGGGCAAGGGTAAGGACCGTGACGAACCCGGCCCCATTCCGACCCCACGCGGCGTACTGCGTAATCAGGTGCCACACTGGCTGTCGATCCCACCGCTGGCGCAGGCTGTGTTACAGGTAACACCCGCCCATATCAGCCACGGCGGCGACGGGGCCTATTACGTGTATCTGCGCCGGGGTCGTTAAAACGCGGTTTTCGCGCGGTGAATGCCGGTCCAGACCAAACTGCTGACTACAACAAAGAACGCAGCGATCCACATAAACTGAGTACCAAGCGTGACGTTGTAGTCGATCAGCGCCCCGGTTAGAGCTGGACCAATGGCCGAACCCAGCACCATGACCGCGGTCGCCAGTGCCTTGATCGCGCCGATATGGCGAGTGCCGTAAAACTCAGCCCAAAAGGCGCTAGGCAATGTGTTGTTCGCACCGACCGTCAGAGCCAGAAAGATCAGGCCGATCAGGGCGCCGGTTATGGTGTTGGTGACCGAGAGAATAGCAAAGCCCACACCGATCGGCAGTTGATAATACGGCATGATCCGCGCGGTGCCCCATTTATCCAGCGCCCAACCAGCGGCAAACATCGACAGGATCGAAACGCCGGTGAATACAGGGAACAGCGCCACCAGTTGAATATGCGGCCAGTCCCTGACCTGCGCCAGATGGACCTGATGAAAGAAAAACGCGGTGATGAAGGCAGATGGTGCAAGGATCGCGGGAACCATGAACCAAAACAGCGAATTGCGCAGCGCCTCGCTCCGGGTCCAGTGATGATCCTGCATGCCAGTGGCAATGTGATCCCCTGACAGGCTTTGCGGCGTGCGCTCCAGACGCAGCAGACGCATCAGAACCGGGATACCCAATACCGTCACACCTGCGGCCACCACCCACAACAATCGCCAGTCGAGAAACACCATCGCGGCGACAAAAATCACCGGCAACAGCGCCTCTCCGACCGCGTATCCCAGCGAGGCGATCGACAGCGCCTTGCCACGTGTCGCGGTGAACCAGCGCGCCATGGCCACTTGCGCCAGATGGGTACTCATCCCCTGCCCGAAAAGGCGCAACAGAAAGATCACGATAGGCAAAAGGAACAGTCTATTGTTCAACGCCATCGACAGCGCCGCAAGCGTCAAACCAGCCAGCACCAACGGCCCCAGAACCCGAACACGAAAGATATCGGTCAACCCGCCGGCCCAGATCATCACGACAGCCGCAACGGTGGTACCCAGAGAATAAAGCCCTCCCCAGGCCCCGTGACTCAGCCCATACGCTGCACGGATTTCACCGGCAAAGACCGAGATGAAAAAGGTCTGCCCAAAGCTGGACAAAAACGTCAGCAGAACCCCGGCGCTCAACCAAGAGGCATTTTGAAAAAGAAAATGACGCAATTTAACCCGTGTCACGGGTTGGACACCTGCGCCTGGCCAGTTTCCGTCAAAACGATCCCGGTCGCGCCTGTGGGGTTGCGTTCGCTGGGGGGGACCAGAATGTCGATAGCCGGACGCTCGTCAGGGCCAAATGTATTGTTGACCCGCCGGATCGAGTTGAGGATCGCCAGCAAAGCCGGAGATGTAGCAGCAACGAAATGCGAAGATTCGGCATCGCTGTTGAATGCGGTCGTGTCGATCACGTTGATAGGAAAGTCCTCAAGCGTTTTGATCGAACTGATATTGCCCAGCCGTTCGCCCTCATCCGTGCCTCGCAGACGGGCTGAAATGTTCAGGATTTTGTCCTTTTGCGAGACCATGACAATGAACGGGTCGGGTGGATTGTCGATCCTGTCCATCTGCGAACGGAACAAATCCACGTCCAGATCAGGAGAGATCAGAACCACACCTTCGATATTTCTTTTGGCCCAACCCGGTTCCTGCAATTCGGTTTGTCGCATCATCTCCATCGTCAGGGCACTGCCCATGGAATGCGCCACAAGCAGAACCCGGTTTACGCCCATCGATTTCAATTCACGAATGGTCTGTTCCAAACCGTCGCGGGCAAAAAGCATGCTGTCCAGATCGTAAGCGTACCCATATCCCGTCGCACGGCTGGGCCAGGAATACACCAGGATCGATCCGGGCAGACCAATGTCATGCGACAGCTGCGCCGCGCGAAAAATGGTTTCGGTTTGGGTCGAGTTATAGCCATGCACAAAGATCGTCACTTCGTCCTGCCCACGCAGATGGTGCCGCAGTCCCTGAGGCCCGTTCAATTCGGTCACATCAGCCAGCACGAACTCTTTTTGCGGGTTGGGATTTGCATAAGAGAACTTCAGGGTTCCCGGCGTGTGTGTTGGCGGTATGGACACGGTGGTTTCCAGAAACTGCAGTTTTTCACTGCGCCTGAAACCAAATGATCCGTCTGCTTCGCGGGCCCTGGTCGTGCTGGCAAATACGGTTTTCGTCGTTCCTATGGACGCAGCCGACGGCACAATTTCAGAGACCGTCCTGTCAACACAGGCGCTCAGAGACAAAGACATAAATAGAAAAATCAGGTAGCGCATCAAACGGGGTCCTAACGGCCTTTTGCGCTAAGCTATCGAATTCTTGCCCCACGTCCAGCGACATGGGGCAGGATCAGCGGCAATTTCCGGCTGAAGACGTTACAGAACGTAACGGCTCAGATCCGTCGACTTGGTCAATTCGCCCAAATTTTCGCTGACAAAATCGGCGTTGACGGTGATCTCGGACCCGGCCTTGTCAGGTGCGGTGAACGAAAGCTCCTCGAACACCCGCTCCATCACTGTGTACAGCCGCCGCGCGCCGATATTTTCGACGCTTTGGTTCACATCCGCTGCGATCTTGGCCAGGGCGGCGATGCCGTCCTCGGTAAAACTGACAGTGACCTCTTCAGTGCCCATCAATGCGGTGTATTGGCGGGTCAGGGCGTTGTCGGTCTCGGTCAGGATGCGAACGAAATCCTCTTCGGTGAGGGCGCGCAATTCTACGCGGATCGGCAGTCGGCCCTGCAATTCGGGCAGCAAGTCCGACGGTTTGGCAATGTGGAACGCACCCGAGGCGATGAACAGGATATGGTCGGTTTTCACCGCACCATGCTTGGTTGACACGGTGGTGCCCTCAATCAAAGGCAGCAGGTCGCGCTGCACCCCTTCGCGGCTGACATCGCCACCGCGGGCGTCGGACCGCGCACAGACCTTGTCGATCTCATCCAGGAACACGATGCCGTTCTGTTCCACCGATTCCAGCGCCACCCGGTTGACGGTTTCATCATCCAGTAGCTTGTCGGCCTCTTCCCCGATCAGCGCATCATAGCTTTCGGCAACGGTCAGACGTTTCTTGACGGTCCGCCCGCCAAACGCTTTGCCGAAGATATCACCCAGATTCATCATCCCCATCTGGCCGCCAGGCTGGCCGGGAATGTCAAACATCGGCATTGGGTTCGAGGTGTCGGACAGTTCCAGCTCGATCACCGTATCGTCCAGTTCGCCGGCTTTCAGTTTCTTGCGGAACATCTCGCGCGTGCCTTCGCGGGCATCGGTGCCGGCGATGGCTTCGATTACGCGGTCTTCGGCGGCCTGATGAGCCTTGGCCTTGACGTCTTCGCGCATGTATTCGCGGGTCTGGATGATGGCGGCATCCGCCAGATCGCGCACGATCTGTTCCACGTCGCGCCCGACATAGCCAACCTCGGTAAACTTGGTGGCCTCGACCTTGATAAAGGGCGCGCGGGCCAGTTTTGCCAGACGGCGGCTGATCTCGGTCTTGCCGACACCGGTGGGGCCAATCATCAGGATGTTCTTGGGATAGACTTCATCCCGGATGTCATCGGTTAGTTGCTTGCGCCGCCAGCGGTTGCGCAGCGCCACGGCCACGGCGCGCTTGGCGTCTTTCTGCCCGATGATAAAGCGGTCCAGTTCCGAGACGATCTCGCGCGGGGTCAGGTCGGTCACAGGGGCAGTCCTTTCGGTCGGCATGGCTAGTCTTGGGCTTAGGTAATCACCGCAATCGCGAAAACAACCAAGCCCTTTTCATTGGCAGCGTTGGTTAGCAATGGCCCATCCGGTTTGCAAACGCTTTCCATAGGTGAAACGCGCGCCCTCTGTTACAGTGATTTCAAGGTGTTGACGGTCAGGAGTGTGAAAGTGACGAAAATTGCCAAGATCACCTTGCTGTTCGTGGTGTTTGTGGACCTGATCGGGCAAGGACTGGTGTTTCCCATCATCAACTCGCTGATCATGGAGACGAAATCGGGATTCCTGCCCGAGAGTACGCCCGATGGTCGCCGCCATCTGTATTACGGGCTGGTAATTGGTTGTTTCTTTTTGTCGTGGTTTCTGGGTGTGGTCTATGTGTCCAAGGTCTCGGATTCCATCGGGCGTAAGAATGCGCTGCTGGTCTGTCTGAGCGGGGCACTGGTAGGGTATGCGTTGACCATTGCGGCGCTGTATATGAACAGCTTGCTGTTGCTGATCATAGGCCGTTCGATCACCGGGTTCACCGCAGGGAACCAGCCCATCGCGCAGGCGGCGATGATTGACGGCAGTACCGACGCGGCGGATCGCGACCGCAACATGGGTTACATCATAACCGGTGTCAGCTTTGGCCTTGTCGGCGGTCCAATCATTGGCGCGGTTCTGTCCGATGCCAACCTGCTGGGCAGCTTTGCTACGCTGAAAACCCCGTTCTATGGCGCATTTATTCTGGTGTTGATCGCCATCTTCCTTGTGCTGACCTTTTTCAAGGACACCCGGACCGAGCGTACGGCTTTTGTGTTCCGCCCGCGGGACGTGACCGACAGCCTGATTGCTGTGCGAGAACACCCGATGGTTCTGAAAATCCTGCCAGTCTATGCGCTGTTCATGATCGCCAATGTCACCTTCTATGTCTTCGTTGATAATTTCCTGACCAGCGCCTGGGGATACGGAGTCATTGGCGGTAGCATGGCGATGGTGGTGATCGGTTTTGCGCTGGCGTTCTCAAGCACCTTCCTGGTGAAGCCTGCGCAAGAGAGGTTCAGCAAGCACCAGATCATCTACACTTCGCTGGTGGTGATGGTGATTTGCGGGTTCGGTTTTGCCTTCAGCCCCAGCGGTGTGCTGAGTTACGTGCCGGTCTTCTTCTTCTATTTCTTTTTCGGCGTCTCATACCCAACTCTGTTGGGGCTGTTTTCTTCGGCCGTTGCCGAGACCGATCAGGGTTGGGTCATGGGTGTGACCACCGCTGTCTTCTGTCTGGCGGGCGGTGTCATGTCTCTGATCGGCGGCGGATTGATGAGCTTTGATATCCGCCTGCCCTATTACATCGTCATCGCGACGGCCCTGATGGGGCTGGTCGGCATGCACCTGCGCTGGAAAGGAAAAGAGATCAAGGCGCTGTTAGCCTGAGATCGTCTCGACCGTCAGGTTGCCGTTGGTATAGACGCAGATATCGGCAGCAATTGCCATTGCCTCGCGCGCCACGTCCTCGGCGGGTTTGTCGCTGTCCATCATGGCGCGGGCTGCGGCGAGGGCAAAGTTCCCACCCGAGCCGATGGCGGCCACGTTGTGTTCGGGCTCCAGCACATCCCCTGCCCCGGTGATCACCAGCAGGTCCTTGCCGTCGGTGACGATCAGCATCGCCTCAAGCTTTTGCAGATACTTGTCTGTGCGCCAATCCTTGGCCAGTTCGACCGAGGCGCGCGCCAGCTGGCCGGGTGTGGCCTCAAGCTTGGCTTCCAGACGCTCCAGCAGGGTGAAGGCATCGGCGGTTGACCCGGCGAAACCGGCGACAACCTCGAACCCGCCGGGCGACAGGCGGCGCACCTTGCGTGCTGTTCCCTTGATCACGGTTTGGCCCAGGCTGACCTGTCCGTCACCGGCAATCACCACCTGACCGCCCTTTTTGACGCCAATGATGGTTGTGCCGTGCCATCCGGGAAAATCGCTATCCGCCATAAAAGCCTCCGTTTTCAACTGCCGTCCTATATGGGCCGGACCTGTCCGCAGCGCAACAGGTCACGAACTGCCTAAAAGATATGCAGGAATCGCAATGCGGGGTTACCGGACTAGCAATTGTGAGTCTCAGCCTGACGTCCTACATGAGCCTCACAACCGACAACGGGTCGGCTGTTTCACATATAAGGACTGCGCAAATGGCAACCATCGCTAAAACCCATGCGCCGCTCGGAGCAGCTACCATTCTGCACGTAGTGGACGCGTTCTACGGAACCTATGACAAAGCAATCGCGTGGAATGAATCCCGCAAGACACGCAAGGCCCTGTCGGAGCTGAGCGACGCACAGCTGGAAGATATCGGCCTGTGCCGCGCGGACATCAGAAACGTCTGATCCGCGCCCAGTGCAAAAAGAATGCAAGCCGCTCGTCCGAGCGGCTTTTTCTTTGTCAGGACAGTTTGTATTGGCCGGATAGGTCGGGCAGGAAAGCCTCGATCGCGGCGGTTGCCACCACATGTCTCGTGCCAGCCTCAATATCTTCGATATCCAACCCACCTTTGACAGCCCGCACCTCGGCCCGTCCGCGGGGAAGATCGGCGGCAACAAGATCGCAATTCACCTGGTCAGGGTCCTGTACCCCAATCGTGACGCAAACGCGCATGTCAGTATGATCCACACCCAGCTTTGAGAACAGCGTGATCGACGAATGATGCAGTGCATCCTGCACCGCCCGGCGTGCGGCCTTGGTGTAATCCTGCCCATACAGGTCGTTGCCGGTACCCATTTCCAGAATGATACGTTTTTCGGTCATGTCACGGGCTCCATATCGAAAGAAACGATGATGGCCGCATTGGCAATGACTGTCCGACCTTCGGTATGCGGCTTTTCAATATCCAACCCACCTTGAGTGATGGTGATATTGGGCTGTCCATAAGGGAAAATGGCAGTCAATGCGCCTCGATCCACCTTTTCGGGCTGCTGAACCCCAATTTCGGCGTCGATGATCATCGCCTCTTTCGGAAAATCGAACAGCTCGGCCATGTTGACCGAATTGTGCCATAGTGCATCTTTGATCGCCCGCAGCGCGGCCTCGGTATAATCCTCGCGGCGCAAAGACGTCCCCATGCCGAACTCCACAAGTACCCGTGTTTTTGCCATCTGATCCTCCCGGCAATAAAAAAGGCGCCCGGTTCAAGGCGCCTTTGATGACTTGCTGATCACGTTGGATCAGATGGATTCGTCGATCCAGCTTTGCAGTGCCGCCTTCGGCGCCGCGCCTGCGCGGTTCGAGACGACCTGACCGTCCTTGAAGATGAACAGGGCCGGAATACCGCGCACGCCCATGGCGGCGGCGGCGTTCGGGTTGCTGTCTACGTCAACCTTGGCGATTTTCACCTTGTCGCCGTATTCAGCGGCCAGCTCTTCCAGGGCGGGGCCGATCTGCTTACAAGGGCCACACCATTCGGCCCAGAAATCGACAACAACGGGGATGTCGGAATTCTTAACCTCGGCGTCAAAGGTATCGTCGGTCACGGCTACGGTCGACATATTCTGTCTCCTGAATGGGGTAAACTCGGGAACAGAACGTAGGGTCGGCACCGCCCAAGGTCAAGATATCTGGGTGCGGGTCAATGCATCCGTCACAAGATCGTGTGGCAACCACATCAGATCGGCTGTACGCGTCCACAGGATCGCCGTGCGAACTTGTCGACCCGGATAGATCTGCGCCAACGCTTGGGCATAGGCCCCCATCTGTCGCAACAGACCTTCGGGGCAAGCTGATGCGCTTTCAGGAACCGTGGTATTTGATTTGAAATCAATCACCTGCACATCCGCCTCGGTCACGATCAGACGGTCGATCACTCCATGCATGCGCCGCCTGTTCAGATCGGCGGTCACCGGGACCTCGGCCAGTGTGTTTTTGGCGAACACGAATTTCAGATGGTCAGCCGCCAGAACGGCCTGCGCCTCATCCAACAGTTCCTGCCGGTCAGGTTGTTGCATATCAGGTAGAACCCGGGCGCAAAGCTGCGGCCAATTCTCTGGCGCAACGGATGGTAAGTGTTCCAACAACAAGTGTAGGCGCGTGCCACGCAGTTTGGCCGCCTCCTCATCGTGGCCGGTATCTCCGGGCAACGCTTTGGCCCCACCTAAATCAGACGGGCTGAGCGTCTCGGGCGCCTGTTCTGGCACGGACGCTGGGGAAAGGAACTGGTTGGGCAGCGGAGTCGCGGCAATCTCAGGCTCCACATGTTCGACAAGAGGTAACGCGTCCCAATCTGCATGTGACAGACGCAGGGTTTCCGAGCCAGGGACCTGTGCGGCCCCTGCCCGTGCCATCGCAGCCTCGACCATCTGGTACCAACTGGTTCCGTCTTTGCCGACATCCCCGGCGGCGCCGACGATTAGCCACTTTTCGGCCCGCGTTAGAGCCACATATAGCAGTCGAAGCCGTTCATTTTCTTCCCGCGTCCGTGCCTCGGCTCGTGCCTGGGCGATCAAGGCTGGCGAGGCATCCGCGGGTACTTTCCACAGCGGTGTGCCCTCACCCACCATGATCTCGGCATCACGCGGGGCTTGTCGCTTGCCGGTATCCGGCAGGATCACGATCGGGGCCTCAAGCCCTTTGGAGCCATGCACCGTCATCACGCGGATCATGTTGCCGACACCGCTCATCTGCCGCTTGATTTCCAGATCGTCGGTCTGCATCCAGACCAGAAACCCGGTCAAACTGGGAATATCGGTGCGCTCATAAGCCAGTGCCTGTGACAGCAGTGCGTTGATACCATCCTCGGCCTCGGCCCCCAATCGGCCCAATAGTTTCCGCCGCCCGTCATGCCGGGTCAGAATGCGTTCGATCAGGTCATAAGGGCGCAGAAAGTCGATCTGGCCGCGCAGATCGTTGAGGATGCCTAGCGTTTCGGGAAACTCCTCGGCCCGTTGTCGCAAAGCGGCCCACAGAAACTGTTCCTGCCGCCGATGCGCCAGGTCGAACAATTGTTGTTCACCCCACCCGAACAAAGGCGATTTCAACACTGTGGCCAGTGACAGGCTGTCCTCGGGCGTGGCCAGAAAGCTCAACAGCGCCGCCAGATCCTTGACCGCTAGTTCCGCGCCCACTTTCAAACGGTCGGCCCCGGCAATGGGTAGGCCTTCGGCCTTGCAGGCGCGGATGATCTCGGCAAACAGGTCTGAACGGCGTTGGACGAGGATCAGAAAATCCCCCGGTTGCACCTTGCGCCGAACGAAAGTGCCGGGCCGGTCACCATCCTCGGGGATCGTCTCGCCGGTGTCGATCATGGTCTTGATCGAGCGGGCTACCTGTTCGGCCAGAATGACCGTGTGGTGCCGCGCGCCGGGTCGATCCACCGGATCGGTCCAGTCGCCATCATCATCGTCGTCGACCTTTTCAACCACCGGCCACAAATCAACGCGGCCCGGCAAATCGGCCTTAAATGCGCGGTGCAGGCTATCCTTGTGAAACCCAGCCTCGGCACGGTTTTCGAACAGGATATCGACCAGAGACAGGATCGCACTAGAGGATCGGAATGAGTATTCTAGTGTCGAATCCCACAATTTAGAGCCTGATTCTTCCAATCTGCGCCCAAATTCCTGTTGCATCCGGTCAAAGGCCTGCGGGTCGGCGCCCTGAAAGGAATAGATCGACTGTTTCTTGTCGCCGACCACGAAAATAGTCCGCTCGACCCCGGATCGGGCCCCTTCCCCGCTGGTGAATTCCTGAGCCAGCTTTTCAACAACATCCCATTGATCTGGGCTGGTATCCTGCGCCTCATCCACCAGAATGTGGTCGATACCGCCATCA
Organism: Ruegeria sp. BC5; assembly: GCF_056539205.1. NCBI lineage: Bacteria > Pseudomonadati > Pseudomonadota > Alphaproteobacteria > Rhodobacterales > Roseobacteraceae > Ruegeria > Ruegeria sp. BC5. The sequence continues at coordinate 318,506 of NZ_JBQFUN010000003.1, forward strand.
AGGCGGTACAGCACCCATTCCGCCACGGCCGGATCGTTAAGCACCTGCCGTGCGCGCAGGATTAGGTCGTCGAAATCCAGCCAGCCGCGCAACAGCTTGCGGCGTTCGTATTCTGGCAAAAAGGCAGCAGCAAAACGGTGCAGAAAATGTGTTTTGCGTGCCGCGACCAGCGCCAGCCGGTGTTCGCGTGCGGCCTCGATCCGAAGCATGAGGGCTTCCAGCTGAGGCATATGACCAGCCAACACGCCTTCCCGCAGGGCTTTGGTGGGGAAACTGTTGATCTTGGCGGTAAAAGGTTCTTTGGCCGATTTGCCCGTCAGAAACACGCCCTCCAACAGCGGCAAGCTGTTGATGCGCGCCTCGGTAAACGCCGCCAGTTTGGCCGCAGCCTTGGCATTGTTGCCGCCACTTTCGGTCAGTGCAGGCAGGATCGCGCGGATCAAGTCGACCTCACCACCCAGAAACACGCGGGCCAGCAGGGCGTTTTCGTCGAACCCGTCGGGCAGATCGAAACGTTGCAGCAGATCAGGCCACTCTATTGGCTGAGAGAAGAGGTTGCGTTTATGCGTGACGGCGGCGGTTAGATTGTCAAAGCCGGTATCTGTGACGAAACGGGCGACGTCCTCAATCAGTGCGGCCTGCGGACCATCGGCAAAATCTTCGACGATCTCTTCGCGCAATAGCGCTGCGGCCCGGTCCTCCATCTCGGAAAACTGAGGACTAACCCCGGCCTCCAAAGGAAATCGCCGCAATAGCGAAGCGCAGAATGAGTGGATCGTTTGGATTTTTAGTCCACCCGGCGTTTCGATGGCGCGGGCAAACAGGGTGCGGGCCTGCGCCAGCCTGTCAGGGTCGATCACGCCCGGCACGCCTAGATCGGTCAGCTGCGCCAGCAAGCTGTCATCCTCCAGCATCGCCCATTCACCCAACCGTTTGAACAACCGGTTCTGCATCTCGCTGGCGGCGGCTTTGGTGTATGTCAGGCAGAGGATATGTTGCGGCTGCACGCCACCCAGCAGCAACCGTGCCACCCGGTCGGTCAGAACCCGCGTCTTGCCCGACCCCGCATTGGCCGCCAACCAGGTCGAGGCATCTGGGCGCGCCGCCTGCACCTGCCGCTCGGTTGCATCATTGCGGGCGTTCATTTCAGCACCTCGGGTGTGGTTTTGTCAGTGCGGTCCCATTCGCCGAACCGGGCGAGGTGGTCATAGTCGCCAACATCCGTGTCCTTGTGCAGCATCCGGCGCGCGGTGAAGCCTTGATCAGGCTCTAAATAGGCAGATACCAGCTCTTTCAGCTCGGTCAGAACCTTGTCAGGCGGCTCCTTGGCCAATGGGGCCGCGACCTCTTTGTAAGTACCGCCCATGCCGATGAATACAGCCTCGGCAACCGGTAACGGATCGATGCCTTCGATGGCGCCTTGCTCGGCCATGGCGGCCTCGATCAGCAATTGTTTGTCGAACTTGGCTTGCTGGCTTTCGGTCGGAGGCGTGCCGGTCTTGTAATCCACGATCCGCAGCGCGCCACGTCTGTTGTGATCGATTCGGTCGGCTCGTCCTGCGATGGTGAAATCCAGTGGCGATAGCACCAGCTTCATCGCGGCCTCAAACGCCACTGGCCCGCCATCGCCACGTCGGGCGGTTTCAGCGGTAAGGAAGTCATCGGCAATCCGCTCAAGCCGTGCCAGCCACAGTTTGCGGGCGGTCGGCCACGCGACATGCTGGTCCAACAGCGTCTCAGCGCGTTTCAGGAAATTCTCGCGTGTCAGCAAAGCGCTGTCCAAAACACTGTCCTTGACGAAATGTTCAAGGATTTCGTGGATGACGATCCCGCGCAGCAAAGCGTCTGGTGCCTGGACCATGGGGTCCAGTGGCCGCAAGCGCAGCACATGTTTGGCGTAGATCGCATAGGGATCGCGGATCAGGCGTTTGATTTCGGTCACGCTCAGACGGCGTGGGCGTGCGGCGACCGGCGGGCGCGGCGATGGACGCGCGGCCGGTTCGATCTTCGGCGCGACCTCAAGCTGTTCCGACCAACGCAGCCATTGCTTGCCACGAGCGCGCATTGAAGCCAGCGCTTCGGGACCACCCTGCCCCGGCAAGCCCTGCAACAGGTTCGTCATCCGGTTCAGCCAGCGCGATGGCACGGTTTCGGCGTCATCGGATCGGGTTGCGCGGGTCAACCAGACCTCGGGCGCTCCGACGGCTTGTTGGAAATCATGCGCTGACAGGCCAATGCGGCGTTCGGGCAGCAACAGCCCCGCCTTGTCGCGCATCTGTCGGTTCAGCCAAGGGTCAGGTGCTGCGGCCTCGGGCCAGCTGCCTTCATTTAGGCCGCCCAGAATCAACAGATCAGCGCCCTGAACCCGGGCCTCAAGCGTTCCCCAGATCATGATATGCGGGTGTGGCGCGTCCCGGTCGCGAACCTCTTCCCCCGCCAGCAGCGCGCCCAGCAGGTCGGCGAAATCATGGGCCGTCATCGGGCCGCCATGTTCGGCCTCGTCCTCAAGCGCGGTCAGAATTGACAACGCCTTTTGGCCCGCATTCTTGTCCCACAGCGTTCCGGCGTCGCCTTCACTACCGGCCGATATTGCCTCGGCGAGATTGCGCAGGCGGGTCACCCATTCGGATAGAGGTAATTCACCCGTCACTTGCTGGTCGCAGAACTGCGCCACCAGCCATTGCATCCACTGCTCTGGCACCTCTTTGCGGATGGCAAAAGCGGCCAGGCTGGCGCTGTCGGGGAACGGAGGGCCGTGTCGCCGCAAATCCAGTTCCAGATCACGGGTATGCAGCAGATGCGCACCGCGATCGCCGCCATCGTGGCAAAGCGGATGTTTCAGCAGGGTCAGCAGCGCCTCGCCCTCGAGCCTCCGGGCGAACAGCCCAGCCACATGGCGCAGAAACCGGCCCGGAGGCGATAGTTGCAATGGCAGACCCGCACTGTCATCCGGCAGGATGTTCCACCGATCCAATGCGGCGCTGACCTGACGAGTCAGCATCCGATCAGGCGTGATCAACGCGGCGGTCTGGCCGGTTTCTGCCGCTTCACGCAGACGCAGGGCAATGGCCAATGCCTCGGCGCGGGGGGATTGCGCCTCAACCAGGGTGAGGTCCTTGGTGGCGCCATCCAGATCGGTCAATCTGGGGCCTTCGGACATCCAGGCATCGGTGATCGGTGCGGGTCGTAAGGCAAGTGAGATCAGACGGTTACGGGCAGGGGACGGGGTAGGGTTACCGGTCCATTGCCCTATCTGGTCAGGCTGCATTTCAAGCCGGGTCATCAGTTTTCGGAACCGGTATTGCGGGTGATCTTCTGAGGCTAGCGCATCGTCCAATCCCTGCCAGACATGGTCAGGCTGATCGAAATCGTAACCAGGCAGGATCAACGCCCCTTGCGGCAGGCGGGCGACGGCCTCCATCAGCATCAATGTGGTGCCACGCGAGCCGGTAGAGCCCGCAAGGATTACCGGATGCTGCGGAGGGGCCACCTGCCAGCGATCAATCAGATTTTCCACCACACGCCGTTGCCGCGCCTGTGCGTCCAGCGCATCAGGGCCAGAGTCAATGAAATGGTCGGCAATCCCGATAAAAGCCTGGGCCCGTGCCCAGTGACCAGACATGTCGCTGACATCCAGCTGCCGGATCGCGTCTGGCGAAACACCTTCGCCCTGCATTTCGTCAATCAGCGCCGCCAGACTGTCGGACAGATCGAACAATGAGGATCGCGCAGCGAGATCAGGCTGTTGCTCCAAGAGCTTGGCAATCAGCTGCGTCAGCTCCAGCCTGCGTCGCAATGCGGGGATGGCGGGCGGGATTTGCGCCAGATCGACGCTTTCGCCCAGATCGGTCACCAGCGACAGGCGCGGCAGCAGGCAGGCCGGGCCCTGATCGAACAGATCGCGTACGCGCCGGGCCATACGGCGCGTGTTGACCACCAATTGGACCCGGGCCAGCGCCTCGGGCGGTTGGTCATTGGCGCGTTGACGCAGGCCATCCACCAGAGCCTTTGGAAAATCTGCGCCCGGAGGCACGGCAAAGACACGGGGCGCAGCGCTGGGTTCAAACATCGGCAATTAGCCCCTCGGCCAGGGCGATCCCCTCGGGGCGGCCCACGTCGCACCAGCGACCGAGGTAGGTGGCCGCGAACAGACGGCCCTGTTTGTGCATCTGATCCCACAGCAAGTTCAGCGAAAATGCTTGTTCAGATATGGCTGCCAGCCCTTCGGTCTTAATGATCTGCGCCCCGCCATAGACTAATCCGGGGCCACGGGTGATCCGGCCCTCGGCATCTGCCGTGAAATCGCCCGGTCCGGCATGCCCGATGGTCTGGGCGATGGGAACACACATAAGCAGCGCATCCATTCGGTTGGGGTCCCACGCTTTGCGCAAAAGGGTCAGAGGGTTCGGCCCAGACCAGATTGCATCCGTATTCAAGGTAAATACCGGATCCAGCCCCAGTAGGGGCAGAGCAGCACGCAGCCCACCGCCTGTTTCCAGAATTTCCGGCTCTTCCAAAGAGGTCAGCACGCCCTTGGGGGTCAGATGCGCTGCAAGCTGGTCGGGCAAATAATGCAGGTTAGCAACCACTCGATCAGCGGGCAGATCGTCCGTCAAATCCAGCGCGTGATCGATCAGCGGGCGGCCTGCGACCTCGATCAGGGGTTTGGGCCGGTCTTTGGTCAAAGTGCCCATACGGGTGCCAAACCCGGCGGCAAACAACATCACGGCGTCGGGGTGTCGGGTCATGTCTGTCTGAGCCTGTCCAGGTTTTCCGGGGTTGGGGCGGGCAGGGCGCCGCGCAGAAGATCAGCAACAGAGACCAGCGCAGGATGGTCCAGATCGCGCATCAGATGCGCCCATGTGGCCGGGATCAGATCGATGTATTGCGGTTTTCCATAGTCCACCGCTAATCGGGCGAACACGCCCAGAATGCGCAGGTTTCGCTGCGCGCCTAACACGGCGTAGGCAGTGCGAAAGTCATGATCCTTTTCGCCGGTTGCGGCGATGTATCGGTTTACCATCCGCATCTCGGTCCCCGGTGCCACATCACGGCGCACATCTTGCAACATCGACACGAGGTCATAGGCCGGGTGGCCCAGCATCGCGGTCTGGAAATCCAGCAATCCCACCCGCTTGACCCCGTCACGGTCCGGCAACCAGATCATGTTTTCCGCGTGATAGTCACGTTGGATCACCACTTTGCGGCCCGAGGTTTCTTGGTGCAAAATATCCGCAAAGCGGTTTTCAAACCGTATCCGAGCGTCTGCATCATGTTCCCCCAATACCGCTTGGGCGTATTTGGTGAAGGACAACGCAGCCAATTCGGTCATCATCGTCGGATCATAAGACGGCAGTGACAGGGTAGGTGCCTTGTGCAACTCGATCAGAACGTCGGTTGCAGCCTCATACAGCTCGCGCTCCATCCGAGGGTTTTGCCTGAGGACGCGGGCGAACAGATCATCGCCCAGATCCTCCAGCAACAGAAAGCCGAATTCTGTGTCCTCGGCATAGATTTCGGGTGCGCTAAGCCCGATTTCCCGCAGATAGTTAGCCATGCGGACAAAAGCCTCAACCGGTTCGGCCTTGCCCGGAGGTGAGTCCATGAAAACAGCCGTGCGGCCAGTATCGGGATCGGTCAAACGTTCGTACCGGCGGTTCGAGGCATCCCCGGCCAGCGGTGCGCGCGTGGCGTTGGACCATGGTGTTTGTGCAATCAGCGCCTCGGCCAGCACAGCCCGGTTCGTCATGCGGCACTCTCCAGTATTTGGGGCCATTTCGGATCGGACCACGAAAGGGTCAGATATCGCAAACCCGTCGTGTTAGGGTCTGTTTTCAAATGCAAGGTCAGGGCGGTGGCAGGGGTCAGCGGACCCAGCTTGTCCGGCCATTCAATCAGGCAAATGGCAGTTTCAAAAGCGTCGGACAGCCCCAGTTCTTCGATCTCTTCCAAGGCGCTTAGCCGGTACAGATCGCAGTGCCAGATCTCGCCAGGTAGGGTGTCATAGGCTTGTACCAGCGTGAAGGTGGGCGAAGGCACGTCCTCGGGCACAGACATCAGTGATTGGATCAGGCTGCGCGCAAAATGGGTCTTACCGCTGCCGATCTCACCCTCAAGCAACAAGATGTCGCCAGGGCGCAATTTTGCACCCAGCCGTGCGGCCAGATCGGCGGTTTCTTCGGGCGAATTCAGGGTGATCGAACGGGCGTGCAACGTCATGGCGCCACAATGACCTTACGCCCGGGCGGCTGCAACCCGGTTCAGGCGCTGATTTGACGGATCGGCAGGGTTGACGGCGCATCCTCGACCGAGAACCGCACAATCGTTGCGCCGTTCTGCATGGGACTGACCGTACAGGACAGTTGGGTGCCGTTCCGCAGCTTTAGGTCGTTGGACCATTCAACACGGTTGTCGCGCATTTCCACAAAATCGCGAATCTCGCCGAGGATCGGTGAGGCAACGCATTGTTCCTGCCAGCCACGCGTCACATCCAGCACGGAATCCGGTTCGAACCCGGCCTCACCAGAATCCCCCCACAATTGTTGATAGGCGCGGTTGGTAAAAGCCAGTGTTCCGTCATCACCAAACACCGCGATGGCATCGGCCAACTTATCCAGAACCGATTGCATCAGATCCATTTCCGAGCGGAAGCGCCGGGTCAGGGTAATCTCGGCCGTGATATCTTCGAACAGAAAAGCCACGGCGCCGTCGGGATGGGGCCGCCCGCTGACCGAATATACTGACCCCGAGGGCAGCGACCAGGTTTCCTGGTAATTCCCGTCCTCGGCCGCTTCGAGCAGGTCGTTCATCTGGTTGCGCCACCCGCGATAATTCTTGGGTTCCGGCATCATGTGTTGATCCCGCAGTCGGTCAAAAAAGCTGGACAGACTGGGGCGGCAACTGAGGAAATCCGGGGGCAGGGTGGTCAAATCGATCAGCGCCGGGTTGAACAAGGCCAGTTGTCGGTTGCGGTCAAATATGGCCAGCCCGATAGACAATTGAGCAAAGGTTTTCGTCATGGTCTGGACGAACTTGCGCTGAGCGGTCTCTGCGGCGACGATGGCATTGATATCGACGGCATAGCACAGGTGCCCCTCGGGGTGATCCACCAGAGTGAGATCGAACCACAGCTTGTTGCCGCTGCCTTCGGACGAAATTGAGATGCGGCTTTTTGCCCCCAACCGTGCGTCTTCATCAGTGCCGGGGAACATCGGTGCGGTCAAATCAGTATCCTGACCGCGGACCTTGCGCACAAGTAAGACATAGGCGGCATTGCACCAGCGCACGTTACCTTGATGATCCAGCAGCCAAACCGGATAGGGGGCCTGTTCCATCGCCAGCCGGATCGGGTCTTGGGGGTCGCGCTGCACCGGGTCGGGGCGGTCGGTACTGTCGCGCAGTTGCACCCGCACGATCCCGTCGATCCATTCACACAGGACATCGCGTTCGATGGTGCAGTCGATGGCAGGAATGATCAGGGTACCTTCGCGTCGAATACGGTCTGGTGTTTCCGGAAAGGTCGGAAAGTCCCGTTGCAGCAGGCGGCGCAGATCAGGCCAGTCGCGGACTGCCTGAAACCCTTCCAGAGCAATATCGGAATGGCTGATAAGGCGGTCCTCATCGAACAGAAACACTGCATCGAACAGCGACGCGGGTGAGGACAGACCGAAACTATCGCCCCGCTGCCGACGACGGGGCAAAAGCCATTGCACCGCCAGGCTAGCGGATACCAGGCTGATAGCGGCCAGAATGATCCAGTCGACCATGCTCTCCTCGGTACTGATATCACGAGAAGGAACTATGCGCGTTAATGGTTAACGGGGTCTTAACTCAGACCTGGATACGCTGGTTCGCACCCGACGGGACAGGCGTGTCGCCGGTTTGCGCGTCGATCAGATTTCGCGGCCAGGAAACCTGTACGATTGCGCCCCGCCGGTCTTTTTTGTCGCTCAGGTTCTGATAGGGATCTGACCCGTTGGCGAATTGAAGCTCTGCCCCGCTGCGTTCCAGCAGGGTTTTGGCAATGAATAACCCCAGCCCCATGCCTTCATACTCCGGGCGGGTCCGCTGATCGGATTCGGCTCGGCGGCGGCGCATGAAGGGATCACCGATACGGCCAATCATCTGCGAAGGGTACCCGCGCCCGTCATCCATGATATTGATGGTGATCTGATCGGTGGTCCATTCGGCCTCGACCCAGACATTGGCGCGGGCGAAATCCACCGCATTCTGGATCAGGTTGCGCAATCCGTGAATGATCTCGGGCTTGCGCAGGATCGAGGGTTGCTGCACATCACCGTCCCCGGCAGGCCCTTCGTCAAAATGCACCGTCTTGCCGCGATGAATATGCGGTTCGGCGGCTTCATGCACCACGGTGGACAGAGGAGCCTGCCGCAGATGCAGATCATCTTTGCCGGCACGGCCCATATCGCGCAGGATATCGCGGCAGCGATTGGCCTGTTCGCGGATCAGCGCGGCATCGTCTTTCAGGTCGGGGCGGTCATCCAGCTCTTCGATCAGCTCGGAACTGGTCAGCTTGATCGTGGCCAATGGCGTTCCCAGCTCATGCGCGGCGGCGGCGACCACACCGCCCAGATCGGTCAGCTTCTGTTCGCGCGCCAGGGCCATGTGGGTGGCTGCAAGCGCTTCGGACATGGATCGGACCTCGGAACTGACGCGGTGCGAATAGGCACCGATGAATACAATTGCGATAACGATCGCGGCCCAGTTTCCGAACAATAACATGTCGGGGATTAGCAAAGCCTCGCCCTGATCCGTGCGCAGCGGCAGATGAAACTCAGCCAGCAAGGATGCCACAACAATCGCAACACCCCCCACGATCAGGGTTGAACGCGTACTCATTACGTTGGCCGAAATGGTCACCGGCCCAAGCAGCAGCAATGCAAACGGGTTGTTCAGACCACCGGTCAGATAAAGTAAAATGGCCAGCTGCAGCAAATCGAACAGAACCATCAGGAAGTTCTCGAACTCGGTCAGGCGTTTGTTTTGCGGGAACAGAAGAATGGCCGTCATGTTGCCCATGACCGAAACACCAATGGCCAGATAACACAGGGCCAGTTCCAGCTGCACGTGATAATATCGCTGTGCCACAGTGATGGCCGTGAACTGGCCAATGATGGCCACCCAGCGCAATAGGATCAGCGTGCGCAGCCGAATCCAGTTGCTGCCTTCCTGACCGGTCCACGAAGTGATGTTGGAATTTGCCATCGGTCTATTATGTCCTGTTGCATCGGCTGTTCATCTTGATAGGTGTCCCGGCGAAAACGATCAACAACCCCTCTCATTTCAGGATTGATGTCATGACCCGCCTTTATGCCATCCTCGCAACCGTTGTTCTGGCCGTTGGCCTGGGCGCCATGTGGCTGCTGACGCTGGGGGGCCGGTCGGACGATCAGTTCGCGCAATGCCGTTCCGGCCAGATCGCCGGTGGCTCAGCCGCGATTGGCGGCCCGTTCGAGCTGATCAACGGCAAGGGTGAGACCGTTACCGACAAAGATGTGATCACCGAGCCGACACTGGTTTATTTCGGCTATACCTTCTGCCCCGATGTCTGCCCTTTCGATATGTCGCGCAATGCCGAGGCCGTGGATATTCTGGCCGAGCGTGGCCAGTCTGTGACGCCGCTGTTCATCTCGATCGACCCGGATCGCGACACACCCGAAGTGATGGCTGATTATGCGTTCAATCTGGGCGGCAAAACCATCGCTCTGACCGGCACGCCCGAGCAGGTCAAGGCCGCCAGCCAAACCTACAAGACCTATTACAAGGCTCATGACAAAAGCGACGAATTCTATCTGGTCGACCATTCCACCTTTACTTACCTGATGACGCCCGAGCGTGGATTCCTGGAATTCTTCAACCGCGACGACACGGCGGAGCAGATGGCCGACAAGGTCGGGTGCTTCCTGGATCAGATGTAGGGCGCACAGTCGATTTGACCTTTGAAATGGCGCTGCTATTACTCATGTTTAAGCCAAAGACGTAAAATTACGGAAAGAACAGAATATGGCGGACAGCTCTGACCTGGATATCGGCCCCGATAAATCCCTGCTTTTGGTGGATGATGATGAGCCGTTTCTGAGACGTCTGGCCAAAGCCATGGAGAAGCGCGGGTTCGAAGTTGAGACCGCAGGTTCCGTCGCCGCAGGCCGCGCCATTTCTACAGCCCGCCCCCCTGCATATGCCGTTGTCGACCTGCGGCTTGAGGATGGCAACGGTCTGGATGTGGTCGAAGTTTTGCGCGAAAAACGCCCCGACAGCCGGGTTGTGGTTCTGACCGGATATGGCGCGATTGCCACCGCCGTGGCCGCCGTCAAGATCGGCGCGACCGACTACCTGTCAAAACCCGCCGATGCCACCGACATCACCAATGCGCTGCTGGCCAAAGGTGACGAACTGCCGCCACCGCCGGAAAACCCCATGAGCGCGGACCGCGTGCGCTGGGAGCATATCCAGCGGGTGTATGAGCTGTGCGACCGGAATGTCTCCGAGACCGCCCGTCGCCTGAACATGCACCGCCGAACGTTGCAGCGAATTTTGGCGAAGCGCAGTCCGAGGTAGGCTACAGACTCAGTTCGAATGGTGTTGCAGCTATTGGCGAAAACCGCGCCTGAAACTTGGGTGCAACGTCTAGGCGCTTTGGTTTTTGGCGTCTGTTCCCTCGGAGCTCTGATCGTTGTGGGATCCATTGTTTTTCAAACTTGGAATGGACCATGGACTATGACCGGCTTAACGGCGAGTGTCTTTGGACTAGCAACTTGTTCTCTTTTGACCTTCTTCGGCATCGCCCATGCTTTGTCGGCACTTTTCCCCAAACTTATTGGGGCCAAGCAAACCCGTTCATCTCTGGAGCCCTTTGATACCGGTGAGATGAATGCGGAGAAATTGAGGTTTCTATATCAACTTATCGGCTGGTTGACTCTGATCGGTCTGTCTGTGATCGGATTTTTGTACATTTCCTATTGATTGGACCAATTGATCCGAGAACACGCCATCCTTTGTTAAATCTTCTGGATCAGATTCTCATGCCGCGCCATATACGCCTCGCGTGCCTCAACCGGCGGGCGTAACGTAATCGTCAATCCTTCCATCACCGACTTATCCGGACGACCAAAGAACTTCGTCGCCTCGGCCTCGGAAAACCCCGCGATTTGCGTTGCCTCCATCCAGGCGCTGATCTTGTCGGCTTTCTTGATCTGCCGTTTCACCGTTTTCGGCACTGCAGCAGGCAACCCGAACCGAATGTGGATCGCGGCCGCCAGACGATCATCCAAAGCGCCGTAATCGGGGCCGACGGCGGATTTGACCGGCGAGATCATATCTCCGATCACATATTCCGGCGCATCATGTAACAAAGCCGCGAGGCGCCATTTCACCGGTGCTTTGGGTGCAATCCGGCCAAAAAGCTCTTCGACCAGCAGGGAATGTTCGGCCACGGAATAGGCGAAATCACCTGCAGTTTGGCCGTTCCAACGGGCCACAAAGGCTAATCCGTGGGCGATATCTTCGATTTCGATGTCCACGGGGGTCGGATCCAGCAGATCCAGCCTGCGCCCCGACAGCATTCTTTGCCACGCTCGTGCTTGTGTTGCCATTATGCCATGCCCTGTGAAGTCGCTCACGTAAGTTTTGGGTTTTTGTGTTATGATGTACCTGTCGAGATCACCAGCTGCCAACTTTTTCTTGACCAGACGTGCTTTGAATTGGCGCGTGGTGATACCGACATCTGTGCTGAGGGGGGTGCATGCTCCTCCTGGTGTGCCCCTCTCGGAACGTAACTCGTATCGAAGGGAGCTACTATGTTTAAGCGACTGTTTGGAATTACCCTGGCCTTTGGAATGGCCGCCACTGCCCCCCCTGCATTTGCCCAAGGTTGTGCGCAACGCGAGCATGTGATCGCCAAGCTGCAAGACAGCTATTCAGAAGAGCTGGTCTTTGGTGGATTGCAGAAAACGCGTGGTGCGCAGGCGGTTATGGAGGTTTGGACCTCGAAGGAAACCGGAAGCTACACGGTTCTGGTGACCCAAGCGAACGGCATTAGTTGTATTGTCGCCGTTGGCACCGATTTTTTTGAAGCGATCCCGAAGATTACACTAAAGGGTGAGCCCAGCTGATTTTTGCTGCCAAATAATCTGTTTTCGGCCATCTGCGTTGCTACCTGCCCCAAGGGATGCTAGGGGGCAGCCCGGACCTGCTTACCGGAATGGAGTATATGATGGCCGGGGACTATATCGTCAAAGACATTGCGCTGGCCGGGTTTGGCCGCAAAGAGCTGGACATCGCCGAAACCGAGATGCCGGGCCTGATGGCCCTGCGCGCGGAATACGGTGACGCAAAGCCCCTTAAAGGTGCGCGGATCGTCGGCTCGCTGCACATGACCATCCAGACGGCTGTTCTGATCGAAACATTGGTGGCGTTGGGCGCGGATGTGCGCTGGGCGTCGTGCAACATCTTCTCAACCCAGGATCACGCGGCGGCAGCCATTGCCGAGGCTGGTATTCCGGTCTTTGCGATCAAAGGCCAGACGTTGGAAGAGCATTGGGATTATCTGGACAAATCTTTCCTGTTCGAAGACGGCCCGAACATGATTCTGGATGATGGCGGCGACGCAACGCTGTATATCCTGCTGGGCGCACGTGCCGAAGCCGGCGAAGACATCATCCCCGTTCCGGGCTCGGAAGAGGAAGAAGTCATTAAGGCCCAGATCGCCAAGCGAATGGCTGCAAGCCCTGGCTGGTTCACCAAGATGCGGGATCAGATCCAAGGCGTGTCCGAGGAAACCACCACCGGTGTGAACCGCCTGTATCAGCTGGTGAAGGACGGCCACCTGCCGTTCCCGGCGATCAACGTGAACGACAGTGTCACCAAGTCGAAATTCGACAACAAATACGGTTGTAAGGAATCGCTGGTCGACGGCATCCGCCGTGCCACCGACACCATGATGGCCGGTAAAGTTGCTGTCGTTTGTGGTTATGGTGACGTGGGCAAAGGCTCGGCCGCGTCGCTGCGCGGTGCGGGTGCCCGTGTAAAAGTGACCGAGGTTGACCCGATCTGCGCCCTGCAGGCCGCAATGGACGGGTTCGAGGTCACCCTGCTGGAAGACGAAGTCGCCAGCGCTGATATCTTCATCACCACCACCGGCAACAAGGACGTGATCCGCATCGAGCATATGCGCGAGATGAAGGACATGGCCATCGTTGGCAACATCGGTCACTTCGACAATGAAATTCAGGTGGCCAGCCTGAAGAACCACAAATGGACCAACATCAAGGAACAGGTGGATATGATCGAGCTGCCCTCGGGCAACCGCATCATTTTGCTGTCCGAAGGTCGTTTGCTGAACCTCGGCAACGCCACCGGGCATCCTTCATTCGTGATGTCGGCCTCGTTCACCAACCAGGTTCTGGCGCAGATCGAGCTGTTCACCAAGGGTGATCAGTATGAAAACGACGTCTACATCCTGCCCAAACATCTGGATGAGAAGGTCGCGCGCCTGCATCTGGATCGCATCGGTGTGAAGCTGACCCAAATGGACAGTGAACAGGCGGCTTATATCGGCGTGAAACCCGAAGGCCCCTATAAGCCCGAGCATTACCGCTATTGATTGCGGAACGGGGATGACCAAACGCACAAGACGCCGCCGGATTTTGTATCTGGCGGCGTCTTTGTTTTTTACACTCGTTGCCTTGCTGATCGTCGTGGGCGGCGGCGGGTGGTGGGTGTTGTCGCATCCGCAAACTCCGGTGCCGCCACATTGGAACCCACTGCGGGACTTGACCGTGACAGCACCGGTTACGCCGGTCACCGCGTATCAGCTGCGCCGCGCCTTGGGGGACGAGGCACAGTGCCGGGCCGCCCTGTCCGCAGCCGAAGTGGTTTTTGAGCCGATGGACGAGCTGGTGGTGGATCGGAACTGTGGCATTGCCGGTCGGGGTCTGCTGTCTGGTTTGACCACCGCACGGATCGAGGCGGTCGAAACCAGCTGCACCACAACATTGCGGCTGGCCTTATGGGAACATCACGTGGTGCAGCCCGCCGCGCGCGAGATCTTGGGCACCGACGTGCGCACCTTACGCCACGTGGGCAGCTACAATTGCCGCCGGATGCGCACTGCGCAGGGGCAGGACAGCGGCTGGAGCAGCCACGCCACCGCGGACGCGATTGATATAATCGGTCTGCAACTGGGGGATGGCCGATCCCTGATCCTGCTGACAGATTGGGACACGCCCGGACCCGAGGCCGCTTTTTTGCATCGGATTGGACGTGGTGCTTGTGACTGGTTCCGGGTTGTTTTAGGGCCAGATTACAATCGCTTGCACGCCGACCATTTCCACCTGCAGGGTCCGGGTTGGGGCTTTTGCCGCTAGGCTAGCCGGGCCGCTTTGCGCCCTTATCGGCATTAGGGGGAGAAATCCCTTAATTTTTTCCTTTCGGAAAAATATCCGTCGCGGCTAACCTTAATGAAGACGGTAAGGGTGCCGTTTCATTGTAACTTAGGGAGATTGGGACATGGGAAAACGCGACGAGCTGATCGCAAAATACGCAGATGATCTGAAAAACAAATGCGGAATGGACCCTGATATGGACCTGCTGACCAAGGTCACAATCGGATGTGGTCCGGCGATCTATGACGCCGACGCGTCGACCGTGGCTGCCACGCAGGAAGGTGAGATCGAGACGGTCAAGAACAACTTTCTGATCAAGAAGCTGGGCCTGTCAGACGGGCCAGAGTTGACGGGCGCAATCAACACTGCGCTTGAAACCTATGGCATGTCTGAGCGTAACAAATACCGCGCCGTTGTCTATTACATGCTGACCAAGCATTTCGGCAAAGAGTCGGTCTACGGCTGATCCCTTGATGCCCGTCAGGCCACTGGCGGGCGTTTTCAATTTTAAGCACTTGGTGTTTGTGCTGACCACCAGAACTCTACTAATATCTAAGAGTGACCAGTACGGTCAGAGCCAAAGATTTCCAGACGCGTGTGGTGAGTAGGGAGCACGCGGGGGTAGGGAAGGTTCTGCATCGTCGGAACCTTCCCGCATTTTTATTGGAACTCTTCAATAATTCGGGCAACAAACCGTTCCACTGAATCTGGCCCTCGATTTGGTTGGCGTTTTCTTCCACCTCCCTTACCGGCCAGATAAACCTCAATATGACCCGGTCGCGTTTTTGGACCGGACTTCGTAAAGTCCCGAGAGATACCGCCAAGCAAACTTGCTGTCAGTTCCGCAATTTGCGCGTCCTTGGGGTGATAGAATCGGACCTGAGTCGCCTTCACGGCATAATTTACCCGCGCCGTTGCAATCACGTCAGTCTGGTCCGAGGTCAAAATCTCAAGCACGGCGATGCTGGTTTCGTTCGACACGCCAACGGGTACAAAAAGAGATACCCCTGTTTCAGCCGGCTGGTCATGATTAGGCAGGCTGTCATGCTTTTCGGGGATCACGAGAACCGATCTCGGTGCGGTGGCTCGGGCGATCACGAGGTCAGGTACGGTTGTTAGCGGAGCCACCGGTTCGTAAGAGCCTTGTATCACTGGTGGCAATAGAGTCTCACCCCAGGCAGGCGCATAGTCCATTGGAAAATGTGAGTTGCCCCCTACTGAACCTGGCTCCGTAGTTGCAGTGGAGGTCTTGTGCGTCACTTTGGCAAACCGCGAAACCGGTTTTGCGGTGTCTGATCCCAAGCTGGACAGGGTCGTATCACCGTCATTTGGATCGCCTGCCGCCGGATTTGCGTTTGTGTCGATTTCTGCTGTTGTATCAATAGATAAGCTGGTTTGAACCACTGCGTCGGGGTTTCGCCATCCTGCGAAAACGCTTGTTGCGGCCCAATGCAGGGCAGCGCCACAGAACATTGCACCAAAAACGATCGGATACATGCGATTGACGCGCTGTTTTCGGGGCGGTTGTATTGGGTGTTTCGACTGAGAACTTTTGAACACAACCTGCTCAAATTTGAATTCACCGGGTTCTGCGGGGCTGTCTTCCTGCGGCGCTTCAATCTCGATTTCCGGTGACATTTTCAGGTGACCTGATTGCTGCACATCGGCCAGCGCAGCGGCGCGCTGTTTTCGCGCAATCTCAAGGCGCGCTTCCCAGCATTTTGAACTCAGCTCAGCAGCAATGTCTTCGTTCTTCCCACCGCTGCCTTCAACGTCAGACATGGGTTCTTGCTTTCGAATTGATCAACCAAAGATCGAGCAACACCAAAAGACAGACGACCACTGAAACTGCGGCCGCCATTGCCCCCACATGGTGCAGCTCTAAAAATATACCATTTTATTGGTGGTTTGAGAAGGTTTGCACCCTTAGACGTTGATTCCGTCAATCCGGTTGGGTGGCCCCCAGCGCACAGATGGTTGCCCATTCCTCATCAGTCACAGGTTGAACGGACAGGCGCGAGTTTTTCACCAGCACCATCTCGTCCAGACGTTCATCTGCCTTGATCTGCTCCAAAGTGACAGCTGTGGTGAACGGGCGTACAGCCTTGATATCCACACATTCCCAGCGTTCATCATCTGTGGTGCTGTCGGGGTGGGCCTCGGCGCAGACCTCGACAATGCCGACAATCGCCTTGTCCTTTTGCGAGTGGTAGAAAAACCCGCGGTCACCGATTGCCATCTGGCGCATGAAATTGCGCGCCTGATAATTGCGCACGCCGTCCCACTCTTCGCCCGCATCCCCTTTGGCAACCTGCTGGTCCCAGCTCCAGGTTGAGGGTTCGGATTTGAACAGCCAATATGCCATCAGCCGACGACCTTCTTCCATACGATCAGATCAACGGATTGAAACAGCCCTGCTTTGGCATAGGGATCGTTGTCTGCCCATGTTTGCGCAGCAGCCATGTCTTCGACCTCAAGAATGATCAACGAGCCGATCATCGCGTCGCCGTCCAGCAGGGGGCCTGCCTGTGCAACAACGCCAGTTTCCTCGATATAGGCCAGGTGGTTGGCGCGATTGTCCAGCCGGGTTTGCAGGGCGCCGTCCTTGTCCTTGGCGATCAGGGCAATGAGCATATTATTCCTCCTTGAGGGGTCGGTTAAGCAGGGTTTGAATGGCTTGGGGCACACTATAGGTGCCGTGGCTCAGGTCGGCCACCGTGGCGCTGATGGGCATGTCCAGCCCCTCAGCCGTGGCAATGTCCGCCATGGCGCGCGCGGTTGCGACGCCTTCGACCGTTGTTTGGCTGTCGAAAGGGCGATTTTGACCCAAACACAGGCCAAAACGATAATTTCGGGACAATTCGGATGAGCAGGTCAGCACCAAATCGCCCAATCCAGACAGGCCCATCAAGGTATCGGGACGCGCGCCGCGCATCAAAGCGAACCGCTGCATCTCGGCAAAACCACGGGTCATCAGGGCAGCGCGGGCACTGTCGCCCAGTCCGGCCCCAATGGCAGCGCCGCAGCCGATGGCCATGACGTTTTTTAAGGCTCCGCCCAGCTCCGCGCCGATTACGTCGGTGGTGCGATAAAGGCGCAGGTTCGCAGTGGTCAGTTCGGTCTGCAGCGTTTCGCTCAGATCACCATCCGCGCAGGCCAGCGTCAGCGCCGTAGGCAGCCCGCGCGCGATGTCATCGGCAAAGCTGGGCCCGGTCAGCAGGGCCGGGCGCGCATCCGGGATGGTCTGGCGGATCACCGAGATTGGACCAAGGCCTGAGGACAGTTCGATCCCCTTACAGCAGGCAACCAGCGTCTTACCGGCCAAAACCGGGGCATGTTCCGTCAGAGCTGCACGCAATTTCTGCATAGGCACCGCCAGCAGCAAGACATCAGCGGTCACGGCGTCCTGCATGTCGGCTGTTACCAACACTTCGTCCGGCAGGGCCACTTTTGGCAGGCGCGTTGCGTTTTCGCGGCTGTCTTGCATTTGGTTGGCTTGCTCGGTGTTGCGCGACCACAGCGTCACCGGCCCATTCCCGGCCAGCGAAATCGCCAAAGCGGTGCCAAATGCCCCGGATCCAAGGACAGCGACGCTCATGCCTTGGCCCCTTTCTTGCCGCTGCCCAGCATGGCGGGACTGGTCTGATCCAACGGCCAGCGGGGCCGGGCGGTCAGGTCCAATCCATCCCGGGCACCGGCACGAAACCGCTCCATCCCGGCATAGGCAATCATGGCGGCGTTATCGGTGCATAGGTTCAGCGGCGGGGCAGTGAAACGCGCACCTTTTTCTGAGCAAACAGTCTCTAATGCGGCACGAATGGCCGAATTTGCTGCTACGCCACCCGCAACCGCGATCACCGGCTCTGCAGGGTTTTCCTCCAAATACAGATCCATCGCTCGGCGGGTTTTTTCGGCCAATGTGTCGACAATGGCCTGCTGAAACCCAGCGCACAGATCTGCGCGGTCCTGTCGGGTTAACCCGCCCTTTTCGGCAACGATCTGGTCTCGCATCCGCATCAGCGCGGTTTTGAGCCCCGAGAACGACAGATCACATCCTGGCCGGTCCAGCAGTGGGCGTGGAAAGCGGAATCGCTTGGGATCGCCCGACCGGGCTTCGACCTCGACCGAGGGGCCGCCGGGTTGCGGCAAGCCCAGCAGGCGGGCGGTTTTGTCGAACGCTTCGCCGGGGGCATCGTCGATGGTGCCGCCCAGACGGGTGAATTGTTCCGGTCCGTGGGCAATCAGGTACTGACAATGCCCCCCCGAGACCAGCAGCATCAGATAAGGAAAAGCGATCCCATCCGTCAGACGAGGTGTCAGGGCATGCCCGGCCAGATGGTTCACCCCGACCAATGGCAGGCCAGATGCTGCACTCAGCCCCTTGGCACACATGACGCCCGACATGACGCCGCCGATCAGACCCGGCCCGGCGGTGACCGCGATGGCGTCCATATCGGCCAGGGTCAGCCCTGCGGACTGTAACGCCTGCACCACGCAGACATCCAGTTTTTCGGCATGCGCGCGGGCGGCAATTTCGGGCACTACGCCGCCAAATGCACTGTGCAACTCGGTCTGGCCATGCACGATAGAAGACAGGACCTCGGCCTCCGCACCATCGGTTTGGCGCACGACGGCGGCAGCTGTGTCATCACAGCTGCTTTCCAACCCGAGGATGGTAAGTGTTTGCACCATTGGCCTGATCCGTTACACCATGACTGCCAAGCGGGGTATCACCCTGCGCGGATGCAAACAATCCCAAGGCGGAAGGCGCCGACCGTTGTATTTGTTGATGACCCGCCCGCGCGCCGCCTCAGAACGGTTTGTCGCGCAGCTGCCGGCCCGCACCAGATCCCGGGTCAAGGTCATCTATTCCCCGCTACTCGAAATCAACCCCTTGCCGATCAATGTCGACACCAGTGGTGTTCGGGGACTGATTTTCACCTCGGCCAATGGGGTGAATGCTGCCGTATCCTTGGGCTTGTCTCGGGACATGCCCGCCTTTTGCGTCGGCCCTGCCACCACCAGCACGGCCCAAAGTGCTGGTTGGAACGCGCAGATGGTTGGCGCAGCGGCCGAAGAACTGGTGGCCTATCTGCTGAAACATCGGCCCGACAGCCCGCTTTTGCATTTGCGTGGAGAACACAGCCGGGGCAATGTCGCCACCCGCCTGACCGAGTCGGGGCTGACCGTGCGCGAACAGGCCGTCTATCAGCAGCGCCTGTTACCGCTGACACCCGAGGCCGCAGCCGCCACCGATGGCAAAGAGCCGGTCATCACACCGTTATTTTCGCCCCGGACGGCGCGACAATTTGCCGATATCTGGGCTGGTTCAGCGCCCCTGTGGCTGGCCGCAATCAGCGAAGCGACTGCGGAACCCCTTTGTTTTTTGGACTATGCGCATCTAAGGGTCGCCAAAGCGCCAACCCCCAAGAAAATGCGGAAAGCGGTTAAAAAACTTGTGAAACATGCGATGCGGGTTGAGGGTAGCGATACCACCGATTAACTTAGAGTGGCCTGTTATTCATATGATTTTGGATTCGATAAGGGGAATGTTGCGGTGGCTCGTAAGAAGAAAACCGATCAAAAGCCAGTGGAAGACCCCAAGTCGGACGAAGCGGTCGAATCCACAATTGCTGAGGAACAAGCTACTGTTGACGCGGCCGAGCCGGTAGAAGAGGGCTTTTCCGAAGCCGAAGCCGAAGCCGAAGCCGAAGCCGAAGCCGAAGCCGAAGCCGAAGCCGAAGCCGAAGCCGAAGCCGAAGCCGAAGCCGAAGCCGAAGC
>NZ_JBQFUN010000004.1:0-273307 GCF_056539205.1 Ruegeria sp. BC5
CTGCGGTCAGCGTGGTTTTACCGTGGTCAACGTGCCCAATCGTGCCGATGTTGACGTGCGGTTTTGTACGCTCAAACTTTTCCTTTGCCATTCCTCAGGCGCCCTTTTGCGATTTGGGGGACCCTCGGTCCCGTGGTTACATCTGCGCGCGCGAGATATTTGGTTCAAAGGGGAAAATCAAGCACATCCTGCGTGAAAAGCAGGTTAAGATGCCGGATTTTGCGTAACAACACCGGATTCGAGCGGTTGGATCAGGTCTGGACGACGATCAAACCAGCCATTGTCTTTATGTTCCTCGGCCAACCATTCCTCGACTCGGTCCGCGACCTTCAGTGCAAGCCCGCTCATCTGCTCTTCTTTGGTCCGTTCGTGGCCAGAGCCCTTCAAAGCACTGCCGCCGGTCGTGTCCTCGAGAACCTGGAACTGCTTGCCCTTGGCAAGGAACTCTTTTTTGTTCACGTCATAGACGTTGACCAGGACAATGGCCGTGCTTTTCGGATTGTAGATGACCGGGATACCCGGAGGCGCAAGCATATAGCCTTCGAGGCTGATACCGATGTCGTATTCCTGCACGCCTTCATAGCGACCCAGCCGGATATCAACAGCGTTCTGAATAGCAGCGGTCCATTCATCCGGTGTGGCATCGCGGCTGACCGGCCCCTGCACCGCCTTTTCAGCAAAGGCATAATTGACCCGCAACTTGAATTCGCCCAGCGATTCCGGCTCTTCATAAAGCTGCGTTTGCGTGCAGGCGCCCATAAGGGCCAATCCGGTGATCAAAGTCAGAATGCGCAGCATAGGTTCATCTCGATAGGCCTGTTTTTCTTTGGTCTAGCGCACCGATACGGCCTGTGCCAAGCCGTATCAGCAAAATTCTACCTGCGTCCAGCGCATATTCACGAGAATTTATAGTCACGCGGGAAACCATAGGGTGGCTTTTTCCCAACACTAGCGCGCTTGGCGAGCCATTGGGACATATCCGCCTCGTGCCGGGTTTTATCCCCACCCATCGACCACTTGAGACCCTCTTCCCAATTGAAGGTGGTCAGGTCGGACAAGCCGCCATCCAGCTCAAGTGTGCCCTGCCGTCCACGCGCCATGTTGTATTTCTGCAGACGCACACCTTTGCCGCGGGTCATCTCGGGCAATTCTTCGGTTGGGAAGACCAGGAACTTACCGTTCTGAGACACCACCGCCACGTGATCGCCATCGATGGGCTTACAGATCATTGCGGTTTCTTCGCCTTTGACGTTCAGCACCTGTTTACCGTTGCGGGTCTGGGCCAGCACCTCATCCTCGGGCACCATGAACCCGTTACCCGCATCCGAGGCCACAAGCAGCTTGCGCCCGGGTTTATGGATCAGGATGTCGATGATCTGCGCCTCGTTCGGTAGATCGACCATCAGACGCAGCGGCTCGCCCATGCCCCGCCCGCCGGGCAGGTTGGCGGCGCTGACCGTGTAAAATCGCCCGTTCGAGGCAAACACCAGCAGCCGGTCCGTCGTTTCCGCGTGGAAGATGAAACGCGGGCCGTCGCCATCCTTGAATTTCAACTCGCGCTTCAGGTCGATATGCCCGGTCATGGCGCGAATCCAGCCCATCTGAGAGCAGACGACCGTGATCGGTTCCTTATCGATCATCGCCTCAAGGGGAACCTCTTCAACCTGTCCGGCTTCGGCAAACTGGGTACGGCGCGCACCGCCTTCGTAGTCTTTGCCAAAGGTCTTTCTGGTCTCTCTCAACTGCTCGGCGATCTTGGCCCATTGCAAGGCCGGATCGGCCAGCAAGTCCTCAAGATTGGCGCGCTCCATCATCAACGCGTCGCGCTCGCGCACCAGTTCCATCTCTTCCAGACGGCGCAAGCTGCGCAGACGCATGTTGAGGATCGCGTCGACCTGAACCTCGGACAGCTCGCCCTCACCCGGTTTGGGTGAGACATAGTCGGCCTCGCTAGTGGCACGAACATGATCGATCCCCCAGTCCTCGCGCATCAGCGCGGCTTTGGGGTCTTCGTCGTAGCGGATAATGTCGATCACACGGTCGAGGTTCAGGAAGGCAACGATAAAGCCTTCCAGCACTTCCAACCGATGGTCGATCTTCGCCATCCGGTGACGCGAGCGACGCAGCAACACCTCTTGCCGGTGATCCAGGAACGCGCGTAGCACTTCCTTCATCGAACAGACCTTGGGCGTCACGCCGTCGATCAGCACGTTCATGTTCAGGCTGAAACGCACCTCAAGATCCGAGTTGCGATACAGCATTCCCATCAACACCTCGGGGTCCACGTTCTTGGAACGTGGTTCAAGGATCAGGCGGATGTCGTCGGCGGATTCGTCGCGCACATCTGCCAAGATCGGGATTTTCTTAGTTTGGATCAGCTCGGCGATCTTTTCGATCAGCTTGGATTTCTGAACCTGATAGGGGATCTCGGTGACCACGATTTGCCACTGGCCACGGCCCAGATCCTCAACTTCGAACTTACAGCGCAGACGGAAGGACCCGCGCCCGGTGCGATAGGCCTGCGCGATATTCTCGGGCGGCTCGACAATGACGCCACCGGTCGGGAAATCGGGGCCGGGCACATAGTTCAGCAGGGTGTCGTCACGCGCGTCTGGTGTTTTGATCAAATGCAGGCAGGCGTCACACAGCTCGGCGATGTTATGCGGCGGAATGTTTGTCGCCATACCGACCGCGATGCCGCTGGAGCCATTGGCCAGCAGGTTCGGAAACTGCGCGGGCAGCACGACCGGTTCGGTGAGCGTGCCGTCATAGTTATCGCGGAAATCGACGGCGTCCTCGTTCAACCCCTCTAGCAGCGCCTCGGCCACGATGGTCATCCGTGCCTCGGTGTATCGCGAGGCCGCCGGGTTATCACCATCGATATTGCCGAAGTTCCCCTGCCCGTCGACCAGCGGGTAACGGACGTTGAAGTCCTGTGCCAGACGCGCCATCGCATCGTAAATCGCGGCGTCGCCGTGCGGGTGATAGTTGCCCATCACGTCGCCGGAAATCTTCGCAGACTTCCGGAAACCACCCGTCGCACTGAGTCGCAACTCGCGCATCGCATACAGGATTCGCCGGTGAACCGGCTTCAGCCCGTCGCGCGCATCAGGCAGCGCCCGGTGCATGATGGTGGACAAAGCATAGGTCAGATAGCGTTCGCCAATCGCGCGGCGTAGCGGTTCGGCTATCTCGCCCCCGTTGTCGGGGGCCTCCATGTTGGGGTCGTCGATCGTATCGGTCATACATGATGTGATACGCCGCAACCGCGCGCTGGTAAAGCGAGCAGCACGCATTTTACTGGGGACAAGTGGCGCTTTTTGCAACAGGGGGAGGCAACCCCCCGATTTCCCCCGTCTTTCGACTTGGACCCTGAAATATGGTACGCTGACTGGATTAGACTGCTGCCTATTTCTTGTATCTTACGATTGACCCTGGGGGATGCGCCATGACGCGCCTTGTTGTTTTTACTTTCGCTGCACTTGGTTGGTGCTTTTACGTAATGAGCGGCGGGCCGGATTTCGAACCGCGTGGCCTGCGTGCCGAGCAACCCGCTCGTATTGCAACCGCCCCGACGCAAACCATTGCTCCTGCCCGGGCCGAAGAGCTTGTGACCAATGTCGCAGTTCGTGCGCCAACTGCACGTGTGCAACCCAAGCCCGCCGTGGAAGAGGTGGTCGAATTTGTGGCCGATGATGCCACGCTGGGGTCTTTCTCAACCATTACGGTTTTCGCGGATCAAGACGCCAACATCACGCTTGCTTCGCTTGAGGACGGTGTGGCCGGGCTGCGCCAGATCACGGATGACGTGCAGGAAGATGTGGCCGAAACACCCGCCATCCCCGAGCCCGAAAAAGACATTCGCGAGATTTCGGGAACCCGCGTGAACATGCGCGACGGGCCGGGTACGATCTATCCGATTGTCGGCAAGGCCACCATCGGTCAGAAGGTCGAAGTACTAAGCGAATCCGGAACCGGCTGGCTGCGCCTGCGCGTGTTGCCTCAGCAACAGGTCGGATGGATTTCGGCCTCGCTGGTGCGAAAAATCGCGAACTGACGCAGCCGTGTCATTGTCCTGACCTGAACCTCGCCATAGCTATAGATCAGGTTCAGATTCAGGAAGACCATGCAAAAGACCATTCTTATCACCGGCTGCTCCTCGGGCATTGGACTAGATGCGGCGCACGGCATGCGCGCCCGAGGTTGGCGGGTGTTTGCCTCCTGCCGTCAGCAGCGAGATTGCGACCGGCTGCGGGCTCAAGGGTTTGAAAGCCCGCATATTGATTACACCGACGCCGACAGCATCACCGCGGGGCTGGCTTCGGTGTTTGAGGCGACGGGTGGCACGCTGGATGCGTTGTTCAACAATGGCGCGCATGGCCTGCCCGGTGCGGTCGAGGATTTGCCGACGGATGGCTTGCGCGCAATTTTCGAGGCCAATTTCTTTGGCTGGCACGAGCTGACCCGGCAGGTGATTCCAGCCATGCGGGCGCAAGGACATGGGCGAATCGTTCAGAACTCGTCCGTGCTGGGCCTGGTTGCCTATCCCTGGCGCGGCGCCTATGTGGCCACAAAATACGCGGTCGAAGGTCTGACGGACACGCTGCGCCTGGAACTGGCAGATACCGACATCAAGGTTATCCTGATCGAGCCCGGCCCGATCACCTCGAAAATCCGCGAAAACTCGATCCCCTTCTTTGAAAAATTCATCAACTGGCAGAACTCGCCCCTGCGAGAGCGGTACGAATCTTCGTTGTTGAAAAGACTGTACGAATCCTCGGGGCCGGATCGGTTCGAACTACCCGCGTCGGCGGTAACCGACAAGCTGGCCCATGCGGTCGAATCAAAACGGCCACGCGCGCGATACTATGTGACGACGCCGACTTACATCGCCGGATACCTGCGCCGCTTTCTGCCGACCCGCACGATTGATCGCATTCTGTCGGACGTCTGAGGCAATATTACCCGTTCGCTTTTCACACCTACGGGGCTAGATGATAGCCCAAGGAAACAAAAAACGCGGACGGTGTACCCATGGACCTAATGATGGTCGTTTTGCTGTTGGCCATGGCGGCTGTTGTCGTCGTGCTGGCGATTGGCATCTCAAACTTTGGCAAAAGCGGTAAAGAGGCCGCGATGAAAAGCAACAAGATGATGCGCCTGCGCATCCTGTTTCAGTTCATTGCCGTAGTGCTGATCGTGCTTTACGTCTGGTTGCGTGGACAAGGAGCCCAATAGATGGTCGTTCTCAACAAGATTTACACTCGCACTGGCGATGACGGCAAAACCGCTCTGGGTAATGGTGAGCGCGTTGCAAAGTATTCCGGCCGTGTTGCTGCCTATGGCACTGTTGACGAGTTGAACGCATTTGTTGGCGTGGCCCGCACCGAAGCCGAGGGCGATGTCGAAGCCGCCCTGTCCCGTATCCAGAACGATTTGTTCGACTTGGGCGCCGATTTCTGCCGTCCCGACATGGAAAAGGATGCCGAGGCCGACTATCCCCCGCTGCGCGTCGTGCCAGCCCAGATCGACCGGTTGGAAGCGGAAATCGACGCCATGAACGAAGCATTGGAGCCGCTGCGCAGCTTCATTCTGCCGGGTGGTTCGCGTCTGGCGGCACATCTTCACGTGTGCCGCACTGTTTCACGCCGGGCCGAACGGCTGGCGGTAGAGCTGACCAATATGGAACCGGTGAACACGGTTGCGGTGAAATACCTCAACCGTCTCAGCGACTGGTTCTTCGTCGCCGCACGTTGCGCCAATGAAAACGGCACGCGCGATGTGCTTTGGGTTCCGGGGGCGAACCGCTAAGTCGCGGACCATAACGTCAAAAAGCACGAAACGCGACGTCCCAAACCCATGACGTGACGATTTTGCTCTGTTGCAGGGCGAATTCAGACGTTATTCAGTCGTCCGAGAGCATTGGTGGAGTCGCAACGCGGCTTACCGTTTTTTGTGAGGAGCAAGCGCTAAAATGAAGGTACTCGTGCCTGTCAAACGCGTGATTGACTACAATGTGAAGGTTCGCGTGAAAGCGGACGGTAGCGGAGTTGATCTCGCCAATGTCAAAATGTCGATGAACCCGTTCGACGAGATTGCGGTGGAAGAGGCGATCCGCCTGAAAGAAGCCGGCAAGGCGGAAGAGGTTGTAGCCGTTTCGATTGGCGTCAAGCAGGCGCAAGAAACCCTGCGGACCGCGCTGGCCATGGGCGCCGACCGCGCCATTCTGGTTGTGGCCGCCGATGACGTGCATCAAGACATCGAGCCGCTGGCCGTCGCCAAGATCCTGGCCAAGGTGGTCGAAGAAGAGCAGCCGGGCATCGTGCTGTGCGGCAAGCAGGCGATCGATAATGACATGAACGCCACCGGCCAGATGCTGTCGGCCCTGCTGGGTTGGTCGCAAGGCACCTTCGCGTCCGAGCTGGACATCGAAGGCGACGCCGCCAAGATCACCCGCGAGGTGGACGGCGGCCTGCAGACCATCAGCGTCAAGATGCCGACCATCGTGACCGTTGATCTGCGCCTGAACGAGCCGCGCTATGCGTCGCTGCCCAACATCATGAAGGCGAAGAAGAAGCCGCTGGAGGAGAAGACCGCTGCCGATTACGGCGTAGACGTTTCCCCGCGCCTTGAGATCGTCAAGACCGAAGAGCCGCCGGCGCGTGCTGCGGGCATCATTGTTGGCTCGGTTGATGAGCTGGTTACGAAACTCAAAGATGCGGGGGCTGTGTAATGGCTGTTCTTCTTCTTGCCGAGGTTAACAATGGCGAGCTGGCGCTGGACGCCACCGCCAAGGCCGTCAATGCCGCCAAGGCTCTGGGCGACATTACCGTTCTGGCCGCTGGCGGTTCCGCCGCTGCTGCTGGAGAAGCCGCTGCCAAGATCGACGGTGTGTCCAAGGTTCTGGTTGCCGAAGACGACTCGCTGGGCCACCGCCTGGCGGAATCGACCGCCGCACTGATCGTGTCGCTGGCCGACGGGTATGAGCACATCGTTGCCCCTGCCACCACCGACGCCAAGAACGTGATGCCGCGCGTTGCCGCGCTGCTGGACGTGATGGTGATCTCGGACGCGTCGGGTGTGGTCGACGGCTCGACCTTCGAGCGCCCGATCTATGCGGGCAACGCCATCCAGACTGTGAAATCGAACGACGCCAAAAAGGTTGTCACTCTGCGGACCGCCAGCTTTGACGCGGCGGGCGAAGGCGGATCGGCCGCGGTCGAGACCGTTTCGGTTCCGGGCTCCGAAGGCCTGTCGTCCTGGGTCGAGGACAAGGTCGCCGAAAGCGACCGGCCGGAACTGACTTCGGCTGGGGTCGTTGTCTCGGGCGGACGTGGTGTCGGCTCGGAAGACGATTTCAAACTGATCGAAGGTCTGGCCGACAAGTTGGGCGCGGCGGTTGGTGCCTCGCGCGCGGCGGTCGATTCGGGCTATGCGCCGAACGACTGGCAGATTGGGCAGACCGGTAAGGTTGTTGCCCCGGACCTGTATGTCGCCGTCGGTATCTCGGGTGCGATCCAGCACCTGGCCGGTATGAAGGACAGCAAGGTCATCGTCGCGATCAACAAGGACGAAGAAGCACCGATCTTCCAGGTCGCAGACTTCGGACTGGTTGCCGACCTGTTCCAGGCCGTGCCAGAACTGACCGAAAAGCTTGGCTGATAGCAGGAAAAGATTTTTCGCCGAAAAATCTAGCAAGGCCCGCCACGTGGCGGGCCTTTTTCATTGCAGGTTCCGAATGGGTCCGACCAATGCCTCCGCGATTGACCGATGTGCCGCCGGGCCAATCATGTGCTCGGCCATCGGCTGTTGTAATGTACCGAACAACATATCCTCAAGCTCATCAGATTGCCCGGACACATAAGCCGTGCCTTCGACACAATCGGCGCAGAAAGGCCGCACGGCCTTTAGCATTTCAGGAGTGACTGTGATTGGTGCCCTCTCTTCCTGACGTTCATCATTTTTTTGCGGCAGCACCTTCAGCGCCAGCAGCAGGACCGGTACCTTCAACCTTTGCAGCAGATCGCTGATTTGCCGAACCCAGTTGCGACGCAGCTCTTCTGCCACAACCTCAAAGCGGGCATCCTGACAGTCTTGCAAACGCCGCATCAAGTGGCCCACAAAATGGACATCGGTAAAGTCAACCTCGGGGTAGAGGTCGATCAGATCCTGAGTTTGTGCCAAAACCCGGTCGTTGCGCCGGGGATGGACACGGTAAAAGTGGTTTGACTGGCTCAGAACCCCGGGCGCCTGTAACACACACAGTTCGGCCCCATTCAACAGCGTGAACAGGCCTGCATCGCCGCACAGCGCCTCGACCCCGCAATACAGGCTGCCCAAATTCAGACAGCGCCGGTCCAGCCTGTCCTCTAGAATCGCTGCATAAGGACGGTCAACAAATCGCCCATAGGTCTCATCCCCGCCGACACAGGTCATATAGGCCGTGTCCAAAGACCTCTCTGGTCCCCGAAA
The DNA here is from genome assembly GCF_056539205.1 of Ruegeria sp. BC5. Lineage (NCBI taxonomy): Bacteria > Pseudomonadati > Pseudomonadota > Alphaproteobacteria > Rhodobacterales > Roseobacteraceae > Ruegeria > Ruegeria sp. BC5. The sequence continues at coordinate 8,473 of NZ_JBQFUN010000004.1, forward strand.
CCAAAGACGTGATTGACCGTATTGGCATACGGAGTGCCCGGCACCTGCCGAGCCTGTTTGATGATAGCTCACAACACTCACCCATTTTTCACCCGGTTGCCATCTTGCAGCCGCATGTCTTGATAAATTCCTAATGCGCGCAATTTAGACAAATTCGATGGGTCCGATCCCCTTGCCGCCCCTACCGATCTGCCGGTACTGTCCCTTCAATCCCGAGACACAGAGGCATCAGAACATGGACGTAAAATCAGTCGGAGTGATTGGCGCAGGCCAGATGGGCAATGGTATCGCCCACGTCCTGGCCCTTGCGGAATATGACGTTCTGCTGAATGACGTGAACCAGGATGCACTGGAAGCTGCCGTCGCCGCAATCGAAGGCAACATGGCGCGTCAAGCCTCGCGCGGGAAAATTACCGATGAGGCGATGCAAGCCGCCCTTAAACGCGTAAAGACGACACTGGCATTGCCGGAACTGGGGCAAACGGACCTGGTGATCGAGGCCGCCACCGAGCGAGAATCAATCAAGCAGGCGATCTTCGAGGATTTGCAGCCGCACCTGCAACCGCACACGATTCTGACGTCGAACACGTCGTCAATTTCAATCACCCGCCTGGCCAGTCGTACAGACCGGCCTGAACGGTTTATGGGGTTTCACTTTATGAACCCGGTGCCAGTGATGCAGCTGGTCGAATTGATCCGCGGGATCGCTACGGACGAAGAAACCTTCAACACTTGCAAATCCGTGGTGGATCGTCTGGGTAAAACCGCCGCCAGCGCCGAGGATTTCCCCGCCTTCATCGTGAACCGCATTCTGATGCCGATGATCAACGAGGCGGTCTATACCTTGTACGAAGGCGTGGGCAATGTGCAATCCATCGACCAATCCATGAAATTGGGCGCCAATCACCCGATGGGGCCGTTGGAATTGGCCGATTTCATTGGCTTGGACACCTGTTTGGCTATCATGAATGTGCTGCACGAAGGATTAGCCGACACAAAATACCGCCCCTGCCCGTTGCTGACCAAATATGTCGAAGCCGGATGGCTGGGCCGCAAAACCGAACGTGGGTTTTATGACTATCGGGGCGAGGTTCCGATTCCGACCCGCTAAGGCAGAGGGGGTCAGCCCCCTCACCCCCGAGGTATTTTGGCCAGATTAAGAAACGGATCAGTTTTTTTGCGTTTCGGCCAGCGACATTGTGCGTTTTCTGAGCCAAGCCATGAAGCCACGCGGGTCGCGTTCCAGCAATTGCATGTCCTCGTCCGAGATCGGATCGCCGATAACCGGTGATTGCGGTTTGTTGCACGACCGCACGATCTCATGCAGCAGAAGGCCTTGTCGCAGGATCGGGGACAGCTTGTTGGCAATCTGATAGGCGCGAGAGTTTCTGCCCGGAAAGAAGATCGGAACCACTTTGGCACCGGACCGGCGGATCATCTTGGCAGTGAACACGTTCCACTCCCGCTCTTGCGCCGGGCCGAACCAGTCGTCCGAGGACATCACCACGCCTGACGGGAACAAAGCAACGACACCACCTTCTTTCAGGTGGTCCATCGACTTGCTGCGCATTTCCAGCATCTTGGTTTGCGCCTCGGGGTCATGGGGAAATGGCACTGGGATCATGAACGATGTCGCGGCTTCGTCCAGCCCCGTCAGAACAGAACGGGTCAGGATGCGGTAATCGCTGCGCACCTGGCCAATGAGTTCAGCCAAGATCATCCCGTCAACCATACCGTGGGGGTGGTTCGCCACCACAACAACGGGACCTTCTTTAGGTATACGGGCGATTTGTTCCTGAGGGGTGGTCAGGTCGATGCCCATCGTCTTGAGCGCACCACCCCAGAACCGTTGGCCGCGATAATATTCGTTCTTCTTTTCGAATTTGTTGACCATACGCAGAATGGTCAGCTTGCCAGTACACCATTCGATGGCGCGAATGGCCGTCGACGTCCAGACATCATCGAACGAATTCGCATAGGTCAGGGTTCTACGATCGTAGATCTCACCCTGATCTGTGGTCCCATCCACCACTGGGCCGGTCTTCGTCTCGTGCGTTGTTTCCGCCAATTCCAGGTCTTCCCGTTCTTCGTTGCGCGGCGGATGAAATCAGAAACCTTCCCCGAACTTGTCGTTCACCAGGGTTTCCAAGGCATCAGCCAACGCCTCAGCATCCGGTCCGGACGTCTCGACGTCAATAGTCGTTCCGCGCGAGGCTGCCAACATCAAAAGGCCCATTATACTATCGCCGGATGCAGAAAATCCGTCTTTGGATACTTCGGCCTGTGCGTCAAAGCCCTCGACCACCTCAACCAACTTGGCCGAGGCGCGGGCATGCAAACCTTTTTCATTAATGATTTTCAGGCTTCGATTGGTCATTCTTAATCTGTCCGGTCTTCTTCTAATGTAATGTTTTGCGCATTGATATATTTGCGTCCAGCCTCCATCGCCTGCCGTACTGAATCTGCTATGGGCAGGTGGCGGGTTTTGGCCAGTTTGATCAACATAGGCAGATTTGCACCGTAAAGGATACGGCGATCCTGTGGCGCGCAGGCCCGCAAGCTCAGGTTCGACGGGCTGCCCCCGAACAGATCAGTTACAACAACAACCCCATCCCCGACATCGACGCTGTCAGCAGCCGCACAGATTTCAGCCTGTTTTGCGGCACGGTCGTGGTCAGCCTCGATCGAAATCGCGACTAGGCCGGGCTGCTTTCCGACCACATGTTGCATGGCGGCCAGATACTCTTTGGCCAACCCACCATGTGCTACGAGTACGATCCCGATCAATCCGGCCTCACATTCAACGATCGACGTTCTATTTCGCGGTGCCTAATTGCCACTTGCTGCCCCTCCTCTGCAAGGGCCTTTGCAACCGCTTCGGCCATGGCCACCGATCTGTGTTGCCCTCCGGTACACCCAAAGGCCACGGACAGGTGTGCTTTGCCTTCGGCACGGAAGGTCGGCAACAAGAGTTTTAGCAGATCCACCACCCGGTCGAAAAAAGGTGCGTAGTTCGTGTCCGATTGTACATAGCGCGCGACATCGGGGTTTCGACCATCTTTCGCCCGCAAGTCAGGGCGCCAGTACGGATTGTCCAGAAACCGACAGTCAAACACCATATCCAACCCGCGCGGCAAACCGCGCTTGTACGAGAAAGATTCAATCGAAACAGCCAGATGCCGTCCGCCTTTGGGAGCGAACCAGCGTTCGACCTCTTCGCGCAATTGGTGGACGTTCAGCGGGCTGGAGTCGATCAATGTGTCGGCGATTTCGCGGATCGGAGCCAACAGTTCTTTTTCCTGCCGTACACCGGTTTCCGGGCTGGCATCTGTGGCCACAGGGTGCCTACGCCGGGTTTCCGAGAAACGCCGCAGCAATACCTCGTCGCTGCAATCCAGATAGAGGGTAGTCAAGTCTACCTGCTCCATCCGCCGCAGCCGGACCGCCAGCTCAATAAACCCGATGGTCGAGAAATCGCGGTTGCGTGCGTCGATGCCCAGCGCCATAGGACGATCGCTTTGCGGACCGTCCAGCAGGCGCATCAAAAGACCCATCGGCAGGTTATCGATGGCTTCAAAACCCAGATCTTCAAGAACGCGAATCGCCGTCGAGCGCCCGGCGCCCGAGGGGCCGGTTACCAGAACGATGCGCCGTTGCGAAGTCATGTGCTGGGCCATTCCGGGTCCACGCGTCCCATTTTCAAAAGTTGCATGAGTGCTGCCGCCAAATTGGGGACGCCTGCCGCCCGTAGCAAGGGAACGGATTGCTTTAGAACTAGGGTCTTATCGGGATCGGGCAAGCGGGCGGATTCGTTTTGATCAAGATCCACCACATAGCGGATCGGCGTTGTCCCCGCCGTGTGCGCCCGAAGCAAACCAATGCCCCGTGCCTCGATCAATCCACGTAGGTTTGGAGCAGTATCAGCCATAGCCGTATCGCCCACCATCGACAGGGCAACTCGGTCGTCAGCCACCAAAGTTGCGCCATGCGCCATCATCTGCAAGGCCAGCGCCGATTTGCCCGAACCCGACTGCCCCAGAATCAATGCGCCTTGCCCGTCGACGGCAACACATGTCGCATGGAGGATGGCCTTGTCTTGATGTTGGATGTCCAAGAGGGTCTTGCCGCTCATGCGCTTATACAGGCAGCCCCACGACAAAGCGCGCGCCTTGTGGGTCTGATGTAATATCTGCCTCGGTTGGGCGGATGTTCTCGGCCCAAATCACGCCGCCATGGGCCTCGACAATCTGTTTCGAGATCGCCAGCCCAAGGCCCGAGTTATTGCCGAAATGCTCGTCGGGACGCTGTGAATAGAACCGTTTGAAGATTTTGGTCAGCGCCTGTTCCGGGATGCCCGGGCCGGTATCCTCGACCACGATCAATACCCGGTTTTCGCGACGCCGCACCCAGACGCGAATGGCATCGCTGTCTTCGCAGAAAGAAATCGCATTGGTGATCAGGTTGACGAATACCTGCGCCAGTCGCGCTTCGAGCCCGTTCACGATAATCGGCTGAGACGGCAGGTCAGTGATATAGTCGATGCCTTTGGTACGGGCCTCTTCGCCCAGATATTGACCGATATTGCCCAGCAATTTCAGCAGATCAAAGGGTTGTTCCTCTTCTTTGACCAGTTCGGCATCCAGACGCGATGCGTTCGAAATATCGCTGACCAGACGATCCAGCCGCCGCACATCATGTTCGATCACGCCCAACAACTTGTCGCGTTGGTCGTCGCGTTTGACCACGCGCAGGGTTCCCACCGCGGATTGCAGGCTGGCCAACGGGTTCTTGATCTCATGCGCCACATCGGCGGCAAACTGTTCATTCGCATCGATACGATTATACAGCGCTGTTACCATCCCACGCAGGGCGCGGCTGAGGCGTCCGATTTCATCCGGCCGCGCACTGAGGTCCGGGATGCGGATACGGCCGGGATTTACCCCGGCACCGCGATCTTTGCCCATCTCGGCCGCAGCGGCCAGATCGGCCAACGGGTTGGCGATGGTCGAGGCCAAAACAAGGCTGAGACCGATGGACACCAGCAATGCCACAACAAACATCTGCAAAATGCGTTCCTGCGCGCGCCGGGCCAGCGCGTCAATCTGTCCAGCAGGACCAGCCATTGCGACGGCGCCCACCGGCTCGCCGCTTTGCAGGATCGGAGCCGCGGCAACGATGACCGTCTGACCAGCGTCATCCTTTACCGCCTCAATCTGCTTCTGCCCCTGAATCGACAATGGAATGATTTCCTGCACGCGCTGCGCCAGCGTTGGTGCTTCGTCGGGGTCGGAACGGGTGAACACCCGGGACAGCCCGGTCCACACAGCGTTCAGTGCGTCACTGATCAGGGTACTTCCGGTCTGCACTTCGGCTTCGGTTTTCAGCAATGCATAGGTCTGCGTTGAGGTCGAAACCCCGCGCGTCCAGCCGATCAGCGTTCCATCCATGTCATAGACAAAGACCTCGCCGCCGTCAGGCAGGCTAAGCCCCGCCAGCGTATCCTTAACGTCCAACGCCGCCGTATCCTGTGCGGTTCCGGATTGGTTTTGACGCAGCTGGGCTTCGAACACATTGCTGACTAGCTGCGCGTCCCCGATCAGGTTGCGCGCAGTCTGCTGGACCTGCTCTTCGCGAGAATCGTCGAGATACAGCAACCCGGTGACCAAGATCACAAGGGCAATCAGATTGAAGGTAATAATCCGACGCGCAAGGGGCGACCCGCGCAGCGAGAACATGTTGCGACGTCGGCGCGAAGCCCGGAGTTCAGCCGAATCCGGGTCTTGTGGGATGACCCAATCATCCCCCAGAACGACGTCACCGTCGCGCAACTCGTTTGCTTGTTCCGTATCGCGCACGAGACCCGGTTACCCCTTCTCAGTGGCCACACTTATTCTTCGTTGTACCTGTATCCGATACCATACAGCGTTTCGATGGCCGAAAACTCAGGGTCTGCGGTGCGCATTTTCTTGCGCAGGCGCTTGATGTGGCTATCGATGGTCCGGTCGTCGACATAGACTTGGTCATCATATGCAACATCCATCAGCTGATCACGGCTTTTGACAAAGCCCGGTCGCTGCGCCAACGCCTGAAGCAGCAAGAACTCGGTCACCGTCAACGAGACATCCGCACCCTTCCAACTGACCGCATGGCGCAACGGGTCCATCCGCAGTTCGCCACGTTCCATCACCTTGGTTTCGCCGGTATTGGCGTTGGTCGCATCACCCGCCGTCGCCTCTTGCCGACGCAGCAATGCGCGGATGCGTTCGACCAGCAAACGTTGGGAAAAGGGCTTTTTTACATAGTCGTCCGCGCCCATGCGCAGACCCAAAACCTCATCGATCTCATCATCTTTCGAGGTCAGAAAGATCACCGGCATCTGGGTTTTCTGTCGCAGCCGTTGCAACAGATCCATACCGTCCATACGCGGCATCTTTATATCCAGCACGGCCATATCGGGCAGTTTCTTGTTGAAAGCATCCAGAGCCGCCTGCCCATCATTATAGGTTTCGACTTCGAATCCTTCAGCTTCGAGCGTCATGGACACGGACGTCAGAATGTTTCTGTCGTCGTCCACCAGTGCAATCTTTGACATCGGGTTCACCCCTATTCCTGCTCACCTACGCAATAATACGCTTTTTTGTAAGTCATTGTTGGCGGTTTTGACGCGCCGAATCAATCCGTAACTGCGAATCATGCCATTCTTGCGGCAGCTATGCGGCAAAAATGCCTTGCAGCCCGCAAAATACTGCCCAGATTTCCATCAGGAAATTCTTGGTGGCGCTAAACTTGAGCTTGGTGGCGCTAACTGCGCCAAACCGTCCTGTTCATGCCCTAAACGACCGTGATAAGAGGCGCCTGACCGCCGGGTTTTTCCGGCAAATGCCCCAAGAGCGCATCCAGGCCAATCGCCAATGCGCCGCCACAGGAGAAGACACACATGACATCTGGACGGGTTAACCCGCAATTCCGCCTCGAAGATCAGGGCATCGAGGGATTGGGCAATGTCTATTACAACTTCATGGAACCGGCGCTGATTGAAGAAGCGTTGAAGCGTGGCGAGGGTACACTTGGCAACGGCGGGGCATTTCTGGTCACTACCGGCAAGTTTACCGGTCGCTCACCCAAGGACAAACATGTCGTCAAAACTGAAAGCGTCCTTGACTCTATCTGGTGGGAAAACAACGCCGAGATGAGCCCAAAAGGCTTTGACGCGCTTTATGATGATATGCTGGCTCACATGAAGGGCCGGGATTACTTCGTGCAGGACCTCGTTGGCGGAGCAGACCCAGCCTATTCGATCAACGTTCGGATGGTCACCGAGCTGGCCTGGCACAACCTGTTCATCCGCCACCTGTTGCGCCGTCCAGATCGCGAGGACTTGGATGAATTCATCGCGGATTTCACCATCATCAACTGCCCCAGCTTCCAGGCCGACCCGAAAAAGCACGGCTGCCAGTCTGAGACGGTGATTGCACTGAACTTCGATCGCAAGCTGATCCTGATCGGCGGCACGGAATACGCAGGTGAAAATAAAAAGTCCGTATTCACCCTGTTGAACTACATGCTGCCGGAAAAAGGTGTGATGCCGATGCATTGCTCGGCCAACCACGCGGTTGGCAATCCAGTCGACACCGCTGTTTTCTTTGGCCTGTCCGGCACGGGTAAGACTACCCTGTCGGCCGACCCGTCGCGTACGTTGATCGGTGACGACGAGCATGGCTGGTCGGATCGCGGCACCTTCAACTTCGAAGGCGGCTGCTATGCCAAGACCATCAATCTGAATGCCGAGGCCGAGCCGGAAATCTATGCGACAACCAGCAAATTTGGCACGGTCATCGAAAACATGGTTTTCGACCCCGAAACCAAGGAACTGGATTTCGACGACGACTCGCTGACCGCAAACATGCGCTGCGCTTATCCGCTCGAGTATATCTCGAATGCGTCCAGCAGCGCACTGGGTGGTCACCCTAAGAACATCATCATGCTGACCTGCGATGCGTTCGGCGTTCTGCCTCCGATCGCGCGACTGACCCCGGCACAGGCGATGTACCACTTCCTGTCGGGCTTCACATCCAAAGTGGCCGGAACCGAGCGTGGCGTCACCGAACCCCAGCCGACCTTCTCGACTTGTTTCGGCGCGCCGTTCATGCCGCGCCGTCCGGAAGTTTACGGCAACCTGCTGCGTGAAAAAATCGCTCAGCACGGCGCGACCTGCTGGCTGGTGAATACCGGCTGGACCGGCGGTGCCTACGGCGTTGGCTCGCGGATGCCGATCAGAGCCACCCGTGCGCTGCTGACTGCGGCACTGGACGGTTCGCTGCGTGATGCCGAATTCCGCAAGGACGCAAATTTCGGCTTTGACGTGCCGGTGACCGTACCCGGCGTAGCCGAGGTTCTGCTGGACCCGCGCCGCACTTGGGACGATCAAGCGGCATTCGACAAACAAGCAGAGAAACTGGTGAAGATGTTCGCCGAGAACTTTGAGCAGTACCTGCCGTTCATCGACGACGACATCAAAGCCGTTGCAATCGGGTAATTGGACAAGGGGGCGCTGACGCCCCCTTTTTCCTTAGTGGGTATCGTAAAAGAGCTCTCGCTAAAGTTGCATAATACAGACTTCACGTACAAATGCGTTGCCCGGCATGCCTGCCTGAGGTAATTTCGACGCTATTGAAATGAATAAGCCCGGCGCTTACGCACCGGGCGGAAAGTAAAAAGACCTTTGGGTGGCTCGGGCGAACTCTCACATCAGCACGATGAGCAACCTGAAAACGTGACTAGTGTAAGCTAAAGGGGATGAGTGTCAATATGAGACTTACTGATATTGTTTAAGAAATCGGTATATCGCATTTTGTCGCCGAGCAGCGGCATCGACACGAAGAGCGACAGGTAGAATATGACAGAAATCTCAAAACTGACCGAACTGCGTAAACTGATGCAGAGCATGGAACGGACGCTGGGCCTGGAACAGCTGTCTCCGGTTGAGCGTGACATTTATTACGCCGCCGAAGAGCTGTCCAAATCCGATGACGAAGTGCGCACATTCGGCTTGATTGAACACACGCTGGTTCAAAGCGTCTCGCGCCCGACATTCTTTCGTGCACTGAAATCGTTGGTACAGAAAGGGTATCTGTCGCAAAGCGGTACCGCCAACCGGGGCCGGTATATCGTTCATGCACCCAAGTAATGCCTTCTTCCTGCGTACAGGTGGCTGATCAACGTGCGCAGGTGGGCTACTGACACGCTCTTTGCCTCATCGGCTTATGTCGTCGCATCGTACCTCACTTTTGAGGTTCTGATGCCGCTTCAGAACGTGTTTTTTCCGGAATACCCCAGTCGGGCCAGTCTTTTGTTTCTTCCGCACGGGGTGCGGGTTCTATCGGCGTGGCTGTTTGGATGGCGGGCGATATTCGCCTTGTTGCCCGGCGTTTTCCTGGTTTTTGCCGTTCTCGGCGGCAGCGACGTGTTTCTGCCAAGCCGACTGATGGCGATATTCATTGCCGTCACCACCGTTCCTGCGGTGTTCTATCTATTTAAGTGGGCAGGTTGGGATCTGTTTCCCCGACCGGATCGCAAACCTTGTTGGTTATGCGTCATGGGGGTTGGGATCGTCACCTCTTTCCTTGTCTCGGGGTTGACCAATCTGGCTTTTGGCAGCGCGCGCGTCGAATATGTCGCCTTTCTGATCGGTGATATCTCAGGCCTGTTTTTCCTGATGCTGGGGCTATATTTTGCCTTTCGGCTTGCGGACAGGCGCCACTAACCGATTAGCGCGCGACGAAGCAGATTCACCCCTGCGACCAGCAAAACCAGCAACGTTACCTTTCGAAACAACGCCTGATCGATTCGTGATTGCAACTGCAAGCCCGCCCACATACCAAACAGTGCCGGCAGGACCAAAGCAACCGAGAACGGTGCCGTCTCGACTCGCAAAATGCCCGACGCTATATGCGCCAGCAACAATGCCACTGATCCCAGTCCGTATATCACGCCTTGCACGCGCATCTGCACTGCCTTCGGTGTGTTCAGTGCAGTCAGATAGGCGACGGTTGGCGGCCCCCAGATGCCGGACATCCCTCCGACAAACCCGGCAATCGCGCCTATGCCCACCTCGACACGTGCCGATGGTTTGCTCAGGGTCAACTGCATTCCCAGCACTTGAAACAGCGCGAAAACCGTAACCGGAAGGCCAATCATCAACAGAAACGTGGACGCGGGCACGGCGCTGACAACCTGGGCCCCCAACAGCAGGAACACAAAACCTACCATTAAGAAAGTACGGAACTGCTTGATCGCGGACACGGCGGCGGGCACCCCCTCGCGCAGGGCCTGAAACACGTTGGTTACCAGCGTTGGTAAGATCAACCCGGCGATCGCCAGATCGGGCGGCAAGAACATACTCAGCCCCGACACCAGAACCATCGGCATGGCAAATCCAACCATGCCCTTAACCCACCCCGCAACAAAAGCGAGGGCGGCGGCCAGCATCAAGTCATGCGGACTGAGTAAGGAAAACAATGTCATGCGCCCGTGATAACACTCTTGGCGCGCGCTGCATCGCAAAATCGACAAAGCAATTTTCGAACTTTTTCACTGCTTAATTCGTATTTTTGTTGCGCTGCACGTGCAGCATGGTATGACCAGACGACTCTAAAGAAGGACGTGATTCATGGCCCATGACGGACAGGATATGACCCAGATGACGACATCCGCGATTTTGCCCGACCTTCTGACGCTGACCCGCGCGGCCCTGCCTGCCGTTGAAGCAGTTTTTGAACGCGCCCGCGAGTCGGTCCGCGGGATAGTCACCGCTGACGGCCGGATCTCTGGCGGGTTGGTTGAAGCCAATCAAACCGCCGCCCACGGCCTTTCGTGGCTGGCGACGTACAACCAATCACTACAACAGATGCAACGCTGGGCCGAAGCCCTGGATGCAGATGGCAAATTTGGCGAAATGGAACAGCTGTTGCATCAGATCGCCTTTGGTGAGTACCTGCATCAGGTCGCAGGTGGCATCCCGATGAACCAGGGAGAGGTCGTGCGTCTGCAAGATATGGGCCTTGGCTGGGACGCCCTGTCCGGTTTCCAATGCACCGAAGTCCAGACGCTGATGGCTCAGGCCAACACACAGGCCGCCCGCACACAACTGGTTGGTCTGATGGCTGATCAGGCCGGTTCCACTATGTTCGGCGCCTCGGGTCTGGATGAAGAACTGGAAATGATCCGCGACCAATTCCGCCGCTATGCACAGGAAAAGGTCGAACCGAACGCCCATGACTGGCACCTCAAGGATCAGCTGATCCCGATCGAAATCATCGAGGAATTGGCCGAGATGGGTGTCTTCGGTCTAACCATCCCCGAAGAGTTTGGCGGCTTCGGCCTGTCCAAAGCCTCAATGTGCGTAGTGTCCGAAGAACTGTCGCGTGGCTACATCGGCGTCGGCTCACTGGGCACACGGTCCGAGATCGCAGCCGAGTTGATTATCGCCGGCGGCACCGATGAACAAAAAGCCAACTGGCTGCCGAAACTGGCCAGCGCTGAAATCCTGCCCACCGCCGTTTTCACCGAGCCGAACACCGGCTCGGACCTTGGCAGCCTGCGTACACGCGCCGTCAAGGATGAGAACGGCGATTACCAGATCACCGGCAACAAGACCTGGATTACCCACGCGGCCCGAACCCATGTGATGACCCTGCTGGCGCGGACCAATCCGGACACTACTGATCACCGCGGCCTGTCCATGTTCCTGGCTGAAAAAACACCCGGCACGGACGAGAACCCCTTCCCAACCCCCGGCATGACCGGTGGCGAGATCGAAGTGCTGGGCTATCGCGGCATGAAGGAATATGAGCTGGGTTTTGACGGTTTCCATGTGAAAGGTGAAAACCTTCTGGGTGGCGAAGAGGGCAAAGGCTTCAAACAGCTGATGGAAACCTTCGAGTCGGCCCGTATCCAGACCGCCGCCCGCGCCATCGGCGTGGCACAAAGTGCGCTGGATATCGCCATGCAATACGCGCAGGACCGCAAGCAATTCGGCAAATCGCTGATCAACTTCCCCCGTGTCTCGGGCAAGCTGGCGATGATGGCGGTTGAGATCATGATCGCGCGGCAGCTGACCTATTTCTCGGCCTGGGAAAAGGATCACGGCCAGCGCTGCGATCTTGAGGCAGGTATGGCCAAACTGCTGGGCGCTCGCGTGGCCTGGGCGGCTGCGGACAACGGTCTGCAAATCCATGGCGGCAACGGCTTTGCGCTGGAATACAAGATCAGCCGCGTTCTGTGCGATGCGCGTATTCTGAATATTTTCGAAGGGGCTGCCGAAATTCAGGCTCAGGTTATCGCACGACGACTGCTGAGCTGACGGTTTTCGGTATTCCCGTTTCCCCAACTGACCCGGCCCTGGCGCCGGGTCTTTTTCTGTTCGGGGCAGGTTGTGATCCGCTGATGGCGAACTTCCCCTTTGATCTCAAGTACGAACCTGGTTAGAGCATCCTGCGCTCAAGAAAGAATGGCACGAAGAATGACCAGACGACTTTTCGCACTGTGTGCGGTTCTAGCAGCAATAGTCCTTGGCGGATGCGCGACCAAGCAACCGACTGTCGGCCAAAGCGATATTGACGATTTGGCGATGGCCATCCAGGCCCTTGGCCCCGAGGTCGATCCGGCCGAGGCAAACAAAGCCGCCACGATTGCCTACTCTTATTCCCAGCAATTGAAGCAGGAATGGAACGTCACCGACTCGGCCATCATCCACAACGCCAAGGTCATCAACGGCTTTCGCGAGTTTGGGCTGTGCAATGATTGGGCTCAGGCCATGACCACACGCCTGAAGCAAGAGAATTTTCGCACGCTGGACCTGCACTGGGCGACTTCCCCGCCGACGGCGTTTCGGATCATCCACCACTCGGCTCTGATCAGTGCCAAGGGGGATTCGATGTATGACGGGATCATCCTTGACCCTTGGCGCGCTAGCGGCGCACTGACATGGGCGCCTGTCCGGGAAGATACCAAGTATAACTGGCGCCCTCGTCTGGAGGTCCGGGAAGAATTGATTAGCGGTGAGATCCCCTACTGACGTCGGTTCCGTCCAGTCAAAGGTTGCGCTAAGACCATCCCATGACCCGCCTGATCCTGACCCTACCCCTGTTGGCCCTTTTCCAATGCGACAAAGACGAAACCGTCGCTGCCTACGGCGCGGCTGATCAAACATGGGCGTTGCAGGAAATCGACGGACAACCCTTTGAGACCAGCGCCCTGTTGCGCTTTCCCGAGGAAGGCAAGATAGCAGGAAATGCCCCTTGCAACAGCTACAGCGGTACTCTGAACGCGCCATATCCGTGGTTTGAGATTGCAGACCTGACTGCGACCCGCACCGCCTGTGCCGGGCTTGAGGCTGAAGGGTTCTACTTCGCGGCCCTAATGGCCATGACCCAATCCGAGGTCTCTGGTGATGTATTGATCCTGCGAAATGAAGACGGGCACGAGATGGTGTTTACAGCCGTCGAGTAAACTGATCCACAAATCGTGCCCGCGCCTCTGGCAACGGGTGGTGCCCCAGCGACGGGGCCACACGGTGTTCCAGAAAAAACCCGGTCGTTTGCAAACCCGCTGCGATCTCTGCGTCCGGCGCAGCGCCTTCTCCGCGCAGGCAAGGCGGCAGTGGTAACAGCTTATCCGCCCATTCCCCTGCGGCTTCGCCACTGACCGCCCGGCCGGATTTGGGCGAGACATAAACAAGCCCCTCACGTGCGCCCGTCACGGCGCAAACGGACAAATCAAGCCCGAACCCAAGCTCCTCCAACATGGCCAGTTCCCACCGTAGATAAGCCAGCGGCCAAATTTCATCCTGGCCCAGCAAATCCATCAGCTGTTCCGTTTGATTGTAGACGGCAGGGTGCGGCTCTCGTTCCGGCAGACAAAAGGACAACAAGGAGACAACAGCGTTTAACCCGGCCAGCGCCAAGCGCCCCGAAAACGCCGCCGCCGCGCGGGATCGCAGGGGTTCAACCTGAAACGTTCCGATATGTTCCTCAAGTCGCGCGCGCCACAGAACGTCCAACTGCGCCCCCGGTTGCAGGATCGGCGCGGTCTTGCGGCTGGCGCCCCCGCGCACAACCCCAGCATGGCGACCGTGGCCTTCGGTAAAAACCTCGATGATCGCCGCCGTTTCGCCGTGGCGGCGCGAGGTCAGAAGGATGCCGTGATCACGCCAATCCAAAGTGGGCTCCTGATGGGTATAGAACTTCCCGGCCACAAGACCGCAACAACCGATCATGCGCAAGATATATGCCGGTTCCGCTGCAATTCTGTAAAAGTCCCCAGACCTTCCGACAAATGCTATGATCAACGGCACCGGCGCGCTGCTGGGGCAGGTTCATTGATTGATTTGAACGGGATACGCCCCGAGAACAGACAGGAGTACACCATGAAAACACCTTTTTTCACCTCACCTTCCGACTACCCTGAACCCCTGAACGTTCTTGGCGACAAAATCACTGTGCTAGCACGTCTTGAACAGATCGGGGATTATGCAGTCACGCTCAATTACGGTCACGAAGGCAATGGCCCACCGCCCCACACGCACCCTTGGGATGAGACCTTTTTTGTGGTGAATGGCGAGGTCGAATTTGTCATGGACGGGGAAACCAGAAGCGCCCCCGCCGGTACGCTGGTTCATTTCCCGGCCGGGACAGTACACAGTTTCAAGTTTGGCCCCGGGGGCGCACATCTGCTTGAGATAAGCGGCAGGGGTTCGCGCGCCATCGAGATGTTCACGGACCTTGATCGTGAAGCACCAGGCCCCGTTCAGGACGGTGCCAAAATTGCCGAGGTATTGCGCATAACCGGGGTGGAACTGGCTGGATAAGAGTGGTTTCTTTGCGCGTCAATCGACAATTGTCTGTGCGGTATCAATACCTCCGATTTTGACGCAACAATTAGATTCAGAAGTATGCCGTGATCGCACTAGGCCAATCCCGGTCCCCCATGGCTCCAGGTTTTCGGAGGATAGTCGCAGGTCGGGTAGTTTAGAGGGAAAAACTGAACCAGAAGGGCAATTAGAACCTTACTCTGAATGCAAAGCCGACCAACGGTGCCGTTTCGTAATTCTGGCGACTGAGTTCCGAACCATTTGCATCGTCCAACGTCAAACGGCCATCCAACTCAGCCCCTGCAAACACATTCAACGAAACGCCAGGATTGGGACTGTAACCTAACGCCAGCACAACAGGGATGCTTTTGTCTTCACCCACCCCATCCGGAGCCAAGCCATCTCCATCCAATCGAAACCGTATTCTCTCGGAGCGAGCCGAAAGCGACAGGTTCATTTCGTTATTTAGCGCGTAGCTGAGCGTGAGTCCTGGACCTTGCGTAGCACCAATCCCTGAGCCTGTGTTCAAGTTCCAGCGGTCGTTTATATCCCAATCCACCAACAAGGCTGGGAAGAAATCGATATCGTCATCCTCCAACTGCGAAAACACGCCAAATGCAGGGCCGATGGTAAGACGCTCACTTAGCTTCCATGCAATACCCGCAAAAGCTCCATAGGTACGTCCGTCCGAGGCAGTAGCGCCGCTTTGATAGTCCCATCTGATCTGTGGCGATATAAAGGCGGTGGCTGTATTTCCAACTCGAAACCGCACTGGCAAGGAAACGCGAATGTCTCGGATATCTTCCCAAGGCTGGTTATTTGCTTCGCTAAAGTTGTAATCGAACCTACCGAAGCTAGCCGACACCCCAACGGAGTTCCCTCCGTCCATGTTATAAAGCGCGGTGGTTCGCACAAAAGCACGGCTTGCCGAGAACTCTCCACCTCCACTCAAACTCGCATCGCCCTGAAAAGCAGCAAGCCCGTCAAGTTGATAGATCCAACCCAATCTGGGCTGCGCCGCTGCGGAAGTCGCTGTGCAAACCAAGAGCAAAAAGGGAAGACGGCAGGCTAACAAGAAGGTTTTCATAAATTCCAAACTCTTAGGAAGGGGGCACAATTCCAGATAGTATTTCAGTGTGCAGGGTGTAACGCAAAATAGAAATAGATTGTTAGACTTTGTCCGCCAGACCAAGCTGCAGTTAATCCAGCCCTTCTTCTCCAAGAAGATGCCGCCCCTGCCGGTCTTCTACCTCGATCACCCAAAGATCGGGGTCAAAGCTGCGCTGGCGTCGGATGGCTTCATCCACGTCCATTTCCGCACCGCTAGAGAGTTCAACCCATTTACGCTCACCACTCATCAGATCAAAGCTGCGTTGGAAGGCCACGGCCCGCCCGTCCAGAGTGTTCAGCTTAACCAGCACAGCGCCGGCCGTGTCGTCCCCGTGGGCCACTACGTAGGCCGGAATGTCCTGAAACCGCAGCCGCGCCAGATAGGCGTGGACCCAGAAATCAGCCGTCAGGCGCGTCATGCGTTGCCGTCTTTGAAATCCAGCCCCATTTCCGAATAGCGCTCGGATTCTTCCAGCCAGTTCGGGCGCACCTTGACCTGCAGGAACAGATGAACCTTGCGGTCGAGGAACTCTTCCAGCTCGGCCCGCGCTGCCTGGCTGACGGCCTTGATGGTCTCGCCGCGTTTGCCCAGCACAATACCTTTGTGACCGTCGCGCATGACATAGATGACCTGATCGATCTTGGCGGACCCATCCTTGCGTTCCTCCCAGTTCTCGGTCTCGACGGTCAACTGGTAGGGCAGTTCCTGATGCAGGCGCAGGGTCAGTTTCTCGCGCGTCATCTCGGCGGCGATCATGCGCATCGGAAGATCGGCAATCTGATCTTCGGGATACAGCCAAGGTCCTTCGGGCAGTTCTGCGGCCAGCCACTTACGCAGATCGTCCACACCATAGCCGCGCTCGGCCGAGATCATGAAAGTTTCGGCAAAAGGATAGCGCGCGTTCAGATCGCTGGTCAGCGCCAGCAGTTTCTCGGACGGAACCTTGTCAATCTTGTTGATGGCCAGCGCGATGGTACGGCCCTGCCCGATCTCTTCCAGACCTTCGAGGATGCGTTCGACCCCTTCGGTGATGCCGCGATGCGCCTCAACCATCAGCACCACCACATCAGCATCCGCAGCCCCGCCCCAGGCGGCCGCGACCATGGCGCGATCCAGACGACGGCGGGGTTTGAACAGGCCGGGCGTGTCAACGAATACCAGTTGCGCATCCCCTTCCATCGCCACACCACGAATGCGGGCGCGGGTGGTTTGCACCTTATGCGTCACGATCGAGACCTTAGCCCCGACCATGCGGTTCAGAAGGGTGGATTTGCCTGCGTTGGGCTCTCCGATCAGGGCGATAAATCCGGCGCGTGTGGTCATGTGTGATGCGATCCTGTTTGCAAGTGCGCACCCCTATAGCAGAAAGGCCTCGCGGGCCAGAGGCATTTGTCGCATTGCGGCCATGCGGTCGGGATGGCATCACCGGATCACGCCACGCCAATAACAGCCAGGCAATCCTTCTTTTCATGAGGCTGAAATGAACCGTCGCGAGTTTCTTTTGGGCAGTGGTGCCACTGCCGGGGCGTTAGGACTGGGATGCATTGGTTTAGCGGCAGGTGCGCAAGAGTTGGTCGTCCAACCCGCCAGCTTTGCCCTGCGCGATCAGGTCACCACCGGTATGGTCAGCCTGTCGCCCGACGCGCCGCCTCCGGTTTTACATGGCAAACAGGGTGAGGTGATGCGCCTGCCGGTGCGCAATACCCTGCCTGATTATACGGCGATGCATTGGCACGGGCTGCGTATTCCGAATGACATGGACGGGGTGCCTTATCTGACCCAAATGCCGATTGGACCGGGTGAGGTGTTTGACTATGAATTCACGCCTCCAGATGCGGGCACCTATTGGTATCACCCTCATTGCATGACGATGGAACAGATGGCCCATGGTCTGACCGGAGTGCTGGTGATCGCCGAGGCCGCAGATCCCGGTTTTGACAGCGAGCAGGTGATCAACCTGCGTGATTTCCGCCTGAATGATGACGGGTCGTTCCTGCCTGCCTACACCGCGCGCGGGGCCGCAAGGGCGGGAACCTTTGGTAATGTGCAAACGGTGAATTGGCTGGATGGGCCGGTTTATGATCACGTCGCAGGCAGCCTTGTGCGTTTGCGCGTGGTAAACACGGACACAACCCGCATCTACAAGGTGCATCTGAACGGTGCCGAAGCCCGAATTATCGCATGGGACGGTCATCCGGTCGAAGTTGACTTTCCATTGCCCAGTGCCGATGACCCCTTGCTGATTGGACCCGGACAGCGTGTGGATTTTGCTTTGAAAATGCCACTAGGCGAGGGTCAGACTGTCGATCTGATGGCCAAGTTTCCTGGACAGCCGAATCGCTCTATGACCCGTTTGCGTGCAGTGGGTGCGCCCGTCTCGCGCGAACTGCGCGAGCTGCGCCCCCTACCCGTGAACCCCACAACAAAACCGGATCTGGCGAATGCCGAATTGCACGAATTTGTCTTTGGCTGGACACCCGAAGGAGGCGAACCGACCAATGGGTTTTGTGGCTCTCTGGGGTATAACTTCTGGTCGATCAACCGAAGGCCTTGGCCGGGGGATGCGGCGAAAGGGGTTGGTCCGTTGGCCACGCTGCAACGAGGTAAAAGTTATGTTTTGCGATTGCGTAACGAGTCACCGAACCTGCATCCGATCCACCTGCATGGGTTGGCTTTTGTACCGATAAAATCGAACCTTCGCCCGTTACCACCATTGCTGACCGACACGATGTTGCTGTTGAAAGATGAGGTGGTCGAGATCGCGTTGGTCGCCGACAACCCGGGCGACTGGGCGTTTCATTGCCACGTGATCGAGCATCAGAAAACCGGGCTAACCGGATATATTCGGGTGGATTGAGGTTCAGTTTGACCACACCAATACGGGCGAAAGGGGGCTTGCCCCCTGCCCAAGACCACAATCTACTTAGGTAGGTTTTCCAACAGCGATTTGGCTGCGGCCTGTTCTGCCTGACGTTTTGAACCTGCGGTTGCCTGAGCCTCGGTGCCGTCTTGCAGTCGAGCGGCAATCGTGAAGACGGGGGCGTGATCCGGGCCGCTGCGCTTGATCTCGACATAAGACGGCGGCTTTTGGCCCCGCGCCTGCGCCCATTCCTGCAACGAGGTTTTGGCGTCCCGCGCATCAGCTTCGACCGTGTGGATACGATCGCCCCAAAGCGCCAGAATTACATCCCGCGCCGCTTCGAACCCGGCATCGCGATAGATCGCGGCAATGACCGCCTCCATCGCGTCGCCCAGCAGGGCCTGTTTACGACGGCCGCCAGACATCATTTCAGACCGGCCCAGTTTCAACACCGCGCCCAGATCGATCTGACGGGCCACGTCAGCGCACGCCTCCTTGCGGACCAGCGCATTGAAGCGGGGGGCAAGTTGGCCTTCGGATGCCTTCTTGTCGGCCTCAAGCAGAGCCGTCGCCATGACCAAGCCCAGAACGCGGTCGCCCAGGAACTCCAGCCGCTGGTTATCAGGCCGGGTCGCCGAAGAGACCGATCCATGAGTCAACGCGCGCACCAGCAGTTCGGGGTCTGCGAACTCATACCCCAATCGCTGCTCAAACGCTTTTATCTCGGCGGAAAGCTTCAATTGATCGCCTTGAAGAAGCGGTCACCACGCCAGGTCCAGAAGAACAGCATCGACCGACCCGCGGACGAGAACATGATCCGATCAGCACGACCAATCAGGTTTTCATAAGGAACATACCCCACGCCTCCGGCGGACTGTGGCAAGCGGCTGTCGCTGGAATTGTCGCGGTTGTCACCCATGAAGAAATAGTGGCCTTCGGGCACAGTATAAATGCCGGTATTGTCCGAACCCTGATCGGTGATGTTCAGCACGTCGTAAGAGACCCCGTTGGGCAAGGTTTCGATCAGACGGCTCTTTTCGCAGACACCGCCAATGCCGACAGGCCCGTTCTCGCAGCGCGGGCGCAGGCCTTGCGGGCCTTGAGGTTCGGCGGTTTCGGTAAAGACGCCGTCGGGTTGTTGCGGCACTGGTGTACCGTTCAAGATGATCTGCCCCTCACGGACCTGAACGCGATCCCCCGGCAGGCCGATCAGCCGCTTGATATAGTCGCGCCCGGTGACGGGATGACGGAAAACGATGACGTCGCCGCGCTCGGGCTCACCACCCCAAATGCGCGTGTTGTCACCTTTCATCCAACCGCAAATATCTTCCGCATCGACGTTCAAGCCGACGCTGGGAATAATCAGGCTTGGGCACGAGGCATAAGAATAGCCATAGGCCATTTTATTGACGAACAGGAAGTCCCCGATCAGCAACGTCTGTTTCATCGAGCCGGAGGGAATCCAGAACGGCTGAAAGAACAGGGTACGGAAAACACCCGCGATCAATAGGGCATAGACGATGGTTTTGATCGTCTCCCACACGGGATTTCCGGTTTTGACGTCCTCGGCCATACTGCTCTCCGGTCCTTTGGTTGTTGGGGTGCTACATGCGGGGCCGACGGGGGCAAGTCAAGGCTGCGTGGCGTTATCTTGAAGTGGTCGGGCCTCGATCACCACGAAGGCCTGTGCCCAAGGGTGGTCGTCTGTCAGAGTGACATGGATGATGGCTTCATGGCCCTCAGGCGTCATCTCTTTCAGACGTTCGGCGGCCCAACCGGTGACATGCATGACAGGTTGGCCTGTACGCAGGTTAGTGACCGCCATATCCTTCCACGCGATACCCATGCGCAGGCCGGTGCCCAGCGCCTTGGAACATGCCTCTTTCGCGGCCCAGCGTTTGGCATAGGTCCCGGCCGTATCGGCGCGGCGCTCGGCCTTGGTCTGTTCAGTATCGGTGAAAACACGATTGCGGAACCGGTCGCCAAACCGGTCGAGCGTACCCTGAATGCGTTCGATATTTGCGAGGTCTGTGCCGATGCCAAGGATCACATCAGACCTCCAGAACCACGGTGCCCAGTTTGTCACCGGCTTCAACCATTTGGTGGGCTGCCGCTGCGTTGGCTAAATGCCCGCCTGGCACTACTGCATGGTTCAATGCCCCCTGCTTCAACCATTCACTCAGTTGAGCTTCGCCCCTGCGCCGAGCAACAGCATCCAGTTGATAAACAATCAACATATGCAAGCGGATGTTCTTGAACATGAAACCGTAGAAATCGAGCTCTGGTCGCATTTGCGACACGGAAGAATAACTTGCGATGGTACCACCCGGCCGGATTAGTGCCAGAGACGCATCCTGATTTGCCGCAAAGTCCACTTCGACAATACGATCAACGCCCGCGCCGTCTGTCATATCCAATACAGTCTCAGCCACGTTTTGGGTGCGGTAATTCACAAATTCCTTTGCACCAGAGTGCACTGCTTTTTTCTGCGTACTGATCGTGGTGATAACCCGAGCCCCGCCAAGAGCGGCC
This sequence comes from Ruegeria sp. BC5, assembly GCF_056539205.1. NCBI lineage: Bacteria > Pseudomonadati > Pseudomonadota > Alphaproteobacteria > Rhodobacterales > Roseobacteraceae > Ruegeria > Ruegeria sp. BC5. The sequence continues at coordinate 29,845 of NZ_JBQFUN010000004.1, forward strand.
ATTTGGCAGGCGTAACGCCCCACAGTACCCGCCCCGCCGGTCACCAGGATAGTTTTGTCAGCGATCGGCCCGTCAGCATACAAGGCATACCATGCGGTCATTGCCGGAATCCCAAAACACGCACCTTCGGCGAAACTGGTAATGTCAGGAAGAGTAACGGCCTGCTCTGACGGTAAAGCGATATACTCAGCAGCGGTTCCGAACGCGCGTTGCCACTGGCCATTCCAGATCCAGACCCTTTCACCAACCCGGGACGGATCGACACCTGAGCCAACGGACACAATTACTCCGGCACCATCCGAATGTGGAATGACAAGCGGGTGCTGCATGACCGCCCCGGGCCGCGCACCACCACGCAACTTAACATCCGACGGATTGATTCCGGTGGCTTTGATCTGAACCACAACTTCACCCAGCCCAGCCACCGGATCGGGCATATCAATCAGTTCAAGCACGTCCTCTGCTGGACCAAAGTTACGATATGCAATTGCTTTCATTACATTACCCCACCTTCCGACCTTGGTTACACAACACGATCACCCCCGCGCTTCATCCATCAACCGGCGCATTTCGGCAATCGCAGGGGTGAGGCCGCGAAAGATTGATTCACCGATCAGAAAGTGACCGATATTCAACTCGCGTACCTCGGGGAACGCGGCGATGGGTTGCACCGTGTCGTAGGTCAGGCCGTGTCCCGCGTGAACCTCCAGCCCCAGCGAGTGGGCATAGGCGGACATCTCGCGCAGTGATTCCATTTCACGCGTAGCCTCGTCCATGCGGCCCTCGGCGTGGGCATCGCAATAGGCGCCGGTGTGCAGTTCGATCACTTCGGCGCCGATGCGGTGGGCCGCTTCGATCTGGCGCTGATCGGCTGCAATAAAGATCGACACCCGACACCCCGCCTTGCGCAAAGGGGCGATATAATGGGCCAGCTTGTTTTCCTCGCGCGCGACCTCAAGCCCACCTTCGGTGGTCCGCTCTTCGCGTTTTTCGGGAACGATGCAAACCGCGTGCGGTTTGTGGCGCAGGGCGATCTGCTGCATTTCGGGTGTGGCGGCCATTTCAAAATTCAACGGCACCGACAGAACCTCCATCAGCCCATCGATATCAGCGTCCGAGATATGGCGGCGATCTTCGCGTAGGTGAGCAGTGATGCCGTCGGCACCGGCCTCTTCGGCCAACTTGGCCGCGCGCAAAGGGTCAGGATAAGCCCCGCCACGTGCGTTGCGCACGGTGGCCACGTGGTCGATATTCACGCCCAGACGCAGGTGTTTGTCAGACATCGCTTGATTCCTTTCCCGAATTCCGGCCCGAGCCTAGAGGGTTTGCTACCGGAACGGCAGCCTTGGTTTCGGCCAAACGCTTGATTTCATCGAATTTCGCCTTGATCCGGGCGCGGCGGCGCTGCTGATAGGTGCGTACCACCGGCAGGCTGAGATAATAGCAGATGTACCCGGCAATCAGCCCGGGGAAGATGCCGCCAATCAAGTAGGGAAAGAAAACCTCATCATAAAACACACTTAGCCCGCGCCAATCGGCATCGCGGCCCGTGAACATCGCCATGAAGTTGTTCTTCAGGTCACTCAACGCCTTGAAGAAGCTGTCCATCAAGCCGTGGGTTTCTTCCTCTTCAAAGTCGTCACCCAAAAGGAAATGGCCCGTTTGTAGGCAGACGACCCCGATGGGCACATAAGTCAGAGGGTTGCCAAAGAAGGTACCGCTGAGCGATGCCAGCAAATTGCCGTTGAAAATCCGGCTAAGCAGGGCCGCGATAAAGAAGTGGAACCCATAAAACGGCGTGAACGCCGTGAACACGCCCACCCCGACACCACGCGCGATACGCTCAGGTGAATCGGGCAGCCGCCGGATGCGGTGTTTGACGTAATGAAAGGCACGGGTCCAGCCGCCGCGCGGATAGATGAATTCCGAAGCGATCTGAATGGGCGAGCGTCGGTCTCGGCGCTTGAAAACCACTCCTGATCACCCCTTCTCAGCCTGCCGCAACTGCGGTTTTTTCCCGATCCCGATGCCGCTCGACCGCGGCAACGTCGCTTTCAGCCTCAAGCATCAACATCAGCGAATGCAACTGTTCAAGGTCACGCAGTTCGACAGAGATCAAAAGACGGTAAAAATCTGGTTTGCGGTCAACGAATTCCAGGTTCGAGATATTGGCCTTTTTCTCACCGATCAACGTACAGATACGCCCCAACACCCCAGCGTCATTGCCGATGGTCAGGTCCAGCGTCACCCCATAAACTGCCGGGTGTGTGCCCGAATGCCAGTGCAAGTCGACCCATCGATCCGGTTCGCTTTCATAGTCGGACAAGCGATCGCAATCGATGGCATGAACCACCACGCCCTTGCCGCGAAAAGTGATGCCGACGATGCGTTCGCCCGGCAACGGCTGGCAACAGGGCGCGCGGTCGAATTTCTGCCCAGGCTCCAGACCAATCACAGCACGACGAGGGGAAATGGCGTCGCCATCGTCTTGGGTCAGCTCCGGGTAAACGGCGCTGACTACATCATGTGCTGTTAGCTCAGCGCTGCCGAGGCGGGCCAGCAGCTCGTGCCGGTCTTTCAGACGCAGGTGCTTGGCTGCGGTGTCCAGCGCCTTGTCGGTGGCCTTGCGCCCGACATGATCAAACCCTGAACGTGCGAGTTCTTTGCCCAGTTTGATGAACCGTTCACGATCCACCTCGCGCAGGGCGCGACGGATGGCCGTGCGGGCCTTGCCGGTAACTGCGATTTCAAGCCATGTGACCTGTGGGGTTTGCCCATCCGCAGTAATCACGTCCACCGATTGCCCGTTCTTGATCCGGGTCCACAGCGGCACACGGATACCGTCCACCTTGGCCCCGACGCACGCATGGCCGATCCTTGTGTGGATGGCATAAGCAAAATCAATCGGCGTCGCGCCGCGCGGCAGTTTCACCACATCACCCTTGGGCGTGAAGCAGAACACCTGGTCCGAATACATCTCAAGCTTGACGGCTTCGAGGAAATCTTCGTGATCATCCTCGCTGTCGAACTGTTCGGTCAGATTGGCAATCCACTTGGCGGGATCGACTGCAAACGGGTTTTCCGACCGCACACCATCGCGATACGACCAGTGCGCCGCAACACCGGTTTCGGCCACGTCATGCATCTGACGGGTGCGAATCTGAACCTCGACCCGTTTGCCATCACGCCCTGACACCGTCGTGTGAATCGAGCGATATCCGTTCGATTTCGGCTGGCTGATGTAATCCTTGAACCTTCCCGGCACCGCGCGCCAGCGCTGGTGGATAGCGCCAAGGGTACGGTAACAGTCTTCTTCGGTCTGGGTGATGATGCGGAAGCCATAGATGTCGGACAGGCGTGAAAACCCCTGATCCTTTTCCTGCATCTTGCGCCAGATCGAATAAGGTTTTTTGGCACGGCCAAACACTTCTGCCTCGATCCCGGCCTTTTCAAGCTCGTGCCGCATATCGCCGGTGATGCGGTGGATCACATCGCCAGTTTCCCGTTGCAGAGTAATAAAGCGGCGGATGATAGATTGGCGGCCTTCAGGGTTCAGCACTCGGAAGGCGAGGTCTTCCAGTTCCTCGCGCATCCACTGCATACCCATCCGTCCCGCAAGTGGCGCGTAGATATCCATCGTCTCGCGCGCCTTGACCACCTGCTTTTCCGGACGCATCGCTTTGATGGTGCGCATGTTGTGCAAACGGTCGGCAAGCTTGACCAGAATAACCCGCAGGTCCTTGGACATAGCCATGAACAGTTTGCGGAAATTCTCGGCCTGTTTGGTCTCACGGCTGGACAGCTGCAGATTGGTCAGCTTGGTGACGCCATCGACCAGCTTGGCGACCTCATCCCCGAACAGCTCGGACACTTTGCCATAGCTGGCCTTGGTATCCTCGATCGTGTCGTGCAGCAGCGCTGTGATAATTGTCGCATCGTCCAGACGCTGTTCGGTCAGGATGGCGGCAACGGCAACGGGATGGGTGAAATAGGGTTCGCCGGAATGGCGGAACTGACCGTCATGCATCTGCATCCCGAACTCATAAGCCCGGGCGATGCGGTCGGCATTGGTTTTGGGATTATAGTTGCGGACCAGCGCAATCAGGTCTTCAGCAGAAATCATCCGGTCCGCACCTTCGTGTTTGGGGGTTACCCCTGGCCTTGAGCCTCCATCAGAGCGCGCAGCAGCTTCTCTTCCGACATGTCATCCTCGACCGGTTTGTCCGATTCCGCACCCATCAGCAGAGCCATCTGATCTTCTTCTGGCTCATCCACCTCGATCTGGGTCTGGTTGGCTTCGATCAGACGCTCGCGCAGCTCGTCGGCACCTTGGGTTTCGTCCGCGATCTCGCGCAGCGACACAACAGGGTTCTTGTCGTTGTCACGGTCGACGGTGATCGATGCACCGGCGGAAATCTCGCGCGCACGATGGGCGGCAAGCATCACCAGTTCAAACCGGTTTGGAACCTTGTCTACGCAATCTTCAACCGTCACGCGGGCCATGGGGCGCTCTCCGTTACTGAATCCATGTCAGGAAGACGTTTATCTAAGGGCGAATCCCCGCCTTGACAAGCACGAAATGGCGTCAATTGCACCATTCACAGAGGGGTTACAGCCTCGACATCCTCGGTAGGCAGACTTGCGACCATCTCGGTGACGGTCCGACCAAGCACCGGGTGCCGCCAATCAGGGGCTACATCCGCCATCGGAACCAACACGAATGCCCGGTCCTGCAGGCGCGGATGCGGCAAGATCAATTGCTTGGGCGCCTGCTGTTTCTGCGCCTCGGGCGGCAGGTTAAGCCAATGGTCGTATTCAGCAGGATCCGGCAGTATAAGATCGTCATAAAAGACCAGATCCAGATCCAATGTCCGCATGCCCCACCGTTGCACCCGCTCGCGGCCAAATTCGTGTTCGATCTCATGCAGTAATTGCAGAACCTCGGCCGGGGTCTTTTCAGTCTCGATCAATGCAGCCGCATTGACGTAATCCGGCCCAGCTCCGGCAGGGAAACAAGGGGTCTCGAAAAAGCGGCTGACGGCGCGAATCACCACCCCCTGACGCAAAATCGCGTCAATAGCCCTTTGAAGTGTCACCTTGGGCCCAGATGATCTCAAATTGAGATTCGCACCCAGTGCAATCACTGATTCTGACAAAGATTTGCTCCTACTACTCGCTATATTCGGTGAATTGCATGGTTGCGATACATGATAAAAGCCCTAATTATAGGCATATCAGCGCGCCGCCTATTTTCTAGCTCACTCACCTAATCATCCGGCGTTCTGGTTAGTACCGGAAGGATCTATTTATGTTTTATAAAGACGAACGGCTAGCGCTGTTCATCGACGGCTCGAATCTTTATGCGGCCGCAAAAGCACTGGGGTTTGACATCGACTATAAATTGCTGCGCCAGGAGTTCATGCGCCGCGGCAAGATGCTTCGTGCTTTCTACTACACAGCGCTATTGGAAAATGACGAGTATTCGCCGATCCGTCCCTTGGTTGACTGGCTGCATTACAACGGCTTCACGATGGTGACCAAACCGGCAAAAGAATACACCGACAGCATGGGGCGTCGGAAAGTCAAAGGGAACATGGACATCGAATTGACCGTTGATGCCATGGAACTTGCACCGCGCGTTGATCATATCGTGCTGTTTTCGGGCGATGGGGATTTCCGCCCGCTGATTGCCAGCCTTCAGCGCCAGGGCGTGCGTGTTTCGGTTGTTTCGACCATCCGCAGCCAGCCGCCGATGATTTCGGACGAGCTGCGTCGCCAGGCCGACAATTTCATCGAACTGGAAGACTTGCGCGATGTGATCGGGCGGCCTCCGCGCGAAATGCCGATGGAGCCACGCAGCGTTGCGGCTGCAGGCGGGCAATAAGCACCGGCCACCTATCAAACCGGGGAAAGTAATCGGCGCGGTCAGTGTCTCAATCCTGACCGCGCCTTTTTTAACAATGAACAGGTGCTGAAACATCTATTGGCTAGCACCGATTCATGTCAGGGAAATGACAAGCTCCTGTCTGGACCAAGGCCGGGAAAAGACTTACCTGTGGCCTAAGGAGACCGTGACATGACTAAGCCACCCCTGACTCTTTACCTTGCTGCCCCGCGCGGATTCTGCGCCGGTGTCGACCGCGCCATCAAGATCGTCGAGATGGCGCTGCAGAAATGGGGCGCGCCGGTCTATGTGCGCCACGAGATCGTGCATAACAAATTCGTCGTCGACGGATTGCGCGCGCAGGGTGCCGTGTTCGTCGAAGAACTGGACGAATGCCCCGACGACCGTCCGGTAATCTTCTCAGCCCACGGTGTGCCAAAATCCGTCCCCGCGACCGCGGCACAGCGCGAGATGATCTATGTCGACGCAACCTGCCCGCTGGTATCCAAGGTCCATGTCGAGGCCCAGCGCCACGCCGAGTCCGGGTTGCAAATGATCATGATCGGTCACAAAGGCCATCCCGAAACCGTCGGCACCATGGGTCAGCTGCCCGAGGGTGAGGTTCTGCTGGTAGAAACCGTCGAGGATGTGGCCACCGTACAGGTGCGCGATCCGGGCAAACTGGCTTTTGTCACCCAGACCACCCTGTCGGTGGATGACACCAAGGACATCATCGCCGCGCTAGAACAACGGTTCCCGGCCATCGTTGGACCGCACAAGGAAGACATCTGCTACGCCACCACCAATCGGCAAGAGGCCGTCAAGGCCGTAGCCCCGAAGTCGGATGCCTTGCTGGTTGTCGGCGCGCCGAATTCCTCGAATTCGCGCCGCCTGGTTGAGGTCGCCTCGCGCGCGGGCTGCAATTACGCGCAGCTGGTGCAACGCGCGACCGAGATCGACTGGCGCGCGCTCGAAGGTATCTCGTCGGTTGCGATCACCGCCGGGGCGTCGGCTCCCGAAGTGCTGGTCAATGAAGTGATCGACGCCTTCCGCGCCCACTATGACGTGACCGTCGAGCTGGTCGAAACCGCTACGGAAAACGTCGAGTTCAAAGTGCCCCGCGTGCTGAGAGAACCTGCATGAGGGGCATACCAACGGCCCCGCTTTTTCTTGGACTGGCGGGGCTGATCCCGTTTATCTGGGGCGCGCTGACTTATCTGAACGATGATCTGCATAGTTGGGGTACGCAGATGTTTGGCTCGCGTTTCGTCGGGCCCTATGTACAGCTGTTCTATGGCTCGGTGATCCTGAGCTTTATGTCCGGCGTTTTGTGGGGATTCGCCACCAAAACCTCGGGCGGCAAGGCGGCGACATGTTATGCCCTGTCGGTTCTACCCGCGCTATGGGCGTTCTTTAAAACCGGGGGCGGTCCTGTCAGCACCGGCACCAATCTGATGTACGGTTTTGCCGGGTTGTTGGTACTGGATGCCATCTTTGCCTATTGGCGGCTGACCCCAACCTGGTGGCTGCGGTTGCGAGTCATGTTGACCGCCGTCGTGTTGGTCTGCCTCGCCGTAGGAGTATACCTGTGACCGACGATAAAACGATCAACGCCTATACGACACGGGTGGCGGAGTACCTGCAAATCCCCCTGCCCCCGGAACAGATCGAGGCCCGCCTGGCCTTTACCGAGGCCGTTGGCAGTGGCCACATTCTGGATCTGGGCTCGGGCCCGGGTTCAGACAGCGCCTTTTTCATGCGCGAGGGCATGACCGTCCGCGCACTGGACGCAACCCCTGCCTTCGTCGAACACGCGCGGGAAAATGGTGTCGACGCGCATCTGGGCACGTTTGACGATGTGACCGAGGTGGACGCCTATGACGGCATCTATGCCAGCTTTTCCCTGCTGCACGCCCCCCGAACAGATTTCTCGCGCCACCTGGCGGCCATTCACCGGGCAATGAAGCCCGAGGGCATCTTTTTCCTCGGCCTGAAGCTGGGCACGGGCGAACACCGCGACGATCTGGATCGCTACTACACCTATTTCTCACAGACCGAGATCGAGGCTGCGCTGGAACAAACCGGGTTCACCATCGACCGGATCACCACCGGTATGGGAACGGGTCTGGCCGGGTCTTATGACGGGTTCATTCTGGTGCTGGCCCATGCCTGAACTGTTTGCCTATACCGACGGAGCCTGTTCCGGCAATCCCGGACCCGGCGGCTGGGGCGTGTTGCTGCGCGCAATGGATGGCGACAAAGTCCTGAAAGAGCGCGAGTTGAAGGGCGGAGAGGCCGAGACCACCAACAACCGCATGGAACTGCTAGCCGCGATCAATGCGCTAGAGGCGCTGGATCGCGCCTCGACAATCACCGTCATAACCGACAGTGCCTATGTAAAGAATGGTGTGACGGGGTGGATTTTCGGATGGAAGCGGAACGGCTGGAAGACCTCGAACAAAAAACCGGTCAAGAATGTCGATCTGTGGCAGCGGTTGGATGAGGCCCAGACCCGGCATGATGTGATCTGGGAATGGGTCAAGGGTCACGCGGGCCATCCCGAAAATGAAAAAGCCGATGAGCTAGCCCGCGCCGGCATGGCACCGTTCAAGCCCCAAAAGGCCAAATCGTGAACGGTCTGGCCCTGCTGGACTATGCCTCGGTTCTTGTCTTTGCCCTGACCGGTGCCTTGGTGGCCAGCCGAGCGCAGCTGGATTTGGTGGGCTTTGCCTTCATCGCCTGCCTGACGGCAGTAGGCGGTGGCACTGTGCGCGACGTTCTTTTGAACCGGCATCCGGTATTCTGGATTGGGCAACCCGACTATATCCTGATCGCCGTAGCTGCAGCGGTGCTGGTGTTTTTCACCGCACACCTCGTTGAAAGCCGTTATAACTGGCTGATCTGGCTGGACAGTTTTGCCCTGTCTATTGCGGTCGCGGCTGGAACAGGTGCGGCGCTGTCGTTGGGGCAGTCCGGCACCATTGTGGTTTTGATGGGTGTCTGCACCGGATGCTTGGGCGGGCTGATGCGCGATGTGGTTTGCAACGAGGTACCGCTGGTTTTGAAACAGGGAGAGCTTTACGTTTCATGCGCTTTCGCGGGTGCTGTGACCGCCGTGATCGCACACCGTCTTGGGGTCGACGAGCTTGTGACGCTGGCGACCTGCGCGCTGATCTGCTGGGCCTTGCGGGCGGGGTCATTACTGTTCGGCTGGAGACTGCCCGCTTACAAAAGCCGCCCGCCCCGCCATTAACGCGACAACAACCGCGCGCCAATTTCCTTGACGAATTTCGCCGCCACCATTGCGGTCATTCCGTAGGGATCGCGATGGGGGTTCAACTCGACGATATCCGCACCAACAAGCTGACCTTCGAACCGGTGGATCAGATTGATCACCTCACGCGTACTCAACCCGCCGGGTTCATGGTGCGACACGCCGGGCGCAAAAGCCGGGTCCAGCGCGTCCAGATCTAACGACAAATAGACCGGGCCGTCAAAACGGATATCCAAATCAGGGCGCCAGTTGCGCATGTCGATGACCTCGACCCCGAACTTGTCGGCCTGTTCCTGCTGGTGTTTGTTCATGGTGCGGATGCCCACCTGCACAAGACGATTGATCTGACAGGTTTCCATCACCCGCGCGAACGGGCAACCGTGGCCCAAAGGGCCGATCTGCTGGCTTTCATACAGGTCAGGATGCGAGTCGATATGCAGGATGTTCAGCCCCTCATACCGCTCAGAATGCGCCTTGATCAGCGGATAAGCGACCGAGTGGTCCCCGCCCAGTGACAACAGCCGCGCACCGGTTGCGATGCGGGCGGCAGCGCCCTTTTCGATCCGGTCGATGGGTTCCTGCCCGATCATCTCGAACACCTCCAGGTCGCCGGTATCCTTGAAGCGGTCCGTCGCGCCCAGATCGGTTCCATCCTCGGCTGTCAGATTGGCGGCCCCGGAATGCAGCGCTTCGCGGATACGACCCGGTGCAAAGGCAGGTCCTTGCAGAAAAGACGAATGCAAATCCAGCGGCACTCCCATCAGAGCGACGTCACCGGAATTCAGGTTATGTGGCATGAGGCACCTTTCAGGTTGGATATTCCGGCGATCTGGCTGGCATCCTGCCCAAACGTCAAGAGGTTAGCGGCGTAGATAGGTCTGCCAGATCCAGATCACCAACAATGCGCCCAGTACCGCGCCCACAAAGCCCGACAGCCAACCTGCCACTGTAATAAAAAAGCGCAATAGGAACCCACTCACCAGCGCACCCATGATTCCGATCAGCATGGTCGTTGGTATGTTTGCCTCAATCCGCATCAACCGGGTGGCCAGAAATCCGGCAGCGGCACCGATGACGATCAGGGCAATGACGGGCACGTTACTTCCTCCAATGCGTTGGCACGATAATCAGCGCACCAATGGACGACAGAACTGCGTTCAGACCGGGCGAGCCAAAACTGATACCGAACATGATGCGGACAAAATAGAACAGAAACGCCCCGCCCACGCAAATGATGATCGAGGGCAGGTATCCGTTATGGGTAAACCCGGTCTTCTCGGCCAGATAGCCCACGATACCGGCAATCACGACGGTGCCCATCAAGACCATGAACATTTGTCTTACTCCGTGTTCAGGCGGGTTCCGGCTGCGACCGGCCATCCTCGCAGGAAGGTTTTCGTATCCTGTGCCCCTTTTCCTGCTCGCTGCAAGCGCAACAGGTCAATCGCCCCATCACCGCAGGCCACGCGTAGCGCGTCGTTCAGAACCTCTCCGGGCGCGCCCTGTCCCTCGGCCAGTTTCGAGGCCAGCAGCTTGACCCGATCGCCTCCGATCAGAGTCCACGCACCGGGAAAGGGTGACAGGCCACGTATCTGGCGATCTACCTCGACCGCCGGGCGGGTCCAGTCGACCCGCGCCTCAGCCTTGTCGATCTTCGAGGCATAAGTCACGCCATCCTCGGGCTGACGCTCGGGCGTTAGTTCGGGCAGACGGGCCAGAGCCTTTACGATCAGATCAGCCCCCATCGGTGCTAGACGATCATGCAGTTGCGCCGTGGTTTCCTGCGGCCCGATATCAGTGGCCTGCCGCAAAAGGACGGGGCCGGTGTCCAAACCGGCCTCCATCTGCATGATACAGATGCCGGTTTCCGCATCGCCTGACATGATCGCCCGATGGATCGGAGCCGCCCCGCGCCAGCGTGGCAACAGGCTGGCGTGAATATTCAGGCAGCCTTGCGCCGGGGCGTCCAAAATGGGTTGAGGCAACAACAGCCCGTAGGCCACCACTACGGCCACATCAGCGTTCAGTGCGGCAAAGGCATCCTGTTCCTCAGGCGACTTTAGTGAAACCGGATGGCGGACAGTCAGGCCCAACGCCTCGGCCCGGGCATGCACGGGCGTTGGGCGGTCTTTCTTGCCCCGCCCGGCCGGACGCGGAGGTTGGCAATAGACTGCGGCGATCTCATGCCCGGCCTCAACCAGCGCATCCAGAACTGGGACCGAAAAATCGGGCGTGCCCATGAAAATGACGCGCATTACTACCCCTGTTTCTTGGCTTTGCGCAGCAGCATGTCGCGTTTGACCTTGCTGAGACGATCAAAATACATCCGACCGTTCAGATGATCGAGTTGATGCTGCACGCTGGTGGCCTCGATCCCGACAAAGTCGCGGCGGTCGATCATACCCTGTTCGTTCAGAAACCGGACCGTCACCGCACGCGGGCGTTTCACCTTGGCCGAGACGCCGGGCAGATTCGGACTGGCCTCTTCGTGTTCTCGCAATTCGATAGAGCTGTGCAGAATTTCGGGATTTGCCAGACGTACTGCACGGCCCCGCTCGGTCGATCCGTCAACGACCGCCAAGCGCAGCATCACACCGATCTGCGGGGCGGCGAGGCCAACGCCAGGAATGGCCTCCATCGTGTCGATCATGTCATCCCAGATAGCACGAATTTCGTCGGTTACTTCAGACACATCCTCGGCCTTGGTCCGCAGACGTTTGTCCGGCCAGGGCAGGCAGGTGTGGACGGTCACGCGCGGGCCTGTTCGCGTTTGAGTTTCTGCATCTTACGAGTGATCATCTGACGTTTCAGCGGCTTGAGATAATCAATGAACAGCTTACCGTTCAGATGATCGATCTCGTGCTGCACACAGGTTGCCCAGAGCCCATCGAACGTCTCTTTCTGCAAGTTCCCGTCGCGATCCATCCACGTCACCTCCACCACTTTCGGGCGCGTCACCTCGGCGAACTGCTCAGGGATCGACAGGCACCCTTCTTCATAGACGTTAGTCTCGTCTGACGAAGTGATGACCTCAGGGTTGAACATGATCAGAGGGCGTGGCGTCTCGCCTTCTTCCTTGATGCAGTCCATCACGATCAGCCTGTCCAGCACGCCGATCTGCGGTGCGGCCAGCCCGATGCCGGGCGCATCATACATCGTCTCAAGCATGTCGTCGGCCAGTTTGCGTAGTTCGTCCGACAGGTCGGTCACCGGGGCGCAGACCTTTTTCAGACGGGGGTCGGGATGGATCAAAATATTACGCTTCATGGGGTTGATTTAGGCCATCCCGCCCCCCGCCGCAACGCCCCCCTTGCACCTGCGGGAATTGTAGCTAGCTTTCCTGCGGACAGATGGAGCAGACATGACTTTCAACGACCTGATCGACCGCCGGGGCACCAACAGCTCAAAATGGGACAAGATGGAAAAGCTGTACGGTGTCTCGCCACAAGATGGGCTGGCCATGTGGACCGCCGATTCCGATTATGCCACCGCGCCTTGCGTAATCGAGGCTGTCCGGGATGCCGCCGATCACGGGGCCTTTGGCTATACCTGGGAACACCCGCAATATCTGGCCGCTGTACAGTGGTGGATGCAGAACCGTCACGATTGGGCGATTGACACCGATTGGGTGCTGACCTCGCAAGGGTTGGGCAATGCAATTGCCCTGTGCCTGGATGTCTGGACCCAGCCGGAGGATGGTGTTGTCATCTTTACCCCGGTCTATCACGAGTTTGCTCATAAGATTAACACCGCTGGGCGGCGCGTGGTGGAATGCCCGCTGGCGCGGCAAGGCGACAGCTATGGCATTGATCTTGAGGATGCACAGTCACGGCTGGACGGGTCTGAAAAACTGTTGATGTGGTGCTCACCGCAAAACCCGTCGGGTCGGGTCTGGAGCCCCGAGGAGCTGCGGGCCGTCGCCGCCTTTGCCGAGCGCAACGGGTTGATCCTTGTGTCGGATGAAATTCACCAGGATCTGGTCTATTCCGGTCATACCTTCGTGCCGATGGACAAGGCCGCGCCCGAGGCACGCCCCTGGACCGTGACGCTGACTGCGGCGTCAAAGACGTTCAACATCGCAGGGCAGCGGACCGGCAACATGATCATCCCCGATGACAAGCTGCGCGCCACTATGCGGCATCGGCTGAAAACGTTGGACTATGCGCCCAGCGCCTTAGGCGTGGCCATGATCACTGCGGCCTATTCACCGGAAGGCGCGGCCTGGGCGGATACGCAGGTGGCGCACCTGGACGGCAACCGCAAACTATTTGACGCCGCCATCGCCGAAATACCGGGTCTGTGGTCAATGCCCCTGCAGGCCACCTATCTGGCCTGGGTCGATTTCTCGGGCACCGGGATGGATCACGACGAGTTTGTTCGACGTCTGCGCGAGGACGCCCGGATTGCCACCTCCTCCGGCCCCGGATTCGGCGCTGGCGGAGAGACTTTCGAACGGTTCAATCTGGCCACCCAGCGCAGCCGCGTCGAGGAAGCCTGCGCGCGCCTGAAACGCGCGTTTGGCGACCTTCAATAGCGTCGCGCAAGATTGAGCTATTGATCCTGCTTGTCGTACTGGCTGCTGCGGCGTGGATTAGCTGGCACAGATTAGACCTGCGCACGCCCGCGCCGCATTGGTGCCGCAAGCAACCAAACCGATTACATCCTGTTCGAAAAATCCGTCCCTAGTCTTTGTGCCCTAGCAAAGCAATCGGCGCGTCGGGTGCGCGGTAGAAATCCAGCGGGGCCTTGTCGGCCGCGGCCGTACTACGCTTAAAATCATACCGCATCTCACCGGCCTCTTCATCATCGGCGATGATCAGGCATTGATACAAATGGCGCGCACCGTCGTAGATATCGACCAATCCACGCAATTGCGGTGTCGTAGCGGCCTCAACCGTAAAGCCATCCTTCCACAATCTGAGTATTTTGAACGTATTGTCGTCAACTTCGACACGAAGGCGGCTGGTTTTCTTCAACCCCGCGATTCGCGCCGCGTCCAATTCTGCGCTTATTTCCTTTGAAACATAGGTACTCATAACAACTATTCCCCCGGCAATGGATTCCATTGTGACGGCTCAACTGTAAAAATCCAGTGAAGGCCGTCACATAGCGCCATGCGCTGACGATCTGTTGCTGGGAAATCATCGCATGCCCTGTGCGCAGACGCAGAGCCAGTGCGCGACCCTTCACGTGTCAAGGCTGTGTTCAACACCCTATGTTTGTCGAAACGCACAAGCGGAGGATACGCAATGGGCCTGTTGGTCGACGGCAAATGGCATGACACATGGTATGACACCGAATCTACTGGCGGCGCCTTCAAACGCAGCGCCGCGCAGTTTCGCAATTGGCTGACCGCAGATGGCAGCGCAGGGCCGTCCGGCAAGGACGGTTTCAAGGCGGAACCGGATCGCTATCACCTCTATGTCAGCCACGCCTGCCCCTGGGCACACCGCACACTGATCTTTCGCGAACTAAAAGGGCTGAGCGATCTGGTTTCCGTCTCGGTGGTGCATCCAGACATGCTGGACAAGGGATGGACCTTTGAAACTGACGACCACGGTGCAACCGGCGACACCCTTTATGGATTCGATTACGCCCATCAAATCTATACCAAGGCTGATCCAGCTTATTCGGGACGTGTCACTGTGCCGATCCTGTGGGACAAGCAACAACAGACCATCGTTTCGAACGAAAGTTCGGAAATCATCCGTATGTTCAATACGGCCTTTGACGGCATTACCGGCAACACCGATAACTACTGGCCCGAGGCGATGCGGGACGAGATCGAAGAGGTCAACGCCCGCATCTATTCCGACATCAACAATGGGGTCTACAAATCCGGTTTTGCCACCACGCAACAGGCCTATGACGCCGCCGTGCATCCCCTGTTCGACACACTGGACTGGCTTGAAGATCGCCTTGCCCGAAACCGGTACCTGATGGGCGATCAGGTGACTGAAGCAGATTGGCGGCTGTTCACCACCCTGATCCGGTTTGATCCGGTCTATCATCTGCATTTCAAATGCAACAAGCGGCGGCTGATCGACTGTCCGAACCTGTGGGCCTACACACGCGAGCTATATCAATGGCCCGGTGTCGCACAGACGGTAAATATGAACCATATCGTGCGCCACTATCACTACAGCCACGAAACAATCAATCCGAGCCGGATCATCCCAGTGAACCCATCCTTGGATTATCTGCACCCCCACGGGCGCGGTCAGCGACCCGCCGCGTAATGCTCGACCATCGCCGCCAGATCCTCTGGCGGCGTTGCGCTTTGCACATAGGCGCAGGCATTCGGGCTGTGGGCAAAGATCGAACCGTCCGAGAAAAAGGTGGTGTTTGTGACAAAGATCACCCGCGCCTCGGGGCGGCGATAGCTGGCAAAATCGGCCACGGCCAGCGCGCTGCCGGTTTCAAGCACCAGATCCAGCACGATGATATCGAACTCCTGACCATACAGCGCCAGAATCGCTGCCTCCTGCCCGGCCACCAGCGTCACTTCGGTGCCGTGCCGTTCAAGATGCCTTTTCCAGACCCGACCAAGGTCGGGGTTACTCTCAACAATCAAAACATTCATTTGCGACAACCTCGGCCCAAAAAAGAGTGAATGGTGCCGACCCCCCGTGAATTGTGATCACGCTTATTCCTTAACAAAGCGTTAACGACGTTGCCGCAAGGCCCGGAACTTGCGGATTCGCTTGTGTAAACGGCAAAAATCCGCTTGAAACGGGCCGAAACAGGCGATTCCAGCGAGAAACCCCATGGCAAGCCCTACCGAGAATTTGAACCCACGCGCCGCACGCGACCATGGCGGAGGGCTGGACGGGGCCATCGCATCTTATGGCGGCACGCGCACCGATTGGGTGGACCTGTCCACCGGGATAAATCCTCACCCCTATCAGGTGTCTGGACTGATCCCTTCAGACTGGGCTGAGTTGCCGGATCATGGTGCCTTCGAGCGCCTGACTGAGGCCGCCCGCCAGTTCTGGGCAGTGCCCAATGGGGCCGCAATCCTGCCCGCGCCCGGCGCATCGGCGGTGATCTCCCGCATTCCGGCGCTGGCCGCCCGTGGTCGGGTTCAGATCACAACGCCCACTTACAACGAACATGCCGCCGCCTTCGCCGCGCAAGGCTGGACCGTTCAACCCAACGGCCCAGCCGACGCCCGTGTCATCGTGCATCCCAACAACCCCGATGGCCGGATTTGGTCCGAGGCGGATGCAGACGCCCCGCTGACCGTGATCGACGAGAGCTTTTGCGATATCAGCCCCGGTGTTTCACTGATCCATCTGGCCGCGCGCCCCGGTGTGATCGTGCTGAAAAGCTTTGGCAAGTTCTGGGGGCTTGCCGGGCTGCGGCTGGGGTTTGCCATCGGTCATCCTGACCTGATCGCCCGGCTGAACGACCTGACGGGGCCTTGGTCCGTGTCCGGTCCTGCCCTGCGGATCGGAGAGCAGGCTTTGCGGGACGTTGACTGGGCCAGTTCCACCCGTCAGCACCTGACCGTCGAGTCTGACCGGCTGGATCGATTACTGATCAACAAAGGAGCCACCCTGGTCGGGGGCACTTCGCTGTTTCGCCTCTACACCGTCGACAACGCAACCCAATGGCAGGACCGTCTGGCCCGCGCCCATATCTGGAGCCGCGTCTTCCCCTATTCCCAGACCTACTTGCGGGTTGGCCTGCCCCCAGCGGATGGATGGAGCAGGTTAGAGGCCGCACTGTGAGCATCACTTTCATGCTGGTCTGCGCCATGTGTCTGGACGCGGCATTGGGTGAGCCGAACTGGCTCTGGTCGCGCGTTCGCCACCCGGCAGTCGTGATGGGCAACATCATCGGGTGGTTGGACAAGCACCTGAACCACGGCGCGCAGCGGCGAATGAAAGGCGTCGCAGTAGTGATATTGCTGGTCGTTGGCGCATTGATCCTTGGACGTTTGCTGGCACTGCTAGGACCAGTCGCTGAGATCATACTCTGTGCCATCCTGCTGGCGCAGAAATCGCTGGTGTCGCATGTGCGCGATGTGGGCGAAGGGCTGCGCGTCTCCTTGGCCGAGGGCCGCGCCAAGGTCGCGATGATCGTGTCCCGCGACACTCGCGACATGACCGAGGCGCAGGTTGCCCGCTCTGCGATCGAAAGCGCGGCTGAGAACCTCAGCGACGGGGTCATCGCACCTGCTTTCTGGTTCCTGCTCGCCGGGTTGCCGGGGTTGCTGATTTACAAGGCTATCAACACCGCCGACAGTATGATCGGCTACCGCACCGAAAAGTACCGCGACTTTGGCTGGGCCGCCGCCCGACTGGACGACATGCTGAACCTGATCCCCGCGCGCCTGACCTGCCTGATAATCGTGGCACTGTCCCGCCAATGGGAACGCTGGCCTGACATGGTGGCGGATGCGCGCCGCCATATCTCTCCCAATGCAGGATGGCCCGAGGCCGCCATGGCACGCGCCCTGAACGTGGCCCTTGCGGGCCCGCGCAGCTATGACGGTAAGGTCCGCGATCTAGCCTGGGTGAACGGCGATGCTCCGCGCGAAATCGGCGCGACAGAGGTTTTCCGCGCATGTAACATGCTGTGGACCGTTTGGGGGCTTGCGCTTGGCCTTCTATCGGTGTGGGTTGGGGTCAGCTTTATTCTCTGACGGACCTGCCCATGCGCATTCTCTCTGGCCTTGTTGCCGCCGTTCTGCTCGCCTCGCCCGCCCTTGCCCAATGCGGTGGCGGATTCAATTCCTTCGTCAAAGGGCTGAAGGCTGAGGCCAAACAGCAAGGGTTCGACAAATCCACCGTCAATGCGTTTTTCAACGGCGTACAGCAGGACGGCGCCGTCCTGAAAGCCGACCGCGCGCAGGGTGTGTTTCAGAAACCGTTCATCGACTTCTCACGCCATTTGATCTCGCAAAACCGGATCGACCGGGGTCAGGCCATGTCACGCAAATATGATGCGGTGTTTGATCGGATTGAGCAGGAATACGGCGTCTCACGCGGGGTTCTTTTGGCCTTTTGGGCGTTCGAGACCGACTATGGCGCGTTTCAGGGCGACTTCAACACCCGCAACGCGCTGGTAACACTGGCCCATGATTGCCGCCGCCCCGAACTGTTCCGACCACAGATCTTTGCGGCCATCGAGCTGTACCAACAGGGCAATTTCGAACCGAATCGCACCACCGGTGCCTGGGCTGGTGAGATTGGAATGGTGCAAATGCTGCCTCGCGACATTCTAGAAAACGGTGTCGACGGGGACGGAGATGGCACGGTCTCGTTGAAAACGTCCGCGCCGGACGCGCTGATGTCGGGCGCCAAGATGCTGTCGCACCTGGGCTGGCAGCCGGGGCAGCCGTGGCTGCAAGAGGTGACAGTGCCCGCGCAAATGGACTGGTCGCTGTCCGGCCCGGGCAAACCGCGCCCAGTGTCCGACTGGCAGGCCATGGGTGTCCAGGCCCGCAACGGATCTTTGGCTAACTTGCCCGCATCGCTGATATTGCCGCAGGGCCACAACGGCCCGGCCTTTTTGGCCTATCCGAATTTTGACGTCTATTTCGAATGGAATCAGAGCTTTGTCTACGTTCTAACCGCCGCCTATTTCGGCACACGGCTGGAAGGTGGTCAAATCTATGATGCCGGTAATGCTTCACAGGGGCTTTCAGGCGCACAAATGAAACAGCTACAAAGCAAGCTACAGGCGCGCGGATATGATGTAGGCAAAATCGACGGAATTCTGGGCGCGGGTACACGGGCTGCTGTTCAGGCTGAACAAGCGCGGCTCGGATTACCGGCGGATGCCTGGCCGACGGCCGAATTGCTTGGACGTTTGTGAAACGTTGTTGGATTACGCGCTTTTTGCCGCAAAAAGTGCTCGGCCAGGTTCGAACGCGTGTGAAATGATCTCTGATCCTTCCGTTTCGATTGCAGTGTTCGGCTGAATTTCGACCCAGCCGTCGCTGTCACCATCCAATGGTTCTGATGAGATGATAATACCATCTTTGCAGCGACGGTAATGCAGGCTCGGCGCGTACCGATCCGAAGCATAACGCGCTGCAAATATACGTTCTCCATCTGACCAGCAGGCCGCGAACCTAAGATAGGGTAACACACCGCATCGTCTTGACGCCGCCTCCACTCGCGCGACCGCTCGGGACATTGCTGCTACCGGGTCAGCGTCTAGCCCCTCGCCTTGCGCGATCAGAAAGATCGCTTCGCTTTCTGTTGCGCCAAATCTATACCCATACAGATGTGCTGGGATCATCGCGTCCAGTTCCTGCCGGATCAGATCATGCCCTCCGGCTTGGCCATTGTGCATAAAGCTCCATGCACCGACCCCAAAAGGATGACAGTTGTTCCGAGACGTGGCTGTCCCGGTCGAGGCCCGAACGTGGGCCAGGAAAAGGCGCGATCTGGTATGATGGGTCAATTGCTTAAGGTTTGCGTCCGACCAGGCTGGGTGTGTATCTTTATAAAAACATGGCGTCTCACGATCAGAATACCACGCAAGCCCAAATCCATCAGCATTTACGGGCGTCTTCCCGATCAGCGCGTTGCGGCTCTGAATGACAAGAGATTGCTCTTGATCCAGAACTAATTCATCAAGATACCGCTGCTCGCCGACCCAAGCCAGAAACCGACACATCTGTTCGCCTATTCAAAAATTTTCAGATGTGGCTGGTATATCAACTCATTGAGTAGTTTTTTTCCCAAATTTCCAACTTTTTTGGAATTTCTTCTATCACATGACAACCAGAGTTCACATTTGCCAATCAATTACTCCGGTCGCACCGGATAACGATCGCCCTTTTGATCAATCAGGATCAGTCGTTCGCCGCTGCGCACATACAAATCGCAGCGGTCGAACCCGTTTCTGTACTGGATGCAGACGCTGCCATCCTCGGCGATCGAATAGGTGCCAAAGGCGGATTCACCGCTGGCATAGGTGTAAGAGTAGGCTCCGCCGACTGAGAAACTGGATTGCCCATCATCATAAAAGGTCAGTGTGCGCCCGGCCAGCGCCTCCAGTTCTGTTGGCGTCAGGGGAATATCTCCGGGTTTGGTTGGCCATTCCGCCGCCCATACCGGGCTTGCGATCAGCAGGATAAGGATCAAAAGACGGGTCATACCAACACCCTACCCCGAATGGTGATGAAAAGGGCATAACGTTGCAGTGATGGGTCAAGCGACCATCTGCTCGGCCTTTTTCAGATCGACCGAGACAAGCTGGCTGACGCCCTGTTCCTGCATGGTCACGCCGAACAGACGATCCATCCGCGCCATCGTCACCGCGTGGTGAGTGATGATCAGGAAACGTGTATCGGTCTGGCGGCACATCTCATCCAGCAGGTCGCAGAACCGGGTGACGTTGGCATCGTCAAGCGGCGCGTCGACCTCGTCCAACACACAAATCGGGGCCGGATTGGCGAGGAAGACGCCAAAAATCAAGGCCGTCGCCGTCAGGGTCTGTTCGCCACCCGACAACAGGCTGAGCGTCGACAATTTCTTGCCCGGCGGCTGGCACATGATCTCAAGCCCGGCATCCAGCGGATCGTCGCTTTCGACCATAACCAAATTGGCCTCGCCACCGCCGAAGAGGTGCTTGAACAGCATGGCAAAGTTTGAGTTCACCTGTTCAAACGCGGTCAACAGACGTTCGCGGCCTTCGCGGTTGAGGCTGGCGATACCAGAGCGCAGGGCTTTGATTGCCTCTTCCAAATCCGCCTTTTCGCTGTTCAGTGTGTCAAACTCTTCCTGAACTTCTTTGGCATCTTCTTCAGCGCGCAGGTTCACCGCACCCATCGCATCGCGCTGGCGCTTGTGACGGTTCACTTCGGCCTCAAGCGCGTCGGCGGCAGGCATCTGATCGGGGTTCACGTCCAACTGATTCAGCAACTGGTTCGGGGTCAGCTGCTGATCTTCAGCAATCCGTTCTGCCGTTGCAGTCACGCTTTCCTTGGCGGCATCACAACGTGCTTCTGCCGCCGCGCGGGATTCGCGTGCTTCCGAAGCCTGACGTTCCGCATCCCGTTCGGCCAGCACCACTTCGCGCTGCTGGGTTTCGGCTTCGGCCAACTTATCGGCGGCGTCGGCGCGACGAGCCTCGGCCGTTTCAATCAGCTCGTTCAGCTCCTCGCGGGCTTCGGCGATCTCGCTGGGCGCTGCCATCGCTTCGGACAGCTCTTCTTCCGAACTTTCCTTGCGTTCGGCCAGCTCTGATATCCGTTTTTCCGCCGTTTCCAGACGATGCTTCCACCCGCTGAGGTCTTTTGTAACCTCTTGCGAACGTCGCGTGCGGGCCTCGCCCTCGC
Organism: Ruegeria sp. BC5; assembly: GCF_056539205.1. Taxonomy (NCBI): domain Bacteria; kingdom Pseudomonadati; phylum Pseudomonadota; class Alphaproteobacteria; order Rhodobacterales; family Roseobacteraceae; genus Ruegeria; species Ruegeria sp. BC5. The sequence goes on from NZ_JBQFUN010000004.1 coordinate 51,304, forward strand.
GGCGCAATTCATCATGGGACGAGCGATGGGTCAGCATAGTGATCCGCGCAGCCTCGACCGTCTGTTTGATATCTTCGACCTGCGCGCGGGCGGTGTCGAGATCGCCCAGACCGGTCAACGCCCCCTCGGCCTCGCGCAGCTGCGCGCGGGCGGACATGGCGTCCTCTTTGTGGCGATCCACGGCCAGCGACAGTGTCTCAAGCTTGCCTTGCGCCAGATTGCGGTCAGCTTCGGCGCGGCTGAGCGCGCGAGCGGTTTCGGCCATACGCTGATCGGCGGCGCGGCGGGCATCGCGGGCGCGGCGGTCCGCTTCGGTGACATCAGCCAGTTGCTGCGACAACGCCTCATGCGCGGCGCGGGCACCTTCGGCCTGTGCCTCGGTGCGGGTCAGCTCCTGTTTCAGCGCCTCCAGCTTATTGAGCTGCTCCAGCCGCAGGGCAGCGGCGCTTGGTGCATCCTCAGCCCAGGCGCGGAACCCGTCCCACCGCCACAAATCGCCGGACCGGGACACCAGACGCTGCCCCGGCTTCAGCGAAGCCTGCAAACGCGCACCCTGATCCGCATCAACCAGACCAATCTGCGCGATCCGACGGCTCAGGCGATCCGGGCCAGACACATGCAGCGCCAGCGGTTCAACCCCATCCGGCAATGGCTGATCAGCATCATAGCCCGCTACCTGTACCCAACCCGATGGACCGTCGCCTTCGACCAGTGGGGCACGCAGATCATCGGCCAGTGCAGCTCCGAGTGCCTTTTCGTAACCGGGTTCGACGCGTAGCAGGTCAAGTACCTGACCGCCTTCGGCTGTGTCGCGTTCCACCAGCTTTGCCAGCGCTGAGGTTTCGGCACGGATCGCGCCCAGTTCGCCCTCGGCCTCAGACCGTTGTGCGCGGGCCTCAGCCTCACGCGCTTGCGTATCATTGCGCAGCTCATCCGCTGCGGCGAGCGCTTCCTCGGCGGCCTCAGCCGCCTCGCGGGCTTCTTCCTCGCCCTCTTGCGCAGTCTCAAACGCGTCGCTTGCGTTGGTCAAAGCTTCGCGCGCCTCATCCACGGCGCTGCGGGCCTTTTCCTCTTCGGCCTCGGATCGAGTCAACGTCTTGCGGCTGTCTTCAACCAGACGCTGCGCCGATTGGTGGCGGGCGACCAAGCGCGCCATATCCTCGGTTTCCTGCGACAGATGATCTTCACGGTCCTGCAACACTGACGCCGCCTCACGCGCGATTTCGGCAGCCTCGGCCACCTTATCCTCGTGCCCTTCGGCGGCCTTGGCCAATTCGCGCGCTTCCCATTCCAGACGTTCGATCATCTGGCCGGCATCGCGATTCAGGCCGGTTTCGCGTTCTATATCGTTGCCCAATTGCTGAATACGGTTGGTCAGCGTCTCAATGGTCTGGCGGGCGCGGGTTTCCTGATCCGACAGGGCATCACGTTGTACTTGCTGGCGTTGCAGGACGGCGGCGGCGATGGCTTCTTCTTCGCGCAGAGGTGGCAGGGTCTCTTCGATTTCGGCACGTTTGGTGGCGGCCGCGCGGGCTTCGGCCTCGGCCCGCGACGCCTCGGTGATCCGTTCGCGCAGCTTTTCTTCGGCCTGCTGGCGGGCCATGTCTGCCTCTTTCCAGCGACGATAGAGCAACATGCCTTCGGCCTGGCGCAGTTGCTCGCCAATCTCACGATAGCGCGCGGCCTGACGGGCCTGGCGCGCCAGTTGCGCAAGCTGGCCGCCCAGTTGTTCAAGCACATCGTCGACGCGGGTCAGATTGGATTCAGTGCCCTTCAACTTCAATTCGGCTTCGTGCCGACGTTGATAAAGACCCGAGATACCTGCGGCCTCTTCCAGAATGCGGCGGCGGGCGCGGGGTTTGGCGTTGATAAGTTCGGCAATGCGGTTCTGCCCAACAAGCGCAGGTGAATGCGCACCTGTCGAAGCATCGGCAAACAGCATCTGAACATCTCTCGCCCGCACGTCCTTGCCATTGGTCTTATAGGCGCTGCCTACGTCCCGGGTGATGCGACGCACGATCTCAAGCTGATCCGCGTCGTTGAACCCTGACGGTGCCAGCCTTTCCGAGTTGTCCATGGTCAGGACAACTTCGGCAAAGTTACGGGCTGGGCGCGTCGCGGCGCCTGCAAAAATCACATCCTCCATAGCGCCGCCACGCATGGATTTGGGGCGGTTTTCCCCCATCACCCAACGCAGAGCTTCCAGAAGGTTGGACTTGCCGCATCCATTCGGGCCCACCACACCGGTCAACCCATCCGCAATGATCAGATCGGTCGGATCAACAAAGCTTTTGAAGCCGGTAAGTTTGAGTTTGCTAAAGCGCAAAGGCAATGAGTCCTGTGATTCCTATGTGAAGGAAGTCTGCGCAACGGATGGGGGCTGAGTCAACGAAGTTGCGCAGGATATGGGATATCACCCCGACTTATCCACAATATCTTGCCGAAATGCGCAGGAATACGCGTATCTCAGTACGGCGTACACTCGAACACCTGAAAGCCGTACTCCTTCCCAATATCCTCATAAACACCATAATCGACGCATTCGTAATTCGGTGTCGAGATGGCGGTCAACAACAGACGTTCCCCCGCCTCGTGGTCACAGCCCAGCACACCAACGGTCACCGCGGCGTCGCCCAGTACATCCAGGATTGGACAGCCCGAAACCTGCGCCATGGCCAGCCCCGCCCGATCTTTGATCGGCCCCAGACGCGGGGCGTATTGGGTGTTGATCCGCACGGCCTCGGCCAGATCCCCGCGCACGCGTACGTCAAAGACACTGCCGTTCACGGCGATGCGGGTTGCAGGGATATCCCGGAAATAGGGGGTGCCGGCCGAACAGGCGGCCAGCACCGATAGGAGGAACAGAAACCGGAACATACGGCCAGCATTGCCGCAATATGGTTAACAGAACCTTTCCTGCATTTAGGTTCGCAGGACGTCGCCCAACCGGCGGATACCCTCGCGGATTTTTGCCTCATCCGAATTCGAAAAGCTCAAACGGATAGTATTGGCCCCGGTTTCGTCCGGAAAGAACGCCTGGCCGGGAACAAAAGCCACCTTCACCGTCTCAATCGCCTTGGCCAGCAAATCAGCCCCGCTCAGCCCCTTGGGCAAGGTCACCCAAATGAACATGCCGCCCTCGGGCTTGGTCCAGTCCACTCCAGCGGGCATATGTTCGCGCAATGCGCTGAGCATCGCATCGCGTCGTGCGCCGTAAACGCGGCGCAACATGGGGATATGCGTATCAAAGCAGGCACGCGCCACTTCGTTGATAGCCATTTGGTTGATCGTCGCGGAATGCAAGTCAGCCGCCTGTTTCATCAACACCAGCTGCGAGATCACCGGCTTGGCCGCCACGACCCATCCCACCCGCAGACCCGGAGACAAAGTTTTCGAGAAGCTGCCACAATAAATCGTCCTGCAGTTTTCGATCGACCCTTTGCGCGCCAATTCCAACGCCAGAACTGGCGGAATTGCTTCCCCATCATAGCGCAGGGCCTGATAGGCGCCGTCTTCGATCACAGCGCAGTTCAATTCGTCCGCCAGATCGAGCAGGGTTTCGCGGCCGCGCAGGTCTACAGTTTCTCCGGTCGGGTTGGCAAAGTCAGGCGACAGATACGCAAATTTAACAGCCCCCTCACCCGCTGCGGCAGCGTATTCAGCCGCCCTGCGGTTGCCGTTGATGCCAAGCCGGTCAAAGCGCGGTTCATAAGCATTGAACGCGGCCAACGCCCCCAGATAGGTGGGCCATCCGACCAGTGCTGTATCACCCGGCGACAGATACAACTTGCCCAAGTAGTCCAGTGCCTGCTGCGAACCCGACGTGATCAGGATGTTATCAAGCCCGCAGTCGATCCCGATCTGGCGCATATGATCGACCAGCCATTCACGCAACGGGGCATAGCCCTCGCTGACGGAATATTGCAGCGCCTGATCTTTTAGTTCAGTGCCCAGTGCATTCTGGAACGCAGCGGCAAAACCCTCTGCTGGAAACAACGCCGGATCCGGAATTCCTCCCGCGAAGGAAATAATGCCCGGCTGGTCCAACAGCTTGAGCAATTCGCGTATCTCGGACGCCTTCATCCGCTTTGTTCGCGTGGCAAACAGGTCTTTGGTCGACATTGGTCTCCTCCCCTACCTCGCAGGGCAGACTAAGCGCGAATTACTTAATGTCAATCATTCTGACCTAATTTTCCGAACCAACATTCACCTGTTCTTGAACCGGTCAATATTACGTGGTCATATGATTTGACCAATTTCGGAAAAGCCGACATGCCCTTTCAAAAAGTCCAGACTGAAAAGCTGTCCATCGCAGTGGTGAAACAGATCGAATTGCTGATCCTGCGTGGCATCCTGCGCCCAGGCGAGCGGCTTCCGGCGGAACGCGAGTTGGCAGAGCGGCTGGGCGTATCGCGCCCCTCGTTGCGCGAAGCGATCTCGGAATTGCAGGATCAGGGGTTGCTGACCGCCAAGGCCGGGTCCGGTATCTATGTGGCCGAGGTTCTGGGCTCTGCCTTTTCCCCGGCGCTGGTTCGGCTGTTCAGCAGCCACGAAGAAGCAGTGTTCGACTATCTGTCTTTCCGCCGCGATCTAGAAGGGTTGGCGGCCGAGCGTGCCGCACGGCTGGGATCAGACAGCGATTTGAAAGTGGTTCAGGCGATTTTCGACAAGATGCAGGCTGCGCATGCGCGCAACGCCCCTCAGGACGAGGCACAATTGGATGCGCAATTCCACATGGCCATCATCGAGGCCAGCCACAACGTAGTTATGCTGCATATGATGCGGTCGATGTACGACCTGCTGCAACAGGGCGTATTCTACAATCGTCAGATGATGTTTCAGCAGCGCACAACGCGTGGTGCCATTCTGGACCAGCACAGCGCGATCAACACAGCCCTGCAGGCACGCGACCCCGATGCAGCCCGCGATGCAGTCCAGCAGCATCTGAACTATGTCCAGAGCTGTATGGAAGATCACCAGAAAGCCCTGCGAAACGAAGCCATCGCACAGCAACGGCTGCAGCATGAGACCGGTCAAACCTGAAGAGGCGCGCGAGGTATCAGTGCAGCGCCCAACTGTCGCAACTCAAATCCGAACACAAAAAGTTCATAATTTATTATGCAATTTCTGCTGGTTATCTGCTGGATATTGACCCGCAGCTAAACCAATTAAACAGGCAAGTCGCGAACCTTAACCGTCGCTGAAACCCTGGTGCCTGACATGATCCTTTTCAAACCCGGGCAACGCCCAAAAACGAACCCCTGCTTGATCGTTGCCAGCAACGGTCGATCCGGTAGCACGCTCATGTTTGATACTTTGTGGAAGGCGCAAAAGCAGCGGCGTGTGTGGCCCAAGCCCAAAGCGACCTTTAAAATGGAGCTGGCACAGGCCGAATTGCATCAGGGAAACCTTGTCAAAACACATGATTTTCCCGGCGTGCTGAGAGGTCGTGACAACGTCAAGGTCTTGTTCTGCCATGGCCCGACAAAAGACTCGGCGCTTTCGGTCTATTCCGTGCTTGGTCGCTATGGTCGCGACTGGATCCGTCAGCATTTCGCACATCTTCACGCCAAAGGAACTTTTGAGGATCTATTCAAATATGACGTTCTCAACCAAGCAGAGCAGATGAGGCAATGGGCCACGTTCGAAAACGTACCTGTCCTGTGCCTGAACTATGATGCCATCTGGCGCAGACAGAGCGAAGTTGCCGATTTTCTGGAGTTGAACTTTTCCCTGCCCGAAAGAATAGAACGCGCAAAGAAATCCATACCCGATGAGATTCTAGATCAAGCGTCGGCGGTTTACGATCCCATCGACGCTGTACTGAGCGAACTACCGGAACTGTTTGTCGCCTCAGCCAAATATGCGGACATTCTGAACCGGCTGCCAAGTCAACGCTCAGCGGCTTGATCTTCGCATCGTAAGAAAGAAAAAACCCGGCTCTGAGGCCGGGTTTTTCAATTTCATCATGTGAAGATCTTAGTGCAGCTTTTCGCCCACATCGGCAATTGCAGCGTCGATCAGCTTGTTCGCCTGCGTCGCCGTCATCTGCTTGGCCAGAACCGCATTTGCCGCCGAAACAGCAACAGTAATCGCCTGATCACGCACCTCTTTAACTGCCGAAGCCTCGGCCGATGCGATCTGATCCTGTGCAGCGGCCAGACGGCGCGCAATGGACTTTTCCAGATCGGCCTTGGCCTGTTCGGCCGCCAGCGCGGCGTCGTCTTTTGCAGCCGCCACAATCGCGTCTGCCTGCGTTTGAACTTCGCGTTGCTTGCGCTCGTACGAGGCCAACAGGGTGCGGGCTTCTTCGTGCAGGGCACGGGCTTCATCCAACTCGGACTTGATGCCCTCGGCGCGGTTGTCCAGCGCGCCACCGATCATACCCGGCACCTTGAAATAGAACAGGACCGCGATGAAGACGATAAAGCCCAACAGGACCACAAAGTCGGTGTTGCCAAGCGAGAAGAACGGGCCGCTTGCGGCCAGAGCGGGGCTGGCAGCGCCAAAGGTCAGGATAAGGGCAAGAGTGTTCCGCATGTCGCTTATCCTTTCATCTGCGCGTCAACAGCACCGTCAATGGCTTTGGCATCCGCCTCACCGCCCAGTGCAGTAACCAGTTCAGCCGCCGTGTCCTTGGCAACCACTTGAATGCTTTCCAGCGCACCTGCACGGATATCGGCGATCGCCTTTTCCGATTCAGCCGCCTTTGCAGCGATTTCCGCGTCCGCCTTGGCGATCGCGTCATCCAGGCCAGCCTGAATTTCGGCGCGTGCTTCGGCAGCGATACGTTGCGCCTCAGAACGGGCATCGGCCAACGCTTTGTTATAGGCTTCTTCGGCCTCGACCGCTTTGGCCTTCAGATCTTCGGCCGCAGCCAGGTCATTTGTAATGGTCCCCTGACGTTCAGCCAGGATTGCCGCGATGCGCGGCAAGGCCACGCGGGACAGGACCAGAAAGATGACGACCAGCGTGATGACCAGCCAGAAAATCTGGTTGGGGAACCAATCAAAGCAGAGCTGCGGCATCCCGATGGCCGAGCCATGGGAGTCTACGCATTTGCCAACTACTTCTTCGGCAATAGGTTCAGTCGCCATGTTGTCCTCCGTCGGAACGTTGTCTTTACAACAGGCGGGCCGCTATGGCTTGGGCCCACCTGCGCGTAAGGATCAGGTTCCGCAGATTATACGGCGAACATCAGCAGCAGCGAGACCAGGAATGCGAAGATCCCCAGGGCTTCTGCGAATGCGATACCGATGAACAGGGTTGCGGTCTGCGAAGCAGCCGCCGAAGGGTTGCGCAGGGCGCCGGCCAGGAAGTTGCCTGCAACGTTGCCCACCCCGATTGCGGCTGCGCCGGAACCGATTGCTGCCAGGCCTGCGCCGATGTGTGCGAGATCGCCTTCCATGATGTTTCTCCTTACGAATTGGAAGTTTCGATGTTGGGGTATCAGACCTTAGTGCGACGGATGCAGCGCATCTTTCAGATAGACACAGGTCAGAATGGTGAAAACGTAGGCCTGGATAAAGGACACAAGGACCTCGAGGCCATACATTGCGGTGATCGCCAGAACAGACACGGGCGAGATCACGGCGATCGCGGCAAAGCCTGCGAACACCTTGATAACCGCGTGGCCCGCCATGACGTTACCGGCAAGACGAATGGAGTGGCTGACAGGGCGTACGAAGTACGAAATCAGCTCGATGATCGCCAGAACCGGACGCAGGGCCAGCGGTGCGCTGGAGACCCAGAACAGACCCAGAAACGCGGCACCGTTCTTGACGAAACCCAGAACAGTCACGGTCAGGAACACGGCCAACGCCAGCGGGATGGTCACGGCGAAATGCGATGTGGTGGTAAAGGACGTCGGGATCATGCCCAGGAAGTTTGCGCAGACGATGAACATGAACAGGGTCATGACATAGGGGAAGTACTTAACGCCTTCCTTGCCGCAGATGTCTTCCAACATCTTGTAGATGAAACCATAGGCCAGTTCAGCCACCGACTGCATCCGGGTCGGAACAATCGCGCGTTTCGAAGTGCTGAGAACCAGCAGAGCAAAGATCGCGGCAATCGCCAGGAACATCCACAGGGTCACGTTGGTGGGCGTGTACCATGCAATTGCACCGTCACCGAAAAGCGGTTTGACGATGAACTGATCCATCGGGTGGAAAACCAGGCTGCTGCCTTCTGCTGCGGTGGTCTCAGTTGCCACGTTCAGTCCCTCTCGTCCTTCTCGGCAGCCGTCGCTGCCGTTTGTTTCTCTTGAACCTCTTTGGCGCTGCGGAGCATAACTTTCACTCCGGCGACGAGGCCCAGCAATGTGAACAGCACCAGAAAGATCGGGATCGTCCCGAGCAGGCTGTCCAGCCCGTATCCGATGCCAAATCCGATCCCCAGACCGGATACCATTTCGATGACCATCCTCCAGGCAAGCTCGCCCCCGGACACGTCAGCATCTGCACGAGGCTTTGGCTGCTTCGCCTTTTTCGCCGCCTCGATCTTCGCCTCCAGCTGCGCCATACGCTGCTTTTGGTCATCATCGGTCACGGGCGTTTCCCTCGCACAGTCTTGGGTAGGGTGCTAAGGGGCAAGGCGCACAGAGTCAACGGCGTTGAGCAACCGAATTGCCGCAGTTTAAATAATTGATTTTAATAGTTTTTCACCCAACCTCAGCCGAGGCAAAACCTGCGCAAGCGCAGCGGCTTCAACCAAAACCCCTGAATCCGCATATTCAACCAAATGGTTGACCAAACTCGAAGGCTGTGGTTGAGCGAAGGCATGTCCAATGATCTCGACACCGTATTCGCAGCTCTCGCCGACCCCACGCGCCGCGCCATTCTGGCGATGCTGCTTGAGGATGATATGGCCGTGACCGATGTGGCAGAACCGTTCGAGATGTCGCTGGCCGCAATCTCGAAACATCTGGTGATCCTGACCAAGGCTGGATTGATCAGCCAGGAAAAACGCGGACGGGTGAAATGGTGCAAGCTGGAACCTGACGCCCTGCGCACAGCGTCGGTCTGGATGCAAGGCTTTGGACAGTTCGAGCCCGTCAATCTGGACGCGTTCGAACGGTTTCTGGAAATTGAACTGCCTGCGGCTGACGATCCCTAGATTTAGCGCACGACGAAAACCGAAACCTTGGCGTGTTTGGCCAGGTACCCTGCATGGCTTGAAAAGATATAGTCCGTGATCCGCGGGGCGTGAGTTCCTACAACAATCAGGTCAGCACCAATTTCCTCGGCGGCGCGCATCAGGTCACCGTCAACCTCAGCTGCAACATCGACCGAGTGAATATTTCGGTATGCGACTTCTGTCCCGCCGCTCTTGGCCAGTTCATCGGCGAAACCCTGCAATTCTTCGTTGATTGCTGCGTCCGTCTGAACCGGGTCACCGGGTTGAGTTCCGGTCACACTGACTACGGTTATCTTCGCATCCTGCCACTTGGCAATTTCAGCAGCGACATCGGCGGCTTTGCGAACCTCGGGGGGAAGATGCAAGTCAACCGGGAACATAATGTGAGTATACATGACGAATTCCTCCTTGGTCCCAAGCATAAGGTTATTCGCATGTATCGACATTGATCTGCCTCAACGGGCGTCTGAACCCTGACGGCCACTAACCTTCTTGGCTGTATTGCACACCCGTGATGACACCGAACGGATCAGACATGCACAACCATGGTGCCTGCGCCCCTGCGACCGACAAGGTCGTAACCGATCCTGTCGGCTCGGACCGGGTGGAAATGGCGCTCACGTCCTTGGGGCCAACCCCCGTTTCGGCGGAAACAAGCGCTTCACAACTGCCCTGCAAATCCGTTTCTGAAACCGCATTGCCCGAGGACGTTTGCGTACAGGCCGACAGCCCCACCACCGTGATCAGATAAAGTGCTGGTCTCATTGGTTATTGCCCCTGTTTTGCCTGCGACCAACGCTCGCACAATCTGACGGGAATACAAGCGTCATTCGGGCACGGGCTTGGATGATGCGCGCGGCTGGCCCTCGGCCTTTAACAAGAGTACAAGCGCCACGACGGTGAGAATTGCACCCACAAACACCAGTAAGCCTGGGGGCTTCTGACCCAATGCAACCTCCCACAGGATCACCCAGCTGGGCGTCAGATAGGTGTAAGCCATCACTTTGGCCGAAGGCAGCCGCAGGGTTGCGAATTGCACCAGAACAAAGCTGGCCGCCGTGGCAAAGATCGAGACATAGAGCAGCCCGACCCAAACAATCAACGGCAGGTTGGCCCAGTTGGTCGCGCGGATCTCGGCCCAACCATACAACGTCAGCAACACGCAGCCCGCGACCAGAGTGCCAAAGGTGAACACCACCGCCGGCTCGCCTCGGTTCAGCTTGCGCACCATGGGCGTGTAGATCGCATGCGCCAAACAGCCCCAGAAATAGATGATCTCACCGCCACCGATCTCAAACGCCATAAAGGCCCGCCAGTCGGCCCGGAATATGACCCAAAGCGCGCCCACTGCCCCAACTGATAGGGCAAAAGCCATTCTTGGCGTGGTGACCTGCCGCAGCAACACCCACCCTGCAACCGCTGACATCACCGGCGTCAGCGTGAACACTGCCGCTGCGCTGACCGGGGGCGCGGTCTTCAATCCATGGAACATCAGCACGAAATAGCTGGCGAACAATCCGCCCAAGACCAGATAACGCCAGGGTGCCTGCGCCGCGCTTCGGGACAAACCGGTCGTCAGAAGCGCCGCAACGCCGATCACAACCGATGCGATCAGAAATCGAGCTGCCGTGATCGCTTCGGGCGCGATCTGGTTGGCGATCAGTGACCCCAGCGAAAAACTGCCCGCCACCAGAGCCGAAAAAACCAGCATGGCCAGATGGCCCTGGGCCTGAGGGCTCACGCCGACCAACCTTTGGATTGCTCTTTCAGATAGGTCAGGAAACTCTGAACCTTGGTGGTGCGGTGCAGGTCCACATGGGTCACAAGCCACAGATTCCCGAACCATTCGGGCAGCGGCTCTATCACCTCGATCAGACTGGGGTCGCGGCCCGCCTCCCAACGAGCCATGAAGCCGATCCCAGCCCCGGACATAACCGCCTCGCGGTTGCAGAAATTATTGGTACAGCGAAATATGATGTTTTCGGCCGGTACGGTCTTGCGCAACCAGCGCGAAAACGGAGCGCGGCTGTTTTCATCGTCGGCACCAACGAAGAAATGGTTTCTAAGGTCCTCGACACTCTTGGGCTGACCGTGACGCTCCACATATGCTGTACTGGCATAAAGCCCGACTTCCTGATCGATAAACGGCTGCACCACATTGTCCGGTTGATCAGGGGCCGAACCCGCCCGGATCGCCACATGCGCTTCGCCATATTCCAGACGGAACAGGCGATCACCTGTCAGGTAACGCACGATCAGGCCCGGGTGTAGGCGTTGGAATTCACTAAGTACTGGGACCACCAAAGGCGCCAATGAGGACAGCGAGGTCACGACCAACTCTCCTGAAACATCGTCCCCCCGCCCCTTCATTCGCCCGACCAGTTGGTTGAACTGATCCTCGGTCGCTTGTGCCACACGCAACAGATCATCCCCGGCTTCGGTCGGCGTGTAACCACGCGCATGGCGCTGGAACAGTTTGACACTCAGCCGTGCCTCGATCGCGTCGATATGGCGGATCACGGTGGCATGATGCACGCCCAAAACCTCGGCCGCGCCGCTGACGGTCCCCATACGGGCAACCTGATAAGCGGTTCTTACTTCGTCCCAATTGTCCACGGCATTACCTCAGATGTGCAAATTCCAACAGTCAGTGTTGATATATCCGAGTTTTGTTCATTCTCGCAATATCCATATTGGCCGCAGACGAAAATCCTATCAGAAGGACCAAGTGAAATGACCAAGACCATCCTGCATATCGACGCCTCGGCGCGCCGTGAAGGTTCAGCTACCCGCGATCTGTCCAACCGTATCGTCAACCATCTGGGTGCTGCACGCATTATCCGCCGCGATCTGGCCTCCCCCCTGCCCCTGCTGACCGAGGACTGGATCAGCGCCAACTTCACCCCCGCCGATCAGCGCAATGACGCGCAACGCAAACATCTGGCGCTGTCCGATGCCCTGGTGGGTGAGCTGCAACAGGCCGACACCATCGTCATCGGTCTGCCGATCTATAACTTTTCGGTGCCTGCCGCATTCAAAGCCTGGATTGATCTGGTTGCCCGCGTCGGCCTGACATTCTCGTATACTGAGAACGGCCCAGTGGGACTGCTGACAGACAAACGTGTGGTTCTGGCCATCGCATCGGGCGGCACTGCCGTTGGGTCCGAGATCGATTTTGCCACCAACTATGTGCGTCACGTTCTGGGCTTTATTGGCATCACCAATGTCGACGTGGTCGCCGCCGACAAAATGGCGCTGGACGCCGAGGCCGCACTGAACAATGCCCACAAGGCGGTAACTGAACTGGCGGCCTGATCGCCTCTGGTTTTTATACGCTGAAACGTCCAGTCTTCCTCCCGAACGGGAATTGGCAGACTGGGCGTTAGTTATGAAAAAGATCGGAATTCTGGGCGGAGTGGGCTGGGCCTCGACCGTGGATTATTACCGGGCGATTGCCCAGGGCGCGGGCCGGTATTTTGCTGACCTCGGTCACGGCTCGCCACTACCCATCCCGCCCATGACCATTGAATCCGTCACACAGGCCAAAACCCGCGCCCTGCGCGGTGTGGCAGGGGATGAGGCCAGCTGGGCCGAATTCGACGCCGTCTTCCGCGAGGCCCTTTTGACGTTGGAACGCGCAGGCTGCGATTTCGGTATCATCGCCTCGAACACGCCACACGCAAGGCTGCACGCGATCCGGCGAGGCGTGGCGATGCCAATTCTGAGCATTTTTGACGCAACCGCCGAAGCCACTGCCTCTGCCGGAGCATCAAGCGCGCTGGTTCTGGGGACGGCGGTAACCATGCAGGCGACTGACTATGCCGATCGGCTGGCCAAAGAGGGCATCACGGCCAACGACCGCCTGCCGGAACCCGAGATTGCCGAGATGCAGGCCATGATCGACAGCGAATTCTACGGCGGCGCGTCGGACACGGCCCGCACACGACTACTGACCTTTTGCAACAAACATGCCACCCCCGGCACCGCTATCCTCCTGGCCTGCACCGAGTTACCCCTGGCCTTTCCTGATCATCTGGACGATCCGGTTTTCAAGTCCGACGGACACCTGTTCATCAACCCGTCCGCAGCGCATGTCGAGGCGGCTTTGAAAGAGGCGCTGGAGGGTTGATCAGGGCAACCAGGTCACTTCACAGCCGATCCGGTCAAAGAACGCCATCAGATCGGCGCGCGTCATTACTACGGTACGGTCGTTCACCAGCGGGTGCATGTTGATCACGTCTGAATTCTGCGCCGCACTATCCATAAAGAACCGCACTTCGTTCTGAACCCCATTGATCATCGCCAGTGGGCTGACCGCGCCGGGCCGGATACCGAGGTTCTGCATCAGACGATCCGCCGAACCGAAGGACAGGTTCCCGACACCCAACTCCGCACCCAGGGCTTTAAGGTCAATCTCGCGGCTCTGTTCCAGCGTCACCAGATAGTTCCGCTTTTTCTTGTCACGCAGGTACAGGTTCTTGAGCCGCAGCGTATTTTCTCCGGGCACCAGAAACTGATCCTCAACCCCTTTCGCATCCTCGACCGTGCGCAGCGGGATATGGCTGTGCAACCGATAGGCCAGCCCCCAATCGCCCAACTGCGTCAGCAGCGCGTCAGAGCTGAGCGGCAATGTATCTTGAAAGGCAGATGATGCGTCCATGGGAACCTCCTATGTAACGCGCTCTTCGCGCAACATGGAACAAGATTCAAGGCACGACAGACCCGCGACACAGTGCTAGCGTGCCGCCATGAAAGTCACGCGCAATACACCGAACCAACTGATCCTGTCCGATACCCCATGGTTCATAGGCATCACACTCGTCTTATTTATTCTAATCTTTGTCGGCCTTGGTCTCTTCTTGATGACCGAGGGGGGCGAGGCCATCCTGTTCGGCCTGATATTCGCCCTCGGCGGCGGAGGGTTAGGATTTGGGGCCTTCTGCGCCTTTGTACGGCGCGTTCAGGTCATTCTGGACCGGGACAAAGACAGCATCGTGATCCGCAGGCATTCGGTTTTTGGCTATGATGCCGTCGAGCACATGCTGTCGAACCTGTCCCATGCCGAGATTGAAACAACGATTTCGCGCAGCAACAAGGGCTCATCTACGCTGTATCGCCCCGTACTCATACTGGACAAAGGCATGAGCGCGGGTCGGCACCCCATTGTTGAGGCCTATTCCAGTGGGCGCGGTGCGCATCGGCTGGTGGATGCCGTCAATGAATGGCTTCCGGCACGCAAGGTTGACTCTGCCAGCCAATCGGCCTAAATCGCGGCCAACATCCGGAAGCATCTGATCTTCCGGTCCCTTGAGTCGTTCAGGGATCGCCCCCCACCAGCGAGTTTCGCCCGTGGGGGCAATGCCATTTGGCATTACCCCCACGTCTAATTCAGTGGGAGGGGGCAATTGTGCATTTAACCGGTGTTTCTTATCTAAGAGGCGCCACGAGATAACCGGCTAAGGAGGCCGAAGGCATGTTTGAAAATCTATCCGAACGCCTTTCCGGCGTCTTTGACCGGCTGACCAAGCAGGGCGCTCTGTCCGAGGAAGACGTCAAGACCGCCCTACGTGAGGTTCGGGTTGCGCTGCTTGAGGCTGACGTCTCGCTGCCGGTTGCCCGTGAATTCGTCAAGAAGGTTCAAAGCCAGGCCACCGGTCAGGCGGTCACCAAGTCGATCACCCCAGGTCAGCAGGTCGTCAAGATCGTGCATGACGCGCTGGTTGATGTACTGCGCGGCGAGGAAGACCCCGGTGCGCTGAAGATCGACAACCCGCCTGCCCCGATCCTAATGGTCGGTCTGCAGGGTTCGGGTAAGACGACCACCACCGGTAAACTCGCCAAACGCCTGAAAGAGAAAGAGGGCAAGAAGGTCCTTATGGCCTCGCTGGACGTCTATCGCCCGGCGGCGATGGATCAGCTGGCCGTTCTGGGCACACAGGTCGGCGTCGATACCCTGCCGATCGTCCCTGGCCAAAAACCGGTCGACATTGCCAAGCGCGCCAAGCAACAGGCGACGCTGGGTGGCTATGACGTCTATATGCTCGACACCGCGGGCCGTCTGCATATCGACGAAGTCCTGATGGACGAGGTCGAGCAGGTGCGCAATGCGGTTGACCCACGCGAAACCCTGCTGGTGGTTGACGGCCTGACCGGTCAGGTCGCCGTTGAGGTGGCCGAAGAGTTCGACGCCAAGGTCGGCATCTCGGGCGTGGTGCTGACCCGTATGGACGGCGACGGACGTGGCGGCGCGGCGCTGTCGATGCGCGCGGTCACCGGCAAACCGATCCGCTTTGTCGGCCTGGGCGAGAAGATGGACGCCCTCGAAACCTTTGAGCCGGACCGGATCGCTGGTCGTATTCTGGGCATGGGCGACATCGTTGCTCTGGTCGAAAAGGCCCAGGAAACGATGGAGATGGAACAGACCGAGCGCATGATGAAGCGCATGGTCAAAGGTCAGTTCAACATGAACGACCTGAAAATGCAGCTGGAGCAGATGATCCAGATGGGTGGCATGCAGGGCATGATGGGCATGATGCCGGGCATGAACAAGATGGCCAAGCAGATGGATCAGGCCGGTCTGGACGACAAAATCCTGCGCCAGCAGATCGCCCTGATACAGTCGATGACCAAGCGCGAACGTGCCAACCCGCAACTGCTGCAGGCCAGCCGCAAGAAACGCATTGCAGCCGGTTCCGGTATGGAGGTCAGCGACCTCAACAAACTGCTCAAGATGCACCGGCAGATGTCGGACATGATGAAAAAGATGGGCAAGATGGGTAAAGGCAAGATGCTGAAACAAGCGATGAAGGGCATGTTCGGCAAAGGTGGCCCGTCGCCCGAAGAAATGGCCGCAGGCATGGACCCCAAGGCGCTGGAACAGGCGGCCAAGGCAATGGGCGGCAAAATGCCCGGCATGCCCGGTATGGGTGGCGGCATGGGTCTGCCTCCGGGTCTCAGCGGGTTCGGAAAGAAAAAGTGACCCCAGCACGCTGCACCCAGCCCCCGTCCGGCAAGGCGGCGATGGCAGCAGCGCAGTATCGCGCGGCCCTGCCGGTCCTTAAGACCCGGCGGCTGGTTCTGCGCGCACCCACTTTGGACGACCTGCCAGTGTGGACGTCGATCTGTAAAGAGAGCTTTGGCGACACCAATCAGGACGCCTGGACCGAGTTCTCCTACTATACCTCCGGCTGGCTGTTGCACGGACATGGTCTGTTCACCGTCACACTGAAAGAGGATGCTCAGGTCATTGGCTTTGTCATTCTGGGTCTCGAATGGGACGATCAGGAGCCCGAGCTTGGTTACCTGTTCCGCGCGGATCACAGACTGCAGGGTTACGCCACCGAGGCGTGCTCAGCTGTTCGCGATTTCGGTTTTGACCTGTTGGGATCTGGGCAATTCGTAAGCTATGTATCGGCTTCAAATGCCCGTTCGAATGCGTTGGCACAGCGCTTGGGTGCTTCGCGGGACGCAGTTGCCGAACGTGCATTTGATGCAGACCAGCATGTCTGGCGCTATGGCGAGGTGCCGGCATGAAACTTGCTCTGGCCATACCGACTCTGGAAACCGAACGTCTGATCCTGCGCGCACCATCTGAAACTGATCTGGACGCGGACGCCGCATTCTTTGCCAGCGATGCTGCGAAGTATGTCGGCGGACCTCTGCGTCGGGATGAAGTGTGGCGGATCATTGCCATGCATTTTGGCCATTGGGCTCTGCGTGGTTATGGATATTGGAGCGTCGACGAAAAAGACACTGGCAACTATGTCGGGCGGATCGGCCTTTGGTTCCCCGAAGGTTGGCCCGAGCCCGAGGTCGGTTGGACCCTGATGAATCATGCGACCGGAAAGGGCTATGCGACCGAGGCCGCTCTGGCCGCGCGCGCCCATGCCTATGACATATTGGGCTGGGACACGGCGATTTCACTGATCGACCCGGAAAACCACGCCAGCAAGGCCGTGGCCAAACGGCTGGGCGCTAAGCTCGACTATCACTACGAACACCCGAAATTCGGCGCGACCGAAATCTGGCGCCACCCTGCCCCCGCCGATCTGGTGAATGGCGGCATGGAGGCCTACGCATGACCCACATCGCTTTGCCCGCAAAGAGGAACGGCCAATGACCAACCCCGTGACACAGGCTGCCGCGCTGTTGAAAGAGCATCGCGAAAGCATCGACCGGCTGGACGCGATCCTTGTCTATACGCTGGGCGAGCGGTTCAAGCACACGCAGGCTGTTGGCAAGCTCAAGGCCGCACACGACCTTCCCCCGTCCGATCCTTCGCGCGAGGCTGCGCAGATCGCACGATTAGAAGACCTGGCGAAAGAGGCCGATCTAGACCCCGACTTCGCCAAGGCTTTCCTGAATTTCATCATTCAGGAAGTCATCCGACACCACAAGAAACACCAGAATTAACCGGAAACGATCCCGGTAAACGCCATCCAAAGGAGATACCACCATGGCAATGAAAATTCGTCTCGCCCGCGGCGGCTCGAAAAAACGTCCTTTCTACCGCATCGTGGCTGCTGACAGCCGCATGCCTCGCGACGGTCGTTTCATCGAGAAACTGGGCACCTACAACCCGCTGCTGCCGAAAGACAGCGAAGAGCGCGTGAAAATGAACATGGAGCGTATCCAGTACTGGCTGGATCAGGGCGCACAGCCCACCGACCGTATCGCGCGCATGCTGGAAGCCGCTGGCACCCGTGACAAAGCCGAGCGTAACAACCCCAACAAGGGGACCCCGGGCAAGAAAGCTCAGGAACGCGCGGAAGAGAAAGCTGCAAAGGCTGCTGAAGCTGCCGAAGCAGCTGCTGCACCGGCTGAAGAAGCAGCAGCAGAAGAATAAGCAGGCGAGCGCGTGCAGGATCAGACTTTCACTGACGATTTCCGCACGCAGTTCGATCTGTTAATGCGGCTCCGGCGCGATGTGCGCCGGTTCCGCACCGATGCGATAGACGAGGCAGTGCTGACGCGCTGCCTCGACGCGTTTCGCTTGGCCCCTTCGGTTGGGCTTAGCGAACCCTGGCGTGTGATCCGCGTCGAAAGCGAAGCCGCGCGTGCCGCGGCGCTTGAAAATTTCCAAACCGCCAACGCGCAGGCGTTGGACGGTTACTCCGGCGAAAAAGCGCAACTTTACAGCCAGTTGAAACTGTCCGGCATGCAGGAGGCCCCGGTACAATTGGCCGTGTTCTGCGATGATGCCACCGACAAGGGGCAGGGCCTGGGCGCAGGCACCATGCCCGAGATGCGGCGCTATTCTGTTGTGTCCGCCGTTACCCTGTTCTGGCTGGCCTTGCGGGCCGAAGGGCTCGGACTGGGTTGGGTGTCGATCCTGGACCCTGACCGGCTGGCCCGTGACTTGAACGTGTCGGACGACTGGCGGCTGATCGGCTATTTCTGCGTCGGGCAGCCGGAAGAGTTTTCCGACACCCCCGAATTGGAACGTGTTGGCTGGGAAAGCCGCCACGACACGCTGCCGATTGAGGTGTGCTAAGAATGTTCGGGCTTATTCGACTTCCCATCCTGCTGATGATCGCATTTATTGTGGGCGTGTTCTTTGAACGCTCGAACCAGCGCGAGGCCTGTGAGGCACGCGGCGATTGGCAGGACGGATTATGTGTGACGGTGGACAAGCCAAATGAGTGATCTGATCTGTGTCGGCAGCATTGCGGGCTCGTACGGGGTGCGCGGCGAAGTGCGCCTGAAAAGCTTTTGCGCGGTCCCCGAGGATATCGAGACCTATTCCCCACTGACGGACGAAAACGGCGGCGAGCGTTACCCCTTGGTTTTGACCCGCCCCATCAAGAACGGGTTCGCCGCCCGATTGGGCGGGATTGAAACCAAAGAACAAGCGGACGCGATCAATGGCCTGCGTCTGTATGCCCGTCGCGATCAGCTACCCTCGTTGCCCGACGACGAATTTTATCATACCGATCTGATCGGGCTTGAGGTTTATGATACAGGCGGCACTCTGCTGGGCCGGGTGAAATCGGTGCAAAACCACGGCGCAGCCGACTTGCTGGAACTGCACGGTCCGGGTCTGAAATCTACGGTCTTGCTGCCTTTTACGCGCGAGGCTGTTCCGACGGTTGATCTGGACAAGGGCCGCATTGTCGCTGATCCGCCCGAAGGGCTGATCTGATGCGGAGGGTTTTGTTGCATCTAGGGCTGCACAAAACCGGCACCACCGCGGCCCAGTCTTTCCTGTATGACAACCGCGAATTGATCTGGCCGCATTTCTCGCTGATCTTGCCCTATCGCACCCGAAACTCGGGCCTGTCCCGCGCGGCCACCACACATTCCATATATGGCACCGTGGGTACGTTGTCCGAATTCGGAACCCGGATGCGCGCCTTTCTCGAAACACTGGATTTCGGCACCAGACGCGGATTGATCGTCAGCGAAGAAAACTTTGCCGGATTACGCCCTAGCCGCAACATCGAACAGGGCTATGCAGCCGCACCGGAACTTGCCGCTTGTCTGGTGGACGCGGTCCGGCACCGCTTTGACCAGCAAGAGGTCGAAATCACGATCTACCTGTCCTTGCGCCAGCGCGGCGGCTGGCTGCGCAGCCTCTGGGCGCATGATCTGGAACGCATGCGTCAGGTCCATGACTTCGAAGCCTTCCGGGCAAGCATGGATCATCTGCCATCTTTGCAAGACACGGCAGACCAAATCCGCGAACGGCTGCCTTCAGTCACGGTGAAGACAGGTTGGCTTGAGGAATTGCAACTGCAACGCTTTGGTCCCGGCACCCCGTTCGCCGAATTTCTGAACCTGTCGCGCGACAAGACCAAACGTCTGGTGCCGCCTTCCCGGGTGAACAATCGCCTACCCGAGGACGTTCTGGCGGAATTGCTGGATTTGAATCGCTCGCGTCTGGACGAAGCCGCCTTGATTGCGCAAAAGACGGCGATAATTGAACGCGCAAAAGGCGCTCTGACCGGCACGACATGACAGACAAACCCAGTAAATCCCACGGTCGCAAGGCGATCCGGCCAACCCTGAAACCGCGCGAGCTGTTGACTCCTACGCCTGATCTGCATGGGGTGTGGAAGGCCAAGATCATCACTCTGTTTCCTTCAGCCTTTCCTGGGGTGCTGGGCGAAAGCCTGACCGGAAAGGCATTACAGGAAGGTTTGTGGCAGCTGGAAACCGTTGATCTGCGCCCGTTCGGCATCGGCAAACATCGCAACGTCGACGACACACCTGCGGGTGGTGGTGCAGGCATGGTGCTGCGTGCCGACGTTCTTGGAGAGGCGATCGAACACACGATGGCGGGTGTTCAGGGCAATTGGCCGCTGATCTATCTCAGCCCGCGTGGACGCCGGATGGATCAACGTATGATGCAAAACCTCGCGCGCTGCGACGGCATGACCCTGCTGTGTGGTCGCTTCGAGGGCGTCGATGAGCGGGTGCTGGAACATTATGGCGTCCAAGAGGTCAGCTTGGGCGACTTCGTTATGACCGGTGGTGAGATCGCAGCGCAAGCACTCATCGACGCCACGGTGCGATTGATCCCCGGCGTATTGGGCAATCAAGCCTCGGCCGAGGAAGAAAGCTTTTCGTCTGGTTTGCTGGAGCATCCGCAATACACGCGCCCCGCTGAATGGAAGGGCCGCCCGATCCCCG
Organism: Ruegeria sp. BC5; assembly: GCF_056539205.1. Classification (NCBI taxonomy): domain Bacteria; kingdom Pseudomonadati; phylum Pseudomonadota; class Alphaproteobacteria; order Rhodobacterales; family Roseobacteraceae; genus Ruegeria; species Ruegeria sp. BC5. The sequence goes on from NZ_JBQFUN010000004.1 coordinate 72,073, forward strand.
ACATTCTGATGTCCGGCCACCACGGGCGCATTGCCGATTGGCGGCACGAAATGTCAGAACAGATCACCCGCGAACGGCGACCCGATCTGTGGGAGATCTACCGAAAGGAGCGGGACTAGCCCCCCGCCTTCCAGCGCGCCCAGCTTTCGGGGTGGCCGTTGAACGTGTTGATATCCACCTTGCCCTGCACGCCGGGCACCAGCCCGGTGCCGGTATATTGCCAGAACCGCCAGGACGATCTCGGATAAACCTGATGGGGGTGTCCGGCAACGGATCGCAGCCAGAATTCGGTCCCGCGCAGACGTCCTATTTCTGTATCCCCATGAAAATCCACCGTTGTATAGACGATCGGACGGCGTCCATAGTGACGTTCCAAGATATCTAGAAACCGCTTAGCCTCGGCCCGGACGGTGGCACCATCGGGGCGCAACCTGCAGGTTCTGGAATGCGGCGTCCACTCCATATCCAGCACATGCGGCAGGTCAGCCCCTTTTGGCACGTTCTTGATGAACCATCGGGCCTGTTCATGCGCTGGGCGGCAGAAATAATAATAATGATACGCCCCCCACGGCACGCCCGCAGCTTGCGCGCCACGGCGATGGTCTTCGAACAAGGGGTCGGCGACATCTCCACCTTCGGTCGCTTTGATGAACACAAAACTGACGCCTGATGCCTTGGCCTGATGCCAGTCGATCGGCCCCTGCCAGCGTGAGACATCCAGCCCATGCACCGGATAGTGGCCAGGATGCCGCCCATCCCAGTCATGCGGGTCGGCGTCGCCAAAGGCCGGGTAGATGACTGAAGGGGAAGTTGTACTTAGAAAAGCTTTGGCCTCGACCTTTTGAGGCGGAGGTGTGCTGCGACCACAGGACAGGGTCGCAAAGGCCATGACGGCCAGCATCAATGCAATGCGCATGATCGGTTCCTGTTTTTAAATTACTGCTCTTATAATTGCCCCCAGAATGCCTGATCCGCCTGATAACGCAACGGTGCAGTTTGCTTACGGCGAAAACCCACCACCCTTGCGTTGAAAATATGGTGTTTTTATCTTGATCCCTGATCGCAAACCCCGTAAAGCAGCGCAATCCGGTGCCGCGTAACGCGACTCCGGTGTTTTGGTTTGCATCATGGCGCATCGCTTAGCTTTCTTCAGCCACGGCGTGTCAGGGCAGGCCAGACCAAAGGAACATTCGATCTGACCTCTGGCGGGCTGTACGCAGGACCCGGTGAAGACCAAGAGCTCTCAGGCCGTGCTTAACTTCGTGGACCAACCACGAGCAGATAGGAGTAACTGCGATGGACTTGATCGCACAGCTTGAGGCGGAACAGATTGCCGCCCTGGGGAAAGACATCCCCGATTTCAAAGCCGGTGACACCATCCGTGTCGGCTTTAAAGTGACCGAAGGGTCGCGCACCCGTGTGCAGAACTACGAAGGCGTCTGCATCGCGCGCAAAGGTGGCGACGGCATCGCCGGATCGTTCACCGTCCGCAAAATCTCGTTTGGCGAAGGTGTGGAGCGTGTGTTCCCACTGCATTCGACCAACATCGACAGCATCACCGTTGTCCGCCGTGGCCGCGTCCGTCGCGCCAAACTGTACTATCTGCGCACCCGTCGCGGTAAATCCGCACGTATCGCAGAAGTCACAAACTACAAGCCCAAAGCTGGCGCCGAGGCGTAAGGAGCGGAAAGATGAAAAAAGACATCCATCCCGATTACCACTTCATCAACGTCAAAATGACCGATGGCACCGTGGTTCAGATGAAATCCACCTGGGGCAGCGAAGGCGACCAGCTGGCATTGGAAATCGACCCCTCCTCGCACCCCGCGTGGACCGGTGGCTCGTCGCGCCTGATGGACGCCGGCGGCCGCGTGTCGAAGTTCAAGAAGAAATACGAAGGTCTGGGCTTCTAATCCCACCCCGTTTCGAATGCGAAAGGCCGTCCCGAGGGGCGGCCTTTTTCTTTTTGGGACAGGCATGTGAGACGATACAAAGGGCCTGCCAGAAAGGAAGCCCCTGAAGGCACCCTCGCCGATCTCACGCGTCACACGCAGTGATCGCCGCACAATGCTGAAAAGGTGCTACACTTGGCACCAAGAACCGCCCTGATACGACGGAGACCCTGAAATGCCCAAGTACAATGATATGTTCGAACTTTCGGTGCAGGATATGGATCTGATCGAAACAGCCTTGCGCGGCTTGGCTGCCTCCCGTTCGCTGGCAACACCAGATGAAACGGATGATGGGAAAGTGGTTCGCGAAAACACCCTGCGCCGCGTCCATGATCTTCTTGGCAAGCTGCACGATCAGAAGGTTTTCTATCGACCCAAAGATGGGGTGTACCTTGGAGGTTAAACCCATTTGATCCAGACCGGTCGACGTCTTTTTCCGCTAATGCATTTACCTGGGTGCGCGCGTCAGTTCTGCCGCACTGTGCAACGGCGGCACCGGCCCGCGCAGCAGCACCAAGGCCAGTACCATGCCGACAAGCGCGGCAATCGCGGCGACCACCATGGCGCTGTCAAAGGCATTGTCCAGCAATTCGCGCAAAGCTCTGGCCAAGACCGAACTGGTCGATGGATCCATCCCCGCGATCAATTGCTGGATCTGGCTGGGCGTGCCGTGGGTCAGCGCATGTGCCAGATCCTCGCGCTGGGTTGAACCGGCGGGCAACGCAGCGATCACCTCGGACAGACCGCGACGAATGGTGATAGATTCGGCCAGACCGCCGACCACCGCTCCAAGGGTGGCTCCGAAATAGAGGCAGGCGTTGATCACGCCTGACCCCTGGCCAACATGTACTTCGGGTAGAAGACGCAGGCCGAGGCGCGGCAGCAAGGAAAAACAGATGCCCATACCGACGCCAACAATCAAAAGCTTCCACCAAATCTCGGCATATTGCGTGGAATTGTTGGTTGTCATCAGCAACAGGAACCCGCAGGCCATCGCCCCTAGGCCAATTGTAACGGGCCACCGGAAACTGTAAGGCGCCAGAAAGCGGGGCGCGGTCACCGAGATGACGAACATGCTGAGGCTGAGCGGCATGATCGCTAACCCTGCCCCAATTGAGCTGTATCCGAAGGCGTCCGGCGACTGCACGAAGGTGTTGAAATAAACAAAAAAGCAGAACAACGTGAAGCCCGTAACAAACATGCCCGCCGCAGCCATAAAGTAACGCGGATGGCGAAAGTATCGCAGTTCGACCAGCGGATCTGCGCTGCGGCGTGAGACAATCACCAGTACGACGGTCGCCATTGCCGCGATGGCCAACGGCACCAACGTAAGCGGCGTGGCCCATCCACCGCTTTCCCCATTGCTGAGCGCAAAGGAAAGTGGCCCGAGGAACAACAGGATGGCAACTGCACCCGGATAGTCGAACTTCGCACCGGCAAGGCGGGTGTCGGGTATGTATTTCCGTCTGCTGACGAGCAGTCCAATGGCGAAAGCCACCGCCAGCAGCACCAGGTCGGCCGCAAAAACCGCTCGCCAACTGACATAGTGGCCAAAGGCCCCGCCGACGATAGGCCCGACACCGATGGCCAGACCAACGATCGCGCCCCAGGCCCCGGTGACACTGGCGCGTTGTTCTTCGGGCGTAGCGGCGGTCAACAAAGACAACGAAGTGCCGAACAGCGCTGCTGCCCCTGCCCCCTGCGCACCACGACCAATCAGCAGCATCACTCCATCCTGAGCAAACAGCGCCAAGGCCGACCCGATCGCAAAGACGATCATACCAAAGAAAAATACGCCCATCTTGCCGGTAATGTCGCCCAGACGGCTGACGATGGTGACAAGCGTCGCGCTGGCTACGGAATAAGTTGCCATCACCCATTGCAGCCCGGACGGGGTCAGGTCGAACTCGGCCTTCAGGTTGGGCAGGATGGTGGTCACGGCGGTGGTATTAAACCCCACGACCATCATACAGATCGCCGTCATCGCCAGCACCACGCGGGCACGAGCCTGCGGGGTGACTTCTTCCGAGGTCTTGTCAGTCATCAACGCCCCTTAAATTGTAGGTCTTTAATCCAATTTATCAGCAGTTTAGCAGTTTTTTTCGCTTCGCATAGGGTGCGCGTCAGATCCAGTAGGACAGCGCAACCGGTAGAACAACAATCGTGGTCAGTGTCGAAACCAAAATGAATCCGGCCACATCCGGGCCGTATTCCGGCATGTGCTGATCAATGAACAGGTAGGTCGCAACCGAAGATGGCATCAGACAACACAGGATAAACGCGCCGCGTTCAGCCCCGGTAAAGCCAAACGCCCAGACCAGCGCGCTTGAGATCGCAACCGCCATAACCAGATGCAGCAGGGTCAGCACCACCGCCAGACCCAGACGTTTGATCCGCAAAGTCGCCAGTGTATGGCCCAGCGTCAGCAACATCAGCGGAATCGACAACCCGCCGAGAATGTCGAAGGACTTGGCGATAGGTTGCGGCAGGCTGTACCCGGTCGCCATTAAAATCAGCGAAAGGGTCACAGCGTAGATGATCGGCGAGGTGGCAATTTTACGGGGCGAGAATTCTCCGGCCGGAATCCACATGCCGATGGTGAAGATACTGATCAGCACGACGACAACGAAACCCATCGCATAGGCCATGCCTGCGTCACCCAACGCCAGCAGCGTGATCGGCAAGCCGATATTGCCCACATTGCTGTGCATCAATGGAGTCAGAAACGCGCGCACCGGCAGGCGCATCGCTTTCAGGGCAACGAACCCCAGCACTCCGAACCCGGCAATGGCCAGCGCTGCGGCGGTCATCACATCCAGAAAGGTATCGATTGCAATCGTCGTGGTAGACAGGTGCGAGATAATCAGCGTCGGATACCCCACCCGCGACACGATTCCCCCGATCACCTTATTGTCGAACGGCGCTTTGATCAGGGCCAGACAATATCCGATTCCGGCGCAGATCAGGACGGGTAGGACCACGTTCAGAACGTTCAGAAACAGATGATCCACCGGTCGCCCCTATCGCAATTCTTTGCGTCTGACACTGAAACAGGGTACCACTTTTGACAAGCACACAGCTTAACCCTATTCCACGTCATAGTTTTCCAATTTAGAGCCTGAAATCACCGATTGAGGTTCTTCCCATCTCGGTTTCCACAACATATAGTGGTTCGCAACAACGTGTGCGAAGCACGGCGGGACATGGGAATACAGGCATGGCACATATCATCGTAGTCGGAAACGAGAAGGGCGGCGCAGGCAAATCGACCGTGTCGATGCATGTGGCCACCGCACTGGCACGGCTGGGCCACAAAGTCAGCACGCTGGACCTGGATCTGAGACAGCGCAGTCTGGGACGGTATTTCGAAAACCGCGGCAAATTCATGAACGGGTCCGAGGTCCCCTTGCCCAGCCCGCGCCACCATGACCTGCCCGAGATCGACGCCTCCAAGCTGAAACCCGGTGAGAATATCTATGACCACCGCCTGTCCGCCGCCGTTTCTGAACTGGAAAGCGACAGCGATTTTATCCTGATCGACTGCCCCGGCTCGCATACCCGCCTCAGTCAGGTTGCGCATTCGCTGGCCGACACGCTGATCACACCGCTGAACGACAGCTTCATCGACTTTGACCTGTTGGCACGGATCGATTCAAAGGGCGAGAAAATCCTTGGACCCTCGGTCTATTCCGAAATGGTCTGGAACGCGCGGCAATTGCGGGCGCAGGCCGGGCTCAAGCCTATCGACTGGGTGGTCGTGCGCAACCGCGTCGGTACACAGCGTATGGTCAACAAGGAAAAGATGCAGCGCGCGATCGAAATGCTGTCCCAGCGCATCGGCTTCCGCGTCGCATCAGGCTTTTCCGAGCGGGTTATCTTTCGCGAGTTGTTCCCGCGTGGCCTGACACTGTTGGACCTCAAGGATATCGGGGTCAAACAGCTGAACATCTCGAACATCGCAGCCCGGCAGGAACTGCGCGACATGATGAAGGAATTGAACCTGCCTGGGGTCGAGATCGACTTTTAGAAGTTGTTCTGACAAGGCTGCATAACCAAGCAGCCATACTCCACCCTTGCTCTTGCGCTGCCCCTGACGCAAACTTGTTTGCGGAGGAGGCATGTCATGACATCCAAGACCGCTGGTTCCACGCCACCTGACAAACTGACGCCGCAGCAGCAGGCTATGCCCAAAGTCAACAAAGTAACCGCCGGTGATATCACTGCGTCGCTGAAGGCCGGGTTTTCCGACTTTTTGGCTCGCCCCTTAATGAGCGGTTTCTTCGGCCTCTTTTATGCGGTTTTCGGTATCGTGTTTGTTTGGGGTCTGGTCTGGCTCGGCAAGATTTGGATGATCATTCCCGCCATTGTAGGCTTTCCACTGGTCGCGCCGTTTGCCGCGGCCGGGCTTTATGAAATGTCCCGTCGGTTGCAAAAAGGGGAAAGCTTCGGCTGGTCTGAAATCCTCACCGTCATGGCCAATCAACGCAAGCGTGAACTGGGCTGGATGGCCTTCGTCACCCTGTTCATATTCTGGGTGTGGGTATATCAGGTTCGGCTTTGGCTGGCGATTATCCTGCAGAATGCATCCTTTTCGGATTTTGACGGGTTCTTGAACACAGTCTTCTTCACGCCGCAGGGCTGGACTTTTCTGGCTGTTGGCACCTGCGTAGGCGGCTTTCTGTCTGCTGTGCTGTTCTCGGTGACCGTCATCGCCATGCCCATGCTGCTGGACCGGGAAACCAATTTCGTTTCTGCCATGATAACGTCCATTCGCGTCGTCACGGAAAACCCGGTGGTCATGCTTAGTTGGGCGGCGATCATTTCGGTCACCATGCTGTTGTCGATGGTTCCGGCTTTTCTAGGCTTAATCTTCACTCTGCCGATCCTTGGCCACACCACCTGGCACCTGTATCAGCGGGCCGTTTCACCGGCAGAGAGCTAATCAATCCAGCCAGTTAAATGCCCCGGCTAGGCCTCGGCGGCATTGTAGACCGTAAACAACTCTTTCGGCTCGGACACACCGCGCAACATGTAACGCCCAACCGAGATCAGGTCCTGGCCGCAAGGCTGAGCGGCGCGGGCCACGTCATCCGAGATCAGAATTCTCTGCCCCAGCGACCGATGCATCCCAGCGATCCGTGCGGTCTGGTTTACTGCTGGCCCGATAACAGTGAAATCCAACCGGGTCTCGGACCCGATATTGCCATACAGAATCTCGCCCGCATGCAGGGCCAGAGTAAAGTTGGCCACTGGCAAACCGTTTGCCTTACGGCGGGCGTTCAGGGCCTCCATCCGCTGCTGCAACATCGGTACAGCCTTCAGCGCGGCGCGCGCGTCTTCGTCGATCTCGCCGACGTCGAACATCGCCATCAGCCCATCGCCCATGAATTTCAGAATATTGCCGTCATTGTCGTGAACGACACCAACGGCTACGGCCAGATAGTCATTCAGCATGTCGATGATTTCAGCACCCGGTAGCTCTTCGGAGAGGCTGGTGAATCCTTCCAGGTCAAAATTCCACATCACCGCATCGATCTGCTGCAGTGATCCCCGCCGGATTTCACCAGACAGCACCCGCCGTCCCGCATCGCGACCCAGATAGACCCGCATCAAATCCTTGGAAACACGCGCACTTGCAGCAGATTTCAGCGCCAACCCCAGATGGGGCAAGGCTGTGTGGATCAATTCCAGATCTTTGTCCTCGAACCCCTTGGGGGCGTTCGATGTCCAAGACAACAGCACCCCGTCCACCGCCTTTTTGGCGTCTTTCGGAGCGTTATGGGTGGGAACGTCAAAATTAACACCGGTGGCGTAATAGTCGGTCGCACCAATCTGACGCAGGTCGTTTAACAAGGGAAAACGGCTGGGCTCATTCTGATCGACCAGGCGTTCGCGGATCTCGTCTATCTCATTGTTCAAGATCGCAAACAAAGGGCTTTGCTGCCATTGTTCGCTGGGTTGCTCGGAATACTCAAAGGTCTCGGATTCTCCGCCCCTGCCCTCGTACCAGCTGAAGCCGGTCCCGCCGTAAACGGGATGCAAGGCCGACTGCGCGGCGTGAAAACGCATTAGCGGCACGCCAAGTTCCAAAAGTTTGTTGCAATAGCCATCCAGCAGCTCTTCTTTCGCTGCCCCTTCCAGGCCGCGTGTAACCAACCAGTCAATAAGATCATTGGATTTTGCCGTTTCGGCAGTCAGGGTTGTCATTTTAATATTTTTCCAGTGTCCGCTCTGGTTGTCATCTGGGGACCAGGGGCCGCGATTACCAGTGCTCAATCCATATGTGCCAGCCGCCGCAGCATAATGCGCAACAGCACGACTTCATCTGGGTTAAATTGGGCCGTCAGTTTTGCGTCATATTGCTCGGCAATACCGCTTAGCTCGCGATAGACGGATTGCCCCATGTGGGTCAACATCAGGTTTTCGACCCTGCGGTCTGTTTCACTGCGATTGCGCACCAGGTACCGGCGGGACTCTAACCTGTGTACTGCGCGGCTGATCTTGGTTTTGTGCAATCGGGCGCGTTCGCCGATCTCTTTGGCTGTCATCTCTCCATAATTGCCCAGGTGAAACAGAACCCGCCATTCGGTGCGCAACATACCGTAACGATCCTTGTAGATCTGCTGGAACTCTAACGAGATTTCCTCGGCCGCGCGGTTCAGCAGATAGGGCAGGAAATCTTGCAGATCAAAGCCATCATTTTCGCTGAATTGATCATCTGTCATGCTTGTTAGTTACAAAAACAACTATTATTCCTCAAGCAGCAAATGGAGGAACACAGGATGAACCATCCGACTGATCCGCATAAAATGACCCAGGCCAGCACGCCCGTGGGCACCCATGCAGGCTATATGCCTGGCTTTGGAAATGACTTTGAAACCGAGGCCTTGCCCGGCGCGTTACCGCAGGGAATGAACAGCCCGCAGCGCTGCAATTATGGCCTTTATGGCGAACAGCTTAGCGGAACAGCCTTTACCGCCAACCCGCCCGAGCGGACGTGGTGTTACCGCATCCGGCCCTCGGTCAAGCATTCGCATCGCTACGAGAAGATCGACCTGCCCTATTGGAAATCCGCGCCTTGCGTTGATCCGGATGTGATCAGCCTGGGCCAGTATCGCTGGGATGCAGTGCCTCATTCCGATCAGGGGCTGACCTGGTTGACGGGCATGCGCACGATGACCACGGCGGGCGATGTGAACACGCAGGTGGGCATGGCCAGCCATATCTATCTGGTTACCGAGTCGATGGTGGATGCCTACTTCTTCTCAGCCGATTCCGAGCTGCTGGTGGTGCCGCAGGAAGGCCGCCTGCGCTTTGCCTCCGAGCTGGGGATTATTGATCTGGAACCTAAAGAGATCGCCATCATCCCGCGCGGACTGGTCTATCGCGTCGAGGTACTGGAAGGCCCCGCACGTGGCTTTGTCTGCGAGAATTACGGTCAGAAATTCGAGATGCCCGGTCGTGGCCCGATCGGCGCCAATTGCATGGCCAATCCGCGAGACTTCAAAGCCCCGGTGGCGGCGTTTGAAGACCGCGAGGTGCCCTCGACCGTGACTGTCAAATGGTGCGGGCAGTTCCATACAACGAAGATCGATCAAAGCCCACTGGATGTGGTTGCCTGGCACGGCAACTATGCGCCCTACAAATACGATCTGCGCACCTATTGCCCGGTCGGCGCGATCCTGTTTGATCACCCCGACCCGTCGATCTTTACTGTGCTGACTGCGCCCTCGGGGCAGCCGGGCACGGCCAATATCGACTTTGTCCTATTCCGCGAACGCTGGATGGTGGCCGAGGATACGTTCCGCCCACCGTGGTATCACAAGAACATCATGTCCGAACTGATGGGCAACATCTACGGTCAGTATGACGCCAAACCGCAGGGCTTTGTTCCCGGCGGGATGAGCCTGCACAACATGATGCTGCCGCACGGGCCGGATCGCGAGGCGTTCGAAAAGGCCTCGAATGCCAACCTGGGCCCCGACAAGCTGGACAACACCATGTCCTTCATGTTCGAGACCCGCTTTCCACAACATCTGACGCCTTTTGCCGCCAACGAGGCCCCCTTGCAGGACGATTACATTGACTGCTGGACCTCTCTTGAGAAAAAGTTCGACGGAACCCCTGGCAAAAAGTGAGGCTGAGATGAGCTTTGATATCTGGATCACCTATGTCGTCACCGTCTTGCTGCTGATGAGCACACCCGGCCCCAGCCAATTGCTGATGCTGTCCAATTCCGCAACCAATGGCCTGAAACGCGGCGTGTTCACGGCAGCCGGAGACCTGACGGCCAATCTGTTGCAAATGCTCGCTGCGGGGCTTGGTCTGGCCGCGATCATTGCGGCCTCGGGCACAGTGCTGGCGGTGATCAAATGGCTGGGCGTGGCCTATCTGGTGTTCCTTGGGGTGAAGATGATCATAAAGGCGGACCGCAAGACCACGCAGACCGCGCCGCGCGCCAGCAGCAAGGCGCTGTGGATGCAGGGTTTCATCACCTCGGCCGCCAACCCCAAGGCTGTGGTGTTCTTCGCGGCCCTGTTCCCGCTGTTCCTCGACGGCGCGCTGCCATTCTGGCCGCAATTCGCAATCCTCTCTGCCACCTATCTGACCATCGATGGGCTGTTTCTGACTGCCTATGGCGGCAGCGCCAGCTGGCTGGCTGCGCGGCTCAAGGGTGCAGCGCGGTTGTGGCTGGACCGGGCTGGGGGCGGGTTCATGATAGTGGCCGCGCTTTTGCTGGGGCTAAAATCCTTGCGCGACGCGCAATAGATCAGACAAACAAGGATCACAGATGCCTTTGATGAAATCCTGGGTGGCCTCGGCCAATGACGCGGCCCACCCTTTTCCACTGAACAACCTGCCCTATGGCGTGTTTTCGACCGGGGGCGACGAGCCTCGCTGTGGTGTCGCCATCGGAGACTTGATCCTGGATGTCACCACGGCCGAAGCCGAGGGTTTGATCGACCTGTCCGATGAGCCACTGTTTGACCTGCCCTTCTGGAACCCGCTGATGGAGCAAGGCCCCGCAGTCTGGGCTGCCCTGCGCGATCGGCTGACAGATTTGCTGACCGAAGGGTCGGAAGAGCAAGACAAGGTCGAACCCCTGCTTATCGCGCAGGCAGAGGCTGAAATGCACATGCCGTGCGCCGTCAGCGAATACACCGATTTCTACGCGGGACGGCATCACGCCCAGAATGTCGGAACCATGTTCCGCGGCCCGGAAAACGCGCTGCCGCCGAACTGGCTACACATCCCGATCGGTTATAACGGCCGGGCGTCGTCAGTTGTTGTCTCGGGTACGGACATTCGCCGCCCGTGGGGTCAGCTGAAAGGGCCAAATGACGACACGCCCCGCTTTGCCCCCTCGGCACGGTTCGATATCGAACTTGAGATGGGCGCCATCGTCGGCACCCCGTCGGAGGGTCCGATCTCGGTGCAGGAGGCTGACGACAACATCTTTGGCTACGTCCTGCTGAACGACTGGTCCGCGCGTGATATCCAGGCCTGGGAATACCAGCCTCTCGGCCCGTTTCAGGCCAAGGCCACGGCCACTTCGATTAGCCCGTGGATCGTCACCAAAGCGGCGTTGGAGCCGTTCCGCTGCGACACTCCGGAACGTGAGGTCGAACTGCTGGATCACCTGAAAGATTGCGGCCCGATGCTGTATGATATCGATCTGGAAATCTCCATGGCGCCCAATGGCAAGGCCGCCACAACCATCACGCGAACTAATTACAAGGAAATGTACTATTCAGCCGCGCAACAACTGGCGCATCACACCACATCCGGCTGCCCGATGAACACCGGCGATCTGCTTGGGTCTGGGACCATTTCGGGCCCAACCAAGCCCGAACGCGGCTCACTGCTGGAGCTAAGCTGGGGAGGAAAGGAACCCCTGACACTGGACAGCGGTGAAACCCGCAGTTTCATCGAAGATGGCGACACGCTAGAGTTGAAGGGCGCTGCCAAAGGTGACGGTTACACGATTGGCTTCGGCAATTGCGCCGGAACCGTTCTCGCCGCGCTCGACACCCCATATGCACGATGAAACGTGCCCAAACGTGATTGGATCAAACGTGACCCTGCAAACTCTTGTTGCTTCTCTGATACTGGCCATCGGGTTCAGCCATTCGGCCTTGGCCGCTGATAATCAAGCCTTAGCCGAGGAATATGTGAAGTTGCCGGATGTGCAATTGATGATGGACAACATGTTCTCACCCGAAGGTATGGCAGCGCAGGTTGCGGCCACTCTTCCGCCGGGCGTTACTGTGACGGAGGATCAGTTGCAGCGTATCGGTGTTGTGATGTCTGGCGCGATGCAAAGCCTGCGTCCGAAATTGGAACAGCAGATGATCGACAGCAGCGCTGACTTGTTCTCGGCCGAAGAACTGTCTGCATTGATCGATTTCTACGGATCAGAGCATGGCAGCGCCATCATGGGCAAAATGCAGCCGTTCATGCAGCAAACCATGGGAGCCCTGTCCGCTGACATGCAGCGCGTGACGTTACAAGTCACACCTGAGTTGGCAAAGATCCTGCAGGAAACAAACTGATGGCAAAGGCATTCGCCTCGCAATCGGATCTTTCTGAGAAGGCGATCTCGTTCACCGAAATTGGCGAGGGCCTATATGCCTTTACAGCGCAGGGCGATCCAAATTCCGGCGTAATCATCGGCGACGACAGCGTGATGATTATCGAAGCACAAGCCACACCGCGGCTGGCACGCAAGGTGATCGACTGCGTGCGTTCGGTTACGGATAAGCCGATTACACATTTGGCGCTGACGCACTATCACGCGGTCCGTGTACTGGGCGCCAGTGCCTATGAGGCGCAGCAGATCATCATGTCGGACAAGGCCCGCGCTATGGTTGCCGAACGCGGGCAAGAGGATTGGGATAGCGAGTTTCAGCGCTTTCCCCGCCTGTTTGAAGGGTACGAAAGCATTCCCGGCCTGACGTGGCCCACGACTTCATTTCGGGACAGGATGACTGTTTATCTGGGCAATCGCAGGGTAGACCTCATGCACCTGGGTCGCGCCCACACTGCCGGGGACATCGTGATTCATGTGCCAGACCAGAACGTGATGTTCACTGGTGACATCGTCGAATATCATTCCGCCTGCTACTGCGGTGACGGGCATTTCGGCGACTGGGGCGGTACGCTGGACGCAATCAAGGCGTTTGATCTGAATGCCATCGCCCCGGGGCGCGGAGATGCGCTGATCGGGGCAGACATGGTGAACGCAGCGATTGAAAGCACCCGCGACTTCGTCAACAGCACCTACCGACCGGCGGCACGGGTCGCTGCGTGTGGCGGCACCTTAAAACAGGCCTGGGATGCTGTGCGCGCTGAATGCGACCCCAAATTCGCCGACTATGCGATCTATGAACACTGTTTGCCCTTCAACGTCGCGCGCGCCTATGACGAGGCACGCGGCATTGACACCCCACGCATCTGGACCGCCCAGCGCGACCTTGAGATGTGGTCGGATCTGCAAAGTTAAGGACATTCCGTCGCATTTGATCCAGATCGTTTTGCGTCGGAAAAATCAATGAAAGCATTGGGCAAGGTCTCGGGCGTGGCCGCGTCAGAGGACAAGAGATTTGCGTCTTGCGCGCATATGTATCGGGGGAGAACCCATGAACAAGATTTTCGAAGTCCCACTTTACGCCTACGAACGCAGCCCGGATCAGGACGCTGCCATCGCCATTCGGCACAAGGTCATTGTGGTCGGTGCCGGGCCGGTCGGGCTGGTCACTGCGATAGATCTGGCCCAGCAAGGTGTCCCGGTCGTGGTGTTGGATGACAATGACAAGGTCAGCTTCGGCAGCCGGGCCATCTGCTTTTCGCAACGTACACTGGATATTGCTAACCGTCTGGGCGCGAGTAGCCCCATGGTGGACAAGGGCGTGCAGTGGAATGTCGGCAAGGTCTATTTCGACAATCGCCAGGTCTATGAATTCAATCTGCAACCCGACACGGGTTTTGCAAACCCGGCCTTCATCAATCTTCAGCAATACTATTTCGAAAATGCTCTGGTCGACCGTGTGCGGCAATTGCAGGCTTCGGGCGCGCCCATCGAAATCCGTGGGCGCAACAAGGTCGAGGCCATCGGCACCCATGACACCCACGTGGTGCTTGAGGTCGAAACCCCCGAGGGGCCCTATAACGTCGAAGCCGAGTGGCTGATTGCCTGCGACGGTGCCAGCTCTCCGACCCGTCGCATGCTGGGGCTGGATTTCGATGGCCGCGTGTTCGAAGACAACTTCCTGATCGCCGACGTGGTGATGGAAGCCGATCTCCCAACCGAGCGCTGGTTCTGGTTCGATCCGCCGTTCAATCGCGGGCAGTCGGCTCTGTTGCACAAGCAGCCCGACAATGTCTGGCGCATTGACCTGCAATTGGGTTGGGACATCGACAAAGAGCGCGAAAAACGCCCCGAGAATGTCATCCCCCGCCTCAAAGCCATGCTGGGCGAGGATGTGGATTTCGATCTGGAATGGGTATCGGTGTATACGTTCCAATGCCGCCGGATGGAGCGGTTCCGCCATGGGCGCGTTCTGTTTGCCGGGGACAGCGCCCATCAGGTCAGCCCGTTTGGGGCACTTGGGGCAAACACAGGAATTCAGGACGCTGATAACCTGTGTTGGAAATTGAAACTGGTTCTGGACGGCAAAGCGCCCGAGCTTTTGCTGGACAGCTATAGCCGCGAGCGAGTGCAGGCAGCGGATGAGAATATCACGAAATCCAGCCGCTCGACCGACTTCATCACGCCGAAATCCCAGATGTCGCAACTGTTGCGGGACGCGGTTCTGGACCTCAGCGAACATTTCGAATTTGCCCGCCCTCTGGTCAATTCCGGACGGTTGAGCACGCCCTGCGCCTATCAGGGGTCTTCGCTCAGCTCAGCCGATGCACTGGACGGCCCGGATATCACGCGACCGGGCTCGGCCTGCCCGGATGCGCCGCTGGGCGATGAATTCTTGTTGCCAAAATTGGCAGGCAAGTTCACCCTGTTGACCATTGACGCCGACGCCCCCGAGCGGATCGAAGAAGACGGGGTTGAAGCCACCCGGCTTGCGTTGTCGGTCAAGGATGACCTGACGCTGGAACTCAAGCGTCGGTATCTGGGCGATGCCGCCAGCGCGGTCTATCTGATCCGCCCCGACCAGCATGTTGCCGCGCGGCGTGACAGCTACGAAGAAAACGCATTCCGGCAGGCGATCCGCCGGGCCACCGGCAAGGAGTAAGAAAATGACTGATCTGATCCTCACCCCCAATCTCGACAATGCCGATGATTTCTATGCCGGACTGCTGGCCGCCCATGACGGGTTGGACAAATCCGCAAGCGACGCGCTGAACGCGCGTCTGGTCCTGGTTTTGGCGAACCATATCGGGGACTCCGACGTGCTGAACCAGGCAGTCGAAGCCGCGGCCCTAAGAGAGACCTGAAACAATGGGCGAAGTGGTTCTTTTTGATTTCTGGCGCTCATCGGCCAGCTACCGTGTGCGCATCGCGCTGAATTTGGCGGGAATTGCCTATCGCCCTGTCTTTGTTGATCTAAAGGCCGGGGACCAGAAGTCACAAGACCATCTTGCGCGTAACCCGCAGGGGCTGGTTCCGGTGCTGGATATTGACGGGCTGCGATTGACGCAATCTTTGGCAATCATCGACTATCTGGATCAAAGCCGGGGGTTGGGCTTATTGCCTGCCGAGCCTGCATTGCGCGCCAAGGCAACGGCGCTGGCACACTCCATCGCGGTGGACATCCACCCGGTCTGCAACCTGTCGGTGGCGCAATATGCCACAAAGCTGAGCAACGGCGCCGAAGGGATGCCGGGCGATTGGATGCGCCACTTCATCCGACCCGGCCTGCTGGCGTTTGAAACGCTGCTGGCGGGATTTGACCAGACACCCTATTGCACGGGCAGCAGCCCAGGGCTGGCCGATCTATGCTTGATGCCGCAACTCTATAATGCGCGGCGCTGGCAGGTTGATTTGTCATACCTGCCCCGCATCCTTGCAGTCGAGGCCGCCTGTGCCGACCATCCCGCCTTTGCCGCGGCACATCCAAATGCGAATGCCCCTACTTAACCCGGCGCACAGGGTATGTGTGCCGAGGAGGATAGGAATGGCTGCAAGTTCGACCTAGGTTTTCTGTGAAACAGATGGATGAGGTCGCCATGCCCGAGATCACCGGCTATCACGCCCATGTCTATTTTGACGCGGACACAGTGGATGCCGCACGACGGGTTTGCGAAGAAGCGGCAGGGCTGTTTTCTATTGATATGGGTCGCGTGCATGAACGCAATGTCGGCCCTCACCCACGCTGGAGCTGCCAGCTGGCCTTTGCACCGGACGCGTTCGATCAGGTCATTCCCTGGCTGATGCTGAACCGGCAGGGCCTGACCATCTTCACCCACCCCGAAACCGGACAGCACCTTGAGGATCATCGGGACCGGGCCATCTGGATGGGTGAGATGCTTGAGCTGAACCTTTCGATCTTTGACAAGATGGGCGCTTAGGTCAGCGTACGCGCCTGATCCCTCAGGACAAACTTCTGAACCTTCCCAGTTGAGGTTTTGGGCAAGGTTCCGAACACCACTGTCTTAGGCGCTTTGAAATGGGCCATGTTATCCCGGCAGAATGCGATCAACTCCGCCTCGGTCGCGGTGGCGTCAGGCTTTAGCTCGACAAAGGCGCAGGGGGTTTCGCCCCATTTTTCGTCCGGTCGCGCCACAACTGCGGCCTCCATCACTGCTGGGTGTTTGTACAGGATGCCTTCGACCTCGACCGACGAGATATTCTCGCCCCCTGAAATGATGATGTCCTTGGACCGATCCTTAAGCGCGATATAGCCGTCGGGATACATCACCCCCAGATCGCCCGAAGCAAACCAACCGCCGTTAAAGGCTTTGTCCGTTGCCTCGGGATTTTTCAGATAGCCCTTCATCACCACGTTGCCCTGCATGAAAATCTCACCCATGGTTTCGCCATCAGCAGGTACAGGTTCTAGCGTTTCAGGGTCGGCCACCATCAGGCCCGACAGGGCCGAATAGCGCACCCCCTGCCGCACCTTCAGCGCCGCGCGTTCCTGTGCATCCTTGGTGTTCCATTCGTCTTTCCAGGCGCAGACCACCGATGGGCCATAGGTCTCGGTCAGACCATACACATGGGTCACCTCGACCCCCATGGCTTCCATCGCTTCAATCACGGCGGCAGGGGGCGGAGCACCCGCAGTCATCACCTTGATCTGATGATCAAAGTCTTTCAACTCATCCGGTGCATGGGCCAGCATATTCAGCACAATTGGCGCGCCACAGAAATGCGTGACCTTCTCATCCCTGAAGGCTGCATAGATCGGCTCGGCCCGCACCGCGCGCAGACAGACCGAAACGCCCGCATTGGCCGCCATCGCCCATGGAAAACACCAGCCATTGCAATGGAACATCGGCAAGGTCCACAGATAGACCGCGTGTTTCGGCATATCCCAATCCAACAAGTCCGACTGTGCGTTCAGCGCCGCGCCCCGATGGTGATAAACCACGCCTTTCGGATTGCCCGTTGTCCCGGACGTGTAATTCAGCGTGATCGCGTCCCATTCGTCTTTGGGCAAGGACCACTCAAATTCAGGATCGCTGTCTGCCAGCAAGGCGTCATAGGTCAGGTTGCCCAACTTTTCTCCGCCCTCAAAACTGGCGTCTTCGATATCAATGACCAGCAGGTCGTGGTCGACCTGTTTCAGCGCCTCTTTCACCACACCCGAAAATTCGGGATCGACCAGCAGCACCTTGGATTCCGCGTGATTAAGGATGAAGGCAATGATCGCCGCATCCAAACGCGTGTTGATCGCGTTCAAAACGGCACCGGCCATGGGCACGCCAAAATGTGCCTCGTACATTTCAGGGATATTGGCGGCAATAATCGACACAGTGTCGCCCTGCCCTATTCCACGTGCGACCAATGCGCCCGCCAGACGGCGGCATCGGGCATAGGTCTCGGCCCAGCTATACCGGCGATCACCATACACAACCGAGGGGTAATCAGGGTAAACCTGCGCTGTGCGCTCGAGAAAGCTCAACGGGGACAACGGCACATAGTTGGCCCGGCATTTGTCCAGATGACGCTCGTAAATTTGTGTGGCTCCCATCCGCTGATCCTCCCAATCGCGATTTGCGCGAATTGAGCACAAAGTTGAGCCCCTGACAAACCCGTAAAAATACGTCTCAGGAATGGACTGGCAATACGGGATGGTGCAATCTGGCCCTATCTCCGACAGGCCATTCAAGGTGATCTGAGCCATCGAAAACATCTGCCGGTTCGGGATAGCCCCTGCAATCCGTGCAACGAGCTTTATTGAAAGGACATGTCATGGACGGCACGTTCAACGAAAACGATCTTTCCCGCGTAGTCGAAGCCGACCGCGCCCACATCTGGCATCACCTGATCCAGCATAAACCCTTTGAAACCAATGACCCACGCATCATTGTCGAAGGCAAGGGCATGCGCGTTTGGGATCAAAAGGGCAAAGAGCATCTGGACGCCGTGTCCGGTGGAGTTTGGACCGTCAACGTTGGCTATGGCCGCGAATCAATCTGTAAGGCGGTCTACGAACAGCTGATGAAGCTGTGCTATTTCGCCAATACCGCAGGTTCGATCCCCGGTTCGATTTTTGCCGAAATGCTGATCGACAAAATGCCGGGCATGAGCCGGGTGTACTACACCAACTCGGGCTCTGAGGCGAACGAGAAGGCCTTCAAGATGGTCCGTCAGATCGCGCATAAGCGCTATGGCGGTAAAAAGACCAAAATCCTGTACCGCGACCGTGACTATCACGGCTCGACCCTGGCGACCATGTCGGCAGGCGGTCAGGACGAGCGCAACGCCCAGTACGGCCCCTTCGCGCCCGATTTCGTGCGCGTGCCCCACTGCATGGAGTACCGCAAGCACGAGCTGGACGGCGCGCCCGAAGAAAACTTTGGCGTCTGGGCCGCAGATCAGATCGAAGAGGTCATCCTGCGCGAAGGTCCCGACACCGTTGGCGCCCTGTGCCTTGAGCCGGTAACCGCAGGCGGCGGCGTGATCGAAGCGCCCGAAGGCTATTGGCAGCGCGTGCAGGAAATCTGCAAGAAGTACGACGTGCTGCTGCACATCGACGAAGTGGTCTGCGGCGTTGGCCGGACCGGCACTTGGTTCGGCTATCAGCAATACGGCATCAAGCCGGACTTCGTGACCATGGCCAAAGGCGTTGCCTCGGGCTATGCGGCGATTGCCTGCATGGTCACCACCGAGGAAGTCTTTGACATGTTCAAGGACGATGCCGCTGATCCGATGAGCTATTTCCGCGACATCTCGACCTTTGGTGGCTGCACCGCCGGCCCGGCAGCTGCGGTTGAAAACATGCGCATCATTCAGGACGAAAACCTGCTGGGCAACTGCGCCGACATGGGTGACCGTATGATGGGCAACCTGCAGGCGCTGATGGAAAAGCACAAGGTCATCGGCGATGTGCGTGGCAAGGGCCTGTTCCTGGGTGCCGAGCTGGTCGCAGACCGTTCAACCAAAGAGCCGATGGACGAGAAAAAGGTTCAGGCCGTTGTGGCTGATTGTATGGCGCAAGGCGTCATCATCGGTGCCACCAACCGCTCGATCCCCAGCCGCAACAACACGCTGTGCTTCTCGCCCGCGCTGATCGCAACGGCAGATGACATCGACCAGATCACCGACGCCGTCGACGGCGCGCTTGGTCGTGTGTTCGGCTAAGTCGCTGCACAAAGCTTATGAAAACCGGCGCTTTCGGCGCCGGTTTTTTTGTTTCTAAACCATGGTTTGCCAATTTCCAGAACTCGGGTAGCCTGATGGCACCCTTTGCAGGAGATCGCCCCATGACACTCAACCTTTTCCGCAGCATTGCCGCCGCCCTTGTGCTAGCCCTTGCAGCCCCCGCCAGTGCCGAAGACGGCAGCGGCTTCCCTCAGATCGTCGGTACATGGCATGGCACCTATCTGGTGGCCTTCGCCAAATCGAACCCCAACCACGAGAAGGGCCTGCTGCAGACCGAGATGGAGTTGGAAGTCACCAAATTGGACGGCAACCTTATCACCGCCACCAACCGCTGGCGCCGCATTGGGGACAAGGAATGGATCGTCGAAGAGGCGATGGGCACCTTCAGCCTGGATGACCCCACCCGCTTTGTTCTGGCCGAGGCCGGGATATCGGGCGATGACGTCTCGGCAGGGATATTCAACGGGGTCTATCTGGATGATGTGATCATGGTCACCTATGTGGGACCGGGTACGGGTGTCGCATTCGCTGCGCAGTTGGTGAAGAAGGGCGGGAATTAGCAACCCGCCCCAATCGCGGCGGCGGATGATGTCGACCAGCTACCCGCGCCGACACAGGAATATGTGATCGGGTGAAACGCTCAGACCGAAAGTTTGTTAACTGGCTGCTCGTCGGACCAACTCCAATTCCGCATGGAGCCGCTGTTTAGGATTGTCCGCGTTGCGGGACAAAGTGAGCTTTCATCACAAGTCAATAAATGACCGCTTTGTCGTTTTTCGGCAAAGCACAATAGCTTGCGCTAACGCAACTGTAGGCCCCCGATACTCTCCCATTTGCAATTGGTATCCTTCAAGCAGGCGTGTACTGCAGATTTGGTTTCTGGATCGAAAAAGTCGGTTCTGTCCCCGGTATAGTGACCTGCATTTTTCATCAGTTCCTGAACATCCCAGATCACACTGTTGTCGGCTATCGATAGCGATTCATCCCACATAGCCTCCGCTTCGGCCGACCGTCCCTCTTCTTCGTAAATGGCTGCAAGGCGAAATAAAGCCTCGATGAGTGGCGGAGAAGTGCCATGTGATGCATCGTAATTCTCCGGTCTTGCCAAACGAATGGCTTCTTTATAGCTCATTTTGGCTTCTTCTACGCGACCAAGCTGTTCGAGAATTTTTCCCCTTTTGGTCCAATTCATATGTGCACGGGGCCGGTATGCAATAAGTTCATCCGCAGACGCTAAAGCGCTATCCCAGTTCGTCATATGGCTAAGCACGTCGATTTTCAGCTTTAAAGCATCTTTGTACACAAACGGGATTTGCACGTTACGAAGGCTGAATTCTTCAGCAGCGCATGAATTACCTGCCGCCTTTAGCTCCTTTATTCGCGCTCTTAGTTTGCTACCGAGGTGCTCATAAAACTTTGGATCTTTAGCAATGTCTTCGAGGTCAGCGAGTGCCTTCTCATATTTCTCGGTCCGTTCATAAATCCTCGCACGTTGTAGCATCAGGTACTCAGGGCGATTTGTGGATTGTATCATTATATCCAGAACGTGATGTGCCGCGCTGTATGGTCCATCGGGCGAGTCTGCCAAATACTTTGCAAAGACCAAGTTCAGATTGTGAGGGTCGGCATACCGCAATTTGTCTATAGTTTCATCCAGTACCGATGTGCCTTTTGTTCCAAGTTTATAGAATAAGTGCGTCATTCTGCGTACTCGGGTATTCGTCGCACAATAAAGAGGATCCACCTTCGACGACTGCCGAAAATCTGCGATGGCACTTTCCATGTCGCCGGTCAGCAGGTTTAAGCGCCCCCGCCAATACCATGCCCAAGCTGAGTTTGGGTCGAGCGCAAGAGCGTTATTCGTGTCAGCCATCGCGCCATCGAGATCATCCAACAATGTCTTAGCCCATGCCCTGTCTCTCAACAGAGCATCGACATTCTCATCTTCTGCATAATAGGATATCGCCTTGTTAAGTGTCTCCAGCGCTTCCCTGCACCTTTTGATCTCCATGCCCGTATCTTGCGCGCGTTCACATTCATCTACTTTGGAATCCACTTCCTTGAGAGAGATCGTTTTGATCGGCGTATAGATGATCAACCCAACTGCACACGCAGCTACAACAAGGGCGAGCAACCGAATTTTGTTACGTAAAATTATTTTGTTTGAGAAATCATTTTTAGGGAAAGGCAGCTTTAAGTGCAGTGATGCGTGGAATGTATGGCTGAAGTAAGGCAACACGTTTAAAGCGTCTCTATATCGGACGTTTGTCCAAATTGCAGCATCGGTCAATTTGGGCTCGAAGCAGACATTCATTTGCAATGCTCGAAAAGAAAAAGCCGCCCCAAAGGGACGGCCTTTCATTCATTCACTGTCTCTTTTCAGAGGATCAGGCAGTCAGAGCGGCCTGAGCTTTGGCGACGATCGCGCCGAACGCTTCCGGTTCGTGCACGGCCAGGTCGGCCAGAACTTTGCGGTCCACTTCGATACCGGCCAGGTTCAGGCCGTTGATGAAGCGGGAATATGTCAGTGCTTCGTCATGCGAACGCACAGCAGCGTTGATCCGCTGGATCCACAGCGCGCGGAAGTTGCGCTTGCGGTTTTTACGGTCGCGGGTTGCGTACTGGTTGGCCTTGTCGACGGCCTGACGGGCAACCTTGAAGGTGCTTTTGCGGCGGCCATAGTAACCTTTGGCTGCCTTGATAACCTTCTTGTGACGGGCGTGAGTTACGGTTCCACCTTTAACGCGGGACATCTCTTAATCTCCTCTTAGCGGTCGTAGGGCATGTAGCCCTTGACGATCTTGGCGTCGGGGGCGGACAGGGTGGTGTTGCCACGGGCGTCGCGGATGAACTTCTTGGTCCGCTTGATCATGCCGTGCCGTTTGCCGGCCTGGCCAGCAAGGACCTTACCGGTCGCAGTCACCTTAAAGCGCTTCTTGGCGCTCGACTTTGTCTTCATCTTAGGCATTTCCGTCTCCTTTCGGGGTTCGGTACTTGACGCGACTCGGCATGCCACATTGGCCGGTCACGCGATCAGAAGCGCCGTTTACGCAAGTTCTTCCATACTGGCAAGGGGGTTTTGACCAGAATCTGCGCTTTTCGCAGGGTGGTCAGCCACCGGGGCAGCGCTGGCCGCCCCGGTGGAGTGATTTAGTGCTCGAATTTGCGGATTTCGCCGCTTTTCAGGCGGGCTGCATAGCTGGCCAGCTCTTCGCGCACCACTTTCATCAGGAAGTAGAGCGCAAAGACGTTCACAACCGCCATTGCAAAGATCGCCGCATCCGAGAAGTCGATGACAGGACCAAGGTTGGCCGCCGCACCGATGACAACGAAGATGCAGAAGATGACCTTGAACACCAGCTCTTTGGTGTGTCCTTCGCCGAACAGATAAGTCCAGGCCTTGAGGCCATAATAGGACCAACTGATCATGGTCGAGAAGGCAAACAGAACCACCGCGATCGCAAGAACATAGGGGAACCAGCTGAACGCACTGCCAAACGCCGCAGACGTCAGACTGACACCCGAATTACCATCAACGGTGGCAATAGCCGAACCATCTTCGGTCAGCATGTAAAGGCCGGTTTCCGGGTCGATGATCAGCTGCTGAGTGATGATGATCACCAGTGCAGTCATTGTACAGATCACGACCGTATCGATGAACGGCTCAAGCAGCGACACGAAGCCCTCGGTGATCGGCTCTTTGGTCCGCACGGCCGAGTGGGCAATCGCCGCAGAACCAACGCCCGCCTCGTTCGAGAACGCCGCACGGCGGAAACCCTGGATCAGCGCCCCAACCATACCGCCTGCGATGCCGAGGCCAGTGAAGGCACCCGCGAAGATCTGGCCGAAAGCCCAGCCGATCTGGTCTGCGTGCATGATGATGATCACTAGTGCTGCCGCCACGTACATAACACCCATGAACGGCACGACCTTTTCGGTGACGCGCGCGATGGATTTCAGGCCGCCCACGATCACTGCGAACACGATACCGGCAAAGACCAGGCCTGTAATCCAGCCCGGATAATCCCCGACAATGCCTGCAATCTGTTGGTGCGCCTGATTGGCCTGGAACATGTTGCCCCCGCCCAGCGCGCCAAGAATACAGAAGATCGAAAACAGAACAGCCAGGATCTTACCGCCCGGCAAGCCCAGCTCACTGAACCCTTTGGACATGTAATACATCGGGCCACCGGAAACGGTGCCGTCGTCGTATTCGTTGCGGTATTTCACGCCCAGCGTACACTCAGTGAATTTCGACGCCATGCCCAGCAGGCCCGCGACGATCATCCAGAACGTGGCACCCGGCCCGCCGATCCCGACGGCCACCGCCACACCAGCGATGTTGCCCAAACCGACCGTTCCTGAAAGCGCCGTGGCCAACGCCTGAAAATGGCTGACCTCACCCGCATCGTTGGGATCGGAATAGTCGCCTTTCACAAGGCTGATCGCGTGACTAAAGAACCGCAGCTGCACAAAGGCAAAATACAGCGTGAACACTGTGGCCGCGACGACCAGCCAACCCACGATCCAAGGGAAGCTAGTGCCCGGAAACGGGGCAAAGATAAAGCTAACGAACGGCCCGGTGAAATCAGCAAAGGCTTGGTTGATCTTGTCGTCCAGACCCGGCGCCTCTTGGGCCAAAGCGGGGCTGGCGAACAGGGCAGCCGCTGTGGCAAAGCCCAGTTTTTTAAGCATATTCATTCTCGTCCCTCCGCTCAGTTCACAACGGTGACCGGTACATCGGCATGCATGACCAGATTCTGGGTCGAGCTGCCAAAGAGCCGTTTCTTGAACCCATCGGCCGAGGCGCGTCCGACGACGATCTGGGTACCACCGTTTTCGACTGTGATCGCGTTCAGCGTTTCAGCCACGTCACCATGGCGTACAATGCCATGGGCCGTAAAACCGTCCGCGTTCAAAGCTTCCACCGCAGGGGTGACGATCCGTGTCGAGGCCAATTCGACCTCTTCCTCGCGCCGCTTATGGCGCAGAGCATTTTCTTCAGGTGTTTGAAAAGTAAATGGGGACCATTCGATCACATAAACCACAAGCAACTCGCATGAACCGATGCGCCCTGCCAAATCCTTGGCAAAAGCGATCGCGCGCTCCCCGGTCTCTGTCCCGTCCAGTCCAATGACAATTTTTGTTGTCATGTCGGTTCTCCAATTTTTTTTCGTTGGGTCGAGGCCCGTGCCCTCGACAAGACAGCCAAACTTGGAACACATTGACGCAGCTGTCTTCAGATAAGTATCAGGAATAATCACTAGGAATTGGGGATTATTTTAGTCTATATTCAGTGAAAAATGTCGTCTTGCGCTAAAATTTCAGGGATTTTTACTGATCGATAGAGAATTGGACAAAATAGACCAACGCATCCTGCAAGAGCTGGAAATCAACGGAAGGTTATCGATCGTCGATCTTGCGGCACGTGTCAACCTGACCAATACCCCCTGTTCCGAGCGGGTCAAGCGCTTGGAAAAAAACGGGTACATCAAAGGCTATTGTGCCATCGTCGATAAAGAGCGAATGGGGCTAGCCTTGGTCACGGTTGTCCAGGTTTCACTGGCCGCGACGGCTGAGCAATCTCTTGGCAGGTTCAATGACGCTGTCCGCAATATTCCAGAAATTGAAAGCTGCTTAATGGTGGCGGGATCGTTTGACTATCTCCTGACAGTCCGCACGCGGGATATCACGCACTTCCGCGATATCCTCGGTGAGAAAATTAATAAGCTGCCTGGAATTCACCAGACCAGCTCATTTACTGTAATGGAGATCGTAAAAAGCCCTGTCGCTTGACAAGTGACCTGTCTGCCATGAGGCAGCATGCACGTTGACGCAAGTTCATCAGCCCGGATCTGTGTTGTAAATCAAACGTTCGTCACAGGGCGCAATACGCAGGATATTAGTGGTTCCGGGCACGTTGAATGGCACCCCAGCGGTCACCACAATCTGATCGGTCTCGGTCGCAAACCCACTGGCGCGGGCAGTGCGGGCGGCATTGACAACAGCACCCTTAAAGCGCTCAAGCTCGGGCGTCATCACACAATGGCAGCCCCAGCTCAGGCACAGGCGCCGTGCTGTTCCGGTGGCGGGCGTCATGGCGATGATCGGCACACCGGGACGTTCCCGCGCGGTCAACAGCGCCGTTGTGCCGCTTTGGGTAAAGCAACAAATGGCCTTGATGTCTGTCTTTTCAGCAATCTCACGCGCAGCTGCCACGATCCCGTCAGCAATTGTGGTGCCCTTTGCGGTGCGCGAGGCGGCGATGATCTGGGTGTAGGTCGGATCGGCCTCGACCTCGATAGCGACCTTGTTCATGGTTTGCACGGCCTCTATTGGATACGACCCCGCCGCTGATTCAGCGCTGAGCATGATGGCATCAGTGCCTTCATAAATCGCTGTCGCGACGTCCGAAACCTCGGCTCGCGTTGGCATCGGGCTTTCGATCATACTCTCCAACATCTGAGTGGCCACGATCACCGGCTTAGCCGCCGCGCGGCATCGTCTTACCAGCCGTTTCTGGATCGGCGGTACGGCTGAAACCGGCAATTCGACCCCCAGGTCGCCGCGGGCCACCATGATCCCGTCCGAGGCATCGAGGATTTCGTCAAATGCCTCAACTGCCGCAGGTTTTTCGATCTTGGACAGGATTGAGGCCCGGCCATCAGCCAGTGCCCGGGCCTCAAAGACGTCCTTGGCGCGCTGAACAAAGCTCAACCCCAGCCAGTCAACGCCCAATTTACAGACAAACTCCAGATCATCGCGATCTTTTTCAGACAGCGCGGCCAACGGAAGAACCACATCGGGGACGTTCACACCTTTCCGGTTCGATATCGTGCCTCCGACCTCCACCGTGCAATTGGCGAATTCTTTGCCACAATCCTGAACGATCAGGCGGATTTTGCCGTCATTGACCAACAGCCGCGCGCCCGGTTCAAGTGCGGCGAAAATCTCGGGATGCGGCAGACAAACGCGGCCTCTGTCCCCCGGAGTAGCGTCAAGGTCCAGACGGAAGGCTGCGCCCTCTTCCAGTTCTTCGGCGTCATTGGCGAACTCACCCACGCGCAGTTTGGGCCCTTGCAGGTCAGCCAGAATCGCAATCGGGCTTTCCAGATCCTTTTCCACCTGTCGGATGATCCGGTGACGTTCGCGAATCTCATCATGGCTGCCGTGGCTCATGTTCAGACGAAACACATCTGCCCCGGCCTCGTGCAGCGCACGGATGGTGTCATAATCATTGGACGCCGGTCCCAGCGTCGCCACGATTTTTACATTCCTCAGGCGTCGCATTGGTATTTCTCTCCTCACGTCTTCTGTCTGAATCGCACAAATGTTACCGCAAACATTGCATCAGGCTGCTTATTGCGCAATTCCCTTTCCGAAGCAACTGCCCTACACCTGCGGCAAACTAGATGACAGGCTTATGACGTATTCCCCGTTTTTTATCCACGGCGCTGATCGCCCCTCGCGCTGGCTGATCACATGTGACCACGCAACCAACACGGTGCCCCCCGAAATCAACGGCGGAGACCTCGGCCTGCCGCGCGAGGATATGGAGCGTCACATCGCCTATGACGTGGGCGCGTATGAGGTGTCAAAGCATTTGGGAGAGATCCTGAACGCGCCAGTTATTGCCGCCAATTTCTCACGTCTGGTGATTGATCCCAACCGGGGTGAGGATGACCCCACCCTGCTGATGAAGCTGTATGACGGTTCGATCATCCCCGGCAACCGCCACGCAGACGCGTCTGAGCGTGAACGGCGTCTGAACATGTGCTACCGCCCCTATCACGAGGCGCTGGAACGTATGGCGGGCCTGCCGCATGCGGTGATCGTGTCGATGCATTCCTTCACCCGCCAACTGCGTGGCCGCGACCCACGCCCATGGCAAATCGGGGTGCTGCACACTCCGGATGAACGGTTCTCGCGCCCGTTGATCGACCGTCTTGAGGCCGAAGCAGACCTGTGTGTTGGTGTCAACGAGCCCTATACTGGCGTGCTGTCCGGTGACGCAATTGATCGGCACTGCACAACGCATGGCCGACCTAACGCCTTGATCGAGCTGCGTAATGATCTGATCGCGGACAATGCCGGACAGCGTGAATGGGCAGAGCGTTTGGCCATAATCCTGCAGGACGCTTTGAGCGAAAGCGGTCTTTGACGTCAGGTCAAATAAGGTCGATTCCGGGTCTCACGTTATTGTGAGGGTATCCCGAGCCCCCATATATTAAGGGAAAGGAGACGACCATGACTCAGGAATTCCTGACGACCGTCTTCGGCTGGATGACGGTCCTTAACCTCGCCCTTCTGGTGTTCACTACTCTGATGATCGTTGTTTCACAGGACTGGGCTGCCAAGATACACGGCCGGATGTTCCAGATGGAGCCTGGCGATGCGAAAAGGGCCTATTTCCGGTATCTGGCCAACTACAAGATACTGATCATCGTATTCTGCCTAATGCCGTGGCTGGCCCTGAAGCTGGCTTAAAACCGAAATCGATCGCTGGGAAGGGCCTGCTGGCCCTTCCTGTTTATTGTAACGACGCCTTCGGATTGTTAGGTCAGGCAAACGACACGCATTGGGAGCCCGACAATGGAAAAGCAAACCGAAATCGAACTTCAGGCCGCCGCGTTCCGCCGGTTGCAAAAGCACCTGATGGAAGACCGCACTGACGTTCAGAACATCGACATGATGAATCTGGCCGGGTTCTGCCGCAACTGCCTGTCGCGCTGGTATCAGGAAGCCGCCAACGAAAAGGGCATCGAAATGGGCAAGGACGAAGCCCGCCAGATTTTCTACGGCATGACCATGGATGAGTGGAAGGCGAACTATCAAACCGACGCAAGCCCTGAAAAACAGGCCGCCTTCAAGGTCGCGTTTGAAGAGAATGTTGGGAAAAAAGACTAATCCCCTAAAACGAAAAAGGCCCGCCAATCCGGCGGGCCTTTGCTTTAGATCGCTGCCTTGCGGCTTTCGTCCAGATAAATCTCACGCAGCCGTTTGGCGATCGGGCCCGGCGTGCCATCCCCCAGCGTTACACCGTCAATTTCAACTACCGGCATGACGAACGCACTGGCCGAGGTGGTAAAGGCTTCGTCCGCCTCTTTCGCTTCGTCGATGGTGAACAGACGTTCTTCGACTTCCATCTGCGCCTCAGCCGCCATGCGCAGCACGGCTTTACGCGTGATGCCGTGCAGAATGTCGGTCGACAGCGGGCGGGTGACGATCTTGCTGTCTTTCACGTAGTAGGCGTTGTTGCTGGTGCCTTCGGTGACATAGCCGTCTTCGATCAGCCATGCATCGTCGCAGCCCGCTTTCTTGGCCATCATCTTACCCATCGACGGGTACAGCAACTGAACGGTCTTGATATCGCGACGACCCCAGCGGATATCCTCGATCGAGATGATCTTTGCACCTTTTTTCGCCGCTGGGCTGTCGGCCAGACCCGGCTTGTTCTGCGTGAACAGAACCAGACTGGGCTTGGTGTCCGCCGACGGGAACACGAAATCCCGGTCGCCATCCGATCCACGGCTGACCTGCAGGTACACAAGCCCTTCTTCGATGCCGTTCAGCTCAACCAGCTTGCGGTGAATCTCGAGCAGCTCATCCTTGGTGCAAGGTTCGGCCATCTCCAACTCGTCTAGAGACCGCTTGAGGCGCACGGCATGGCCTTCAAAATCGATCAGCTTTCCATCCAGAACGCTGGTGACTTCGTAAACGGCATCCGCGAACAGGAAACCACGGTCAAAAATGGAAACCTTGGCTTCGGTTTCAGGCAGGTATTCGCCATTCACGTAAACGGTGCGGGTCATGTCATATCCTTTTCGTCTCAGGGCTTCGCCCGTTCCTTACTGAAAATGATCCACCGGATCATTTTCCGGGCGTTCGTCACCCCCAGAGCGCCGCCAAAGGCGGATGCACTCCGGCATCATCAAAATTCAGCGGGTTGTCGCGGTCTTCGGCCAACAGAAGCGGGCCGTCAAGGTCTGTTACCATCGCACCCTGCGCCAGCAGTGTCGCGGGCGCCATAGCCAGCGAACTGCCGACCATGCATCCGACCATAACTTTGTAACCCTCGGCCAGCGCCTGTTCACGCAGGGCCAGCGCCTCGGTCAAACCGCCAGTCTTGTCGAGCTTGATGTTTACTACGTCATACTTGCCCTTCATCGCGGGCAGGCTGCTGCGGTCATGGCACGATTCATCGGCACACACCGGCACCGGGCGATCCATCCCGATCAGGGCGTCATCTTCCCCGGCTGGCAGAGGCTGTTCGACCAGCGCAACTCCCAGCCGCACCAGATGCGGTGCCAGATCGGCATAGACTTCGGCCGACCAGCCCTCATTGGCGTCGACGATGATCTTGGCGTCAGGGGCACCTGCGCGTACGGCTTCCAGACGAGGCATGTCGTCTGGCGTGCCCAACTTGATCTTCAACAGCGGACGATACGCGTTCTCAGCCGCCTGTGCCTGCATCTTTTCCGGCGTGTCCAACGACAAGGTGTAGGCGGTGATCTCTGGGCCGGGCGCGGGCAGTCCGGCCAGTTCCCATGCACGTTTTCCGGCGCGCTTCGCCTCAAGATCCCACAGCGCACAGTCTACCGCATTGCGGGCGGCACCAGCGGGCAACAGATCCGTCAACTGCGCTCGATCAAACATCCGGGGCAAACCGGTAATTTCGTCCTCGACCGACTCCAGCGTCTCACTATACCGCGCGTAGGGAACACATTCGCCCCACCCCTGATGCGCGCCATCCGATACACGTACAGTCAGCACATTCGCTTCGGTCCTAGACCCGCGCGAGATCGTAAAGACCTGAGCCAACCGGAATACATCACGAGAGACGTCAATCTGCACGCGCCCACTCCTTTATTCATTCAAGATTTCCCCGCCAGAGAGACCTCTGGCGGGGTCTATTGATCACAACGCGGCCAGCGCGTCGACCAGTTTGCCCGGACCAAAGCGGAACGGATCAGTGGCGGGCAGACCCATATCGGCCTCGACCTTCGCCAGATAGGCGATGGCGTCCTCTTCGCTCATGTGCTGTGTGTTGACCGAGACACCCACGACCTGACAATCAGGGTTTGCAACCTTGGCAAGTGCCAGCGCTGTGTCGCGCAGGTTTTCAAGCGTCGGCAAAGTATAGGTCGGCAGACCGCGCATATGCTCACGGGTCGGCTCGTGGCTCAGGATCAGTGCGTCCGGCTGGCCGCCGTGGATTAGCGCCATGGTCACACCGGAGTAGGACACGTGGAACAGCGATCCCTGCCCTTCGATCAAGTCCCAGTGGTCGTCGTCATTGTCGGGTGTCAGCCATTCGACCGATCCGGCCATGAAGTCAGCGATCACGGCGTCCAGCGGCACACCGTCACCGGTGATCAGAATACCGGTCTGGCCGGTGGCACGGAAGGTGGATTTCATGCCACGCTTGCGCATTTCGGCATCCATTGCCATCGCCGTGTACATCTTGCCGACCGAGCAATCCGTGCCAACTGCCAGACACCGCTTGCCCTTGCGTTTGATGCCGTTTGCGATCGGATACTCGACCTCGGGAACGCGCACATCGTGCAGCTTGCGGCCCGTGGCCTCGGCAACGGCAACCAGATCGGGCTCGTCGCGCAGCAGGTTGTGCAGGCCAGACGCCAGATCAAAGCCTTCCTCCAGCGCCATCACCAGAACCTTTTTCCATTCCTGGCTGATCACACCGCCACGGTTGGCCACACCGATGACCAGAGTCTTAGCGCCCGCCTCTTTTGCTTCGGTCAGGGTCATGTCCGTCAGGCCCAGATCGGCCTTGCAGCCGTCCATCCGATATTGGCCCACAGCGTTTTCCGGGCGCCAGTCTTTGATGCCAACTGCCACTTTGGCCGCCAATTGGTCGGGCGCATCGCCCAAAAACAGCAGGTACGGTGTCTCGATCATTGCGGTTCACTCCTTTGATTCCGGCGCAGCCTATGGGACGCGCCTGACGAGTGCTTTGCGTTTTCGCCTGACATAATTGCCATTGGTGGGAAATTTTCGCGCGAGTTCTTCATATACTGAAATATTCTTTCAAGTTTTCACAGTGATTAAACTTTAATCACCAGTTTGATCGCTTTCCGCGGCAAATGCTGCGAACGCAATGCCGCACTTGCATAAAGACGCTTGCGCATAAGCACGCAATTTAATACCTCAATGAGCAGAAAAATTGTAATTTCATTTCTCGCACGAGGTCCAGATGAGCTTTCGCCTTCAACCCGCCGCCCCCGCCCGCCCCAACCGTTGCCAGCTGTTCGGGCCTGGATCGAACACCAAGCTGTTTCCGAAAATGGCCGCGTCAGCGGCAGACGTGATCAACCTTGATCTAGAGGACTCGGTGGCGCCGTCGGACAAGGACGCGGCCCGCGCCAATGTGATCGAGGCGCTGAACACCGTGGATTGGGGCAACAAGTACATGTCCGTGCGCATTAACGGATTGGACACACCCTATTGGTATCGCGACGTTGTGGATCTGCTGGAACGGGCTGGCGACCGTCTGGACCAGATCATGATCCCCAAGGTCGGCTGCGCCGAAGATGTCTATGCCGTGGACGCGCTGGTTACCGCCATCGAACGCGCCAAGGGCCGCACCAAGCCGGTATCCTTCGAAGTGATCATCGAATCTGCCGCAGGCATTGCCCATGTCGAGGAAATCGCGGCCTCGTCACCACGAATGCAGGCGATGAGTCTGGGTGCGGCGGATTTCGCGGCATCGATGGGCATGCAGACCACTGGCATAGGCGGAACGCAGGAAAACTATTACATGCTGCGCGAAGGCGAAAAGCACTGGTCCGATCCTTGGCATTGGGCACAAGCGGCCATCGTCGCCGCTTGCCGAACCCATGGCGTGCTGCCGGTGGACGGGCCATTTGGTGACTTCTCGGATGATGAGGGATACATCGCACAGGCCAAACGCTCAGCCACGCTGGGTATGGTCGGCAAATGGGCGATCCATCCCAAGCAGATCGCACTGGCCAACCAGGTCTTTACTCCCTCGGACGAGGCTGTTTCGGAAGCGCGCGAAATCCTGGCGGCAATGGAACAGGCCAAGGCCAATGGCGAAGGCGCGACCGTCTACAAAGGGCGTCTGGTCGATATCGCCTCGATCAAACAGGCCGAAGTGATTGTGGCACAGGCGGAACTGATCGCCGCTGGTTAATGACCAAAAAAGGCGCCCTGCGGGGCGCCTTCTTGTTACCGCCCGAAGATGTCGTTGGGCACCCAGGTGAGCTTTTCGCCTTGTTTGCCCGATTTCATCATCAGGCAAGAGGATCCCAATTTTTGAAAATAGATGATCTTCAACGGATACCAGCCCGCCTGGGGCACTTCAACTTCGGTACGTTGATTGGCTTCACAGCCTTGAATACCGGTTACGCGGCCAATCTGTTGACCACCAACCGAAGCCTCAATCCCGTCATTTGACCACGTTTCCAACTCGTAAATCCCCGGCGAGTCGAACCGCATATACCCAGTAACTTCGGCAGCAACGTTGTAAGCGCCGTCGAATGTCATGACGTCCTCACCCTTGCTGGTGTCCCTGTAATCCAACCCCCGCAACGGTGTTCCGGGTTGCGCTTGTGACAGCAGGCTTTTCGCCTGGCTCAGATCTCGGATCTTCTTGTGTTGATTGCCTGTACCATAGTATTTCACATTCAACCCGGCCTGCGGGCTGGGTTGTGGGCTTGCAGGTTGCAGCTTAAGCGGCGCTGACGCTACCGCTCCGGCAATCAATGCCATAGCTGCGGCAAGCGCACCGGCTTTGATAAGTTTCATGATCGTCTCCCTGTGACGGCATAAGAGGGGTTTGCCCCATTTTGGTTTTCCCATTGCTGTGACACTAGGATGTGAGGATTTTCCCCGCAAGACAGTTAAAATTCACAATTTCCCTGTCAGGCGCGCAAATCCTTGGGTGAATCCATCACCACGTAGGAGGTGATCGACGTCACATGCGGCAGGGTTCCCAGCACCTCTGTGTGAAAGGTTTTGTACTCGGCAAGATCAGCGCATTCCACACGCAGCAAGTATTCGATGGTGCCGGTGATATTGTGGCATTCGATCACTTCGGGCGCATGCTGCACGGCCCGTTCGAAACCTTCCTGCGCGGCTTTGGTATGCTCTCCCAATCCAACGCCGATATAGCCCACGAACCCTACGCCCAGTTCTTTCGGACTTAATACCGCGCGGTAGCCGGTGATCACGCCAGCGCGCTCAAGTTCTTGCACGCGACGCAAGCAGGCCGAGGGCGACAGGCCAACGCGGTCCGCCAGTTCCAGGTTGCTGATACGGCCGTCACCTGTCAGCGCGCGCAATATTTGTTGATTTATGTGATCAATCTTCGCCATTAATTGTGTAATTACCCCAAACACGCACAAAAACGCAATTTCATTTGCTGTTTTGTCAGTGATTATCCCCGCCATGACCTATGACGTCCTTCTGGCCCTGATCGCCTTTGCTTTTGTCTCGTCCATCACGCCTGGGCCGAACAACCTTATGCTGATGGCCTCGGGGGCCAATTTCGGGTTTCGCCGAACCATCCCGCATATGTTGGGGATCGGGTTGGGGTTTACTGTCATGGTCCTGCTGGTCGGTGCCGGTTTGGTGCAGGTATTTGACCGATACCCGGTCAGCTACACGGTGCTGAAACTCGTCTCGGTCGTCTATCTACTGTATCTGGCGTGGAAGATCGCGCATGCGGCCCCGGCCAATGGCAAGATGGCCGAGGGTGATCCAATGACCTTTCTGCAAGCTGCCGCCTTTCAATGGGTCAATCCAAAGGCCTGGGCCATGGCCCTGACGGCTACTACGGCCTACACGCCAGATCACACGATGCAAGCCATCATCATCGTGGCGCTGATATTCGGAGCGGTGAACCTGCCGTCGGTCAGCACCTGGACGGTGCTGGGGCAGCAGATGGCGCGGATTCTGACGAACCCGCGCCGGTTGGTGGTGTTCAACTGGACCATGGCGGTGCTGCTGGTCGCCTCGCTCTACCCGGTCCTGTGGCCAAACTGACCTATTTCAGCGGTAGGCAAATTTCGGTCAGCAACTCTTCGGGTGCGGTGTTGCGCGGATCGTTCAGGTAGATCTCGTAGCACGGCTGGTCCGCGGGTTCCTCGCCTGACTCGGGCAGCCAGTTCCCGAACAGCGTGTGATACGCCGCGTGCAAACCGGAGTATGGGCCCTTGTAGGTCAGAATAGCTGTTTTGCCGCCTGGAATCTGCACGTCTTCCATACCCTCTGGTGTGTCACCACCTTTGAATTCGGCGCCTGCATAGCTGCGCAGTTGGTCTTGTGACACATCATCGGGGCTGTCCAGATAGACTCCGATGACTGGACCAAGTTGAGACCACAGGTTGCGGGATTCACACAAGGCACCAAATGCCTCAAACTTATTGCCGATCTCTGCGTAATCCCCTTTATGAGCCAAGGCGATTACGCGGCGGGCGGGTTCTGTACGGGTTGTAACGGGATGCATTGGATATTCTCCGATTCTCAATTTGCGATTAAGCACCAGCCAACGCCCGGATTTTCTAAAGGCCGCCGGGCTGGCGCTGTAGGCCTGCGAAAAGGCCCGCACAAAGGAATTCAGATTAGGATAACCCACCGCCGACGCGATCTCTGCCACGGACCGGTCGGTTTGCACCAGCCAACACGCGGCACGGTGCAACCGGATCCGGCGGACAGCTTGCGCGCAGGTTTCGCCGGTAATCGCGCGAAACACACGATGCCAGTGAAACCGGGACATCGCAGCCACATCAGACAAGGCATCCAACGACAGATCCCCGGCGGGGTGATCGTGGATGTAAGTCAAGACGCGCAGAATGCGATCTTCGTAGCTGTTTGCCATCGGCAACCTTCCTTCTCTTTGCTTATCCGTGGTCGCATATTCCGCATCCACAAATCTTGCTGAGTTGCATCCCGCGCAACCTCAGGTCATATAGCAAAGAACTTCCGCGTTGAGAGGCGTCATGACCCAGTATCTGGATTTCGAAAAACCGCTGGCCGAGATTGAAGGCAAGGCCGAGGAATTGCGTGCGCTGGCCCGCGCCAACGAAGAGATGGACGTGGCCGAAGAAGCCGCCGCGCTGGACGCCAAGGCCGCAAAGCTGCTGGAAGAGCTTTATGGCGATCTGACCCCCTGGCGGAAATGCCAAGTGGCGCGCCATCCGGACCGCCCGCATTGCAAGGATTATGTCGAGGCGCTGTTTACCGAATTCACGCCGCTGGCGGGCGATCGCAACTTTGCCGACGATCTGGCAGTCATCGGTGGTCTGGCCCGATTCAACGATCAGCCGGTGATGGTGATTGGTCATGAAAAGGGTTCGGACACCAAATCGCGGATCGAACGGAATTTCGGCATGGCCCGCCCCGAAGGGTATCGCAAGGCCGTGCGCCTGATGGAAATGGCCGGTCGCTTTGGCCTGCCCGTTATCACTCTGATCGACACGGCAGGCGCCTATCCCGGCAAGGGGGCCGAGGAACGCGGTCAGTCCGAGGCCATTGCCCGGTCGACCGAGATGTGCCTGAAGATCGGCGTGCCGCTGGTGTCGGTGATCATCGGCGAAGGCGGGTCCGGCGGGGCTGTGGCCTTTGCGACGGCGAACCGCGTCGCGATGCTGGAACATTCGGTCTATTCGGTGATCTCGCCGGAAGGCTGCGCCTCGATCCTGTGGAAAGACGCCGAAAAGATGCGGGAGGCCGCCGAGGCGCTGCGCCTGACCGCGCAGGACCTGCACAAACTGGGCGTCTGCGATCTTATCATTCAGGAACCCAAAGGCGGTGCCCATCGCGACCGTCCTGCCACCGTCGAATCCGTTCGGGACGCTATCACCCTGATGCTGAAAGAACTGGACGGCAAAGACGCGGCGGCCCTAATTCAAGACCGCCGGCAGAAATTCCTCGATATCGGCTCGAAAGGGCTGGCGGCGTAAACCGTCAGCCCCCCAAGCTGCGCAGCAACGCAACCGAGGGTTCCCCGGTGACCGGCATGCCACTGGCGCGTTGATAGGCGCTGATGGCGGATTTGGTGTTGTTGCCGATCACCCCGTCGGCGCCCTGAGTATCATAGCCGGCCGATGTCAGTCGGCGCTGGAGCTCCTTGCGATCTTCCAGCGTCAAACCCGTTGCGTCTGGCCCGAATGAGGCCTGAAACGGCGCACCGCCTGCAATCCGGTCAGACAAATGTCCGACGCCAATCGCGTAGCTGTCCGAGTTGTTATAGCGCTTGATGACCTGAAAATTGCGGAACACCGCAATGCGGGGGCCGGGTGTCTGCGGCTGCAAAACTGTAACCGGCGTGCCGGATACAGTGCCAGCCTCACCGCCCCAGGGCTGCCCGCGTACCCAGCCCGCGCGCGCCAGATAGGCCGCGGTCGAGGCCAGCGAATCCGTGGGATCCTCGGACCAGATATCCCGCCGTCCGTCGCCGGTGAAATCCACCGCATAGGCCAGATAGGATGTCGGAATGAACTGCGTGTGTCCCATTGCTCCGGCCCAGCTGCCGGTCATGTTGGCGGGGCTTGTGTCGCCCTCTTGAATGATCCGCAAAGCTGCGATCAGTTGCTTTTCAAAGAACGCACCGCGCCGCCCGTCATAAGCCAAAGTCGACACTGCGGACACCACCGGCACATCCCCGCGCCGCGCGCCGTAGCGGCTTTCCAAGCCCCAGACGGCCACGATTACTTCTTTGTCGACGCCATATTTCGCCTCGATCTGCGACAGGGTGCCTGCGTGGCGCACCAGCATCTGCTTGCCGGTTGCGATCCGCTCATCTGAGGCCGCGATGGCCAAATAGTCCTCGAGTGAACGTTTGAATTCGACCTGATTGCGGTCCCGCTCGATCACATCGGGCAGGTACCCCGCCCCCTGAAAAGCCAGGTTTAGGGTTGTCTGCGATATCCCCTGCGACGCCGCGCGGCCCTTGAAACCGGCAACCCACGCATCCCACCCGGCGTTGGGCACAGGCCGCATCCGGGATGCCGGGGTGCTGGTGGGGGTGCCTGTGGAACAGGCCGACAACAGGGCTGACCCGAGCCCCAAAGAAAATATCCGTCGATTGATCATAACTGAAAACTGCTCTTGTTGTGATTTGGTCCAGACTAGCCCAGACCCAATCCCCAAACCAGAACGACGATGCCAATCAGATTTAAATTCTGGGCTTCGGCAACAAGCCGCTCAGCTGACCAGCAACCTCAGGCCCTGGGTCACGTCCGAGCGGACGGCCAAACGCAATCCAGGCTCGTCACCGGCCTGCAATGCGGCGATGATCAGTTTGTGGTTATGCGGCGGGTCGGTCCGCCGCAGTCGGCCGTACAGCGCACGCATGGTGGGACCAAGTTGCAGCCAGACGGTTTCCGCAATCGCGAGCATCGCCGGGGCCTGCGCCCGCAGATACAGAGTGCGGTGAAATTCTAGGTTTGAGCGAATATAGCCAACGGCATCACGTTTGGTGACCATCTCGGCCACGTTCATGTTGATACTTTGCAGCCGGTCAATCAGCGCCATATGTGCACGCGGCAGGGCGCGGCTGGCAAGTTCGACCTCAAGCAGCGCACGAAGCGCAGCCAACTCTTCGATCCGGTCATTGGTCAGCTCAGGCGTCGAAACCCGGCCCGATGTGGATAGAAACAGCGCTCCCTCGGCTGCCAAGCGGCGCACGGCCTCGCGCGCGGGGGTCATCGAGACGCCAAATTCCTTACCGATCCCGCGTAGGGTCAGCGCCTGCCCCGGTGCCATTTCACCGTGCATAATGCGTGCGCGAAGAACACGATAGACCCGATCATGGGTGGCAGTATGGGATTCAGTGGGACGCGCTGACAACATATCCCCTTGTGATCACAAATGAGCCCAGGGTCAACTCGCGGACGCATCAAATCTGTATTGATGCAGTTGCGCCCCGTTGTCGCGCAGCCAACGCCGCTGATCGCGGTAATCGCCGAAAATCCGCTCGACCTGCGCCCAAAAATCAGCCGAATGGTTCATCTCTACCAGATGCGCCACTTCATGCGCGGCGACATAATGCAGGATCTCAGGCGGCGCTAGGATCAACCGCCAGGAAAACATCAGACCGCCAGCGGAACTGCACGACCCCCAACGCGACCGTGTATCGCGCATGGTCAGGCTGGAATAGGACCGTCCCAGCATCGCCGCGTAATCATCGCAGGCGCCGGTCAGGCGATCACGCGCCAATTCCTTGAGAAATCGCGCCAGACGCCGTGCCTCGGCACCCTCGGGTACTGCAACCTCATCGCCCCGTAACAGAACGCGCCGCCCGCTGGCAGGCACGATTCGCCGCTCTGTGCCTTCGATCGGGATGGTTTGCCCGAACTGAACCACCGCAGGGTCAGGACGGCCCAGCAGGTGCTGACGTATCCACTCTTCTTTGGTGCGCGCAAAACTCAAGGCTTCGGCTTCTGGCACGCCTTGTGGATAGGTCAGCGTAACCCGGCCATCCAATTGGGAAATCCGCAAACTGATCCGCCGCGCTCGCGCCGATTTACGCAACGTCAGTGGCACCGGTGGCGTCCCGGGCAGTGCGTGATCTCCCATATACCTGTTTCTCCTGCGCAAAGGCTTTGACAGTGCCCGCTGCATGTGGCACGTGACCTGAATCGTTGATACGACTCACCTGATATCAAGGGGATTTCACATGCCCAAGGAAGAATGGGGCGTAAAGCGCGTTTGCCCGACAACCGGTAAGCGGTTTTATGACCTGAACAAGGACCCGATCGTCAGCCCCTATACCGGCGAGATCGTGGAGCTTGAGACCGGCAAAAGCCGGATGATCGCCGCAGATGCGGAAGATGCCGCCTCGGCCAAAGCGCGTGAGAACGCGTCGGATGAAGATATCGTTCTGGATGATGACGACAATGTCGACGTCGAACTGGACGACGATCTTCTGGACGATGATGACGACGACAACGATAACGTCTCGTTGGACGATATCACCGACATGTCGTCGGAAGACGAAAACTAAAACCGGTCAGAGGCGGCCCCGCGTCGCCTCATGCCCACCCCGGACGCGGGTCGGAAACTTTTTGGCAAATTCCATTTTTGGTCTTGCGCTCGCCGTTGCCGTCTCATAAACGTCCGTCCACTGCTTCGGCAGTACCTTGATGGGGCCTTAGCTCAGTTGGGAGAGCGCTTGCATGGCATGCAAGAGGTCAGGGGTTCGACTCCCCTAGGCTCCACCAAAACCTAACAAATGATCCGCAACGCATAGTTCTTCCTTTTTGGCAGCAGGATTTTCCTTTGGGGCCGAAGCGGAACTCAGAGCCCGAAGCCGCAATCGATCAAGCCGCGCGCATATGCAAGCGCGGCACGCCGCCAACCGCGCAAACCGGACATTCCCACGCGCTTCTCAGATGGCAGGGCAGCGGACTTTGCCGCCATTGGCCCGCTTTCACCGGAGAACCGCAGACAGCGCAAACCGGACATTTAATAGGAAGGTCCCAAAATCCTTGCTGCGCAAAAAATGCACACGGTCTAAAGCGATGGCCTGCTCTGGGTGCGCCCAACCCAATTCGCGATTACGGCCGCTTCTAGCGCGTGGTCGAACTGAGCTGCCCCATTTAAGTGGTCCAAATTGAAAGTTAGTGCTTGGTTGGCCTTTGGTCTATCAGGACGAAGACATCCGGGGCTGGATTTGCACACGACGAAGTTTTTGACAAATAAATGAATCGCAATAACATAATGTGAGTTGTTGGTTCTCTGCCGTTTTCCACTGACAACCTTCGATGAAAATGAGGCGGCCATACTTTTTGCAGGGAAAGCAAGTCTTGTTCGTGGGTTAGGTCGATCAAAAAGGTGGAGCGTTGGTCTGGACTTTCAAACGCCGCAAAAGGTTCCCGAAAACGATCTCCAGGATTACTTAAAAGCTGTCGACGCATCATTGTGATTTTCAGGGTGATGAAACGGTGCCCCTAAAGTCTGAGCTACCCATAAGAATAGGAAGCTATTCGGAATAGCCCAAGGCGCGTTGTGTCCTGCACGGTATATAGACCGTTAAAAGGGCGCAATTTCTTAACTTTGATGCTTTTCCCGAGAAGGAGACTAACATGATTAAACCTCACCAAGTTGCCACGCCTTTGGCTGCTTTCTTTTGTACTTTTGCGATCTCCGCGACGGCTCAGGATTTCGATCCGACATCGCTATCGACCTACGGGAGCAAACCCAACATCATTCTGATCGTTTCTGACGATACTGGTTATTGGGACCTTGGTGCCTATCATGGTGGCGCAGCGCGTGGCATGGACACCCCCAACCTTGATCAAATGGCCAAGCAGGGGATGATGTTCACGGATTTCTACGCTCAATCTTCCTGCACACCCGGACGTGCAGCAATGCAGACCGGGCGTTACCCGAACCGTTCAGGCATGACGACGGTTGCTTTTCAGGGTCAAGGTGGTGGACTACCGGCGGCAGAATGGACGATTGCGTCTGTTTTGAAACAGGCTGACTACAACACTTACTTCATGGGTAAGTGGCATCTCGGTGAAGCGGATTATGCCATGCCAATTGCCCATGGCTATGACAAGATGGAGAATACATTCCTCTATCACCTGAACGCGTATACTTATGCTCTGGACGACTGGAATGTGCAGATGTCCGACGATCAGAGGGCATTTTATAAAGAGAACACCACTGGCGTATTTGAAGGTGTAGCTGGTGAACCTGCCAAGGAAGTGCTGACCATTGAAGACATGACAACCGCAGATCTAGCTGCGTTGGACAAGGTTGGAGCGGAAAAGGCAGTGGCGGAACTGGAGCGTCTTGCTGGTCTGGACAAGCCGTTCTTCATGTCGATCAACTGGGCTGCAAACCACCAGCCTAACCTGCCGTCGCCTGATTTCGTGGGTAAGTCAGCGGTTAAGAACAAGTACGGCGACAAGGTGGTCGAGCTTGATTTCCACACTGGTCAAATCCTCGACAAGGTGGAAGATCTTGGAATTGGGGAAAATACCCTGATCATTTACACTGTTGATAATGGCGCGTGGCAGGATGTTCATCCTGATGCCGGCATGACACCGTTTCGCGGAACTAAGGGAACCGACCGGGAAGGAGCGTACCGCGTACCGTTCTTCGCCAAATGGACAGGTAAAATTGCGCCGGATTCGAAGTCTAGCGACATTACCGGTGGTACTGACTTGATGGCCACCTTTGCGAGCCTTGCAGGAGTGCCGTTGCCGACCGAAGACCGGGAAGGTCAACCGACGATCTTTGACAGCATCGATATGGCTCCAGTCCTGTTTGGAGAGGCTGATCCGCAGCGCAACTCCTGGGCATATTTTACAGAAAATGAACTTTCGCCGGGCGCGGTGCGCGTTAACGAATGGAAAGCTGTCTTCAACATGCGTGGCGACAATGGTGCACGGGCCGGTTCTGAAGCCCCGGCAGCCGAATTGGGTTGGCGCGGTGCTGAAAAGTACGTTGCCACTGTTCCGCAGGTGTTCAACCTGTGGGAAGATCCCATGGAGCGCTATGACATCTTCATGACAACCGGGCGTGAGAACACTTGGACAGTTCCGACGCTGATGGGCGAACTTGAACGTGTGGTAAAAACCTACATTGAGTATCCGCCGCGTCCAGTTCAGAGCGAGTCATATTCTGGTCCGATTACTCTTACCGAGTATCACCGGTTCAAGACTGTGCGAGACCAGCTGGAAAAAGACGGGTTCTCGCTAAGCCTTCCAACCGGGAATTGATGCAAATGGTTGAGGCGTCGTTATGCGGCGCCTCGACACTTCGATGACACAGTCGAGTGGGGCAAGGAGTAGCAAGGTGCAGACCAATCTGAAGGCTTCAGGTACAAATGTATCTTCGACCCGGAATTTCCTTGCCAGGTT
Source organism: Ruegeria sp. BC5 (assembly GCF_056539205.1). NCBI lineage: Bacteria > Pseudomonadati > Pseudomonadota > Alphaproteobacteria > Rhodobacterales > Roseobacteraceae > Ruegeria > Ruegeria sp. BC5. Next base: position 114,669 of record NZ_JBQFUN010000004.1, read on the forward strand.
CTTCTTTAGCCTTTTCGTCTTTCTGGGAGTATCTACGACAACAGGCAATCCTGTGGTTGCACAGGAGAACGACGCGGCCTCAGCAGCAGCTCAGGCGAATAATCCGCTGGCAAATTTCAAAGCGGTCAACGTTCAGAACTATTATATTGGCGATATTTCCGGAACGGACCAAACTGGCAATCAGTTTTGGCTCAGGTATGCGCAACCTTTGAGCTTGGGGAACACAAATTGGGTTCTAAGGGCCTCTTTGCCGTTAAATTCATTCCCGGCACAAAGTGGGAAAACGACGGGCGTTGGTGACCTCAACGTTTTTGCCGCTTACCTTATAGATATTGGAAATCCGGCTGTTAGCTTTGGTGTTGGTCCTCAATTAACCGCGCCAACAGGTTCGACGGATGGGTCTGGATCTAAAAAATGGTCAGCCGGTATCGCGAACGTATTGTTCAATGCGTCGTCACCGATATTCCAATACGGTTACCTTCTGACTTGGCAAGCCAGTTTTGCCGGAGACAGTGATGCAAAGGATGTAAATATCGGAGCTTTTCAACCTTTTCTGTTCTACCAACTCGGTGGAGGGACATACCTAAGGTCAGCGCCAATAATGACCTACGATTTTGAATCGGACGGCTATAATGTGCCAATCGGCTTGGGTATCGGGCAAGTGTTCAAAAAGAAGGACATCACCTACAACGTTTTTGTCGAACCGCAGTACTCAGTTGCGAGCAAAGGGCCAGGGCAGGCAAAATGGCAGATCTTTGCTGGCTTCAATACTCAATTTTGACGCTGAACTTTGATTGCAAACAACCGTGTAGGTGCGTGAAATGCAATCGCATTGAGACTGATGTTTCAAGTGTCGACTGAACGACAAGAAGTATGACAATAGCGGTTTTCCTTATTTTAGCTCCAGCCTGTCTCTTGGTTCTTTTGGCAGCACCTTTCACGAAAACGGCGCTTTGGCGGGCCACCGTCACACCATTAACAGTATTAGGAGCGCTATGGCGATTGAGGCGGCCCTCCCAAATTCTCTTGCCTACAACGATGCTGAAACTAGAAAACCGCTCCCCATGATCGACGCCAACTCGGCTAAGTCGAGTGCTTTGCAGCGATGGTGTCAAAAATACAAAGCCTGGCTGAGGCGGTTTGACGAACTTTGCATAGCCCGCTTTCTGCGCAATGCGGCCGTTTTTGAGCGACGCAGCATTCGCCACCAAGGGCTCGTTGCCGCCTTTCGCTACTTTTTGCATCAATGACCCGTCGCAGCCCAAACCGGACCTTCATTACGAGCTCTACATCCTCCGAGATGCGGAGCAAACCGCCGTTCGCTTTCATCAGCGCAATGCCTGCATCCGGTAAGCGGTATTCTCTCAGGAAAAGCTCAACTATTTGGGAAATAGCAAGGTAGCTACAAGTCTTACGCCCCAACCGTCAGGTCCACTATCTGGGCCGTCGGCCCAGTAGCGTACTCCCCCGCCTACGCTGATAAGTTGATCCCCGAGTTGGGTACTTTGGTGACAACACCGTTGATTGGCACAGACCATTGATCGGTTTCCCAGCTGTAGGTGGACTCAGTGTTTAAAGTGAACGTCCATGCGTTCGAATTTGTGTAGGAAATAAATGGCAGTAAGAACGTCTGGTTGTTGTAGGTATCACCATCAATGTCCCAGATGTGATTTGTCAGGCCACCATATGTCCACTGACCCTGCTGTTTGAGTGCCACGCCGGTAACCCCAGCACCCCACTCTCCGAGACCTAAGCTGTTATCTGTCGACGTTGGCAGCAGAAAAACGGGGCCAGCCCCCCAGATCCAACCGCCCGCACTTGGTTTTTGGGCGAAAGAAATAAGCTTTGAACAGTATCTCCTAGCCCAGTCTCGGATCCAGAATCCGGCAGGCCACCATCTATGGAGGCAATTGGAAGAATTGTTCGGGATATGACGTTCCAATCATCCGCAAGATGAAAGGGAACAACCGGTTGTACGTTTAATATCCAATGCGAACCATTTCTGTCGGCACCCAAATTCTGATCATGGTTCAGCTGGAATGGTACACTAATGAGAGCGGCCACGGGGTCAGCAAGTAGCTTTGCTAGTTCTTCTTCCTGGGAGTCTGCCCACGCAGTACCAGAAAGGGCACCAATCCCGGCAAGTATGGAGCAGCGTAGCAACCTAAGGTTCATAGGCGGTCTCCTCTTAGCTGGCCGTTTTCTCATGGGTGGCTTGCACTTGAGACCGCCAGGTTGGCAATGACGTCAATGGCCCACTCTCAGTCCGCCGCCGCCGAACTGGATGAAATTATCCAGCACGGTTGACTTATAGCCAAAATACTTGATCGAACATGGCTTTCAGACTGTCTCCATAAGCGTATCCGAAAGTACATCCTCGGAGAGGGCCCCCGGTGCGCCTATTGCGACAAGCCTTGTTTCGGGTTTGCGGTCACCCCATGTTCCATCCCGTGAGATGTCCATACGTTTTCCAACGACCTGAACGAGAATGCGATGATCTGGATCCTCCTCGCTAAAAACAAAGCCCTTGAGACGATACACATCGCCCGGAAGCTTTCGAATTGCGCTCCGGAGAGAAGATAAGCTTATCGGGTGTTCAGCTTTCATCATGGTTGTTGAGAAGCTGTCTGAGTGATCAGAGGCGTGGCAACCACAATCCGGTCCATGTTCGTGATGATCGGGTATTTCTGTTTGTAGCTGTTCGGCGGCAAAGCGACCGACTGAAAGAAGTATATCCAGTGGGACGTCCGCATTGACAGCTTCGACCAAACGATAGCGACGGAAGCGAGACCCGAGCCAATCGTGCACCCTTTGAACAGCGGCCCTGTCGACAAGATCGACTTTGTTCAAAACAACCATATCTGAGAACGCGATTTGACGGAGCTTCAGTTCCATTTGTTCCGGCGCAGCAAAAAGCTGTTCCGCATCGACCAGACACATAAGGCTGTCCAAGCGGATCATGTCCCGAAACTTCTGATCGGTAAATGTCATCGCAATTGATGACGGATCCGACACTCCACTTGCTTCAAGGACGATGTATTCCGGTTTCTCGGGCCGGGCGAGAACGGCTTCCACCGTTTCGATCAAGTCATCTCGTATCGAGCAGCAAACGCACCCATTCGCGAGGCTCATGACGTCGTCTTCGAGGCCGACCACCAAGTCTGCATCGACGTTTATGGATCCAAAGTCATTTACAAGAACCGCAACCCGCAACCCGTGATTGCCTGTTAGGATCCGGTTCAAAAGTGTAGTCTTACCGGCTCCTAGAAAGCCGGTAAGGATCGTTACGGGGATCGCAGAAGTCGAACCAAACTCAATCATTGTTCGATCTCCTCTCAGTCTTCATCACGCGAGCCGATTACATCCGAAACTTTGATGGTAAAGTCCTGCGGCCAGTCCCCGCCAGGTGCTCGGAAAACGTCAGTTGGGTAGTATTCGCGTGGATCGATCTCCATATCACGGTACTTCTGGTCTTGCTGATCTGCTCGGGTGAGCCTCGGATTCGGTAATGTGATTTCATCCGGAAGCTCAATACGCCCGGCCTCGGCTGCCGCAGCCAGTTCACGAAATGGTGGCACAGTACCGGACTTTCCGGGCAGTGCAGCTTTCCTGTACCAGATTGCATCCTTGGTCACGTTCACAACGGCTACATCGAGACCCCATTGGAACAGACCGTCGTAGTGGGCGCGAATACCAGCCAGCATTTCAGCGTCGATGTCTTCGTCCTGGGTATAGTGTGTCACCATTCCCAAACGCGGCCTTGTGTCCGCAAAGAGCTTACCCACGGCATAGTGGGAGGTGTGATGCGTATCGATAGTGTAATTGAAGAGATCCTGTGGGATACCGTATTTGTAGGTCATCAACTGACCAATATCCTGTCCCGACATTTCGGTTACAAAGACATCAACACCTTCGCCGTATTTCCGTGAAAGCTCATCCGGGCGTCCATCGCCGGTCCATACAAAGCTCAGACCGTTCCAATCGAGCCGATAACCAACTGCGCCGTCCTTGGCATGACTGCGCGGCCAGGACCGAACAGTCACACCGTCTTGGTCATAAACGATGCCACCTTCTTGGCGGAAATCGAACTCGTTGACCTCGATCTCATAGCCGTCACCAATTGGGAACACGTCGAAAGCTTCAAGATGCCATTTGAGCATCTGTTGCATACCTTTAACCATTCCGGCTGTGCCAAGTTCGGGCGTCCGACCAGAGGGACCATGGATGCGCAATGGTGTATACCCTCCAGACCAGGCCCGGAACGGATAGATATAAGGAATGTCGGCGTAGTGGTCGACATGCAAATGAGAGATGAAGATATCGTTGATCAGTTGCCCCGGCACTTGCATGGCAATGATGTTGCGGACACAACCGGATCCAAAGTCAAAGAAGAACCGTTTTCCATTCCCCAACTCCACCATGATGCAAGTACCCGCCTGATCTTCACGCGGCGGATATGGTGTTGAGCCACAGAATGAGATGCGCATCTCATCTGGCCCCAACTCCTCACTAAGTGGAAAATAGTTCGCATTTGAACCAGTCATGTACTTCGTCGGACGGAAGTACTCCGGTAACGAGATGCCGCCTGCGGGCCGACCACCGTATGGGTTCTTGAGTGTTTCTCCCAAGGGGCCGTCTCCTTGGTGAGCCTCAGCACTCCCTGCCGCTAACCCAGCCGCCCCTGTCGCAGCCGCTCCAGTGGCCAAGCCCTTAAGAACACTCCGTCGCGACGGGTCTTCAATTTGATCTGACGCCTGAACCTGTTTGTCGTCTTGGTCTTTTCTATTGTCTTCCTTGGTCATGGATTGGTCCTCAGTTAGAAGTGGCTCACATATTGCGCTTCAACATGCGGCGAAGCTCATTGATGAGTTCAGATTTGATGTGGGCCCATTCGGCGCGTTCTGAGGCCGTGATCGATGCGTCTTTCGAAAACGCAGATGCTTTCTTCAGGTCTTCGATGACCTCGCCGAGTAGCGCATCCGTTTCCATGCGCCTCGACAGCACATCGGAAAGTTCTGGAATTTCTTCAATCAGGTCCACCGTCATTGGAAAAATCCCGACGCCCACTATCCATTCTCAAATCAAGATGAGTGCGGTTGACCGCAAAGGCCAAGTGAGTCACCGTGAGCTGGGGGTGAGTTGACATTGAACAAATCCAACGATTTGCTAGTAAATCAACATGTTGAACAGCCTTCTCCGGAACTCATCCGGGAAGCTCTGAGTCGAATCGTATCAAGCGACGGGTTTCAAGCTTCACCACGACTCACGCAATTTCTCACCTATATAGTCGAGGAATCTCTATCTGGTCGAAGCACTCAGATTAGAGGCAAAGCTATCGCTGTTGAGGTCTATGGGCGGCGCATAGATGGTACTGGTGGTCAAAACCTGGTTCGCGTTGAGGCAAGGCGGCTGCGTCGCCTTTTGCATCAGTTCTACGAAGATCACTGGGACGGCAATGGAGTTCGCATTTTTGTTGACCCCGGCGGATACAAGCCGCGGTTTTCATTCGAACCTACAATCGAAGACCGCACATCAAGTGAACTGAAGAGCGACAATCCAGTTGGCCGTTGGCGTTCGCGGCAACTGCTGCATGCTGGACTGGGTGTTCTTGCATTGATCGCTGTGCTTGGCATCTGGATGAGCCAGGATAACAGGGAGGTTGTGCCAACAACTCGATCCATCGAACAAGCAGAACGTGTGGCGCTTGGTGAACAATCATTGACACGACTCCAGGCGGTCAACCTTGCGGATCAAGCCCGCGGCATGTTTTTCCCCGTTTTTGATGTCAAGCGTCAGCAAATAGCGCTGGGAATGTTCCAGCACGCTAGGGAACTCGACCCGGCTCTGTCCGACGGCTATGCCGGATCAGCGCAGGTCTTGGCGATCCTGGCAGTGTTGTCGCCGGATGAAGCACAAAGGGATGATCTCTTCAATCAAGCCTCGGAAATGTCTGGAAAAGCGCTTGAATTGTCCCCCTCTGATGCGTGGGCAAACGGCGCAAATGGTTGGGTGCTGGCTGTCAAAAACCAGCCAAACGAGGCATTGAAATACGCTAGAATGTCTGTCGAACTGGCGCCGAAGGATGGCCATATTCTCGACGTTGCAGGTATGACGGCCATCTTGGCTAACGCCCCGGAACTTGCTGCCGAGGTTAGCAACCCGGAGAGACCCAAATCAGGATCTGGGAGGTTTGGTGCGAGAAACATCTGGGGCGTTTCACAACTTATGCTCGGGAACTACGAAAGTGTTGTTGAAGCCTTTCAGGGAGCGCCAGCTGCCGGAGCGCCAGTCAGTGCGCCTTCGCTCTTATTCCAAGCCGTTGCGTATGATCAGTTGGGAAATTCAGAAGAAGCACGACGGCTCGTCGCTGAAATGCGCAGGACATGGCCTGAGTTTCCGTCCGAGTTTCTCGCCGGCAGGATTTTCCACAACGACGTCAATACACGGAAAATAATACTGGAGACGCTGAGTAGATACTGACGAAACGTATCTCGCCTATTGCCTAGAAACGAGCGTCAAAATCTATTCGTATAATTCCGCTTTGAAAGCACACGGGGTTGATAAAATCGGCGATGGAGCCGGATCACGCCGTCTGTGGATTGAGGGTGGGCTTTGCAGATTTGCAAAGTCTGCTTATGCTATATAGCCGCCGCTCGTGAGGTGCAGTGCTGCTGACGCGGCGAACGGCAGCATGGTGGCCTTTTGCATGTCCGTCATCGAATGATTTGGAACACGAGCGTTTGATTGGCTTAGGAGGATCAGGCTCGCTGTAGTTTCAATCTAGGCCGCGTTCTGATGATGCAGCCAGCGACATTTCTCGAAGGGCTGGTTCGAGAATAACCACAAGACACGATAGTCGAAGAAGTTAGATCCAATGACACGCATCACTAATTTAATATTTCAGGCCCCAATCATAGCCATCTTGTTCAGTGTCATATCGTGCATCTTATAGCCTGGCTGGTGGCGGCATGCGAATGGAATTCAGTGAATTCGAACGCCTGTTAAAACTGGCGTAGGTGCAATGTGGCGGCGACATTTACAGGTAAGACAACTGAAGAAAGGCAGCAGTTAAGCCACGGGATGGATCAATTGTCCAAGAATGTTACCACGGTTTCCCTTAAAGCGTCCCAATCGGTGAACTCCCGAGCACCGTCCCTTGGATCGATCTTTTGATCCTTTAAGACAACATGCTGAACGATCTCTTCTTCAAAATACCCATAGTTGTCAGGCTGCACAGCGCCCGCAACCAAAGCCGTTAGGTCAGGTTCAAAATGCGTACGCATCAGCATTTCGGTAAGATAGTCCCAGGCGTCTTCCTGGCCTCTTGCAAAAGCCGCCTTTAGGCTGACCGAAAGCACTAGCGACTTCCGGGACGCAAGCGCGTCTCTATGCGTTTCAACAAACGCTTCGAATAGCTTGGGGTGCCGGCGTTCATGGACAGGAGCCGCAAGAATGACCCTGTCCACACCTGCCAGGGACACGTGTCGTATCTGGTCTCCGGTGTTGATCAGTATTGTATCGTAGCCGGCTTTTCTTGTGACATCGTTGATAAAACGAGCAATCTTGGCAGTCTGACCTTCAATGGTGCCGTAAGCAATCAGCACTGTCATTTCGATCCTCCCGTGAATCTGTCCGAAAAGCGCGCCAACTATGCCGAAACCGTTCGCTTCAGCCCTTGATCTCAATCAAAAGTGACTGTCTTGCCAAGTTTTTTTGGACGCGGGTGCGGCGTCGTTTGGTCGGCTCATGCGGTTCTGGAAAGCGCGACAGCTATCGCCAGCCAAAATCCAGTGCGTATGGTCATTGCACCGACGGTTCGCCATTCAAACGGCGTTCCAAACAGTGCCACTAATATCAGAACAGCGAACACAAGTAATGTTGATAAGCCTATCACCCAGGCAATTCGAGTTGCCCAGGTTGTTGATTTAAAGAGCGCGATTGCACCAAGCAAATAGACAAATCCAGCCAGAAAATTGAACCAAAGCACGAGTGGAACTGCATCTCCAACTGCTGCTTTAGCGGCGGCACCCCCAAACAGGGCCGTTCCGCCGGAGAATATTGTCAGGAGACCGAAGAATGCCGCGGCTATTGCAGCTGGGCGAATCCAAGGCGGAGAGGGCTGCATAGTCGTTATCCTCAGGAATTAGATTGAATTTCGTGTCGTAGGAAAGCTGCCAACTTCGCCAAAGGGACTGAAAAGCACGTCCATAATAGCAATTTTTCTCGCCATTACTCTTGATCTTTATCATTGGGCCCAAATTGACACCCTTTGAACAAAGCAGTGCCTGCGGGAGGCTTTTTGCAGTAAAAATACGCTGTCGCCCCTTTGGCGCGACTAGCTTGCAGCTCCAACGGTCATTAAATTTGTTCGGTTACCGTGAATCTTCTGGAAATGGACGGACGGCTACGCTCGAATTTGCAGCGAAAAGTGTTGATTTGAGTCAATGCTAGTTGCTGCAAGTTCACCCATACTGACCCCTCACAAAGGAGGGAGTGCGACATGTTCAAAATAATTGTGGTTGGCTTGGATGGATCAGAGGCGTCAGAAGCAGCTCTACGCGTTGCCTGTGATATCTCAATCAAATATGGCTCCCAAATTCACCTTGTCCATACACCTCAGCCGCAAACCGTGGCTTTCGCAATGGGCGCTGTTGCTGGCTATCACGCCGTCACGACAATGCCTTCAGACGAAGAGGTTCAGCAGGCAGCAGGCAAGATCATTTCCGCGGGTAAAGAGATTGCCAAAGAATACAATCAGACAGTTTCGCAAACACATACCCAACGCGGTGATCCGGTCGACGAGATCATCGCATGCGCCGAGCAATGCAAAGCTGACCTAATTGTTACGGGCCGCCGCGGATTGGGAAGCATTGGTAGCCTGATTCAAGGGAGCACCTCTCAAGGCATCAGTCGGAATGCCACTTGTGCGGTTTTGACCGTTGCCTAAATTTCAAACTTGGTCCCAATCGGCACAAAAACGATGACGATCAATAAGCTTTGCATTGAAATCTCGTGGCAGAATTAAGTTTCGATGGCTACCCCGTGACGCTGAACTCCCGGCCGTGAAAACGGAGTCTGACATCCACTGCTTCATGACGGTGACACGAAAACGGATGCTGAAACCGAGGTCATGGGTGCCTGTGGCGATGACCGGCGACCAAACTGTGTTAGGCGAAACGACCCGAACTGTGGTGGAATAGATAAACTTCCCCTTTTTATTTGTGCTTTGGTTCAAGGTCAGAAGATAGGCTGCACAATCCCTGATACGTAGATCCGTGGTAACTTTGGAGCCCGACATGAACACCCCGTCCCTGTTCGACGCTCATAAACCCTCTGAAATTGCGGCGTTAGTTGAGACTGCTGGGGTCACAAAGGCAAAGTTGCCAATGGCACCCATGTTCGTTCTTGCGATGCTGGCCGGGGCATTCATAGGGTTTGGCGCAGCGGCCTATACGATGGCGGTTACTGGCGCAGACAGCGCTGCGGGGCCGATCCGCGTTCTGGGTGGCGCGGTGTTTTCCCTGGGCCTTATCCTGGTGATCGCAGGTGGTGCAGAATTATTCACCGGCAATGTTTTGATGGTGATCGCAGCAGTCGACCGCAAGATACCACTGCGACTGCTGTTTCGAAGCTGGGGCATCGTCTACGCCGGAAACTTCGTGGGCGCCCTCGGGCTTGCATTGGCCTTCTCTCTGACCGGCCTGCTCGAGGGGCCGATGGGCAATACCGCCGTGGTGATAGCCGATGCCAAAGCGGGGTTGGAACCGATGGAGGCCTTCGCCCGTGGCGCACTGTGCAACGGGTTGGTATGCCTTGCTGTTTGGCTGTCCTTTGCCGCCCGCAGCGTCGCCGGCAAAGTTCTGGCCGTTTTGTGGCCCGTCACTGCTTTTGTATTGCTGGGACTCGAGCATTCGATTGCGAACATGTTTTTCTTCCCGCAGGGTTGGGCGGCGGGGGCAACTGTGCCGGTTTTCTCAGCGGCGACCAATCTATTGTGGGTTACTCTGGGCAACATTGTCGGCGGGGCGGGAGGAGTCGCCTTGGCCTACTGGTTTGCTTACCTTGGTGCTACTAAAGGGTAAGACCCACTTCTTCGATCACAGCGCCTGCCAGAGCAAAACGATCGGTTTAAGTTGGTTTTGAAGGCGTTGTCTAATTGTGCAGCCCAAAACAAGCTTTTCCTGCACTCAATAGTCTAGATGCCAGGAGCATGGTTGTCTTCGTGGTCGATATCGGTTGTCGCATGATGGTGCAACACAAGGGGAAGCGGCACAGGCTTGCCTAAGTCCGCTGATCGGGATGCGAGCCAGTTGATCAGTCAGATATGAGAGTTGGATGCGGAGGTGACTCACCGACCACGAGGCAAGGAGATGGCGCATTGGCTGATGACGGTGCCGGGAATTGGGCCGTTCTTTACCACTACACTAATTGCCCACTCGTTCCCGAACTGGATTCTTCGCCAACATCTTAATTCATTGATCCTCGTCAAGATTGGAAAAGGCAAGATGTGATACAGTTGATGCCTAAAATGAGGGCTATCATGGAAGAATTAGTCGATATTGGAAGAACATTTGTTCAGGCGATGCGTGATCGCAGGGGCCTTACAAATGTTGATGAAATGTATGCCGAGAACGCTCAATCCATAGAAGCGGTTGTGCCTCCGGTTCGACAGTTTCGCATCACCAAAGGCCGTGATGCTATCAAAGGGAAAAGAGAGGATTGGCTGGCAGCTCATGAAATCATCGAATTTGACGTCGATGGCCCCTATGTTCATCCCCCAAACCGCTTCAGTGTGCGATATAAGGCTGAAGTAAAGCAGAAGGAAACTGGGCAACGTATCACTTTGAGTGAGATTGCAGTTTATTCAGTAGCAGACGGAAAGATTGTACTGGAAGAGTTCTTCATGTTGCCGAAGTAGCAGCGGCAACCCGCAATACTGACGCAGTGTTGATTTCATCCGCACGCTGGAAGTGCGACTTGTAAGTGCTTTGACACGATGGATGGACAATTGGGCATTTGTTTCGACCGCGTGAGGCTTGCCCATGCGCAACAATTCCGTCAGTTCGGCGCAACCGAAATCTAAAGTCACGCCGTGAAATCCGCATTGAGCCATTGATGCGGGTTAACAATCAGACTGCTGCGCCGGTTTTCTACCCGAGTTTGGCTTGAACAACCCTCTAAAGGTCTCTGTTTGATCCAAAACAAAGCGTTTTGCGGGGTTTGAGATAACGTCACCTAGTAGCTTTAACCGCGGTACGCCAGATCATGAAAAAGAATGTGCGCGCAATACTGATCGTCGTAATGCTCCTTCTCGCAGGTGCGGCGTTGTACATATTCGTTTCAGAAGACAGCAGTGAATTGCCAGTTGGATTTGTACAGGGCAATGGACGGATAGAGGCTGAACAAGTGGAAATTGCCCCCACCTTCGCAGGGCGGGTTGCACAGGTTTTGGCGGCAGAAGGCAACTTGGTTGTTGTGGGTGAACTGTTGGTCAAGATGGACACCGATGAACTGTCTGCAGCGCTTGATCGCGCCAAAGCCGAAGTAGCATTGGCGCGTCAAGCCAAGGCCGAAGCCGAGGCTGTTGTTGTCCAACGAGTAAGCCAACAGCGTCGCGCGGCGCAGGAACTGGAACGGGCAAAGGCACTGTTGGCCGGTCAAAACATTTCGATGACAGTCTTTGAAGATCGCGAAACCGCATTTCAGGTTGCCGACGCCGTTCTGGGTGCCGCCAAGGCCCGGGTTGCAACCTCGGACAGCCAGATCGCGGCTGCAGAAGCCGAAGTGCGCCGGATCGCCGCCCAGATCGAGGATGCTTCGCTTGTTGCCCCTATGCCAGGGCGCATTCTTTACAGACTGGCTGAGCCCGGTGAAGTTGTTGGCGCGGGTGAGCCGATCCTTACGCTTCTCAGCTTAGAGAACGTCTATATGGACGTGTACCTGCCCGCACGCGAAGCGGGGTTGCTGCCCATCGGGGCTGAGGCGCGCATCGTACTTGATGCCTTGCCGGATTTTGCCGTTCCTGCAACCGTCACTTTTGTATCCCCCGAAGCCCAGTTCACTCCAAAGCAGGTAGAGACATTGACCGAGCGTGAACAGTTGGTCTTTCGCGTTCGGGTTCGCATTCCTGAGGATCTGATCACAGAACGGATCGAACATGTGAAAACCGGCCTTCGCGGTATCGCTGTGATCAGGCTTTCTTCTGACAGTGTATGGCCGGAATATCTGGAAAGGCGGATTCCACCCGAACTGTTCGAATGATTTCCCAGGCGGGCCCATCTGATTTCTGCGTCAGTGGTGTCACGCATAAGTACCGCCAGCGGACAGCACTCGATAACCTGTCGCTTCACCTGCCGGTAGGTCAGCTTGTTGGGCTGATCGGGCCTGACGGGGTTGGCAAATCAACGCTTTTGGGTTTGATCACCGGCGCGAAGAAGCTTCAATCCGGCACGATCAAGGTTCTCGGTGGATCGATCGACGACCGTGCCCATCGTCACAAAATCTGCCCAGCGATCGCATTTATGCCGCAGGGGTTGGGCCGGAACCTCTATGCAGAATTGTCGGTGCGCGAGAACCTTGAGTTCTTTTCGCGTCTCTTCGGACAGGGGCAACAGGAGCGTGACATCCGGATCGCAGCATTGCTGTCGGCAACCGGGCTTGCGCCATTCTCTGATCGTCTGATGGGAAAACTCTCGGGCGGCATGAAGCAGAAGCTTGGGCTGTGTTGTGCACTGATCCATGATCCTAAGCTTTTGGTTCTGGATGAGCCGACCACCGGCATCGACCCACTGTCGCGGCGTCAATTCTGGGCGCTGATCGACGCGGTCCGAGAGGCTACTCCCGACCTCTCCATACTGGTTTCGACAGCCTATATGGAAGAAGCCGAACAATTCGACTTTATCGTCGCGATGGATGCCGGGCGCGTGCTTTTCCATGGTTCTCCGGCAGAATTGAAGGGGGAAGCCAGCGATCTTGAAACGTCCTACCGGCGGTTGCAGGCGCACGGAGATCCCCTGATCGCACCAAGGAAAGCGCCCACACATCACAGTGAGGCAGACCCAGTGATCACGGCACGCGGATTGACGCGGCGCTTTGGCGATTTCACGGCAGTCAATAACGTCGAATTCTCGATCAACCGTGGTGAGATTTTCGGCTTCCTCGGGTCGAACGGCTGCGGCAAGTCGACCACCATGAAAATGCTGACAGGTCTTCTGCCCGCAAGTGACGGTGAGGCGCTGTTGTTCGGAAGACCGGTTGATGCACGCGACCTGAGGATGCGTCGCGAGATTGGCTACATGAGTCAGGCATTCTCGCTTTATGGCGAGTTGACCGTTCGGCAGAACCTCCAGCTACATGCCCGCATCTTTGCGATCACGGACCGCGATAGGCGTATCGATGAACTGGCGGAACGCTTTGGCCTGATTGCACATATGGACATGTTGGCCACGGCGCTGCCACTTGGCATCAAGCAACGTCTTTCCCTGGCCGTCGCTGTGATCCACCGACCTCGCGTGCTGATCCTGGATGAGCCAACCTCGGGAGTGGACCCTGAGGCGCGCGACTCGTTTTGGGCGTTGCTGATTGAGCTTTCGAGAGATGAAGAAGTGACGATTTTCGTCTCGACCCATTTCATGGCCGAAGCAGAGCGCTGTGATCGGGTGTCGTTCATGCACGCGGGCCGTGTTCTGGCTGAGGGAACACCGGATGAGTTGATCGCCGGGGCACAGGTAGACAGTCTGGAAGAAGCATTTGTCACGGTATTGAAGGCAGCTGACCCTCCGGCACCGGTGAAAGCTCCTGAGGCATCGGTTCATGCCCTTGATGACAGCGCTGGCGGGGGTATCAGGCGCACACTGGCATACACGAAGCGTGAAACCATCGAGATTTTGCGCGACCGCGTGCGTTTGGCGTTTGCGTTCCTGGGCTCAGTGATCCTGATGCTGGTCTTTTGCTATGGGATTACGCTGGACATCGAAGAACTGGATTTCGCGGTACTGGATTTGTCACAGGGGCCAGAAAGCCGCGCCTACATTGCAGAGATTTCAGGATCGCGCTACTTCAACCCAACGCAGCCACTGACGAGTATCGATGAGGGCCATGAACGGCTGGCCCGAGGAGATGCCTCGCTGGTTGTCGAACTCCCACCTGACTTTGGGCGCAAGATCCGCTCTGTTGAAGCAACGGACGTGCTTGCAATTGTGGACGGCGCAATTCCGTTCAAAGGCGAGACTGTAGAAGGCTATGTGGCGGGGCTCCACAATACCTTTTTGGCGGCAATGGCCCGCCAAAACGGTGTGCATCCGGTCGAGATCGCCCGTATCGAGCCACGCTTCAGGTACAATCAGAGTTTCGAGAGTATTGCCGCAATGGCCCCAGCCATGCCTGCGATCCTTTTGATAATGTTACCGGCAGTTCTGATGGCGGTCAGCGTCGCACGTGAAAAAGAGTTGGGAACAATCACCAATTTCTATGCAACGCCAACGACGCGGCTTGAGTTTCTGGTTGGCAAGCAAATCCCTTATATCGCAATCGCGTTCGCCAATTTCCTGCTCTTGGCTGGAATGACGGTCTTTGTTTTTGATGTACCGCTCAAAGGCAACCCGGTTCCTCTGGCAATCGGCGCGTTGCTGTATGTCTGGGCTACAACATCCTATGGGCTACTCATTGCGACCATGACTTCAAGCCAGGTGGCCGCTACCTTCGCCACCGCGATAGCCTCGGTCGTACCTACGATTCAGTTCTCCGGGTTGTTACAACCGGTGTCAACGCTTGAAGGCGGCGCGCAGACAATCGGGTCGCTCTGGCCGTCATCCTATTTCCTGCACCTGAATGTCGGTGCCTTCACCAAAGGGCTGGGCTGGGATGCGCTTGCCCCTGATCTTCTGGCCCTGGCCTGTTTCGGACCGGTGCTAACGTTGATCGCTGCCCTTTTACTTCGAGCGCAGGAGAAATAAATGCAACGGTTGTCCTGCATCTTCTGGCTTGGCTTGAAAGAAATGATGAGCCTTCGGCGTGATTGGGTGATGATGGCGCTGCTGGTCTGGTCATTCACGCTGGCACCCGTGATGGAGGCGACGGGGGTTTCGAACTCGGTCAACAATGCCTCCATTGCATTTGCCGATGAGGATGGCTCGCCCCTTTCACGGTCTCTTGCCACGGCATTCTTCCCTCCTGAGTTTCAACCCGTTGTCCAGATCGCACCGGGTACCGGAGCCGAAAAGATGGATGCCGGGCATTTCCTGTTTGTGGTCGCGGTGCCACCAGGGTTCGAGAAAGATGTTCGCGCCGGGCGCACGCCGGAAATTCAGGTTCTGATTGATGCGACGGCGATGGAACAGGCCGGGATTGGCGCAAACTATATCGTCAATATCCTCAGCGCCGAGATCCGTCGCTTTGCCATTGGTGCGGACCTGGCTGAGTCATTGCCCGTCGATATCATCATGCGCAGTGCGTTCAATCCCAACCGTGATACTGTTCGTTTTGCCGGCATCGTGGCGCTCATCGGCCAGATCATGTGGCTGACCACAATCCTCACCGGTGCCGCGATGATCCGCGAGCGTGAACATGGCACAATTGAACACCTGCTTGCGATGCCGCTTACCCCGTTTGACATTGCGATGGCCAAGATTTGGGCAAACGCAGCGGTGGTTCTTGTCGCGGCCGCCTTATCGCTGACCTTTGTTATGCAAGGTTTACTAGGGATCAGTATCGCGGGGTCGAAGGTGTTGTTTTTAGTTGGCACCGCCCTCTTTCTCTTCACAGCAACCGCACTTGGGGTCTTTCTTGCAACAATTGCGCGCTCAATGGCACAGTTCGCGCTTTTGGTAATGCTGACTGTCCTTCCGATGCTGATGCTGTCAGGAGGAGAGACACCGATCGAGGGGCAGCCCGACTGGCTTCAGGTCGGAACATCGATCCTTCCGTCCCGCCATTACATGTCCGCCAGCCAATCCATCATCTTCAAGGGGGCGAGGTTTGAGACGGTCTGGCCAGAGTTCTTATGGATGGCGTTACTCGGCGCAATCCTTCTGGCGTCAAGCCTGATGCTTTTCAGACGCTCGGTGGCGCAATAGAGTCAGATCAGTTTACCCCTTGGCCTGGACGTATGACCGGTAATGCGCCTTGTTTCATTCGGAATACTGATACGGCCGGGTTGTCCTTTTGGCGCGATACCGAGGACGCTTGCTTGCGCAAGATCAAGGTAATTATATGCGTTTTTTGCAATAATACCGCCTCCCCCCAATCGCACCAAAGGAGGAGGATCAGAAAATGCTTGAAGACAAAAATACCCCGCAACTGTTTGCTGGAACACATCCGCTCTCTGATAATTTTCGACGCGAAATGGAATCCATGATGTCGCGTTTTTTCGGGGGCGCAGCGCCATTCCTTACGCTGGAAACAGCCGCGCAACGCACGGGCTTCCCGTCGTTGGACATGACGGGTGCGATTTCGCCGGCGATTGACATCCACGAAACGGATACAGCGATCGTTCTCACGGCTGAATTGCCGGGTCTCGAAGAAGACGACGTCGAAGTCGAAATCAAAGACCGTAGATTGACGCTGCGGGGCCAGAAGAATGTTACGCATGATGACACAGGCGATCTGCGCATTAGCGAGAGAAGCTATGGCAGTTTCACTCGGACAATGACGCTGCCTGATGCAGTCGATATCGAGGAGATTTCCGCTGCGTTCGACAAAGGTGTCCTGCACGTCACGATGCCGAAAACCGAACCTCAGGATCCCAGCCGGAAGATCAAGGTCTCATCGAAATAGGCGCAATGGAGGCGCACGCGCAACCTTCATGGTCCGGGCAGCATGCGCGGACCTTTGGTGTTCTTAAAACGAGCACATTATTGCCCACCATAGCGGTTTCACTGCTGCGCATGATAATGTGCCAATAGGGCTAGAGAACTGAGATGGACAATGCGGACGCCGGACAAAAGCGATGTGGAAAGTGAAACGGGCGATGTCCGTGCATTTCTGGAGAGCTTGACGGGGCCGTCCCGCGGAACCGTTACCTGGCTTGTCGGCAACGCTTTGGCTGCTTCGGTGGGTCCTGATCGTATCCTGAAGTTCAGGCGGAAAGAGGATTTGCCCCCGCATGACGAAGACGTGGCGACCATTCAGTGGTCGCAAGGCGGTTACGCGCTAAACGCGTTGCCTGGCCGGGATATTTGGGTCAATGGTCAAAAAACTGCTTCGGCAGTTCTTGGGCATGGCGACATGATTGAGTTCGGTGAAGAGGGGCCCATGTCGCGCTACAGGGTGTGTGACCACTCATTCCCTGCACATCACACGGTCGAAGACATAATAAGTGACGCTTATGTGTATGCGCGCTCCAGCCGACGACCCTTCACCAGAAAAATGTCCGGTGCGCTGCGCGAAGGCGGGCGTCGGCTGACATCACAAACCACGGTTTTGTTCAGGGTTACCGTTATCGGTGTGCTTCTTCTGATCTTTGCCTTTGGCTATTTGCTTTTTCAGAACGACCGGAAGCTGGCGGACAGCCTTAAACAGGAGTCTCTCAAGATCGAGGCGGTTGCTGTCATGCTTACGCAGACGCGAGAAGATGCACTGACGGCGGATGATCTGGTCGCGCTCAGAGAAGCATTTGACAACCAGGTGATTTCCACCGAGCAGCGCCTTGGCACTTTGGAAGAACGCGCTGGTGCGTCAAGGCGAGTTATCACAGCCTCGACGCGATCTATTGCCTTTATCCAGGGTGCTTACGGATTGCGACAGACCGAAAGCGGCAAATTGCTGCGGCATGTGCTTGGCCCGGACGGGGAGAAACTAAAAACTCCATTCGGAAAACCATGGATTGAGCCAGATGCGGAAGGCGCGCCGGCAGAATTTCAGTTCACCGGAACCGGGTTTCTATTGCAGGACACCTCTCTTTTGGTGACCAACCGTCATGTCGCCTTGCCCTGGACGACCGGGGATCGGGCGCAGGCCCTGAAGGCAGCAGGGCTTGAAGCCGAGATACTTAGCCTGCTGGCTTATCTTCCAGAACAATCCAAGCCAATGGAAGCGGTATTGCTTAGGGCAAGCAAAACGGCCGATCTGGCGCTTCTGTCCGTTGATGCGAACCGTGTTCAAGGGCTTGGACTCTCACTGGCACCTCACCCGACGCGAGCAGGTGAAGAAGTTTTCTTGCTTGGATTTCCGACTGGCCTTAAGGCCTTGATTGTGCAGGCTGGGCCGGATTTTCTGAAAACGCTTGAGAGAGACGGCGCCGTCGATTTCTGGACTATTGCAAAACACCTTTCAGAGCAGAACAAGATCAAGCCTCTGGCCAGCCGGGGGATCGTCGCCCAGACCAGTCCCGGTGCAGTCGTTTATGATGCTGAAACCACAACCGGCGGAAGCGGCGGACCTGCCCTTAACCGAAACGGCGAGGTGGTTGCTATCAATGCCGCGATCTTACCCGAATTTGGCGGCTCGAATATTGGCGTTCCGGTGTCACACCTCAAGATACTTCTCGATGAAAGCGATTGATCCGCATATTCAATCGCGCGTCTGATAAGGCGAGTTTTGCACCAGAAAAACCACAGCCAGTGGGATGATGACAGAGATCAAGCCCACGGTAATCAGCAAGTTCCCCAAGTGGCTATAGTCAGCGACGGAGGCAACGGAACCCGTTCTGGGATCGGTAACCGCGCGGGTAACGGTAAAGATCTGATTCAGGTATTTTGTACCGAGACTGCTTGCTGACAATGCCATGTTGGTGAACGAAGCCATGACCGCAAAAAAGGTAGCCTTCAGATGTGTTGGGGCGTTGCGCGCGATCCAAGCCAACATTGGGACCATCGCGATCTGGCCCAGCGGTGACTCAACGGCTGTGTCAAGAATGGCGATAAACCTTGCATCCACGACCCCACCTGTGCGCGCGGCCGTCCATTCATGCACCCCGTAGTACAAGGCAAGGTTTGGCAGGGACAGCACTCCGGCGGCAATCGTGAGTAACACTACAACCTGCGCAATCGAACGACTTGCCATAAACGGCCTGAGGATAATCAGGCCAAGCAGAGCAAGTAGTGAGGTCAGAAGCGCTAGAATGGCCAGGAACTGTTCGTCAAACCCAAGTTCGTCGATCTCGAACCAGGTCAGGCCCGGTCCTGGCAAGGGAACTGCTCGAAAAACGAAAATGATAGTTGCTGTCCCGATCAGAACTTTGGCCTGTTTCGACTCCAGCTCTCTCAGCAAACGCGACATGAGGTAGAGAATGACCGTGAGCGACACCGCAAAAACGGTCTCTTGCGCGAAGGCAAAATTTGCGGTTCCCAACACTATGCTGAGAACAACAAACGCAAGTCCGCCCAGCAGTATCGGCCACCTGACTTCGGTGGTTTGATCTGGTCTGTGCAGAAGGTGTCCTCGACGAACGAGGCGACGCTGTATCAGAGCGTGAAGAACCACTCCACTGACAGACAACAGTGGGATAGCCAGGGCAATGAGATAGACCCGACCGTAGAGAACCAAACGATCGGCTTGCTCCAGATTTTCCGCCCCCGAAAAAATCCAGATGTTAATCGCGGCGACCCCTGCAAACCCGGATATGATCGCAATCCTGCCGAGGGTCTGCATGGTGGTGTGCCGGGCACGAACTTCGTCCTGAATAAACGCGCGTCCGTCTCGGTCCGATTGCGGCACTGCTTCGACTGTCATGGCGTCAGCAACGACATCCTGAATGGCATAACCTGAAGGAGCCAACATCAAGGCAACGACGTACCAATCCTCAAGTGGCATAATGCCGGCCATTTGGTCAGGCGCAGCCACAAGCCTGTACATGATGAGCAATGACGCCGTGATAAAGGATGCGCCAACAACAATCAGCAGGGATTTCCAGCGCCAGAACAGATCAACCAGATGACCCAGCGGTATTTTTAGAATCCATGGCAACCCGGCCCAGAATGCCAATCCCGCAACAAAAGCGGCGGATAGATTCAGATAGTCCTTAAGAAAAAACGCACCGACGACGGATGTTAGCCCCGAAACCCCGGCCGCAAAGTAAACCATCAATGGTGGCAGGTAAGACCATTGCAATTGCGCGATCAGATCGACGAAAGTCCGGTGCCACCAGCCTGAAATCCGCCTTCCAAATGTTGATCGGTCAGTGTTCATGCGTCAGTCGGACCCCGTTCTGGTGACCCTGTGCTGTCGGTTTTCCTCTCAGAGAAATCCGGCACCAAAAAGCAGAGCGCTGGTCAGCACCCCAAGGATTGGTACAAAAAGAGGTACGCGGAAATGTTCCCGAGTTGACCCTGGCCGGGACTTCAGCAATATCAGCGAGATGTTGACCAAAACAAACACTCCCAAAACGATCTGGGATGTGCGTTCCGCTAGTATGCCGATTGGCAAAGTTTGCGTCAGCAGAAGAATTATCGCAACAACCAACAGGGTTGCGACGACCGGTGTTTGGGTAACCTGCGGGACAGTCGCCAGTATTTTCGGAAGATGATCCCGGTCGGCAAGACCATAGATCACCCGCGACGCCATAATCATCTGGATCAAGACGCCATTGACTGTTGCAACGACCGCGACTGCGGCGAACCCTTGTTTGATTACTTCGGGTGCGTCGAAGAAAACCAGCGTGAGTGGGGCGGCCGAGGTCGACAAGGTATCGATAGGAACAACGAGCAGGACCGTGATCGAGGTCGCTAGATACAAACCCGTCGCCAGAACGAGCGTCAAAAGGATAGCCTTTGGAATTGTGTGGGTTGGGTCTTTTACCTCTTCCGCGACGTTTGCCATGTCCTCAAAGCCGACAAAGGCAAAAAATGCCAGCAGAGATGCCGCCATAATACCGCGCCAGGTACTGAGCTCGAGCCCCGGAATCATCTCACTAATTTCATGGCCTTGCGGTTCCTGCACAGACATGCCCCAGCCAATCACAAAAAGAAGCCCCGCGATCTCGATGACCGTGATCACGGCTGCCACAAATACCGATTGTGTAATGCCCCAGATTGCAATCAGCCCCATGACCGACACAACGCCGATCGTAAGCAATGCGGTGCCAAGCCCCGTCAGGGTGTGAAGGTATGAGGCCGCCCCAATCGCAACAGCGGAGGCTGAAATAATCCCAGACGCAGCAACGGCAAGACCGATTAGAACCGCCATCCAGCCCCTTTGAAATCCCGCTTCAACGTATGCCGCTTCACCCGCGCTTACGGGATAGCGTGTCGCGAGTTCGGCGTACGACAAAGCCGTCAGCGAAACGACGAGCGCTGCAACAAGAAACGAAACTGCAGCATAAGGGCCCGCGGCCTCGGCGGTTGCGCCGACGAGCACATAAATTCCCGCACCGACGGTTACACCGAGCCCATATAAGGTAAGCAACGGGGTGGTGAGAGAACGTCGGAGTTTAGGGGACGGTGGATCAACTGTATGCATTCACCTCACTCCTTGATGGGCAATTGCCGGGTTACCGAAGCTGTGCCGCAAACAAGCACCCCGATGAAAAACCAAGGGCTCATCACCGCTCATGCCGAGCTTCTTCTGAAACATTCATACTTTGATATGTAATTCTTTATTTGGCATTGATCTATATCATCAGGCGCTAAGACTGATCAGAGAGGCGGATTTGAATGCTGCGACCGTCGTTTCGTGATGGTTTTTCCCAGCTGGTACTCAAAGGTTGAATATGAGCGAGATCAATGAAGCATTCATTCGATATCGCGTATTTTCAACTCGAAATGCTGATCTCGGAGGAGGAACAGATGCTAGTTTGTCGCGGACTTCTTTTGTCAATATTTGCTGCAAGTGCTGCACTGGCGCAGGATATTGACCTTCAAAATGGGCACGATCTCTACAGAACTTATTGTTGGCAATGCCATGGTTTCGAGGCCACAGGAGATGGTCCAATGGCGGAGATGCTGGCGATAAGGACACCTGATCTGACGAGGCTCGCGGCCCAAAACGACGGTGTTTTTCCGATCGAGGCGGTGGCGCGTCAAATTGATGGTCGCGCACCATTGCTCGCGCATGGTGGAGAAATGCCCATTTTTGGACCAGCTTTGGATTCGGATCAAAAAGTTGCGCTGACGATGCCTGACGGCCAACCGATGTTCGCAGGTGTGCCGTTGGCGAATGTGATTGCGTATCTTGAGGCTATACAGACCGAATAGGTTGGCACAAAGTCCACCCTTGGATTGCAGGACACCACTACCACGTTTGCCGGCGGTGGTTGATTTACATTAAGGCAAGTTTCCACGATCTCAGTTAATATTCAGCATTTAGAGATGAGGAGGAATCTCCGATGCCTGAAGAGAAGCCAAAATCAAGTTACTCCAACGCACTTGTAGATATTTTCAAGCAGATGCAGCCGACTACTACAGCCAATCCGTTTCTGGGCGCTCAGCTTGAGCAATTTTGGGACACGCAGGAGAAGTCACTGAAAGAGGCAGAGGCCTTTGCTCAACATTGGTTTGAGAGGCGTCACGAGGCTGTGCGAACCGCGCTGGAAGCTGCGCGCTCGGCGTCTGCTGTAGACCCGACTGATCCGGCGAAAGCGCTGCAATCCATAGCAGAGTGGCAGAAGCACTCAGCCGAACGCCTTGTGGCTGACGCTCAGGAATGGTTCGAAACAGTTGCCCGGTGTGCAGCATATGCAGCGGAAACCGAAGCCGAAGCTGTGGAAAAGACAATGGATGATGTTGCAAGCACAGCAAAGAAAGCGGGTAAGTCTTCGAAATCAGAACCGGTATAGAGAGCCGTATCACCGCAGAGGTCGGAACGATCGCAGCTGGAGCAATGGAAGGTAGCTCATATGTATAAAAACATTCTGGTACCAGTCGCACTGGACAAAGATCACGATACACAGGCCTCATTTGAAGCTGCTCGTTTGCTGGCGAATGCCGATGCGGAATTCACAGTGCTTCATGTGCAGGAACCGATCCCTGCATATGTGGCATCTCAGATACCCGAGGAAGTTCTGGCAAATACGCGAAAAGAACTTCAGGAAAGCTTACATCGGAATGCTGCGGAGCTATCGGGTGCGAAAGCGCGCCTTGTCTCGGGGAGCGCTGGCCGCGCGATCGTTGACTTCGCAAATGAAAATGACATCGATTGCATAGTGCTGGCCTCACACAAGCCGGGGATCGAGAACATTTTTATTGGGTCAACTGCAAACCGGGTCGTTCACCACGCCAATTGTTCTGTCCATGTGATCCGCTGAACCGGTTTCTGGTAAGTGCCGCACGTCGATTAAGCGTTGTGGATGAGTCGATTTTCCAGACCCGAGTTGTTTTACGATCGTCACACGCTGCATGACCATATGGAAATGGATGGCGTTGACCGGCTCAATGAGCGGGTCCGACTGAATGGATTGCGAAAGTTGAATTCGGGGGAATGGCAAAGCCATGTGCAAACACTTACTATTTCAGCGGGTAGATCCAAACGCCGATCTTTCCGCGTCGTCCCCTCAAATCTTGCACTCCGGCGGACACCAACCTCTTAACTAAGGATTGCCCAGCCTTGTCCGTCGGACTTTTTGCCTCGATCAACAAATCGCTAACCACCAAGGAGGCTTTTAGTTTCCGGGGCAGCTGCTCAAGCCTGCTTGCGACGTTCACGGTATCGCCGATGACACTGTATTTAAGACGGCGTCGGTTTCCGATGTCACCTGAGATAACGGGACCGAAGTGGATGCCAATCCAAATGCGTACCGGAGGAAGCCCTTCGGCACTCCTGTCACGGTTCCAGATGCTCAATGCCTCAAGCATGTCAAAGGCGCATTGAAGTGCGTTATTGGCGTCGTTCTCACCGGGTTCTGGTGTCCCGAAGGTCGCCATCAGCCCGTCGCCCAGATATTTGTCCAGTGTGCCTTCGTTCTCGAAAACTGCCTTGCCCAACCTGTCATGATACCCGCGCAAGAAATCAACGACATCGCCGGGGGCGTCGCTCTCGCACATGGTGGTAAACCCAGTTTCACCAAGTCGCATCCGCGAAGCTTGCTATCAATCGCCACGTTGAACAATGTAAGATCGCGCAGGTTGCCCGCCAATTCGAGCCGCGCTCGGATCGCCCAGACCTGTTTCGGCAACAGCGGTCGTTTCTGGCCAATGAACCGGCCCTTGTTCCAGGCTCTTCGTTTAGGGGTGACAGCGGGAAGTTGAATTCTTGGCATGTTGGGCCCTCCAATCCTCCCGCCAGGCCCAGACATCAGCACTGCGCTGACACCTGAACTTTACAGTTGGTTTGAATGGCCGTTGTCCGATTGCTTGTTCTTCGGGAAACACTGCGGGTGCATTGAGCTGGTCTGAGCCCCAGTCTTCCAGATGCTGCTTAACGCTTGAAGAGGCGCTAAACGCAGAGTTCGTACATTTTCCTACAAAGGCTAATTCAAGTGGGTCAGTCTTTGCGGTTTTCGTGGCTTCAGCAGCGCAATATTGATCCCGACGGTGTAACTCAGCAAATCGTTTGGTTCGGCAAGAAATCTCATGCTGTAATCATTGAAGACCCGACAACATCATGTTGAAGATGTTGCCGGGTCGCTTTTGACCCTCTGCGGATATTTATTGAAGCTTGATGTTCAAAATCACGCTCGTCGCCTTACAACAGGAACCCTCCACCTGCTTGTACAGACTGGCCTGTGATCCACCCGGCACGCTTATCGGCAAGCAAAAGAACCGCGTTTGCGATGTCTGCAGGTTCACCGATGCGACCCATCGGTGTTTGAGCGATAATCATTCCTAGCATTTGTTCATTTGACTTTACGTCTGCCGTTATTTCCGTGTCTGTAAGTCCGGGTGCGACCGCATTGACCCGGATGCCCATTGGACCGAGTTCCGCAGCAATGAGTCTGGTTGCGTGGTCCACAGCTGCCTTTGACGATGCGTAAACCGCAGCGCCAGGCATCATGCCGCGCGCGACTACCGAAGAAATATTGATGATTGCCCCCTTACTGTTGGCAAGATGGGGGGTTGCCTCGCGGGCAAAAGCCAGCGGTCCAAACACGTTGGTTCGGTAAATGCTTTCGATATCCTGGTCACTGGTTTCAGACAGTGGACCCATCTTTCCGGTTCCAGCATTGTTGACCAAAACATCCAGCCGGCCAAATTTGCGGATGGTCTCCTCGATAATTCGGGCCGGTTCGCCATCTTTGCTGACATCCCCAACAATAGCGTAGGCTTGCGGCCCAAGTTTCTGAGTTGCTTCTTCAAGAACGGATTGTCTGCGACCGGTAATAACCACCTTCGCCCCATTGGCAATAAAGGCAGATGCCGTGGCTTTCCCAATTCCCGTACCACCACCGGTGATAAGGATCACTTTGTTTTCGAGGTTTTCCATTTGCTTCTCCTGATTTTTTGCGAGGGGTATGTGCCTATCCAACCAACTTGGCGCTGGCTTCGGTCTGTTGTCCCGTCAGATGCGCAATCAACGCCGGGACGCTTGCTTCGAGCCTGATTTGGTCCCGGCTCATAGCACTGTGAAGCACGAATGGCGGCAGATAGGTCATGCCAGTCATAAGTGCCGTCTGTTGAAAGGGGGTTAGAAACTCGGACATGGAAAAGTTGTTGAATGCACCAGTCCGATAGCTTTCGACCGGTCCACCAGTGGAAACGGCAAGCACGAGCTCTTTTCCGTTTAGTTGGTTGCCACCGGGGCCATAGGCAAACCCGGCAAGCAACACCTGATCAAGCCACGCCTTGAGTACGGGCGGGGAGGAGTACCAGTAGAACGGAAACTGCAACACGACACGGTCAGCATTCCGAAGCAGGGCCTGTTCGACCTCCGGATCAAATTTCATCTCCCGCCCGCCGACGGCCATCAGGTCACGGGTTGTGATGCCTGCCACATCTGACAGGGCGTCAAACCACACTCGGTTGACCAATGAGGCTTTGAGGTTTGGATGAGCGGTCAAAACGAGAATGTTCATTGGTGATTTGTCTCTGCCGTCCGGGGAGTTGCGTTTACTTGTTGGCCAAATCTATATACTCCATCACAGACAACAATATGCCTGTTAACCATCTCTATGGTGTAGGAGATGCACCAATGCGCCTGCCTCTTTCCACTCTCGAAGTGTTCAATGCGATTGCTCAACACGGCAGCCTGAGTGCTGCTGCACAAAAGCTGGGGCTCAAACGGTCCACAGTAAGTCATCAGCTAAAGAACCTAGAAGACAGACTTGGAACTGCACTGTTCATCCGGACGACACGGTCAATCAATCTGACAGAAGCCGGGCGTGCTCTGGCGAGAAGCTCAGGCCCGGCATTTGATCAACTTGCCGACGGGCTTGAAAGCGCACTTACAGCAGGCCATTCAGCCCGCGGTACGTTGAAGCTCGCGATTTCCGAGATCGCCTATCATCTGGTCGTTCGCGAAGCGCTAGTCTCATTCCAGGAGCTATACCCCGAGATCGAGGTTGAGCTGCTGCTAACCGATGCTTTGTCGGATGTGCTTGGCGAGGGCTTCCATGCTGGTTTTCGTATGGGTGGCATGATTGCGCAGGATATGATTGCCATCTGCTTAACAAGTCCATTGCAAACAGCTGTGGTGGCAAGCCCGAAGTATCTTGCGGAGAATGGCACCCCAGAAAACCCAAGGGATTTGTTGGAACATAATTGTCTGCGCTACCGCTTCCAAAGCTCCGGCCAATTCGCCCCCTGGACATTCACCGGCCCTGAAGGTGAGTACGCCGTCGAAGTGGGCGGTAGCCTGATTGCAAACTCTTCGCCGGTCACGGTTGAAATGGCGGCCCGCGGGCTGGGAATAGCTTATACGTTTCGCGACACGTATCTGGAATCACTGGCATCCGGTTTAGTCGAAGAAGTCTTAGTCCAAAACAGGGTTTCCATCCCCGGCATCAATATCTTTTTCCCGCGGGAATACCGTTCGATGACACCACTGCGCCTCTTTATTCAACACCTGAAAAGAACCGCGTTGGTGCTTAATCAAAAGGGCGCTATTGAGCTCACTCCAATGTCGTCTGAATTAGCACTAAGTCCGCGACCTGTGAGTTGGCGCATCCATTGTCGCCGCGCTGCGCAGGAACGACCGGTTCTTCAGACGCGTTGCTGTGCACAAGATGATGCGCACGCGGCAAAGTCTGTGCTGCGAGCGTACGCAGCGAGAAAATCAAATTCACAGGATGGGCTCAGTGCAGTCGTTCTCCGCGCGTTAAATGAAGGACTGCTTTTTATTTGTTTGGTTAGAAAATCTCGGATTCTGGAGTCTCAAAAATTGAAAACTCTAAGTAGCTGATTTTGTTGGAACCGCAGTCTCACCATTAAGGTGATCCGACAAGAATTGTCGGAGTACGTAAATAATGGGACTGAATTATTGAGACTCGCCTGTCATTGAATTCAACACCTTGAGATTTTTACGCTTTTAGAGTGTTTCGACGGTTCAAGCCCTTCAAGTCGACGTAAAACAGTAAGCCAATGAGCCTCTTCGCAACCTGAAAACCGGCGCAGTGTGTGTTACTTGGGCGTGATTGATCAGCAGAATACCCTGCCTCAGCGTTCGGCCCAGAGCCGACCTCCAGCCGCCAACCGAGATGCTGCGGTCGCAGCTCGCTTTGCCGCCATTCGCTGCACTAGCGAAAAAGGAGGCCTGTCGAACTCTCGAACTGCGGGCACTGCTGCCACTGGTATTATCTGATGAACATTCATTTAGGTAAGGATGGGCCGCGCAGCGATTTGTCGATAGCTATAACTGTAACTCGGCAAGAAGATACAACTTCAATTGCAGGCGCCCCCAGGACGTCACAAAATCACTAAGGACCTTAGGCATCTCATCGGGAAGATTGTTAGCCTCCCCAGGTTCGGTTTCGATCTCAAATAACGGTCGTATTTGAATAAAATGTTAAATTACGCTCCTTCGCGCCAAATTCTCTGTTTTTGTCGCTCTGAAAGGTTTGTTCTCACTCAAAAAAGTGCATCCATCGAAATGAGAAAGTAGCAAGTAAGAGCGACTTGCAACAATAGGTTTGCCATGAAGCTCTAGAACCATCACCTTAATCAGCCAATTATGCCTGGTACCAACTTGACAGCTATCCGACATGTCGCTCTGATGAAGAGGGAAAGTATTGGGGTAGAGCTCAACATGCGTGAATTTTATAGCGGTTTTCCGCGCGAATGCGGGATGTTAGTTCTTAGTCGCTCGGAGAAGTTTTCGCTCTACGCTGGCTCACATGACAAATCACATTATGTAAAGGCTGCTTCGTGACAGGTGTGATGAAGGCCTATGTCAGTTTTGTGGACCGTGCCAACAGGACGATTGGGCGGGTCATCATGTATGGCATTTTTCTTATGATGGCGATCCTGCTGTATTCCTCTGTGTCCAAGACCTTCTTTGTCCCCTCGCTCTGGACCCTTGAAATGGCACAATTTGCCATGGTCGCTTACTACATCCTTGGCGGTCCTTATGCGATGCAGATGGGTGCGAATGTCCGGATGGACCTGCTGTATGGAGAATGGACAGACCGCCGAAAAAGCCAGGTTGACGTGCTGACGGTGCTTTTTCTGATCGTGTATCTGGCCTTTTTATTTTGGGGAGGCTGGGACAGTTTGATGTATTCGTTCCAATATGGCGGCGAGAGGTCCTCGTCCGCGTGGCGCCCCTATATCTGGCCCATCAAAACGATCATGGTGGTTGGCATTCTGCTGATGCTGTTGCAGTCAATCTCGGAACTGTTCAAAGACATCTTGCGGTTGCAAGGACATGATATGGGTCCGAAAGATGATGAGCCGGTGCATATGGCCCCCGAAGACCTTGAAGGGGGACACCGCGGGTGAGCTATGAATTGATAGCCGCGCTCATGTTCTCGACCATGATGCTGATGCTGTTAACCGGGCAGCGTGTATTCGGGGCTATCGGGTTCGTAGCAGTGATTGCCGCCTTTTTCCTGTGGGGCGACAGGGGGGGCTATGATCTGGGGTTTGCGGCAGCGATCAAGGTCATGCGCTGGTACCCCCTGCTTACGCTGCCGATGTTCATTTTCATGGGATACGTTTTGTCGGAATCTCGGATCGCGGATGACCTGTATCGTATGTTCCATGTCTGGATGGGCGGTCTTTCCGGCGGGCTGGCTATAGGCACAATCGGTCTGATGGTTCTGATCTCAGCCATGAACGGATTGTCCGTTGCAGGTATGGCGATTGGAGCGACAATTGCTTTGCCCGAATTGCTGCGCCGGAACTATGACAAGCGTATGGTGACGGGGGTCATACAGGCCGGTTCATCCTTGGGAATTCTCGTGCCGCCTTCCGTTGTGTTGGTCCTTTACGCCATGATTGCCCGTCAACCGGTCGGGCAGCTTTGGCTGGCAGGCGTTATTCCCGGTTTGATGATGGCCACGCTGTTCATCATCTACATCGCCATCCGCTGTCGCCTGAACCCATCGCTCGGCCCAGTGATGAGCGCCGAAGAACGCGCGCAGGTCACCTGGAGCGAAAAACTCCGCCTGCTGGGGGCTGGTCTGCTGCCCATAGGCATCTTTGCGGTGATGATGGTGCCCTTCGTGAATGGCTGGACCTCATTGGTCGAAAGCTCGGCCTTGGGGGCAATCGCGGCCTTGATGGCGGCGGTTCTGAAACGCCGCATGACGTGGCAGGTTTTTGAGACCTCGATCAAACAGACGCTTGGAATTACCTGCATGTTCATGTGGATCATCCTTGCGGCCCTTGCCTTCGGCGCGGTTTTTGACGGGCTGGGCGCGGTCAAGGCGATCGAAAACCTGTTTACGGTGCAGCTTGGTCTGAACCCGTGGATCATCCTGATCCTGATGCAGCTCAGCTTTCTGGTGATGGGTACGTTTCTGGATGACACCGCCATGCTGGTCATCGTCGCTCCGTTATACGTGCCGCTGGTCGGTGCGCTGGGGTTTGATCTGATATGGTACGGTGTCCTCTACACGATCACATGTCAGATCGCCTATATGACTCCGCCTTTTGGGTACAACCTGTTTTTGATGCGGGCCATGGCCCCGCCAGAGGTGACGATTGGAGATATTTACAGGTCCATCATACCGTTTGTGGCAGTGATGGCATTGGCTTTGGGATTGGTGATGGCCTTCCCAGACATCGCATTGTGGCTTCCGGGCATCGTCTACGGAAACTGAGCACGTAAAGAACGAGAAACCGGGTTAACCGGATCAAGTTCAATGAAAAGCACAGGAGAGGAAGACCATGACTACAAGACGTAGATTTTTGCGGACCGCCGCTTTGGCCGCGCCCGCGACGCTTGCTGCACCGGCTATAGTAAAGGCGCAGGCCCCCATCAAATGGCGGTTCCAGACCTATGCCGGAGGCGCGTTGGGCGAGCATGTGACCAAGCCTGCAATTGACTACATCAACGCCAATGCCAACGGCGAGCTGGAAATCGAGCTGTTCTTCGCAGATCAGATTGTACCTACGGGCGAGCTGTTCCAAGCGCTTCAGCGCGGAACAATCGACGGGGTTCATTCGGACGATGACTCGATGGCGTCACCGACACCGCTTCGCGTCTTTGGCGGGTACTTCCCCTTCGCGACAAAGCACATTCTCGACGTGCCGGTTTTGTTCAATCAATACGGGTTGGCGGACATTTGGCGCGACGAGTATGCCAAAGTTGGCGTTCAGTGGTTGTCTGCAGCTGGGCAAGACCCGTGCAACTTCAACACAAAGAAGGAAATTACATCGGTTGCTGATCTGGATGGGCTAAAACTATACACTTTCCCAACCGCTGGTCGGTTCCTCGCCAAGTTTGGCGTCGTGCCGGTGAACATTCCCTACGAAGACGCGGAAGTCGCCGTACAGACCGGAGAGCTTGACGGCATGGCGTGGTCCGGCATTACCGAGGATTACACGGTTGGTTGGGCTGATGTGACGGACTATTTCCTGACCAACAACATCTCGGGTGCGTGGATCGGATCTTGGTTTGCAAACCAGGAGCGTTGGGCAGAGCTACCGGATCACCTCAAATCCATCGTGATGGCGGGTATCGAAGCAGGTCACACCTATCGCAATCAATGGTATTGGGGCGGAGAAGCGGCACTGCGCGCAAATGGCGATAAGCTGGAATTGCGATCAGTGCCAGCGTCCGAATGGGCCGAGGTCGAGAATGCAGCCAAAGAGTTCTGGGAAGAAATTGCCCAGGAAGGCGAAGTGCATGAGAAAATCGTTGGAATTTTCCGAGAATACAACAGTGTGATCAACCAAGCCGGTGCGCCGTACAACTTTGAGTGATACGCTAAGAAGTGGCCTCTGACAGGGGCCACTTCAAATTCCTTTTTTTAGTATTGTGGCAGCCAGATTAAATATCGGAGCATTTTCTAACTGAAGGCGTTGCCAGGCAAGTTGCAATCAGTGTCAGTCAGGCCAGTAGAATTGTCTAAAATGCCGCGCCGAGTTTTCACCACTCGGCGAGAGTGCGGTAGTTAGTGCCTGACCATCGGTCAATGGTGATGCGACTGTGAAGCACCCGTTTCCCAAAAGACCTGTTCAGAAAACCTTAGTATAGCGAGCCGTTTTCCAAGTACGGTGATCTGATTGGTCGCCCCGTTGGCATTTCGGCGAGACAAAACCGCGCCGTTGTTTGCAATTGGTTATTAGGGAGGAGTTCAGCATGACGGACATTTCAGTAATAGGTCTTGGGTCCATGGGTACAGCGCTTGCCCGAGCTCAAATGAAAGCAGGCCGATCTGTAACTGTTTGGAATAGGACACCCGAGAAAGCGACCGCTCTTGGTTCCGAAGGAGCAACTGTGGCGGCCACTGTTTCTGAGGCGATATCTGCCAGTCCTGTAACGATTACCTGCGTAAAATCGCACCCGCAGACAATAGAACTCTTGTCCAATGCGGCTAATTCGCTGCCCAACAAGACCATAATCGAACTCTCAACTGGAGGCGCAGAGGATGCTGAAGACTTAGCGCAACTCGTGGAAAACGCTGGCGCCTCGTGGATGGTTGGCATCATCAATGCTTATCCGCATATGATCGGAGATAAGGATACCGTACTGTCGGTCGTTGGAACCGAAGAACAGTGGAAGATCCACGGTCCAATCATTAGAAATTTGGGCGGAAGCTCTGTCCATGTGGGTGGCCAAGCTGGAATGCTGGCTGCACTCTTTGCGGGACTTTTTACGGTTCGCCAAGGTTTCATGTGGGGAATGATTTTCGGAGCGCTGGCAGCGAAGAAAGCAGGTATCCCCATGCAAACCTTCTCAGATCTTGTGCCCATATCTATGGGAATGATGAAACCTTATTACGACTACTTTGCCGCGACAGCGCCTCAAGCCACCTATGACAACCCACCAGCCTCGATGAGTACTTACGCCGCAGCTTTGGAAGATGTTCTCGCTAGTTTTGAGGCTCTTGGCGCCCGGGATGAATTGCCCCGACTGTTTGTTGAGATGGCGCAATTGGGTATGGATCAAGGGCTTGAAGACAAGGCTCTCACTGCGATAATAGACGTCCTTGCGCAAAAGCATTAATTATCACAACGATAGAGCAAACCGCGATTTCTGCTTTGGGCTCCAAGCCGATCTTGGAGGCGGTGCAGCATCCTGTTATCGTCCCTCGTCATCGTCGGGTTGTCGTTGTGGGCGTGCATAGCGGAGCGGAGGATCAGTTATGGAAACCCAGACTTACCTGCCATTCGCGCTCTTTGCCCGACCTGGAACAACGGCCGGATCGTCGGCCAGAAGCGACAATTGAAACCAAAGCACGTCTGGGTAAACCGCACTGCGGACAAAGCGGCCTTTGGTTCTCCAAACTAATCGGACATTTTTGGTTTTAGACTAGGCGGTTGTGTAGAGTGACAAGATTACTTGTCTTCTCTTCCGTAAGCACAATATCTCAATTGGCACCCTGATTGGATGCTGAGGAGGCCGCTACCAATCGGATTTCCATCATATCTTTAGGTC
This sequence comes from Ruegeria sp. BC5, assembly GCF_056539205.1. Lineage (NCBI taxonomy): Bacteria > Pseudomonadati > Pseudomonadota > Alphaproteobacteria > Rhodobacterales > Roseobacteraceae > Ruegeria > Ruegeria sp. BC5. The sequence goes on from NZ_JBQFUN010000004.1 coordinate 147,516, forward strand.
CAGGCGCGGCTTCCAAAAAGGGCGAAAGAGTTCAATCTTGGGGCATCGGTTCATCACGACTTTAAGACCCGCCGCTTCGGCGAGTTGCGCTGCTTGGTCGTCGTACACACCGATTTGACCCCAAAGAACTTTTGCCCCGATTGCGATAGCCTTCTCGGCAAAGCCATATAACTCTTCCTTTGGGCGGAAGACGTCAACCATATCAACATGTTTGTCGATCTCTTCTAGCGAGTGGTAGACCTTGAGTCCTCTAATTTCCGAAACATTCGGGTTAGGATTCACCGGTACAATATCATAGCCGATTTCACTGAGCTGTCGCAGAACGCCATAACTGAATTTTGTTTTGTCCGCGCTAGCCCCCACCATTGCAATGGTTTTGACCGACTGCAGGATGTCGGCTAGGTACTTGGGGTCGTAATCGTAGATGCGATCAATATCTGCTTCGGGCATCGGTTAACCTTCCTTCGGCGTCGCAATGTCAGCCTTGAGTTCGTGGGGTTTGAGTGGGTCGAGAAACGGATTGCGGTACAGCTCGTCATGGCTCTCGACCCCTATCTCAAGCGTGATGTCGGATGTTGGACGTGCCACGCAAAGGATCACATAGCCGTTCGCGATTTGCCGGTTATTCAGCGCAACCTGTCGGCGTTGATCGATCGCGCCAGTCTTTAGTTTTGCCGCGCAGGTAATGCAGCCGCCATACTTGCACCCAAAAGGCAAGTCGACGCCCTGTTCTCTCAGCGTTTCCAGAAGTGGACGCCGCGCATCCACACAGTATTGCGCGCCATCTCTGTTCGCGATCGTCACAGTATACATAGTCATAGCCAGATGTCGCTTGTGCAATCACCGCCCGGATACCGGCTCTCGTGACAGCGCGATGGACCATTCGGTTCTTTGCCAAAGTCCACAATGAAATCCTCGTTGATCTTCATACCACCGTTTTCAGGGTCGCAATCGATCATCACCATAACCCCGCCCTTTTCGCGGATCTCGGGATAGAACTGGTTATCCCAAGTCGAAAACAGCGAGGTCGTGACATAAAGCCTTCGTCCGTCGAGAGAGAGCTGGAACATTTGCGGACCACCCGCGACCTCGACCCCGTTAACGATCGGAGCTTTACCCAAAAGGCCCCCCATAAACACTTGGCCGGTCAGCTTGGGATTATGCGGGTCGGTGATGTCATACTGGCGCATATCTCCATGCAGCCAATTGTTCAGGTACAAGTATTTGTCGTCCATCGAGATCAGGATCGCCGACATAACCCCCGGCAACGGGATCGGCCATTCGGGGTGCATCTCGTTTTCCACGTCGATGATCTTTTCCCACCGCCACTTTTTAGCATCGTCTTGCCACCAATGGATCACATTGGTCGAAAGAGCTGCGCCACAGAACCCGTGCGTGCTGTCGGGGTCATGGTGGAACTTGACTTCCAGCGGCAACAGCCCGTCTTCACCCAAATAGAAGCTTTCGACCGGTTCGCGCCTTTCGAAATCCCAAAAATGCAGCTCCCGCCCATATTTCAGATGGCCCACTTCTTCCAGATCGAAGCCCGGCATGAAGGTATTGGGCGCAGCCCATTCGGAACTGACCATCACGTTGTGGCGCGGTTGGTACCAGAAATCGTAGCCAAACTTGATATCGCCCATCGAGGTTTCCCAGCGACCGACGATGTTGAACTCTTTGTCGAGATGCAGATAGCCTCCAGGAGCTTCACCCTTGGCATTTCCAAGGAAGGAAATGATGATTTCCGATCCCAAACAATGCACCGTATGCGGGCCCGATAAATCTGCCTTGGCCTTGATCTCGGCCCCGTCGATGACCTTATGCAACCGCGGCGCACGCGGGTCAGTGGCTGTATCAACGATATGAAGGTTGTTAGAGCGTACGCCTGGCAGGATCAGGTATTTGCGGGACATCGAGCCGTCGTCGTGACAGGACGAACAGGCGTTCCACCCCATGTGGTGAAGCTCGTCCCCAATCCCCGGCATTTCCAGCCTATTGATTACCTGAGAATAGGTCGGGCTGTCAGGGTCGACATCCACAGTAGCAAGGTAATCAGGTTTCTGGATCCCTGTCCCGGTGTAGATGGCGATCGTGTAGAGTAGCTTTTCTCGGGGGGCTTTGATGGCTTCTTGCGGACTCTTGAAGCCCGGTCCACAGCATTGTCCATCCATCGTGTGCTCCTCCCTTGATTCCCTAAATTGTATCGTATATCGAAAACTTAGTTATCATAAAGTGAGAAAAATGCATCTCGAACGATTAGCGCTGATTTTGGAAATCGTGGGACAAAAAGGACGTGCGTCCGTAGCGGATATCTGTGCCCAGTCCGATATACCTAAACCGACGGCCTACAGGCTGGTTCAAGACCTTGTTTTGTCCGGCCTACTTGAATCACCAACCCGCGGTGAGTTCGCGATTGGGATTAGGCTAAAGCGTATCACGTTGAGCGATCACTCTGATCCCGCTCTTTTGCAGGTGATTGCGCCTGTCCTCTCTGGCGCCGCGAATGACTATGGCGCTGCGTTCTTCTTGTCTCGGCTACGGGGCCATTGGGTTGAGATTATTCATGTGGAGACACCGCAGACGGGCGTGTCTTTTCTTCATCCAGGTATGGGCAAACGACCAATGCACGCGTGCTCTTGCTCCAAGGCAATCGCCGCCGTGTCGCCTGAGCTGCTGTCTCAAGACCGATTGGATGGGCAGCTTAAGCGGTACACAGATCGCACGATTACAGACCCTAAGGATCTGGCCGCGGAACTCGATGTCATTCGAGCCAAAGGGTATGCCGTATGTGTTGAAGAGCTCGAGCGCGGGATCAGTTCTGTCGCAACAACGCTGACTAAGACAGGTGTTGGTGCGACGCTTTCAATCGGCGCTACCGCGTCTCTTCGGGTGTTTACACCTTCGAAGCGAGAAAAGATTGGCCATACACTTACCACAATGTCACACGAACTTGCACGCGCGCTAGGATGGGGTGAAGCAGATAAAGAAAGGATACCCGCTTAGGTTCATGGGTATCGCAGTGCTGTAGGATAACGCCATCCAGCAGGACGGGTGTGTTTTGCGACCTTCGCCGCTTTTAGGTCAATGAAGGAGACAAATATGGACGATGCAATGTTTGGTGGGTTCTTCGTGATCAACGTAAAACCTGAGTATCGGCAGCCCTTTTTGGACGCCAGCATCTTCCAAGCGCAAAATGTTGTCAGTGAAGAACCCGAAGTTTTCCAGTTTCATATTATGGTGGATGAAACAAACCCAAATCGTTTCTATTTCTACGAAGTGTTCAGGAACGAAGCCGCGGTCCAAGATCATTGGGAATCTGAAACCTTCAATAACTGGTTGAACACTGTCCGAAAGATGCTGGATGGTGAGATCGAACTTGTTGCCAGGATGCGCTCGCTTTTTCCGACGCCAAAAGGTTTCGAGGCGCAAAAAGCAAGCCTGCTACTATGGTAAAATTGACCAACGTTTGAAATTTTCGCCCGTGCGAGAACATTACGGGTTTTGGTGCTGGTCCGCTTTGGACTCGATGCGATCATGCGATGATTTTTCGAGAGCGTCTTCGATGCGCTCGAAGCTGACACCCGACAGATTTGACTGAACAGCTGCCAGCCTATTTCAGAGAAAAAGGGAATTTCGTATGAACACATGGATTTATTTTGGCTTCGCGTTGCTGGTTTCAGCGTGCAGCCCACCTACACAGGCTCCATTGGTCACTGACGCGAACGGTCAGACTGCCATCCAAATCAACACAAGCGGGCTGACATGCTACGAGTCGACCTGTCTGGAGATCACAAGAGGCAGCGTTCGCGCGATCGGACACAAGAGAGCTCGGATCCCAAAAGGTATCGATGTCAGCAGCGGAACCGTCACCCCAGACGAGTTCAAGCGGATGCGCCAATCAGCGATGCTGGCGGGGGGACCCGGTTCTGGCAATCGGTAAAGGAAGGAGAGGTCGTGATATGTTCAACGATGACGTCCAGGCACGATGCCCGGAATGCGGATCGCTGGATACGGTGGTTACGGGTGAGAAGGCTGCCTGCAAGGCATGTGGGTACGAGGAGCCTTTTCTGTTCGATGAGGCGGTGCGCGACGGATCGCATGAGGTTGTGGCCAACGCGCAGAAAATGGCACGGACGAGAGACGTTCTGCAGCGATGGGATTTTGCAGGGTAAATGGGTGGCTGAGGGGGCCAGAAATCCAGAAAAGTGAAAACGCGCTGTGCGGGCCTCTCAGGGACGAAACGAGGGCCGCGCCTGTCACGAGATGAAAAAATCCGTTAACCCCTCTTTGAATGGGCGTAGAAGGGGTTACTCTGCTGCGACTTGCTCGGTAGGGCTCCAACGCTTCATTCTGCGCGGGCTGCGCTGTAATCCTCGTCTGAGACATGCTCCATCCAATCCGCAGTCTTGCCTTCAACAGAGGTCTGCACAGCCAGATGGGTCATCGCACAGTCAGGCGACGCGCCGTGCCAATGCCGCTCTCCTGGCGCGAACCACACCGTATCGCCAGGGCGCAACACCTGCACTGGCTGCCCCTCAGACCCAGCCAGGCCCAAGCCCGACAAAACATGCAGCGTTTGACCAGCAGGGTGCGTGTGCCAAGCTGTCCGTGCGCCGGGCTCAAAAGTCACCGTAAGGATCTTGACCGGCGAGGGATCATTCCCCGTTACAACGGGATCAAAGCGGACCGTACCGGTGAAATACTCATTGCCGGGAAATTGAGAGGGCCGGTCCCCGGCGCGGTGAATCTCCATGATGTGCTCCTTCGATGCGCTGCTCTTGGCGACTTAGCAGAGTTCCGATTTCAAACCCAGAGGTGCGCCGGGTCGACGCGGCCATCAGAGCGCCATTGTCGAATGCCCAGAATGCGACTGGAACCGGTCATCGGTTTGAACAGGACCTACGGCCGAGTTGCAGACAAAGCCGTCTCAGGCTGGCGCTGCAGATTTCGCTTTTCCACCGACAACCCACAAACACAACACCGCAAGCAAAACCTCTATCGCAAATGCGGCAAGAATGTTTTCGGATGGCCAACCATCGAGGACGAAACTGATTGTCCTGCCCACGGCGAAAGCTGAGAAAACCGTGGCCCCAAGCAAGGCTGAGGCCTGGACCAACTTTTGGTAAAAGGCTCCGCACAAAATGATCAGGCCAAGTACCGCGAGATTGGCAGCAGGTGCACGCAACTCACTCATCAGGTTTGGCTGCGGCGAGAGTACGATGCCGTAGTTGGCGTAGAAAGACTGTGGGTCCAGAGTGATGGCCAGACCTATGGCGAATGCAGTTAATCCGGACATGCCCAAGATAAGCCTGCCCCTAAGTTCAAGTTTCATGTTTGTCTCCAATGTCCTTTGGCCTGGCTCAAGCGGCTTTGGTCCACGCGCCAGACATTTCAGCTTTGTTTGCGAAGTCGGCGAAGTCGCGTGGCGCGCGTCCAAGCGCACGCTGGACTCCGTCCGCGAGGTTCGCATTGCGCCCGTCCAGCGTTTCACGCGCGATGTCCGTAATCACATCAGCAATCATCTCGCCATTCGCATGCGCGATTTCCGCGTGGAAGTCTTCGAATGAAATTGGCAGGTATTGCACAGTCCTGCCCATGGCGCGCGAAAGCTCTGCGGCCATGTCGGCAAACGTCATGAGACGTGGTCCCGTGACCTCGTACAGTTCGCCGTCGTGTCCTTCTTCTGTCAAAGCAGCTACGGCAACATCGGCGATGTCGTCCACGTCGATGATCGGTTCGCGCACATCGCCGGCGGGCATCGGCAAGACACCTGCCATGACCGGACCAAGCAATGCCCCTTCAGAGAAGTTTTGTGCAAACCATGCTGCACGAACGATAGTGAACGGAACTCCGGAATTGCGTACGACTGCTTCCGCTCGTTCCGCATGAAACTCGCCACGCCCGGTCAGCAGCACAAGACGCTGTAATCCCTTTTCACGAGCCAATGCTGTGAAGGCTTCGACTTGCTCAACCGCGCCAGGAAAAGCGATGTCAGGAAAGTAAGAAATATAGGCAGCCGAAACGCCTTCCAGGATTGCGGGCCAGGTCTGCGGTTGTTCCCAGTCAAATGGCGTTTCACTGTTCCGCGATCCGCGCCGGACTGTCTGCTCTTTTTCTTCCAGACGTGTCGCGATCCGCGATCCGGTTTTGCCTGTTGCGCCAAGTACAAGAATGGTTTGCTGTATCATTGGTCATCTCCATGAGTTCAGTTGATGGCCCGAAACTAGGCAATCAATAGAGATGTTCTATTCTTCAGAATCCGATATTCTTATTCGATCGTCCAAAGTAGATAGACGAATAGCTAAATTTCAGCCAAGGTCCCCACATGAACAAGGTTGAACCGCATGTCCTTGACCCAGATGCACTGGCACAGCCGATCGGCGATCCGCTGGGGGAAATCCTCCATTTGCTGAAATTGACAGGTACATTCTATTGCCAGTCTCGCATGACTGCACCATGGGGCGTATCGATACCGGGATTTCCCGGCGTACTGAGCTTTGCGGTCATCACACACGGGCGGTGCTTGATGAAGGTCGGTGACGATGACCCGTTCGAGGTCGAAAAAGGCGATCTGGTCTTGATGACCAACGGAGCACCGGTCGGTTTCTTTAGCTCAGAAGACACGCCGCTTTTGACGCTGGAGGAGTTGCCCATTCGCAAGGTAACCGAGCTTTATGAAACACTGGAATACGGCGGCGGCGGCGCGGAGACGGGCATCATGTACGGCTTGGTCCGAATAGATCACGCCGCCAGTGATATGTTGATGCGCTTGCTTCCGGATGTACTCAAAATCGACCCGTGGGAGGAGGACGCCGGAAGTTGGTTACAGGCAACTTTGCAATTCATCGCAAAAGAGGCGCGGGAATTGAGACCGGGTGGCGAAACCGTGATTACGCGCCTGGCAGATGTCGTTGTCATCGAGGCCATTCGTCGTTGGCTGAACAGCGCACCCGATTCAGATCGAGGCTGGTTAAAAGCTGCGCGAGACCCGCAGATCGGGCGCACGATAGTCGCCATTCACCGTACGCCTGCTGCGGCTTGGACAGTCGAGTCTCTCGCGGAGGTTGCTGGTATGTCCAGATCCGCGTTCGCGGCGCGGTTTACTGGGTTGGTAGGCGTTCCAGCAATCCAGTATCTTGCAACGTGGCGTATGCACCTGGCCAGCGAAAGGTTGGTGTCTACCGATCAACCAATCTCGCAGATCGCCGCTGACATCGGATACTTGTCAGAGCCTGCGTTCAACAAAGCCTTCAAACGGGTATTTGGCGCACCACCGGGAAAAATCAGGAGGAACGGAATTCACTCCGTATCCAGGCGAAACTTGAGAAACTGAGCATCTTCGTATTCGATCTCGCCGATGTGTTTGGCACCGAGTTTCTGGAGTGCACCCAGATTTTTTCTACTTGGTGGCAGCAGAAACGTGACAAAGGGGATACGTTTGTCAGCGATCGCAAAGTCGATTGCCATTTTGGAAATCCGGTTCCCAAGTCCAAAGGCGTCGGGCCGCAAAACCAACCCAAAATCCCACTCGTCACCTTCTTTTTGAAAGCCCCCCCAACCAACATACCGACCGCTTGACAAAAACGCCCAATGTCCAAGACCGTCCCGCGCCCAGTAGCCTTCCTTTTTGGCGATAAATTCTCTTGCGACCTCAACATTCCATTTGAACGTCAAAAGCGGCATATGCTCTGCTACCCGGGGGTCGGACATATGAACCGCAATGTCATTCGGATCGATTTCCGAAAGGCGTGCAAATGAAATCCCATCTTTCATCATTGTACTCACTTGATGGCCCGAGCTGTCCCTTGCATGCAAAGTAATTATGGCGCGAATACTGTTTCACAGCTTTCTCGCGACAATGTACCGGCTCGGCAATAACCCGGCTTGATCCGCTGTCTCAACGATATCGAAGCCCGCACGTTCAATAGCGTGCTGGAGTTCAGCTACGGACACAAAATTTACGAACGGAGCTTTCCCGAGCACCTGCATAATCGGGATCGCTATTCGGCTGATTATGCCATATTTGAACCCTCCACTCTCTGGAGCGCAGACGGTCTTGGAAATGAATACCCCACCGGGTTTTGTAAGGGTCGCAATGTGTTCGAGTGCATGACCCATGTCGGGTACAAGGTGCAGTAGATTATGCGCGAGGACAGCGTCGTAAGAACCGTCGTCAGGATCGTGCTGCAGAACCTCGGCCACTTTGAACGTGACATTCTCCAGCTCTTCTTCGGCGAGTTTCTCGTTGGCGATTTCGATCATCCCCGGTGCGAGATCGGAGGCAGTGACTTGAGCCACATGCGGTGCCAATAGCAACGCGGTTGACCCCGTCCCACACCCGATTTCCAACACACTGTCTTCGGCTTGCAGGTAGGATTTTGTACGTTCGAGCGTGTTCAGATACCCTTCCATGTTCCGGATAGGATCAGCCGCATATTTGCGCGAAATCTTGCTCCAGAACTCGGCATCTTTGGACAATGCAGCCATCTTTTATCTCTCTTTCAAACTTTTCACAGCAGCCAGTAAATTAAAACACGATTTTATGGAATTGCCAGATATTGCAGAACTGTTATGCATTAATGCATGAATTGGAACGCTATCAATTTCGATTGGAACCAGGCACGGTCCTTTCTTGCAACGGCAGAAGAAGGTTCGTTTTCCGCGGCGGCGCGCGTGCTTGGGCAGACCCAGCCAACTGTGGGTCGGCAAGTCGCCGCGCTGGAACAGGCGCTCGGCGTCACCTTGTTTGAAAGGGTTGGCAAGTCGCTTAATCTGACAACCGCTGGTGCTGAGCTGTTGGTACATGCCAGTGAAATGGCAAATGTTGCGAATAGGATTTCTCTGACTGCAACAAGCCAGTCACAAGCCATTGAAGGGCAAGTCAGGATCACTGCGTCCGACGTGATGTCAGCCTATCAGCTTCCGCCTATTCTTAAGCAGATCAGGCTCGCGGCACCGCGGCTTGAGATCGACGTCGTTGCGGCAAACGATATACGAGACATACAGCGGCGTGAAGCAGATATTGCAATTCGGCATGTTCGCCCAACACAGCCAGACCTGATTGCAAAACTGGTGGCAGAAGCGACGGCACATTTTTACGCCGCCCCTTCGTACCTCGAACAGGTTGGACGACCAAGAAATGAAGAAGAAATTGCCAAGTTGGATTTCGTCGGTTTTGGAGACATTGACACGATGATTGGATTTCTCAATCCGGCTGGCATCGAAGTAACCCGCAAGAATTTCCGGATTGGATCGCAGAGCGGGATAGTGTCATGGGAGCTTGTGCGCCAAGGCTTCGGCATTAGTGTTATGTCAGACGATGTGGCGGCCCTTACGCCCGGTGTGGAGCGTGTTCTGCCCGAACGCGAGCCGTTCAAGTTTCCTATCTGGTTGGCCACACACTCTGAGTTACAAACAGCGCGAAGGATCAGGTTGGTATTCGATCAGCTCGCAGACCATCTCGGCTCGCGGACAAATTATTGAACGTGAGTTGGTCTGGTGTGTGAACTGGAACCTGCTTCGGGCTCAAGGCAGTCATCTGAGTCTTTCTGTCAGATGACGGCTTAGGAACGGATAGCGGTCATTGTTGGTGGTCATTCCGAGGAATTTCGCCTGAAGGTCTGCATTGAACGCGCAGCGGACGTTCGCTGAAATCTGCTGAACGGCAGAAATGCGGGACGAAGCCGCCGCTGCGAGATGCTGGGTGAAGGTCCGCTTTGGTTAACTCTGGGAGTGGAAGCACAATGTAGAGGACGGCCGGATGAGGTCCACACAACATTGCCAAATTATTCAATGCAGGATGACTGCCTAAACGCGGCTATGGGGATCAAAGTTTGCGAAAGGTCTGCCGAGAATCCGCCACTGTTTTCATCGATCAACCCAGCCATTTGGAATAGTCGCTGACCAACAGATGTGTCGGAGCGACATCCTCCTGAATCTCGGCAAATCGGCCAATTGGGTCACGAAAAATATTGTCGGTCTCGTCGTCATTGACGGTCGAGACCTCGCCTATCAGCACATCCCCGCCTTCGCCCCAGAACGCGTGCCAATCACCAGGACGCAGGGTAACGTTTTCACCCGGTGCCAGGCGCGGCTTCTCGCCCGGTTGATAATGATGTCGGAAGCCGTCCAGCCATACCACACCGCCGCGATCCTCTGCAAAACCACCCGCGTTGCCTGAGCCGAAAAGCTCAACAATCAGAGTTGCGCCACCGCGGTTGATGATATCCTCAGCTTTCAGAACATGCGTGTGCATGGGCGACAGCTGGTCCTGCCTTGAAATCAACAGCTTCTCGGCGTAGCACATGCCGCCGCCCTTGGCCAAATCACTCTGTAACCGTTGCGTAGGGTAAAGAGGAACAGGCCCATCTTGTCAAAATCACCGTCACCATAATCGGTGATGTCCCAACCGCACCTTGCATCAATCACGTGACGGGCATCACTTTCACGGGCCTTAAACTCCTTGGGTGTCCAAAAGGCAAAGGGCGGCAACGTGAACCCGTGAGTGCGGATCATCTCATCTGCTTGGGCCATGATTTCATTGATGCGCGAACGCTTCATGCCGGCACTCTTTTGGTTTTGAGGATTTCGATTACCATGGCTGCGGTCCACGTAAAGCTGCCGCCGCCACAAGGTTCACCACTCATCGGGTCATAATATTCTGCAAAGCCGCTTTTCTGAATAAGCTTTAGGCTGTCGGCGAGGATGCGTTGTGCCATTTCCCCCTGCCCGGACTGACCTAGACCTTCAGCAATCAAATAATTTACGATTAACCATGTCGGCCCGCGCCAGTAGCGCAGGCTGTCAAAAGCGCCATCTGCCGGATCGTGACTGGGCACCAGATAGCCGCATCGCTGGCCCAACAAGGCGATCCTGCGTACCAACTCCTCAGCGCGGCCATGAGGGACATCGGCAATTGCTGCGAGTAGCCCTGCTACCGTGGGCGTGCTCTGCAGATGACCAGCAGCGCGGTTGTAACACGTGTATTGTCCAAGTGTCCGATTCCAAAGGCTTTCCAATGCCGCACGACCCTTCACGGCCATTGTTCGTGCCTCCGAAGCCATTGAGGTATCGCCCAGGACTTCGGCCAAATCCGCTACATCGTCGCAGGACCGTATCAGGATACCGTTGAAGCCCGGATCAACCAGCCGGAAGGGTGAGGCATCGTGGAGCTTCGCATTGTCCCAACCAAGCCCTCGGAAATGTTCAAGCAGCCAGATGTAACACTTGTATTGCTCGTCCGACGGGCGGTGATCAGGATTGGCGTGTGTCGTATCGCGCCGCGTAAATGGCGCGACGCCCTCGATCGGCATGGCTTCCAGCGCTTCATCCCAATCCACCGAGTTGTCTCGGCCAGACTCCCAAGGGTGAATGATTGCGACCAACCCCGTACCGTCGGGATCGCGGTCGCGATAGAACCATTGGTGCCACGCATGAACCTTTGGTAGGAGCTCAGCCAACCGTTCGCGCGCAACAGCCTTGTCGTTGGACCGATCGTAGAGCTTCCGCACAGCAAAGCCCGCGACCGCTGGCTGGGTGATGCCAGTCGTGGGTATAACTTGACCGGTTTTCCAGACTTCAGGGCCTGGGAAATATCCGTCATCGGGTTCATGAAAGATGATATGGGGCACCATACCATCGTCCCATTGATGAGCCATAAGAGTCTCGACCTCGACCCATGCCCGATTCATGTCAAAATGTGAGAAGCCAAGCGCGGACAATGCGCTGTCCCAATTCCACTGAAAGGGATAGAGGCCATGGGTGGGAACTGTATAGCTACCCCGGTCATTTCCCTCCATGACTTCACGAGCCTGATCAATCAGCGCTTGGCTCATATATCTTCTCCTTTACGCGACAGCCAAAGTGGTTTCGGGGTCAAACCAGCGACCCCGGCCTTCTTGCGGCGCCAGCGTAAGTACGTCACCAGGTTTCACGCTGAGCTCACTGTCCAGGACAGCGCGGAACTGGTGTCCGTCCACTTCACAAGTCACCAACAAATGTGCGCCCAGAGGCTCCACTACTTTGGCTCGCGCTCCAAAACCCTGATCCGCAATGCGCAGATCTTCTGGACGGATGGCCCATTTAAGATCTTTTCCATTTGCCGGCCCGTCAAAGCTCTGTCCCGCCACTGTCCAGCGACCAGAGCCCGCAGCTTCAGCGGGGAGGAAATTCATCGGAGGGTTGCCGATGAAACTGGCCACAAACTCGGCCGCTGGATCCCTGTACACTTCGATGGGTGAGGCTGCCTGAACAATTTTGCCCTGATGCATAACGCTGATCCGGTCAGCCATGGACATAGCTTCGACCTGGTCGTGTGTCACATAGATGGCGGTGGTTTTGCTTTCGGCCAGAACGCCTTTCAACTCGGCACGCATCTCCATGCGTAGGAGCGCGTCAAGGTTCGACAGCGGCTCATCCATCAGGATCACGTCCGGCTCCATTGCCAACGCACGGGCAACAGCGACCCGTTGACGTTGGCCGCCGGACAATTCTCCCGAATAGCGCTTTAGAAGCTGTTCGATATGCATCAGCCCAGCAGTTCTCTCGACCCGGCGTTTGACTTCATCATCGGGCAGCTTTTGCATCCGAAGACCAAAGCCAATGTTCTCGAACACAGTCAGGTGTGGGAACACCGCATAGTTCTGGAACACCATCGAGATGCCGCGATCTTTGGGCGACAGGTGATCTACCCGGCGGCCACCGATCCAGATTTCGCCGGTCGTAGCCGTTTCCAACCCTGCGATAATGCGTAAAAGCGTAGATTTACCACAGCCCGAGGCGCCCAAAAGGACCATAAATTCCTGGTCTGCGATGGTCAGGTTGATGTCGTGAAGAGCCTGGTAAGATCCAAAGTTCTTGGCGACGTTCTTGATCTGTATTTCAGCCATAACAGTTTCCTTTCAGCCACCGCTCAGCGGTTGGCGATGCCCCACATCGCAAAGAGATATTTGCGCACGGCGAAGATGAAGATCAGCGCAGGCACCACGAGGATAAAGCCGCCTGCAAATTTCAGGTGCAAAGGGGCCTCGCCCAGGGTCTGCAACAGGAACGCGGGAAGCGTCCGGTTCTCGATGGTCAGAACGGCGGCAGCGAACACTTCGTTCCACGAGATCACAAAGGCGAAAATCGCCGAGGCTGTGATCCCTGGTAGCACCAGAGGCAGGATCACCTTGGTGAATGCGGTCAGCCGTGTGCAGCCCAATGTCCAGGCTGCTTCTTCGAGCTCCAGCGGGATACCCGAGAAGAGTGAAAAGGTGATGAGCACCGCGAAGGGGATCGCCAACGTTGTATGAACCAGCGCCAGACCAAAAGCCGTATCATCCAAGCCCGTACGGATGAAGAGAACTGCCAAGGGTAGTGCCAATAGCGGAAGCGGGAAGGCCCGTGTCAGCAGGATCAGCAGTCGGAACAGTTCTTTCCCTCGGAAGTCGAACCGCGATAGCGCGTAGCCCGCGGGGGCGCCTATGGCGATGGACATCACCATCGTCATCAAAGCCACCACAACCGAGTTCCAAAGCGCCCTCAGCATCCCCTGAAACCCCATAAAAAACTCCAAGGATCCCATATTGAACTCCGGAATGAAGCTCTTGGGAAAACTGTTCACCGTATCCGGTGAAGACATCGTGTTCACGAACAGTAGGTAGAGCGGAATAATCACCCAAGCGCACAGCAGGATAACCCCAGCCCGATAGAGCCCCCTTCCCGCTTTGCGGGCGTCAGGGGCCACAACGTCTGCAACTGCCGTCATATCGTGGCTCCTTTCGGGACGCGCAGAGCGCGCATGATGATCAGAGTGAAGACGATCGAGATGATCAGAACGATGATCGCCAGCGCTGCTGCTGCTCCGCCATTCTGCAAGTCAAACTGATAGGCGTAGATTTCGCCCATAAGCACCGGGAATATCGTTCCCCCAAGGGCTGCGACCACAGCAAAGACTTCAAAGGCCAGAATGACACGCAGGACCAGGGCAGTTTGCAGCGATGGGCGCAGAAGCGGCAAAGTAATCCGGGTGAACTGTTTCCAGCGCGAGGCGCCAAACACATCCGCAGCCTCGTAGTATTCCTTGGGGATCAGACCGATGCCCGCCACAAGGATCACAAGCATAATCGCGGTCGCGCGCCAAATCTCGGCAAGCATAATCGCCAGGAACACAACCCAGGGTGTTTGATAACTCAGCAAACTTACAGGTTGGTCAGTGACACCAAGCCCAACCATCATCGAGTTCAGAAAGCCCGACTGCTCGAAGATCGCCAACCAGATGATACCTGCAGCAAGATCAGAAATCCCCAAGGGAATGGTCCAAATATATAGAACCAGATCACGGCCCTTTTGCATCTTCGTGACCATCGTGGCCATTAGAAGTGACAGCGCCAGCTGAATTGGCACCACGGCTGCGGCCAGAAGAAAAGTGTTCTTCATCGAAATCGGGAACTTCCAGTAGCTCACAACCTCGCGAAAGTTATCCAGTGAGAATCCGTTCTCAGTTCCAAACGCCTGCTGCGCCACTAGCGCAAACGGGTATAGGAAAAACAGGCAGAGAAACAGGGTCACCGGGAGGATCAGAAAGTAAGGCAATAGCCGCGCTTCCATCGGACCGCTCCTTTAAGTTGGGGATTTGCTGGGGAGCCGGGCCACAGCCTCCGCGGCCCGGCAGTCATGGAAGGTCTTATTCGACCGGGCAGGCACCTTCCGAAGGCGCATCTGGTGCCCAGCAAGGCGCGCCGGTTTCGGCCATGATCTTTTCCAGCTGTTTCTTCTGATCTTCCAGAACCTGCTCAATGGGTTGACCAGCCAAAACAATGCGTTCGAAAGCATCCACGTATACACGGTTGAAGTCGCCGCCCATGCTACCCAGACCTGCAGGCAGTAGGCCGGGATTAGCGTCTGCCGAGCTGCTCATCTTGGCAACCGCTTCGCCGGCAGCTTTGACCGAAGGCGGTAGATCGTCTGGTAGCTCAACATCAACCACAGGGAAGAAGTTAGTGGCTTTAAGGGTTGCGATCTGTGTCTCGGGCTGCATCAGATAAGTCACCAAAGCTTTGGCACCTTCGGCATCCGGCGCGGTGCGTGGGATGGCAACACCTGCCAAAACAGGCATGAAGCCACGACCAGTCGGTCCAGCAGGCGCCGGGAAGGCGACGAAATCGTCGGGACGCTCATTGAAAGCCTGCGCAAGGCGCGAAGTATGATCAAAGACAATCCAGGCATCGCCGTTCAACAGCTGCTCCTGCATGAATGAGAAGTTGGTTGATGCGGGGTTCGTATGGCTCCAAAGTTCTTTGAACTTTTCCCATGCCGTCACAGCCTCGGGCGAAGCAAAGGTCCGCACAACACCGTTGGTGTAGGACGGGTAAAGATAACCTTGGAAAAAGCGGTGTTTCAGACCCTTGGGTCCCGCTGGAAAGCCGAACTTCTTCTGACCCGTCGCTTCTTCAACGTTCGCCGCCCACGCGATCAACTGGTCATAGGTCAGTGCATTGATGTCCGCACCTTCAGGCAGGTATTGCAGCGCTTCCGTATTGGCGGCCATGATATAGCTCGCTTGCATCCACGGCATATATTGCAGACTGTCGGTTCCCAGCTTAGCCAGATCATTGAAAGTGCCCGACGCCGACATGACGCCAAGATCGCTAAGGTCCATCAGGTCATCAGGGTTCATCGCCGAGAAGTTGCCATGCAAGGAACCCAGCAAGTCAATGCTGCCTGAGTCGGCTTGCAGCTCGGCTTGCAAGCGAGTGAGCCAGGGGCCATCTTCGTTCGGTTGGTAGTCAACCCCGCTCTCGAAGCCACCAAGAACCTCACTCCGCATAGCCTGCGCTTCTTCGGCGGGCCGGGCCTGGGTCGACCAGAACAGAGTTTCAGCTTGCACGGCAGCTGCGCCAACAAGCATCGCAACACCGGACACGGCACCCGACAGTTTCAGATGAATCGACATGATTTCCTCCCTATGTCTGAGGCTGACCGAAACCCGACAACCTCTCTCCCTCGCCGACACCTTTGGGTCAGTCTGCGGGCGAATGCAGTTAATATGATATATCGTTGTATCTTGAGTCAAGCCTGTTGCCGCCAAGCTTTCGCCATAATTTGCTTGCCAATTTCAAAACCAATTGCGACTTTAGGCAAACGATATATCTAAACTGTGACCCATGAAGAAAAAACCCACCCTATCCAGCGTTGCCAAAGAAGCGGGCGTATCGGTTCCAACCGTTAGCCAAGTTATGCGTGACACCGGTCGAATTTCAGAGAAGACACGTCAGAAAGTCCTGAGCGCAGCCAAGCGTCTGCGCTACGTCCCAAATCAAGCGGCGGCTACAATGAGATCAGGGGACAATCGCGAGATCGGGTTTATCCTAAACAAATTGGCAAACCCGTTTAACGCAGAGGTCGTGAGTGGCGCCGTCGACTTGCTCGAAACCGAAGGGTTCATGGTGTCGATCCTCGATGCGCAAGGCGATCTTCAACGTCAAGACCGCCTTCTGGAAGCCTGCATCAGATTTGGCCGACGTGGTTTGATCTGGGTTCCGGCGCTCGACACAAGCGAAGTATCTATAGAGCTTCTGAATGCTCACGGTGTTCCCGCTGTGACATTCATGCGAAAGGTGTCGCAGTCTTTCGACCATGTCGGCATTCTAAATACCGAAGCCCTCGCACAAGCCACGCAGCACTTGATAGACTTAGGGCACAAGCACATCGCTTATTTTGGCGGCACCGAGCAATCGTCCGTGCGTGAAGAACGCATTGCCGGTTACCTTGGCACTTTAAAGCAGATGGATAACGTGCAGCCAATTGTCTGGCCATGCGATGAGAATAAGAGTGCTGGCGTTGACGCTATTGCCGCACTCCGTCACCAACACCCCGAGGTGACGAGTATTGTTTGCAACGGAGACGTTGTGGCGCTTGGCGCTTGCTTCGGCTTGATCCAGTCCGGATTGAAACCAGGGTATGACTTTTCGGTAGTAGGCTTCGATGACATCGAGGATGCGGCCGTCTCGACGCCCGGCCTCACGACCATGGCGATCGACCCGAAGAAGTTAGGCAAGCGGTTGGCCGAGGTCCTTCTGGACCGAATGCGAACACCCGATCTGCCAGTCCGTCATTTCGAGTATTCTGCGACTCTGACAATTCGAGGAACATCGGGAACAGCCCCTGACCACTAAAGTGTATATCTCAGTTGCTGTCGCAGGCGTTCATTGCAGTACCATGCGATGTTTGACATTTTGGGCTCGCTACGGACCTTCTCTGCACCAAGTCCGAATTGGCAGTGAGAGCCCTTAGCAGAAACTACGGCCGACATTACCGCCTGCCCGGTCTACGACTCCGGCAAATTGCGCGCACACGGCTAGGATGCGCGAACGTCCCAACCGACGGCGAAGCGGAAATCCGGTTCGCCCAAGGCACTCCTGTGGCGGGTCAGTTGGGCAATAAACGGAAGAAACCGCATAGTTTTTCGCCGACGCGATCTACTCTTGGATCATAAATGTTCTTGCAAGCCAGCGTATCGCTGGCTTTTTCTTTGCCATTGGAAGGAAAAACTTTGCTGCAAAAAAGGAATGTTGGGTGCAGCAATCGAGTTACCGCGCATTGATTTCATTGTGCTTTTTCGGGCGAAAAAGGAAAACCTTTGAGGGTCGAGCCAAATAAAACTGTTTGCATTTGAGCGGTGTAAGACAGCTGCTGCATAAAATTACCGTGGAAGCATATCTCTAACAATCGAGATATGGCATGCACGGCTGTTGTTGCCCCATGACAAGTACCTTATGCTACGCCACTAAAGGGAAGTGTCCGGTTTCGTGCTATGAGCGTAGCACGGGGCCCGTTACGGCCACGGACGAACCAAGATATTAGTCATAAAGGCAGCAAAAACGTCAGAGCCGCCCTGCCCCCAGTGACCGTCATGGGGAAGCCAGAGCTGCTTTAGCTGGCTACGAGGAACGCCCGTAAAGGCCGCGCCCCCATCGACGAACTCTGCGCCAATATGTTCGGCAAATGCACGCGCGTTTTCCCTCCGACACAGATCGGCGTTGACGGCGCCATTGATCAACCCCTCACGGCTCCAGATGTAGACAACAAGGATCGGGAGGTCACGGTCCTGTGCATAGCTCTTAATGGAATCGAAAAGTGCAATCCTGTCTGGGTCGCTTTCCCCCACACAAGCTGTCCGTTCCGCCCAGTCCTCGTCATTCCGCCCCCGGCGAAACTGATGGACGACCGGTGTAAGCAACGATTTGACTCGATCGAAAACCACGAAGCGCCAGACTGGGTGAGACATTTGTTTTCCGCGAAGAACTGCATCAAACTCTTCGGAAGAAACGATCCATGAATTCTCAGGACCCGCACCATCCAGTGTTTCCATTGCCTCTGCAAGGTCTTTTGGGTGGTCGTCCCGGCTCCAACCTGACACCTGCATGGCAGCGCGGCGATTCTGATCTCGGTAGTCAGCATATCTGAACCGGCGCCCGAGATCCCATTTCCAGACCGCAAAAATCAACCCATCGAGCTCATATGGATCCTGTTGAAGAATGCCATCAATGATACTGGCCCAGTTTCCAAGCCCCCAACCGTCACCTGAAAGGTTCAATAAGGCGACATCCTCGCCCTTCATTTTCAGCAAATCTTCGGCCCTGTCAGGCCAATTGTGCGAAAGATAATTTCCCGCAGTGAATGAATCGCCTAGAACAGCTAATACGCGCTGATCCGGCGACTTTTTTTCGGTTGGAAAATCGTCCCTGTCAGGAAATCCCTGCGCGTTTCCCTCTATCGTGCCCAAAGAGCTTAGCACACCGTAACTGATCTTAAGGTATCGCGACGGGGTTTCCGTAAGTTTATATCCCATTACAGGATCAAACTGGACAGTTTTGCCTGCCTCTTCCGCAACCCAGATTGATTGCCCGCTTGAGAAGTACACATATGTAGAGACGGTAATTTCACATATGCCATAGAGCCCCACCGCAACCAGAAAATTGATCAATAAAATTCTCAACACTGACATTATCAAAACGCCCCTAAATCTCCAGTGATCGCTGACACTAGTCTGAAAATTATAGCCAATGTACCGCCTAGGAATGCTGTTTTCCGACCACATCACATTAGCTCATGTGCGATTTCTTACAATTTAATTTCTGCACATGGGACGTGGGACCAAATCTTGGCGATAAATTTCAAGTTCCATTCAAACTGAGCCTTTCTTGGGCGGAGCATTCAGGGAGGTTATCCCCTCAAGCATTGCGACCTAAAGTCTTAGCTGTTGTCGTAGGCAAATATTTCTGTGAACCATGTTCCCGCGCGTCACGTTCGACCCAATTACAGAAACTAATTTCGCCAGGCAATTTGACAGATCACAAAACCGATGCTTACCTGAGCGCGACGCAAAACAGATAATCTAAATTTCCAAGCATTATCAGCGTTCTGAAGCACCATTCGTGGCGCCGTTAAAGCCAGACTTGAACCCTGGAGAATTTAAGATGGAATTGATCACTGAACAGCTCCGAGCCTTTCCGATCATGGCGCTTTTTCTCTGTCTTGGCCTGGGATACGGCGTCGGCAAGTTCCGGGTCGGCAAGTTCGAACTGGGTGGCATCGCCGGAACCTTGCTGGTGGCCGTTTTCGTGGGTCAGATCGGCGGTATCAACCTGAGTACGGATGTTCAGAACGTCTTTTTCTCGCTGTTCATTTTCATGGTCGGCTACAATGGCGGCCCGCAGTTTTTTGCGGCTCTGAACCGAACCGCCCTGACCAAGCTGCTGGCCGCGTTCATGATGACGCTATGGGGGCTGTTCTTCGTCATCGTCGTGGCTCGATTGGCGGGGTTGGACAAAGGGCTGGCCGCCGGGTTGGCCGCCGGAGGGTTGACGCAGTCAGCGATCATCGGCACCGCCGGCAATGCCATCGACTTGCTGGGGCTGGCAGCGGATGAGGCAGAAAAGCTGAAAACCAATATCGCGGTGGGGTATTCGGTCACTTATATCTTTGGCTCAATCGGTCCGATCCTAGCGGTCAGCGTTATCCCGATCATCATGCGTGTCGACCTGCGCCAAGAGGCAATCAAGCTGGCTCAGAAGCTCAGCGGTGGCGGTCGCAAGCTGGAGGAAGGTGAGTTCCTTCCGATGAACCGTTTTGATGCCCGCGCCTATCAGGTGAATGCAGACGCCGCGATTGCAGGCCAATCGGTCAAATCCATCGAGGGCAGCTATGACGGTGATCTGGTCGTCGAAAAGCTGCTGCAGGACGGCGTCCCGGTGGATCCGACGCCGGGTACTTTGATCAGCGCAGGGGACGTGATCGTGGTTTCTGGCCTGGTCGGAACGCTGACACAATTCGAAGGTACAGCTAGCGGTGAAATCGGAGAATACCCGCCCGAACTGACCGTTGTGGAAGAGCGCCGCAATGTCGTGGTCACCAACCGCAAACTGACCGGCAAGACGCTAGTGGAATTGCGCGAGGCGTTGACGGCGGATCAGCGGCGGGGCGTCCACATCTCAAAAATCATCCGCATGGGCCATGAAGTGCCAGTGCTGCACAACACCGAAATCCACGCGGGTGACGAAGTCAGCATTGTCGGTCACAAGGATGATCTGAACCGGGTTGCTAAAATGGCGGGCTATGTGCCGCCCGCAGCCTCGGTCACCAACTTCATTGCACTGGGGATCGGCGTGGCTGTTGGTTATCTGATCGGTGAGATCAGTTTTGTCATTGCCGGTACGAAAGTGGCGCTTGGGTCCGGTCTTGGTTGCTTGGTAACCGGGCTAATCATCGGATACCTGCGCATCCGGCGGCCCAAGATCGGTGGGATCAATCGTGGGGCTGCGAATTTCCTACAAAGCTTTGGCCTGGCCGTGTTCGTTGGGGTTGTTGGCCTGAACGCGGGTAAGCCTGCGCTTGAAGCCATTCAGCAATACGGGATCACCTTGCTGTTGTTGGGCGTCGTGGTCACACTGATGCCGATGATCGTGCAGTTCCCGATCAATTATTTCGTCTTGCGTATCAAAAACCCGGTCGAGGCTTGTGCAGTGGTGACAGGGTCGCGGTCGGGTAATCCCGGTTTTGCAACGCTTTTGGAAAAAGCCGGGAATGCAACCCCGACGCCCGCGTTTACGATGACTTATGCGGTGGCGAACATATTCCTGACACTCTGGGGTCCGTTGGTTGTGGCATTCGTGCCGTAAGCTACATCAAAACGATCACGATGACCGAGCCCCACAGGGCCAGCAAGACGTTGCCCACGGCATAGCCAAGACCATAGCCCAGGGTTGGAACCTGGCTCTGCGCCGCTTCCTGCACGGCAGCCAGACCGGGGGCCGAGGTCCCTGCCCCGCAGCAGGTGCCCGCCAGAACGCCCTCGTTTATGCCAAAGACCTTGCACCCAACAATGACCGCCGACCCATGGGCCAACAACACGATGGCCACCGACCCGAAGATCAAAGATGGCCCGCTTTCGATCACCCCGGTCACAAAGCTCGGCCCCGAGGTGATGCCCACGCAGGCCACAAACACGCACAAACCAAGCGAGTCGAAAATCCACAGCGTTGCCTCAGGCACAAAGCCGAATGTGCGGTGGACCGAGCGCAACCACCCCGCCACCAGACCGCCAAGCAGCACGCCGACCGACGTCCCAAGCCCCAGTTCTATCGCGCCGTACTTCAACGCGGGGATACCGATCAACCCGCCCATCAGGATGAAAAAGGCCACAAAAACCATATCGGTCTTGCTGGTTTCACGGTCCAGATAACCAAGGCGTGCAGCGGCATCCTCGATATGACTGCGAGTGCCCGAAACGGTCAGCACGTCACCCTTGTGCAGGGTCACGCCGCGAAAGATTGGCAAACGCTCGCCGCTGCGCATGATGCCGCGCAGGTAGATGGTGCGCGCTTCGGGACGGGCGGACAGTTCAGCCAGGGTCTTGTTGACCACCTCGTTGTTGGTCACAACGATGTCGTTGGTTTGAACCGGCAAGTCCAGAAGTTCAGGATCTTCAACCTCTTCCCCCAATAAGGCGGTGTGTTCGATCAGATAGGATCGCACGCCGGCGATGGCGGCTATGTCACCCTCTTGCAGCACCATATCGCGTGTGGTGGGCAGGATCTTATTCCCCCGGCGGATACGATCGAAAAACGCGCGGACATGTTCGGGCACGCGGGCCTCAAGCTCGGAAATCCTGTGGCCGACGAATTCGGGATTGATACGATAAGCGCGGGCTTCGAAATCGCGGTGTTCAGACACCATCGGGGCGTCGTTGCTGTTCAACCCGGCCTCGTATTCTGCGCAGGCCTCTTTCAGCGACCTGCCATAGAGCCTGGGCGCCAGCTGCGTGTGGAAAATGATGGTCGCAATGACCCCGACGAAGTAAGCCACAGCAAAACCGGTGGCAATCTCACCGTCGAAAATGGCTTGCGCGGTCTCGTCGGCGCCAGCTTTGGCAAAGGCGTCAATGGCAACACCCAAGGTCGCGCTTTCCGTGACACCGCCCGCTAAAAGCCCCGCAGCAATTCCAACGGACAGCCCCATAAGCGGAGCTAACAGCACCGCGACCAACAGCGCCACAACACAAAGCAACACTGTGATGGCAATCTGCGGCAACGCACTAAAGTTCAAAGACCGAAAAAATTGTGGCCCGGTTCGGTACCCAATGGAGAACAGAAACAGTAAAAAGAACGCCTGTTTCAGGTCATCTGAAACGACCACACCGGTCTGGCCGACCAGAACACCGGCCAGAAGACAGCCCGCCACCGATCCAACGGTAAACGAGCCGATGGTGATCTTGCCTAGCGCATAGCCAAGGGCAAGACTGCAGAACAAGGCCAGCGCAGGATGAGGGCCCAGGATCGACCCGATCAATTCCATGATAAGCTCCCCTTCCCTGCAGCTCTGCCTCAGCCGTGTAGCGGCAATCCTTTCGAGGCCCGATAGGCCTGTACATAGCCCACAGCCACCGCCCGCACGGCACGCCCAATCTGGCGATAGGCGCTATCGTCCAGATTGGCGAAAGAAACACGTGCCGACCAGTTCGGTGCATCAAAGCCCGATCCGTTCAACAGAACGATCCCGTGGTCCTGCGCCAGCTTGAACGAGATATCCAGCGGGTGGACGTTTTCCTTGATCCACACCACCACCTCTTCGCCAACATATTTTCGCAGCCAGAATTCGAAATCAATGATGCCGTAATATTTGTCGAACAATGGGTTGTCGGGCACGTCGATACCCATCCCCTCGACCAGTTCATCGAAACGGTGTTTCAGGATACCCCAGCAAAACTTCTGATATCCCTTATCTTCGTCCATCAATTCGACCAGCGAAAACAGCGTCATCATCACCTGCTGCGGCAGGGACAGGCCTGCCGTGTGGTTCAGTGCAACATCGCGGCTGTCGGCGACGATCCGGTCGATGAACTTGAACGACGACGGATCGGGGGTCAGCGTCTCGTATCGCGCATTGACGACGGTCTTGGTTTCCTCCGGAGCCTCGGCAATCATCTTGTCGAAGATGTTGTTTTCGGCCACCAGAATGGCCCCCAGACGCCACCCCGTGCAGCCAAAATATTTAGAGTAAGAATAAACCCCGATGGTGTTCTCGGGCAGATGACCCATAACGGACTGAAAGTTTGGAACGAAGGTGCCATAGACGTCATCAGTCAGGATGATCAGGTCAGGCCGCCGGGTTTTGACGAATTCGACCAGTCGGGCCATGACCTCGAGGCTGATGGCGACCGAGGACGGGTTGCCCGGGTTGACCAGGAACAACGCTTTTACTTTTGGGTCGGACAATTGCTCAAGATCGTCATCGGTCAGCTGGAAATGGTCCTCTTCTTTCGAGGACACGTCCACCACATTCAGCCCGTAATCTTCAAGCACCGGCATTTCCAGATAGGGCGTGAAAATTGGCGTGCCCAGCGCAATGGTATCGCCCGCATTCAGCAACCGTTGGTTTTTGAGCGCCTTGAAAATATAGCACATCGCGGCAGTGCCGCCTTCGACCGCGTAAATGTCAAACTTGGCATCGGGCCGGTGCCCCGCGCACATCGCCCACATCACGTATTCATGGACGATGGCTTCGTTATGCGCCATGCACCGATCCGGCATTGGATAATGATCACCGACGATGCCATCGGTCAGTTCCAGCACGAAATCGTCTGGGGTAAAACCGAATTTCTTAATCGCGAAATCCACCACAGCAGCCAGAGTATCTGCGCCCGGAGGGCCGTTCTTCGCGATCGAGTCCGCGCAATAGGCGTTGAGCCGATCATAGCAACCCGGCCCCTGCGGCATCCCTGCCAGACCGACCAGCGCTTCGTTGCGATGGCGCTGTGCTTCGGTCATGGCGAACTGACCCAGCAGGAAAAACGCCTCGCGCGCTTTGGAGGCGATCCAGTTTGGATTGCCACGCCCTGCGTTCAGATAAGGCAGCGCCATCTGGCGTGACTCTTTCTGCGCCAGCTTGATCAGTTCATCTTTGATTTGAAAAGGACTTAGGTTTTCGAACTTATGCAGGTCCAGTGTTTCTGACATGGCATCAAACCCTTGCGTTAAAACAATCGGAAAAATTCTATCGGATCGTACGCAAGGATTCGCATGTGTGTAAACTGTGTAGTCAGTCGCTGACGTTGGGGTAACTGCGCAGCGGTCAGTTGATCCGGGTCGACGCCGCCAGCGCACCGGCCAGCGCATTCTGAATCTCGCCAGGGAATTCCCGCCCCTTTTTATGCAGCCCTGCGGCAACCCATCCGACAGTATGCCCCCGACTGCCAATGTCATTCGCCCGAACTATCGTCGGCGACGTATGCTCGACGCTGACCAAAGCCATCGACCGCTCAATCTCACTATCGGTCAGCACCATTTTGACGGCACTGAAAATATCCATCGAAACCTGCAAGGTCTGATGCTCAAGCCGATGCGCAGCACCCGTCAGCATACGGGTGCAAAAGGCTGACAGGAAATACCAGCGAAAAATGGAAAATACACGGTCCTGCAACTCACCATGTACTGCGGCGCCATCTTTGGCTGCGCAGGCGACCTGTTCAAACGCGGCCTCGGCGGCTTTGGATGCCCGGAATATCTCGCGCTCGCGCTTTGCGATCGAGATGACACGCGGTGCAATCTCTGTTGCGGCTTCGTGGGATTCCAAATTCATAGATGTCCTCCAGCATTAAAGTCTAATGAGGACATGGAAATTCTAAAGGAAATCCGAATGCGATTTAACGCCATTTTTTGCAGAAAACATCCCTTTGTTGGCGAAATAAAAAAGTCACGACCAGCTATTTAACACAAACATAACTGGCGGAAAGGATGTAATTACCAGCAGGTATGTTGAAAACATGCACATTAAGATTGGGGCAATTTGCGCGGTTTCGACCGAAAGATACATAGAACTGACACGATCTTGTAATAGTTATGCCCATTTCCGCATCTATGAATACCTAATCCTGCTGATCAGTTTACGAGTTTGAATTTAACGAGGGGGTACGAGCGGGACCAGGGGGTGAGCGCCTGACCAACCGGACTCGCCTATGGGCAGAGCAGCTCCCCCCGCCGCTTACGGCCACATTTCACCGCGCCTATCCAGCAAATTGACCGACACACAATATTGCTACGCACGTGGTTCTGGCCTTCATCGATAAAAAGCCCAATACTCGGATGAAGAGAGCTCATCTGAAATCAGGCAATACTTCCCAAATCATCATGTCCAGACGCCACTATAACCTGCCGCCCCTGACCACCTTGTCCGCCTTCGAGGCCGCCGCGCGGCATCTGAGCTTTAAGAACGCAGCCGAGGAACTGTCGGTCACGCCGGGCGCGGTCAGCCACCAGATCAAGGCGTTGGAGGGCGATCTGGAAACCACGCTGTTCCAGCGCAAGCATCGCGGCGTCGATCTGACCGAAGACGGCAACGCGCTTTACGAGGCGCTGTCGTCGTCATTCGGGCGTATCTCGAAAGTTCTGGCAACGATCCGTGACCGCAAATCTGGCGGCAAGGTCACGGTTGGATCGACCACGGCAGTGGCGGCGTTGTGGTTGTCGCCCGCCGTGATCCGATTTTGGCGCGAAATGCCGGACGTCAACGTGGACCAGCTGTCGCAGGATCGCCCTTTTCGGGACCGACCGGATGTGGACTTCTTTATTCGCTACGGGCGCGACCCCGACCCGAACTTGACGCATACCCCCCTGTTCCGCGATCACCTGATCCCCGTCGCCAGCCCCGAGGTCGCGGACCGATTGGCTGGTGCTGACCTCGACGCGCTGGCAGCCGAACGCTTGATCCACATGGCCTCGGAAGACCGCACTTGGACCACCTGGCCGGAATGGTTCAAACAACTGGGATATGTGGGCACGATCCAGATTGACTCCAGAGTGAACAGCTATTCGGTTGCCCTGCAACTGGCGCGCAAGGGGGCTGGGCTGACGCTGGGTTGGCAACGGCTGATCCAGCCGATGCTGCAATCGGGAAAGCTGGTCGCCATTGGCCCGCACTATCTGACTGCGCCCAACCAATTCTACATTGTTGGCCGCCCGGACGAAGACCTCTCGGACAGCGCCCGCGCCTTAAAATCATGGATCATTCAAGAGGTTCAGGACGGTTCAGTTTAGATCAGATCACCCAGTGGTGAGGTTTTCTGATATTGAGAAAGGGTCACACCATCCGCCAATACGGAAAAGAACGCATCTAGCAACCCACAGGAGAGCCCGATGAACAAGCACAGCGCGCTGTCATCCGTTCTGAACGATGTGACCATCGCAAATGGCCTGCCGAATGAACACTATATCGACCCGGTTGTTTTTGCCGAAGAAAAGCGTTCGGTCCTCTTTGCCAATTGGTCCGGGATCGGGTTTGGTCTGGATGTCCCCGAGGTAGGCGATGCAAAACCCGTCGACTTTCTGGGTATGCCACTACTGATCGTCCGTGATCGCGACGGAGAGATCGGGGTTTTCCAGAACACCTGCCGCCACCGCGGCATGATCCTTGTGGATACGCCCCGCAAGATCGAAGGCGCGATCCGCTGCCCCTATCACAGCTGGTGCTACAGCCTGAAAGGTGAGCTGCGCGCTACCCCGCATGTGGGCGGCCCCGGTCAGAACAAGCACGAAAACGTCGATCACAAGGATCTAGGGCTGGTGCGTGTCCGGTCGTATGTCTGGCGCGATGTGATCTTTGTGAACGTAGACGGCAACGCACCTGAGTTTCAGGATGCCCATGGTGCCCTGCTGGATCGGTGGAAGGAATTCGAACAACCCCTGCATGACGGCGGCGAGATGGCCTCGTTCAAGCTGGAGGTCAAAACCAATTGGAAACTGGCGGTCGAGAACTATTGCGAAAGCTATCACCTGCCTTGGGTGCATCCCGGCCTGAACAGCTATTCCCGGTTGGAAGATCACTATAACATCGAAGTCCGCGGGCATTACTCCGGTCAGGGCACGCTGGTCTACCGGCAGCTAAAGGATCAGGACGGCACCACCTTTCCCGATTTTGAAGACCTTAGTGACAAGTGGGATGAAGGCGCGGAATACGTAGCCTTATACCCGAACGTCCTGTTGGGGGTGCAGCGCGACCATGCCTTTGCAATCTTGCTTGAGCCGGTCGACCACGAAAACACCGTCGAACATATCCGGCTGTACTATGCCAAAAGCGTTGAGGACACGCCGCATCTGGACGGGCTTCGCACCACAAACGCACAACAGTGGCGGGCCATTTTCGAAGAAGATGTCTTTGTTGTCGAAGGTATGCAAAAGGGTCGCCACGGGGTGCTGTTCGATGGCGGACGGTTTTCACCCGCAATGGACGGGCCGACCCATAACTTCCATCACTGGGTCGCAACGCAGATCGAAAACGGACGGGCGGAATAACCTCTCGGCCGGCCCCTTTTGGCAGGAGGTCCAATGGAAAAAGACGAATTGGATCGCCTGCTGTTAAAGGCCCATGAGCAGAACGATCATGCTGCCCTGACCCACTATTACACAATGGCTGCGGATGAGCGCGAGGCGGCACAGGACATTGATGCCGCTTGTTTTTACCTAACCCACGCCTTTGTCTTCGCGCTAGAATCCGGTGCGCCCGAGGCCGAGACACTTAATGCACGCCTTGTCGCGCATGGTCGGGCACATCGTCTCGAATTTTAAGATTGGTGTCACGTCAGGGCGAATCGCGCCAGGCTATCCAAACTCTATGTGACCCCACGGGAAGCTGTTCAGACGTCTTAGGTCCCCTATAGTCAAATGAAACCGTCACGGTTGCTTTGGGAGGGGCAGGTGCATGGCGCACAGCGCGGAAATGCTGATCATTGGTGCCGGGTTCTCGGGGCTGACCATGGCAATCGAGGCACGCAAACGTGGAAACAGCGATATCGCCATCCTTGAAAAAGCGGGCGATATCGGCGGTACATGGCGCGAAAACACCTATCCCGGCGTGGCATGCGATATTCCCTCGCATCTGTATTCGATGGCCACGCACCTGAACCCGGACTGGAGCCGCGCCTATGCCGGTGGGGCCGAGATTCAGGCGTATCTGCAAAAGATCTGCCGGGATGAGGGCCTTTACGACCTGTGCCATTTCCACCAGCAACTGAAATCCGCGCACTGGGACGGCGACCAATGGCAGGTGGAAACCGAGGGCGGGCAGCACTGGACGGCGCGCTTTTTAGTCTCGGCCATTGGGGCACTGCATCTACCGGATGTGCCCGACATACCCGGTGCCGACGGCTTTCCCGGCCCCAAGTTCCATTCTGCCGAATGGGATCACGACGTTGAACTTGTGGGTAAACGCATCGCTGTGGTCGGCACCGGTGCCTCAGCCGTTCAGTTTGTGCCTGAAATTGCGAAAACGGCAGCCCAAATCACCATCTTCCAACGGACCGCGCCCTACGTCCTGCCCCGCCCCGACGGGCCAATTGCACCGTGGGTTCGCCGACTCTATAGGCGCATCCCCATCCTGCCCCGGATACGCCGCAAACTGATCTACTGGATTTTTGAGTATCGCCACCTTGTGTTTCGGGGCGAAGAGCGGATGGTCAACTTTGCCATGAAGATGTGGCGAAACGGGCTGGAGAAAGCGATAACTGACCCCGAACAACGCGAACGCCTGACCCCTGGCTACAGGATTGGATGCAAACGTATCCTCAGTTCGAATGACTGGTACACGGCCCTTGCGCGGGACAACGTGACAGTAATCCCGCACGGGGTGGCGACAATCGAGGGAGATCAGATCATCGCCGCGGATGGCTGCCGGACCCAGGTCGATGTATTGATCTGGGGCACAGGCTTTCATGTGACGGACGTGGTCGAGCGTCTGGACATCACCGGAACCGATGACCTGACCCTGCGCCAAGCGTGGACCGATGGGATGCAGGCCAATCTGGGCACTGCCATCGCAGGTTTTCCGAACTTCTTTATTCTGTTGGGGCCACATACCGGATTGGGCCATAACTCGGTCGTGCTGATGATCGAAGCACAGGTCCGCCATATAGGCCGGGTGCTGGATCAGATGCAACGCAACGGCTTACAGGCCATCACACCTGACGCCGCGAAACAAGAAGCCTTTACGCAGGAAATGCAGGACCGCCACTCAGACAGCGTCTGGCAAGCGGGCGGCTGCACCTCGTGGTATCAGGATGCCCAAGGCCGCAACACGACGCTTTGGCCCGGCACTGTATCCGAGTATGAAAAGCGCATGGCCCGATCCGGGCTGGAACAATATCACCCTGCCCCTCCCCCAGCCGGAGATCGTTGACATGACCACTCTTCTAACCATCGCCCTGCTGATCGTCGCATTTTTTGTCGGCATGAAACTGTGGACCCGCAAACTGACTCGCCAAGGCCAAATCCGAGTTCCGCAGCTTGGGGTCATCGCGCCCGTGAACGGCGGCAGCATCCATTATGTGGAAAAGGGCGATCCGTCGAAGCAGACCCTTGTCATGATCCACGGGCTGGCTGGGCAGTTGCAGCATTTCACCTATGCCTTGGTCGACATGCTGGCCGATGACTATCACGTCATCGCAGTGGACCGGCCCGGCTGTGGCTATTCGACCCGCGACAGTGCCGATCTGGGCCGTCTGCCCGAGCAGGCGCGCATGATACAAGAGTTTCTGGACAGCAAGGACGTCACCGACGCTGTCCTTGTGGGCCATTCCTTGGGCGGTGCGGTGTCGTTGGCCATGGCGCTGGACCGCCCAGAAAAGATCAAGGCCCTGGCTCTGCTGGCCCCTCTGACGCAAGTTTTGCCGTCGACACCCCAGGTTTTCAAACCACTGGAAATCCGCACGGAATGGCTACGCAGCCTGATCGGCAACACAATCGCTGTACCCGTGGCCGCCAAAACTGCACCACACACTCTGGACGTCGTTTTCGCCCCCGACCCTGCGCCTGCGGACTTTCTGGATCGTGCTGGCGGTGCGCTTGGACTGCGCCCGTCGGCCTTCATCACCGGATCGCAGGACGTCGTGGGGATTGATGACAGCATGGCGGCGCAGGTCGCCCGCTATGAGGAGTTAGCCGTACCCGGCGGCATTCTATACGGCACACAGGACGCTATACTTGCAGCCCACGCGCACGGCGATCCAATGATCCAGTTCGGCCTGTCAAACGAGTGGATCGACGGGGCAGGTCATATGATCCTGATCACGGCACCGGACACATGCGCCGCATTCATCCGCCAGATCGCAGAAACCAAGTATTTCGAAACCAAGGCGGCGCCCGAGACGGTTTGAACGGCGTAGAAAAGAATCCGGCTTTGACCGTGTTTTACCTCTTGACCCGCCACAGCCCCTCGCTTAAATCGCCTCTCACTCATGGCGGAGTAGCTCAGTTGGTTAGAGCAGCGGAATCATAATCCGCGTGTCGGGGGTTCAAGTCCCTCCTCCGCTACCAAAATCCCCTTGATAATAAAGACATTACGTCCTGTGGCCAAAATCCTCCCTGCAGGTTATCCACCGGGACTGCAATGGGACAGCAATCCGGCGGAAGGGATTCTAACGCGGACCTAACTGATTGTTCTGTCTATAAGATCGAATCCTCGGTCAGTCGGCATGCAGAACAAGCATTGGCCACCGCTGGCGTCAGCCCATGCGTCGCTAATCTGGCGCCTGGCTTCTTCCGAGTCGAAAAGATGCGCGCCCTTGTATTCGACAACCAAGATTCGCCCATCGTCGAGCATCGCTACAAAATCCGGATAGAACTTTCCGTGTGGTAGCTGGAGCCAGAAAGAGGTTTTCTTGTTCTCGATATTCCGAATCCAGTACTTCACCGTATCCAACCGGTCCAGATAGACGGCGCACTCGAACTCCTCGCCTTCGGCTTTCAAGTCGCCAATCAATGGGGTGTAATGCTTGTTGAACTTGGTGGCCCTGGCCTAGGGCTGGTTGAAGGCGTAACTCTGCTCATCGAAGATCATGGACAGTTCTGCGCTGGTGGCAACTGATCAGCGTGAGCGGCAAACAGGGCAGAGTAGTTGTCGGTTTCTCGATTGGATCGAAGATCGGAAATGAAACCTGCCACTACATTGCGCAGATCGTATTTGTTCCGTGCCAAGGTGTCCAAGTCATGGCCGCTGGCCAGCAGCTTGTTCAGGGCGCTCCTGAAAAACACCACCGCGCTCGGCTTGGTAATGTCAGGATGCTTTATACCCGTGTCGATCCAGTTGGCCAGTCTGAGCAAAGTCCATGCTGGCTCTTGGATGACAGCGGCAAGCTCACCTTGGACGCGCCGTGCAAAGTCGATCTCCACCTTGCCACTCTCGGATATGTCGATCTGACCAGCCTGGCTTTCCTCAACGATCTTGAAACGGTTTGCGATATCCGAGGCGTCGCATTCATCAAGCCGCCAAGGTAGGTCAAGGAAATGCTCCTTGCTGAATAGCTGCAATTCGCCTTGCTTGCGGAAACCAAGCAACGGCACGATGAAGGGCGACTTCTCCTCTTCATCTGCCGCCGAGGTTTGGAAATTATTGGACTTCGCATAAGCAACGAAAGAGCAGCAATTACGCCGAATGTTGCTTCCCCGAGAAGAATCGAGGAATCAATAACTACACATCTATTTGATTTACCAAGAAATATTTTTCGTGAATTGAGAGTGGTGCCCGGGGGCGGAATCGAACCACCGACACGAGGATTTTCAATCCACTGCTCTACCCCTGAGCTACCCGGGCACGGGAACGATGTTCATCGTTGGGTGGAGGCCTTCTATGACTTGCCACAGGCAGTGTCCAGAGGCTTTTTCAGATTTTTTCAGTGTGGACGAGATTGCTCGGTTTGACCTTCGGATCCATCCGTGTCCAAGTCCTCTTCCCGCTGCGACGGAACCGCATATGAGCCGTTCAACCACTTGGCCAGATCGAGGTCAGCACAGCGTTTTGAACAGAAGGGGCGGAACTTGGTTACCGTGTCTTCACCACAGATCGGGCAACTCATTTCAACACCTCCGTCAGTGGAATACGGCCGCGTTTGCGTTGCAGTTCGTAATGGCCCAATGGTGTCCAACCCGCCAGGGTGGTTTCAATTCCATCTGCCTTGAATGCGGCGCGCAGGGCTGATTCAAAACCGCGCCGATCTTTCTTGGGCATTGGGGCAAGGTCCAAGGTGATTTGCCCGCCCAGACCCCGCACGCGCAACGCACGTGCCAACACCTTGGCGCAGGCGAAGTTCGCCTTGGTTCCGGCGGCCATTGAGGTGTCGGATCCGGTGTTTACATCCACTGCTACCAGGGCGCGCGTGGGCTGAATATACAAGTGCCCGCCGCCCGGAAGCGGCTCGGAAATACCGCGCACCTCGTCCAACGCATCTAACACGCCCTGTGTTTCAAAGCTTCCGTCCTGCGTCACCACTTCGGCCGGATCGGTCCAGTCGCGCCAGGCCAGAACGTGAGGGCCATCGCCCTCCAACAACAGCTCGGGTTCGGTTCCCGGATCATTCAAAACCTGATCGGCATGGGCCAGCATGGCGTTGATGTCCTCGGCGATCTCGCCCGCATCTTCACCCAGACAACAAGAGCGCAGAATCAGGCCATAAGTGCTGCCGTCCATGCAGTCATGCGCAATCTCAAGCAGACGGTCGCGCTCGTCCTCGTCACGGATTGAGCGTGAAATATTCAGACCTGGCGCTTCGGGTGTGACAATCGCATAGCGGCTTTTGAACAGGATGCGATCTGTGACCGGCAGCGCCTTGCCCGGCTCTGCATAGCCAGTGATCTGCACCAGCATCAGGGTGCTCGGGGCCAATCCCTTCACCTGCCGCAAGAAGGCCGGACCGTCGGGAGTTGTCAGGAACATGCCACCCTGCCCTTTGACGGGGCGGTCGGCACGGGCGCGATAGATCGTGCCCGGTGCGGGGGCACCCCCTGCGATCAGGAAATCATCCAGCTTGCCATCCACCATTAAGGCGGCAGCTTCGCGGTTGTCGATATGATCCAAAACGATGGTGCGGCCCTTCATGACACCTCACGATACAAGGGATAGCCGATACCCTGCAAAAGGGCGGCAGTTTCAGACAGGGGTAGCCCTACGATGCCGGTGAACGAACCTGAAATCCAGGGAATGAACGCCCCGGCCGGACCTTGAATGGCGTAAGCACCTGCTTTGCCCTGCCAATCTCCGGTGGCCAGATATGCGTTGATCTCAACGTCCGACAGGCGCTTGACCTTGACCTGCGAGACCACATCACGTTGCAACACCCGATCCCCACGCCGCACAGCGACCGAAGTGATCACGCGATGCCGCCGACCGGACAGCGCATGTAGGAATTCGGCCGCCTGCCCCGCATCTTCGGGCTTGCCCAGAATGCGACGGCCAAGCGCGACGGTCGTATCCGCACACAGGGTGACATCATCGCTATCCGCCTGAATAGCCTGCACTTTTGCCCGTGTAATACGATTACAGTAAGGCACTGGCAATTCGCCTTTCAAAGGCGTTTCGTCAATGTCGGGGGCGCGAATTGCATCGGGCTGCACGCCAAGCTGGGCCAGCAGGTCCAGCCGCCGTGGGCTGCCCGATCCTAAGATAAACGCCATTGCGGCAGGCGTTACTTGAAGCGGTAGTTGATCCGACCCTTGGTCAGATCATAGGGGGTCATCTCGACCTGAACCTTGTCGCCGGCCAGAACACGGATGCGGTTCTTACGCATCTTGCCTGCCGTATGTGCGATGATCTCATGGCCGTTTTCCAGCTCGACCCGAAACGTCGCATTAGGCAGGAGTTCCTTCACGACACCGGGAAATTCGAGCGTATCTTCCTTGGCCATGTTGTCTCCATCATTACGTTGCACCCGCAGAATCTACGGGGATGTGCGCTTAAATGAGCCCATTTTGGGCTTATTTCAAGGCCAGAATCACCTAAAGGCGCGATAATGTGACGGAATCGACTCGCGGCGACTGCTCCTCCCAATGAGTGCGGTTCAGAACATGCCCATCGGTGCGAACTTCGGCAATTGCTGAAAGGTCGATATCCGAATAGGTCCATCCCGGCTGGTTCAAAGCGCCTTCGGCCAACACACCAGTCGCAGGAAACCCCTTGTCGGGTGGGCCGAAAATGCCGCCGGTGCCGGTATTCTTGTCCACCGCCTCGGACCAGTCATTGTCCCCGACCAGAGACGACATCACCGTAACGCATTGATTTTCCAGCGCCCGTGACATCGCGCCGATCCGAACCCGCCAATAGCCTGCCAAAGCCTCGGTACATGAGGGGACCAGGATCAGATCGGCCTCGCTCAGCGCATGGCCCAACAGGGGAAATTCGCTGTCATAGCAGATCAACACGCCGATCTTGCCCAACGCGGTATCGAATAGTTTCAGCGGTCCGCCCGGCGCGATATCCCAGTCTTCGCGCTCAAAGCGGGTCATGATCTGTTTGTCTTGATGATCCTGCCCACCATCGGGCGCATAGAGTGCTGCACGGTTTACCGGTCGGCCCGGCCCATCCACAATCGGGGCCGACGCGCCCAGAATGTAGGTCTTGTATTCCTGCGCAAGACGCTGATGCAGGACCTGCGCCGCCTCTATCCGATCAGACACTGCCCGGATCGAACGCTCGAGATCGCCCGCGACGTCGACCCCATCCAATGTCGACAACTCCATCGCACCGTATTCAGGAAAGACCAGCAACTCAGCCCCCTGTCCGGCGGCGTCTGAGACCCAGCGGCCTAGCTTGTCCTCATACTGCGCCCAACTGTCGAGCCAATCGAGGTTATAGGCAGCGGTTGCGACTTTCATTTTTTGAAACCCAGTTCTTTTGGTCACGCGACAGTAGATTGCAAATGGATAGCCTGTACAGCTCAATTGAACCAAAAGTAAGCACGCCAGCCCGCAAATTACCCAGTACAGAGTCGGCTTGGACGACCCAATAAACCTGCATTACTGTCCAGATTTGCATTAACCAATTTCGGCAACGTTACCAAGCTGTCAAATCGGACGCTGTCGGCAAAATTGTAAAGCTCCTCACCGGCGCGTAATCTGGCGGTGTTAGACTGTGCAACACTCAACTGATGCTTAGGGTTTTTCATAACGGGAGAAATTGACATGCCTCATTACATTAATCACTTCACTTGCTCGGCGGCGGCATGGCCAAAAGACCGCGAGGGGGAGATCGCTGCGTGGACCGATATGGTCGGCGATGCCAGCGAACTTGTGGAAGGGGAAGGCCCAGTCAAATTCACAGGTTGGATAAGCAATACTGAGGGCTATGTTCTCCTTGAGGCGGACTCCAAAGCCGAAGTAATCGGAATCTGTGCGCAATTCTGGCCGCTTTTTCACAATGACATCATGGAAATTGTGCCAACTGCAGAAGCAGGACCAGCAATTTTGGCTGGCGTAAAGCGAGGGTGGGAAAAGAAGGCATAGCACTTCGTTCTGGCGACCATCAGTTTCCCCTGAAGATCGGAAAGGCCGGCCAATTTGCGGGATTGCTACATGCTAACGGGTCAGCACCGTCTGTTAGATATCCCGTATCCAGAGCTGCAGCGGCTTCAGCGTCTCGCCTTTTTCCCCGATATCCTTCCACGAAAACTGCGCGATTGCTCCGGGCAGCGGCTCATATCCCCGCGCCCGCCAGAAGGCGTCCAGCGGCCGGTAGTTTTCGGGCCGCATCGGGTGATCCGCCGGGCGCTGTACGCCGCAAAAGGCGCAATTGCTGAAACCTAGTGCGCGGGCATGCTCCTCACGCAGATCGAAAAACTTATGGCCAACGCCCTGACCGCGATAGTCGGACAGCAAAACGGATTCCGCGCAGTAGAAGATCTGCGACAGATCCAGACCGGTGCCCTCAAACGCCGCAGCGAAATCGTCGGCGTGGTCAGTCAGCGGTGCCCCCGTTGACGCGCCAATCAGGCGATCGCTGTCAAAGGCGCCGACGACAATTGCTTTGTCGCTGTCACGATAGGATTGCAGATATTTCCGCTCATATGCCAGATCACCATCATAAAGGTAGGGCCACGCCCGAAACACTTCGATCCGCAAGCGCGCCACACCGTCCAGAGCGGCCTCTAGCGCCGCACCGGTCAGGGGGCGGACGGCGGTGACCTCAGCCACCGGACACCTGCTTGGTCCAGTCTGCAAGATTGTAGAAGGTGGTGACGCGGGTGATCTTGCCATCCTTAAGGTCAAAGAACGACCCCGCTGGCAGGCGGTAGGTCTGACCGTGGGCCTCGGGCAGGCCCTCGTCAGTTTCCAGATAGGTGCCGTTCACGATGAATTCGGCCGCTGCACGTGTGCCGCCCTTGGCCTCGAAAACCACGATATCAGTCAGGTTCTCGCGATAGCAGCGGTTCATATGATCGCAAAAGGCCGTGAATTTCTCTTTCCCGACACGAATTTGACCTTCGTTCACGTGATGGGCCACATCCTCGGACAGGCAGGCCAACATGCCCTCTACATCGCCGGCGTTGAAGGCATCGAAATAGGTTTGGACGGTCTGGTTCATGGTCACTCCGTAGGTTCGCCCCAGCGATCTTTCAGATGCTTGATGATCTGATCGCGGGTCTGTCGGTAGTGATGTAGCTTTTGTTCGCGATTCTCGCCCAGTCCAGTAGGGTCCATTATTGGCCAATAATCGACATCCAGATGAAAAACCCGTGTCAATTCCAGCGCCTGACGCTGACTGGCGGGCGACAGAGCCACGACCAGGTCGAAGGAACTAAGATCGTCGCCCCATTCCTGCATCTCATCAAAGGACCGCGAGCGATGCCGGGACAGCTCGACGCCGATCTCGTGACAAACGGAAATGCAAAACCCGTCAATCTCAAGGTCGTTATGGACGCCAGCAGACTGTACATAGGTGCCGGTACCATAGAATTTCTTCATGATACCTTCGGCCATCGGAGACCGGACCGAGTTGTGGTCGCAACAAAATAGGACCGACTGCGGCAAAGGCTTCACGCGTCAGCCCCCAAAATGCAACACGCAAATCAGCGTGAACAGACGGCGGGCGGTGTCTGTGTCAATATCCGCCTTTCCTTCCAGCCGCTCCTGCAACACGCGGCTGCCTTCGTTGTGAATTCCGCGCCGGGCCATATCGATGGTTTCGATCTGGCTGGGTGGCAGGTTCTTGACCGCATTGAAATAGCTTTCGCAGATCTGAAAATAGTCTTTGACCACCTGCTTGAACGGGCCAAGCGAAAGGTGGAACTCGGCGGCTTTTTCCTCGGCCTCGGTGGCGATGTCAAAGACCAGACGTTTTTCACGGATCGACAGTTGCACGTGATACGGCCCGTCCGGCGCAGTGCGCCCATCCCGTTGAGGAAGGGTAAAACTGTTGTCTTCCAGCAGATCATAGATGGCGACCTTGCGCTCTTGCTCGATCTCGGGGGTCGGCGGCGGCAGGTTTCGATCATCCAGTTCGATATGTGAAATGCGGGTCATGTCGCGTGTGGTCCGTTCAGTTCAGCACAGACCTATAGCAATGGTTTTCATTGAGCAACGCACAGAAACGCCACGTGCCATAGGTCTTTGCATCAATTCAGCCCGTTGAGGCGGGCCGTCACCGACAGACCGTGCGCCTCAAGGCTTTCGGATTGCGCCAGTTGTTCCGCCGCAGGGCCAATAGCGCGCAGCGCGTCGGGCGTCATCTGGCTGAGCGTGGTACGTTTTAGAAAATCCATCACGCTGAGACCGGATGAGAACCTGGCCGAGCGCGCGGTGGGCAGCACGTGATTTGGGCCACCAACATAATCACCGATGGCCTCGGGCGTGTACTGGCCCAGGAAAATCGCACCCGCATGGATGGTTTTTTCACTCAGCCCGACCGGATCGGCGACGCACAGCTCCAGATGCTCGGGCGCAATGCGATTGGACAGGGCGGCGGCCTCATCCAAATCGCGCACGGTGATTATTGCCCCAAAGTCGCGCCAGCTGGCCCCTGCGATGGCGCGGCGTTGCAAGGTTTCAAGTCGCTTCTCAACCGCTTGCGCCACTGCCTGCCCAAAGTCGGCATCATCGGTGATCAGGATCGACTGGGCGCTTTCGTCATGTTCGGCCTGGCTAAGCAGATCCAACGCGATCCAATCGGGGTCATTGTCCTTGTCCGCGATCACGAGGATTTCAGATGGACCGGCAATCATGTCGATCCCGACCTTGCCGAACACTCGGCGCTTGGCCGCCGCGACAAAGGCATTGCCCGGGCCAGTGATCTTGTCCACTGGCGCGATGGATGCGGTGCCATAGGCCAGCGCTGCAATCGCCTGCGCGCCACCGATGCGATAGATTTCGTCGACTCCGGAAAGCCGCGCGGCCAACAGGACCAGTGGATTCACCTGCCCGTCTGGCGTTGGCACCGTAATAGCCAACCGCTGAACCCCCGCCACCTTGGCCGGAATTGCATTCATCAGAACTGACGAGGGGTACGAGGCCAACCCGCCCGGCACATAAAGCCCGGCTGCCGACACCGCCGACCAGCGCCAACCCAGTGTCGCCCCGGCTTCGTCGGTCCATTGATGATCCTCAGGCATCTGTTTTTCGTGATAGGCGCGGATGCGCTCGGCGGCCAGTTCCAGCGCAGCGCGGTCCGTATCCGAAACCTGCGCAACCGCAGTGTCGATTTCTTCTGCGGAAAAGGTCAAAGTAACGGGCGTCAGGTCAAGCCGATCGAACTTGGCGGTCAACTCTATCACAGCCGCGTCGCCCCGGCTGCGCACATCATCGATGATTTGCGCTACGGTGGCGTCTACGTCCGGGCTGTCCTCGCGCTTGGCCGACAACAGCGCTTGAAAGGCGGATTCGAACTCGGACGACGTGGTATCAAGGAAAACGGGCATGATCAGGCACTCCGGAGCGTTTGATGGGGACATATCGCCGGGATGAGTTGGCCTCAACCCTTAGTCCTTTGAGTGCAGCGATTTGCGCATCGCGAAACAGGACACGTCGCCACGCGCGCCACATTGCCCGGTGGCCTGCCAGCCGTGCCGCCGGTAAAAGTCCTGCGCGGTTTTTGTCGCCTCTAGTCTGGCATCGAATTGACCTGAGGCAATCAGGTCTTTCTCAAGCCGGTGCAGCAGGACGGTCCCGATGCCATGACCAGTGTGATCCGGGTCAATGTACAGCAGCGTGATTTCGTCGTCGCGCAAACCGCCCACGGCGGCAACCTGCCCTGCATGTTCGGCCAGCCATATGTGCGCACCCGCCACGATCCAACCCCGGATGGATGCAGGGTCCTTGTTTGCGGTCCAATGCGCGATGGCCTGTGGGTCGCCCCGATGATCCGCGACACAAAGCTGGGTGATCGATCGGATCAACACCCGACTCAGATCGAACACATCAAAAACGGTTGCGCGGCGCAGGGATACTCCAGCCGGAAATTGCGAGAATGCCTGTGAAATGCCGCGCTTGTTCTGCATCTATTCGGGGTGATGCGGCGCCTGACCCGAAGGGGCCTTGTACGGCCGCGTCACATCCTTGAGCGTGGCGTCCAGTGCTTCGACCTTCAGTCGGATGGCACCATCCCCTGCCAGCGTCAGCAAAACCTGACCCGCTCCGTCCTCGCCTGCCTCAAAATCAATCGACAGCAGGGACATCACCATCTCCTTATCCCTGCGGTCGATGCCCTGACTGGCCACCGACAGCACCGAATCGAACACCAGAACCGCCTGAACCCGCTCAAACGGACGATCACGGCGTGTCGCGGCATCCTTATCTTCCCACCGAAAACGGTTCAGCAGCAGGCCGAACCGGCGCTGCGAGGGCTGCCATGTTATCTCGGTTACAGGAAATACCGCATCCTGCGCCAGGGTCGAGATCACCTGCAGATCCTCTGCATCCTCGGCACCCAGATTCAGAGGGGCCTCGCGCCCGTCGTGGAAACTTGCGTCTGTCATTGGCCCTTGATCCGTTCTATTTTTGCACCCACGCCTTCCAGCTTGCGCACCACATGCTCATATCCGCGGTCCAGATGATAGACCCGGCTGACCGTGGTTTCGCCCTCAGCTGCCAGACCCGCCAGAATCAACGAGACTGAGGCCCGCAGATCCGTTGCCATCACCGGCGCACCTTTCAGCTGATCCACACCTGTAACAGTGGCCGTGCCGCCATGCACTTCGATATTCGCGCCCATGCGCACCAGTTCAGGGGCGTGCATAAAGCGATTCTCGAAGATGCGTTCTTCCAATACCGCGGTGCCTTCGGCCGTACACATCAACGCCATCATCTGCGCCTGCAGGTCGGTCGGAAACCCCGGAAAAGGCTCGGTCACCACATCCACCGAGGTCACGCGCCCGTTCTTGCGCGCCACTTTCAGACCCTTTTCGGTTTGCGTGACGCTGACACCCGCCGCGTCGAGCTTGGCAGCAAAGGAGTTAACCAGCGACATGCGACCGCCCAGCAACTCTACCTCACCACCGCAAATGGCCGGGGCCAGCATATAGGTGCCCAGCTCAATCCGATCGGTCACAACCTGGTGGGTTGCACCGTGCAAGCGATCAACGCCCTGAATCTCGATGGTCGAGGTCCCCTCGCCCGAGATTTGTGCGCCCATCTTGCGCAGGCACTCGACTAGATCGACGATCTCAGGCTCGCGCGCGGCGTTCTTCAGAACCGTGGTGCCTTTGGCCAATGTGGCCGCCATGACGATGTTTTCGGTCGCACCCACCGATGCAAAACGCATCTCGTGGACTGCGCCTTTCAACCCGCCGGATGCCTTGGCGTGCAGATAGCCGTCCTTCAGCTCGATCTCAGCGCCCAGCGCCTCAAGCCCCTCAACGTGCAGGTCCATGGGTCGCGCGCCAATCGCACAACCGCCAGGCAGCGAAACCACCGCCTGCCCCAACCGCGCCAGCATCGGACCCAACACCAAATTGGACGCACGCATCTTGCGCACGATTTCATAATCCGCAGTGTGGCTGGTCAGATCATGACTCGACATCGCGATCACCTGCCCGTCCTGCAGCGACGACACCTCAGCCCCCAAAGACTGCAGCAATTGTGTCATGGTCTTGATGTCGCTCAGCCGCGGCGCATTGGTCAGCGTCAGCGGTTCTTCGCTCAGCAAGGTTGCGGGCATCAGCGTCAAACACGCATTCTTGGCCCCCGCAATCGGTATCTGACCGTTCAGCGGCCCATTGCCCGTCACCAGAATCGAATCCATCTGCTCTTATCCCTCGTCCTTTTCGGCATCGTTATCCGAGCTTGCGCGCGCCTTGGCCTGCGCCTTGCGCCGCGCCATATTCGCCTTCAGCGCCGCCTTCAGCCGCTCTTCCCGAGCGTCCGCGGATTTGCCATGTTTTTTGGGTGTATTTCTATCTGCCATAATCTTTCTCTACAGGAGGTGAAAAAAACCGTCCAGAGACCCTTGCGCCCTGTTTCGTTTGCGTCTAATCACCCGCCCACAGCGCTGCTGTAGCTCAGAGGTAGAGCACTCCCTTGGTAAGGGAGAGGTCGAGAGTTCAATTCTCTCCAGCAGCACCATAAAATCAAAGACTTATAGAATTGTCGGCGTGCCCCCATAGGGGACAGGCGACCACATGGGGGCCATCGAACAGGATTCCTCATCCGATGGCTACGTTGCGCCGATTGGCTTGAGCATTCGATGATAGGCTGCACCTAACTGACGAACCCGCCCCCCGACCTACCCCCTCAGTCAGCCCTGCGTGTGCCATTGAGGCTCGCCGACTTTGCGGGGCATGATTTTCAAAGGACCGTCCTCTGTTAAGTAAAGCTCTTGGTGTTCTTTGAAGGCTGTCGAATTGGGGGCTCGGGACGAATGCCCGCTTCAGCCCGACAGGGGACGTTCACACAAGACGGAGCTACGTCCGAGGTGCGGACAGAGCCGCCATCCACTTAGCACAAGGCAATGACCGCTCTTAGTCCAAAGCGGACACCAAGATGTATTGCGCTAAGTACGCGCGTACAAAACGCAAAGCTGACCTTAGGCAATTTCTTTGAAATCACAATTGATTTTGCTGCGAATGAC
The DNA here is from genome assembly GCF_056539205.1 of Ruegeria sp. BC5. Classification (NCBI taxonomy): domain Bacteria; kingdom Pseudomonadati; phylum Pseudomonadota; class Alphaproteobacteria; order Rhodobacterales; family Roseobacteraceae; genus Ruegeria; species Ruegeria sp. BC5. Next base: position 189,867 of record NZ_JBQFUN010000004.1, read on the forward strand.
TCGGTAAAAAGGCAAAAGATCTAGTGTCAGATTTTAATTCAGCTGCTTTTCTCAATAGTGTCGGAAAGCAGAAAATTATTGATCGCAAGTCGCCAATCATAAGGGTCAAGGTTGCAGAATGAAACTCTTGTATCTCCTTCACGGTCACGTAACCCATCAACTTTACTGGCGATCACATTGCGCTTCGCGGCAAGCGCTTCGTCCAGCACAAGTCCATAAGCCTCCCAACGCGAGGGAATCGCAATGATATCGACGGCTTGATACGCTTCTGCCGGATCTTTGGCGTGACCCCGAAATTCGATGCGCGGGTCACCCTCTGCCAACGCCTCAAGGTATGACCGTTGACTGCCTTCGCCAAAGATCAACAAGCGCGCGCCCGGCGTTCGGGTTGACCGAAAGCCTTGGATCAGGATGTCGAAGCCTTTCTGCTGCTCGAGCCGCCCGATGGCGCCAATTGTGGTCTTTGATTTGGGAGGCATCGTCTTTCGTGACAACTGCTCAAGATCAACGGTCGGAGGAATGACGGCCAGTTTTTCTGAAACCGCTAGGCGTCGTTCTTGCATCCAGTCCGCCTGCGCATGGCTGACCGCCACCAACTGATCGAAGAAGGAATAGATCACCCGTAGCATCGCAAAAAACCGACGTTTGTGAGGGACATTCAGGGTGGTGAATGCCCGGGTGTAACTGTGTTCGACATGGACAAGTCGAGTATTAACATGCATTGCGCGAAGGGCCGAGAACGCGGGCAGGCTTCTCCAACTTGGTACGACGTGGGACACGATGACATCCGCATCCAGTTTGCCCCAAGAAAACGCGGTCCTTTTGACCTTCAACACCTTTTGCTCGATCGCGCCGGAAAGATCTGACTGCGCCAAAAGATGGTCGAGCATTCGCATCACGCCGCCCGCTGTCGTGTCGTCTACCAGGTGGAGGACCTTTTTCTGTTCCATGATGATGCCTCTCTCAAATCGATTGCAGTTTGGATTTCATTTGCCTCAGCCGGGTGATCGGGCCGGGTCCAAACGTTTTCAACACAAGTGCCGCGGCGAAGGTGCTGAACGACTTCACAGGTTCCTCAAGCACCGGGCGGAGGCTTTCCTGGACGCTTCGCGCAAACAACTCCCAAGCTGTGTCCCGGTCGAGGTTGGTGATGGCCCGCCGTGCCAGATAGCGTAGCTGATAGGCCCGCGCTGAGTGTTCGTGCTGGGCAAAGAACTCAGGGTTAATCGGGCGCAACTTCGCGACCAACCGCTCCCACGCCTCCAACTGCCGGTCCAAAGCCGCTGACAGCCCGCCTGCATTGATCCGGTAATAGGTTAATAGCCCCGGAACGCCTTCGATCTGCCAATCGGTCGTCAACATCAGCCGCATCCAGCATTCTATATCTTCGGACTGCCTGAACGTCTCATCGAAGACCCAATCCCGCTCGATCTCAAAACTCGGGCGGTAGGCCAGAGCCTCCAGTACCGACTTTCGAACAACGGCCGCCGATCCATTGCCGATTGGATTGCGGTTCAGAACATGGGCTGAGGTCACATCCTTCAGGCGGGGTGCTTGTTTGATCCCCATCATGAACCCCGCCTCGTCGATCAAGGCACTGCCGGAGAAACTAACTCCCACATCCGGTTCGGCCTTGAGATGGTGAATATGAGCCGCCAGCTTCTCGGGCATCCACAGATCGTCGGCGTCGCAAAAGCCGATGAACGTACCCCGCGCGGCAGCGATGCCAGTATTTCTGGCCCCCGCCAGCCCACGATTGGCCTGCCCGACAAGTCGTACGCGCGGGTCGCCTTGGTGCGCGCGGGCAATCTCAGAGGTCGCGTCCTGCGATCCATCGTCGACGATGATGATTTCGAAATCGTCATAGGTTTGCGCCTGCAGTGAGGCGAGCGTTTCGACCAAGGTTGCTTCGGCATTGTAGGCGGGTACGACGATGGATGCTGTGGGCATGGTGATCTCCTTCAGAACTCTTAAGAAAACAACGCGCGTTTGATCGCTTGCGGGAGGATCGGGGCCAGCGCGGCCCCTGCGGCGGTAGGCAGTCCTCGGCGCAGGGGCAGCAGGAAACTGCGCGCATGCAGGCTCAAGCCTTTGCGTGTGTAAGACAGGGCCTGACCCTGATGCCCCAACCGCAGCGCCCGGCGGGCAAGATAGCGCAAATAGACGGCCTCGGACGACCGCAACGGGAACACGCCAAAAGACGCAGCCGTTTTCACCGCATAAGCCCGCCCAGCGCGCATTGCGTTCAGGTCCGAGGACAAGCTCCCGGCTCTGGTGCGATACCAGACCTGGAACTGATTGACCCCTTTGACGGTAAACCCCTTGCCTACGAGGCGGATTAACAGCTCCAAATCTTCGTTATGCACCGTTCTCGTGTCCAACCCGCCAATGGCGTTGAAGACCTCGCGACGGATCGAAAGATTCGACATGGTGCAGACGGGATTCTCAGCCAACAGGTCCTGAATGTTCAGTGGTGCGCTAGGAACGGTCGAGCATGTCTGAGAATCTCCGAGCTGATCGGCGAAGAACCCGATCTGCCCAAAAACAGCATCCGTCGAAGAGGATTGAAAGGCTTCGTTAAGCTGCGCCAGCTTGTCCTTGTGCCACAGATCGTCTGCATCACAGAACGCCAGCATGTCTCCCTTGGCCAGTTCGGCCCCATAGTTGCGGGCGGCACTTGGGCCATCGAAGGGGCTGCTTGCGACCCGGATACGGGGGTCTTGGGCGATGTGATCTAGCACGATGGACAGGCACGCCTTCGAGGGACGGTCGCCGACGCAGATCGCCTCCCATTCCGTGAAGCTTTGCGCGCGAATGCTGGTCAGCGTTTCAGCAATTGTGTCCGCATCGGTGTGAAACGGCACGATGATGGTAAAGCGGGTCATTGGAAGCCGAACCTCTCTGTTGTCTTTTGATCCCGAGGCAGCAGCACCCAAGAGGCGATCAACATGAGGGCAGCACTGGTCATCAGGTATCCCATCGCCACCGGCATCAGCCCGAACGGGGCCATGATCGCGGTGTTGAGGATCAATGCGAATGCAAGGGCCGTGCTGACTCGTAGCTCGGTGATCGCGCGGTTCTCGGACCGCAGCCAGCCGGCCACGGCGGACCAGATGACGCTGGGCAATGCGGCAAGGCACAAGACCGAGACCACCGGTGAAATCTGCTGCCACTCAGCACCCAGCAGCAGCGGCACGTAGACCGGCGCAAGGGCGGCTTGCAGCAAAACCAGCGGGGACAGTACCAGGAGGGACGTACCGAGCCCATGACGCAACGCCTTGGTCTTGTCCGGGGCTGCGCAAAGATGTGGGAAAAGAACGACTGAAAAGGCCTGCGTGAACGATGTCGCCAAGCCGAGCCCAGCGTTGAAGGCCATGAAGTAGATGCCAAGGCTCTCGGCCCCCAGCATCGCGCCGACGACAAGCTTGTCGGCCTGCAAACGCAGAACTTTGACAACCTCAACCCCCAAAACGGCCCAGCCGAAGCCAACAAACGGGCGAAGGGCGGCAAACCCACGCTTCGGGTTTGATGCCCAGGGACGTAGACGGCGCATCAGAACCAGCCAAATCGGGGCGGCCAGCAATCGGGGCAGAACCAAAGCCAGCGGCGAGGCCCAGAGCAGCGCCAGTAGCGCGGCCATAACATTTGCGCCAACCACCTGCCCTCCGGCAACAGCGGCTGTCTTTTGTAGCTTGCCCTCACGCATCGCAAGCGCGGCCTGCACCAGGCCGGCGGGCATGAACAGGTACTCTCCGGCCAGAATAGCGAGCAGCAGCGCCAGGGTCTGGTGCCCTATCGCATAGAGGGCAATGGCGATAGTCACCTGCAGCAAAAACAGCGCCCCGCTCCAGACCCAGAAGATACGATGCGCGGTGTTGCAGCGCTGTTCCAACTCGGACTGCGGGGCTTGGATGATCCTCTGCCCCACGCCGTTCTCGGTTAGCGCCTTTAGGATATCCCCTGCCGCGAGGGCAGCGGCAGCCAGCCCTATTGCCTCGGGGCTGAGGGTGCGGGCCACAACCACGACCACCGCAAGACGTGAGGCTTTTGCCGCCACTTCGGACGCCGCATAGGCTAGCAGGTGCCGCAGGAAACTGGAATGTGCCAATCGCTGAGTCATGTCGCCAAGTGTCCAAAAACTGTATTGGGATCAGTTCTAATTGGCCGCGACATCCCTGTCCCAGACGCGGGCGGACAGCCAGACGAACCATCGGGCGAGCGACCTATCCGATTGGGATAAACGGCAATCCCGATGCCGGTCTGACGCACATCAAGACACTGCTGTAGCTGTGGATGCAGTTCAGGAGAGTTCAAAATGAAACGACATTTCAAAGTTTTGGTTTTAGGGGCCGTCAGCGCGATTGCTCTGTCGGGTTGCAGCAGCATGAAGACCCCGCGCAACATCGAACCCGTTGCAAAAGGCGAAAGCTATCAGGCGCAGTACCGTGCCCCATCACGGCGCCGGGCAAATGCGCCCTTGCTGCAAGCGGAACATTTGAACGGGCGCGCCTGTATGCCTCCGACCGGGGATCAGGGCACAAACGCCTTTGCCAAATGGTCTAAACCCGCGCTAAGCCCTCTGCTGGGCGAGAAACTTTCGCGCAATGATATGGTGCAGATCACCATCGACGGGGATGAGCTTCTCAGCGACACCTATGTTGTGTCCCGCGATGGCGACCTGAAGCTGCCGTACCTGCCGCCGGTGCGCGCGCAGGGCAGAACGACCGAGCAGGTCGAGCGAGACGTGGCCCGGGTTCTGGTAGCCGCACAGTTCTACGACAGTACCCCGCGCGTCACGGCGCGCATCAGCGATTTCGCCTCGGTCACTGTCGGCGTGAAAGGCGCGGTGTTTGAACCCCATTCGGTCGAGATCGGAGGCATCCCCGGCGACGTGCTGGATCGAGGGCGTCAGGGCGTACTGGGTGCCTCGACCGAGGCGCGCAACCTCTCGGTCGCCATTCGCGCTTCCGGAGGTGTGCGCCCGGATGCGGATCTGTCAGCGGTTGAGCTGCACCGGCAGGGCACGATCTACCGGATGGACCTTCGCGGGGTGTTCGAAGGCTCGGATCCGACCGACATCATGCTGCTGACCGGGGATCAGATCGTGGTCAACAGCCGAGGGTGTTTCCAGGATGATTTGATGCGTCCCAGCCCGATCAGCCCGCCCGGCGTAACGCTTTATATGTCCAACCTCACGCAACCTGCCACCGGCAACGCAGAGTCGGCCATTGGACGAGACGTGCGTGAGGTACCCTATGGGACGCGCTACCTGCAGGCCGTAGTCGATACCAATTGCGTCGGTGGGGCCAAAACCACCAATGCCAATCGCAGCGCGGTCCTGTTCACCCGCAACCCGATGACCGGGAACTCGATCGTCATTGAACGCAATATCGAAAAGCTGCTGCGACGTGGGGATCGCGATGACTATGACCCCTATGTTCTGCCAGGAGATGCGATTGCATGCTACGACAGTAAGGTGACCGGCCTGACCGAAGTCGCCCGCGCGGTTGGCATCGTCGGCGCTGCAGCGCTGCTGGCGCCCTAAGTCAATCCCTAGCGGGCGATGATTTCGCCCGCTCCCAAGCAGTGGAGACTGCAGCGAGTTTGTTAGTGATGTCTTTGTGATCTTTGGCTGCAGTCTCTACCGCAACTAACGCCGCTCGGAACTCTTCCACGCCGAAGGTTGCTGCACTCCCAGCCAGTTTGTGACAGGCCTGAGCGATTTGATTTAGATCTGTCTGGTCAAATGCCCCGGTTTCAAGCTGTTCAACCAATTCATCCCCTTCGGCAATGAACTTGGCATGCAGGCGGGCAAAGACTTCAGGGCCGAGGCTGCCTTTCAACTCCACTAACGGATCTGGCTGCGCATGTTCCGAAATCTGCCCGTCGGTGCGCGTGACCACCGAAAGCGCCCTGCGCAAGGCATTCAGCGAGATCGGTTTGCCAATGAAAGCCGTCATACCGGCGGCGCGAAAGGTCTCAACCGCATCTGGCAGGACATTGGCCGACACAGCGATAATCGGCACATCTGTCGACTGCCCCCGACCGCCACGAATATGGCGCGCAGCGGTTGGCCCATCCATTATTGGCATGCTGATATCCATCAGGATCGCGTCGAACCTCTGACTGCTGGCCTTGTCGACGCCAACCTGCCCGTTCTCCGCCGTAGTTACACGGTGACCGTCCAGCGCCAACATGTTGCAGATGACCTCGAGGTTGATCTCGTTGTCTTCAACCACCAACAAGTTCAGCGGGAGAGCGGTCTCGGTATTGATCTGAGCAGCTTCTAGCAGTTGGTCGCGCGCTGACGGCTGTAAGGGTATCCGCAACCAAAAAACGCTTCCTTCGCCCATTGTGCTTTCCGCCCCCACCTCGCCACTCATGGCCTGCGCGAACCTGCGGGCAATTCCCAGGCCAAGCCCGGTCCCTCCGACCGTGCGACCGATAGAGGGATCGCTGGTGTAGAAGTCATCAAAAATGGCGTCGATCTCATCCTCGGCGATGCCAGCCCCGCTGTCGATCACACGCACTTCGTAGACATGTGCCTTACCCTGACCGGAAGGTTCACATCTTTCGACCTCGATCGACACACGGCCATTTTCGGTAAACTTGATCGCATTACCCACAAGGTTCAGCAGAATTTGCCGCAACCTTTGCGCGTCAGTCGCGACATGCGGATAGGCTCCGCCCACCCATTGCCACGAGATTGAATTGCCGCGCGAGGCCGCATTGCCGCTTTGACCATCCACAAGGTCCTGCAGCATCGCGTTCAGGTCGGTTGCCTCGTGCGCGACAGACAGCTTGCCGGCCTCGAACCGAGCAATATCCAGCACCGCATCCACATGATTTTGCAGAACCTGGCCCGAAATCTCCATGTTTCGGACAAACTGAGACTGCTGTTTGGTCGTGCGTGTATTCTTGAGAAGGGTGAGGTTGCCCAGCAACCCGTTCAACGGGGTTCTGATCTCATGACTCATAACAGTCAGAAAATCCGACTTGGCCTTTTCCCCGGCAAGGGCACGGTCGCGGGCCGAGACAAGCTCTTTCTGATCCGCAACGCTTTGTGAGATATCGCGGACGAAACCGATAACAATTTCCTCGTCCCCGGCCTGAGCGGATTGCAAAGCGAGTTCGACGGGAAAAACATCGCCATTCCTGCGCAACGCCTCAAGCTGAACGCGACCCTTGCCAACCACGTGGCGGTCGCCCCCGCTCTGCATCCGCTCCATGCCTTCATCATGCGCCGCGCGTAGATGCGCAGGCACAATCAAGTCGCCGATCGAATGCCCTTTGGCCTCATCTTCGGAATACCCGAAAATCGCCTGTGCAGCTGGGTTGAACTCCAGCACTTCACCGGCGGCGTTCACCACGATAACGGCATCCAATGAGGCAGAAAGGATCGTATTCATGCGCTGGTTGGCCTGCTGGATTGCCCCACCGCGTCGATCTGCCTTGCGATTGACCACCAGGAGATAGGCGCTGACCGCGGTCAGCGTCAGAAACAATCCCCCGGACAAAACGGCCAGTTGAAACAGGCTGAGCGCGGTTTCTTCACGGCGCTGATCCGACTGGCTTGCAAAGTACGAGATCGCCGAGACCGAAAGCTCTCGCACTTTTTGAGCGATCCCCTGCGCGCCGTCATAGAGAACCGGCAGCTCCGCCTTCAACCCAGGATCCTCAGCATCGATTGTAGGCACCGAGACCTCCAGATATGCGGAGACGTCGTTCAGAGGTTCAGCGAATTTCGGGTCGCTTCGCAGCGTTTCAAACAGACGCGAGGTGTCTAGAATATCGATTCGGCTGTAAAAAAGATCGAAACGGCGCCGGACAAGGTCCAGGTTTTCTGTGCTTGGCTCTGCGTCCGATACACCCGCCTCAAGCGCGTTGAGGTAGAACAGGAACTCGACCTCGACCTGCGTCAGCGTCCATTGCACGTTATCTGTTCGGGCTGACTGCCGGTCGCGCAGGTCGGATATCACCTTGACGGAAAGCAACACGACCAAAGCAAGGGCACCCAAAACGGCGATACCGAGGAGCCCGAAAGCCCACCGGCGCCGCGAGTGGTATTGGAAATTTCTTGTCAAAGTCTAGCCCGTATCACCCACTTCATACTGTGTTGTAACCCCACGCTATTTAACGATTTCCAACCTGTCGAGTTGCCAAATGCTGCGAGAGTAAATCACCTCGGTCTGGTACTTGGTATCACTGTCATAGGGATATACGATCCATAGCGGACCTTTCTGCCGCCGGGACATCGCCGCGCCATCCATCTCATAGGCGACAATCGGGTCCTGCGCCGATATTGAGCCCACAGGTATCTCAACCGCGTAGTCGTTGATCGCCGTTGCCCGGATCGTAGCACCCTCTGCTCCGATCTGTTCCAGCAACACAGAGAGGGGAACGCCGACAAAGCTGGTCTCGCCTTCAGTCCAGATCGTCGAGGTTTCAAAGCTGCGCTGCGGTAGCGCCTGCAACATTTCCATATCGAACTGCGCCGTCCCGTCGGGGCCGGTCTGTGCGATGTTGCCCGAAACGGTCAGGACGACTTCTCCTTTCGGAGTTCCCAAGTCTTCGGCTTGCGCAGGCGTCAGGCAAATGGTGAACGCCGCTGTGAGAATCGCATAAAACAGGCGCATCTCGGTCTCCATTTTTGTGACCTTAAGAAACCAGAAAGAGGTCCGTAGCGACAGATGGGCATGAGGATATGCACCTATCCGAACGGATAGGTGCCTCGGTCTCATGCGGCGGTAGACAGCAGATTCATGCGCTGTCGCAACATGGTTTTGAACCCGTCACGCAGCTCGGCACGTTCCAATGCAAAGACGGTGGTTGCCTCAAGAAACCCGGCGACCGACCCACAATCGAAGCGCTCTCCTTGAAAAGCGAAACCGCGGCATCCGGTCGCTTCGATATCGGCCGCGATCGCATCGGTCAGTTGGATTTCATTGCCCGCACCGGGCGCCAATCCGTCCAACTGATCGAAAATCGAAGGGTGCATCAGATAACGCCCGACAATGCCAAATTCTGACGGAGCTTGATCGGCAGAGGGCTTTTCGACCAACCCTTTCAGATGTTGCACCTGCCCTGTCCTATGCTCGATATCGACCACGCCATAGGCGCTGATCCGGTCGGATGGGACGGCTTCGGTTGCGATCATATGGCTGCCTTCAAAGTTCTGGACCATTTGCGCCAGAACCGGGCGCTGCGCGTAGATCACATCATCAGGCAGGATCACGGCAAAGGGTTCATCACCGACAATGTCACGTGCCAGAGAGATTGCATGGCCCAGACCGCGCGGGCTGTCTTGTTGGATAAAGCTATATGTCTCATCCTCAAGGTTCGTGCAGCGCAAACGGTTCAGCAGGCTGGTTTTGCCGCCATCCTTCAGTTTACGCTCCAGTCCCGAGTTGCGACCAAAATACGCCTCCAGCGCGGATTGGCCGGTTGAGGTGATGAAGATGAACTCATCAATCCCGGCCGCGCGGGCCTCGTCCACCGCATATTGAATCAAGGGGCGGTCAATCAGCGGCAACATCTCCTTAGTCACCGATTTGGTAGCGGGCAGAAACCTTGTGCCGAGACCCGCGACCGGAAAAACAGCTTTGCGAATACGTGTCATTTCAATGCTCCTAGGTTTGATCAGTAAGCGCCGCGACCTGACGCGACGGCACGTGCGGTCATTGCGATGAGGATGAGGTTTAGAAGGGGCGAACGGGAGCGGACATAGGCTGTATCCAGCTCGATCATGTGGTCAAAGCCGATGCCGGCGCGGCCCGAAACCTGCCAGAGGCCGGTGATGCCGGGACGCACCTGCAGGCGCTCCAGCGCTTGTTCGGGATAGGCGGCAACCTCTTCGGGCAAAGCCGGGCGCGGACCAACCAGCGACATATCCCCTTTCAGCACATTGAAGATTTGCGGCAATTCATCCAGCGAGAACCGGCGCAGAACCTTCCCAACGCGAGTGATGCGTGGGTCATTTTTGGCTTTGAAGCACACGCCCTCACGATCCGAATGGGTGAGCAAATCCGCACGTCGTGCTTCGGCGTCCTGGGTCATTGAGCGAAACTTGTACATCTTGAATGGCACCCCGTTTCGACCGATACGTGTCTGCCGAAAAAAGGCGGAGCCGCGACTGTCCAATCGCACTAATGCGGCGATTGCGGCCATGGGCAGGGCCAGAAGAGACAGCGCGACCACCGCCAAAGTGAGGTCCAGCAGGCGACATGCTGATACCTTGGGAACAGAATTGTGCGCGGCACGCCCGAGGAATTCGAAATTGCCCAATAGATATCTGCGGGCCATACGGCGGGGCTCCATCGCCAACCGCCATGCCCACTCCATCCGGACGCGCCGAACAAGGCGCGGCGCCCGGCGCACGTTGCCAGCCAGGAAATCAAACAAAGCACCCACGCCCAGCGCGACGCAAGGGGCAAGCCGGTGGCGGTTCTGCATAATCCACAGCTCCTGCAGCGGGACGCCCATCGCGACCAACAGGATGTCTGCGCCAGACTGGTTGATATCGTCAATCGCCTCATCAACCCGCGCGGCCCCCGCGTAGCCATCACGCGTACCAGCCACGGCCAAATCGGGGATCATGTGCTGCAACCGCGCCGCCGCCGCCTGAGCTGTTCCGGGACTTCCCCCCAAAAGGTAGACCGACTGCCCAAAACGCGCAGCGCGTTTCAGCAGTTTGGGCACAAAATCCGTGCCGTTTAGGTTCTCGGTCAACTGGACGCCTTGCAACTTTGCCGCGACGTCTACACCAATTCCATCAGGTAGGATCATATCTGCCCGGGCCAATGCTGCTCGATAGGTATGGTTGCGGGCCCGTATGTTTGCGCAATGTGCATTCAGGAAAAACACAGTCCGGCGTGTCCCATCCAGCAGTTTGGAGATCACCTGTCCGGATCGAGCGTTCACAACTGGCAGACCCATTATCTCAGTCTTTTCCAGAGTTGGTATGGGTGTCGGCTGCGCGCCTTTATACATATCTTGGACTGACAGGAACTGCATAGAACTCTCCGATCAACAATGACAATCTGTGGCTTTAGACTGCCAATGAGACCCTGCAACCGATAGGCGAGCATCCGGAGAGGGATCGGAGAATAGGTCTATTCAAACGACCCCGCAGCACATAGCGTGGTGAAAACGGCCCGCTGACCTATCCGATTGGATATTCATCTGTCCGTCAGGAAGGCTTCATGCCATGGGTTCAATGACTTATTAACGCATTTGGGTGTGGTTGGGGGCAGACGGAGGTTTGAAATGAAAGTTCTTATTGCTGACGACCACGAGCTTATTTTGGACACGCTCGTTGCCTTCATAGATGCAGCAGGCGGGATCGAGGTGGAGACCGCGCCGGATTTCCCAGCCGCGAAAACTTTGATTGAGAACGACGGAGCCTTTGATCTGGTTCTTCTGGACCTGAACATGCCCGGCATGAACGGGTTGGCCGGACTTGAAACCTGCATCGCTTTGGACGGTGCCCAGCATGTGGCCCTGTTTACCGGCGACACCTCGCGTGATCTGGCGCAACGCGCGCTAGAGCTTGGTGCAGCCGGTTTCGTCCCAAAAACTTTACCGGCTAAATCACTGGTCAACGCGATCCGCTTTATGGCGATGGGGGAACAATACCTTCCTGCGGGTTTCATGAACGCAGAGCAGCCGGAAGACTCCCACCCCATGGCTCAAAAACTGACAGAGCGTGAGCGGCAAGTTCTGAAAGGGCTGACTGAGGGCAAATCCAACAAGGAAATCGCTCGTGATCTGGATCTGTCAGAGCCGACGATCAAACTGCATATGAAGACTTTGTACCGTAAAGTTGGTGTCAGCAATCGAACGCAGGCCGCCCTGGCTGCGCGCGAGGCTGGGTTGTTCTAGGCTTCTCTATCCGAAGGGATAGGGGACGCTCCCAATCCCCTCGGCCCCTAGCCTGCTGAGCGAATGATCAGCAATCAGATGCGGTGTATCACCCTTGTAAGAAAGGGTTTTTCCATGCCGCAACAGATTTCGAACTCCTCTGAGTCCACGCGCGACATGCAATTTCTGCATTGGGTGCGCATTTCCCGATCCAATTTCAGAACGCTCGGGTGGCGTCGCTTCGTAAAGGGCGGGCGCCTTAGCGATGTAGGCCGCCTGCCCCGTTACGTGGCATTATACCTTCTTGGAGCGAGTTGCATCTGGGCCCCGATCAGCGGTTATTTGGCGACCGCGCCTGTCAAATACACCTCTCACGCATCATTAATCCTGCCAGGATCTGGCGCTTCGGCATCGGTCAATCTGGCCAATATCGGTCAGGCATCCTCATACGCGAATTCCGCCTTTGCCAACGGGTCAATCAGCCCGACCGAGACGTATAAACGTTTGTTGTCGGCCGACCGTATACTCGACGCGGCAGCCAAGGCGGTAGAGGCTGACCGGGACGCGTTTGGAAAGCCGCGGGTGCAACTGGTCGATCAAACCAGCCTGATCCATATCGAGCTTCAGGCGGCCTCTTCGGCAGACGCTCAGCAATATGGTGACGCCTTGGTGGCCGCCTTTTTCGCTGAGATTGACGCCCTGCGCGCCGATGAAATTGCCACTCGCGAGGCCAGCAATACCGGCGCGATCAAAGACTACACGCGCGCAATTCAGGCCACGCGGGCCGAGATCAAACAGCTGCAGTCGCAAAGCGGTCTGATATCGGTCGCGCAATACCAAGAGCAGGTCGCCGCTAATGACCGAGCAAAGCAGGAACTGCGAAAGCAGGAGAGCGAGCTGGCACGCCAATCGGAACGTGTCGCCGCGCTTCAAGTCGCGTTGAATCTGCCCTCTGACGCAGCGGCGGCAACGCTGAAACTCTATGCAGATGCGCAGTACCTATCGTTGCTTGAGGATGTGTCGGTGGGGGCTGCAAAGCTGGCGCAAGCCGACGCGACCTACGGATCGCGCCACCCAATCTATGTGAATGCCCAAAACGACTATGAAGGGGCGCGTTCGGTTGCTTTAAAACGCGCGGCGCAGGTGACTGGTCTTGAGGTCGAGCAGCTCGGTGGACTGGATCGCGCGCCGGAAGGACAACGGGCGCAGTTGCTCAGCGAGTTGGTGCGCGAAGATGCCTTGCGCGCCGGATTGGAAGAGCATGTCGCGACACAGCGCGCACAAGTTCGTCTGGAAACCCTGCGCCTGTCAAACCTCGCCCCCATCGCCGCTGAATTGGAGGACCGGCAGAGAGATTTCGCCGTGGCAGAAGCCGTGTTCGCCTCTGCCATCGCTCGGTCCGAGTCGAAAAAGACCAATGTCTATGCCTCCTATCCCTTGATCCAAGTGCTGGAGAACCCGTCTCTGCCGACTCGCCCGTCTTCGCCGAACAAGAAGATCTCGATTGCCGCCGGGATCGTTGCAAGCCTTATGCTGCTGATGGGTTTGGTTCTGGCATGGATCCGAAACCCGCTGATCTCAAAGCTGCTGAAAGACCAGAAAGAGCCCGCAGCTTGACGCGTGTGGCCCCTCAAACGCCAGCCGAAAAGATCGTCTGGTGTACGCTGATCTGGACATGGCCGTTCTACGGGCTTGGCGCGCTGTATGTTGTCGGTCCGGTGCTAGGTTGGATGTTGGCTGCGATAGCCGGGGTGTCACTTTATCTCGGTCCGGCGATCCGCTTGGATATGCGTGCAACGGGCCCTGTACCTGCTCTGGTCTGGATCTGGAGCGTTGGCATGCTGGTGATGCTGGTCTCACTATGGGCAGGCCACGCGGATTGGAACCTCGGCATCACCAACACGATCAAATCGAGTATCGGATGGGCAAAGGGTTGGGCGCTGATCCCGTTGTTTATCCTAGCAGGGGCGGTTTTGCCAATACGGCGCGAGGTTTTGGTCAGAGGGCAATGCGTGGTGGGCCTTTGGACCTTGTGCCTTCTGCCGTTGCTCATTGCCGCCCCCTATGCCGGTCTGCCGCATCTGCTGTTTACATCTCCCATTAAAGCAGTGGGCGGCCCGGGACCTGAATATTTCTCGGTCTACCTGTATACAATCGACCCCGCCAGCGGCACACCACGGTGGCAGTTCTTTGCGCCCTGGTCGCCATTCGCGGCCTTGTTGGGCGTTTGCATGGTCCTATTTGCCCTGGAAGAAAAGCACCGCAGCTGGAAGGTCATCGGCTTGGCTGCCGGAGTTCTGATGATCCTTATGTCCAAGTCCCGAATGGGCATGGTTGGATTGGTGATCTGCTCGCTGTCACCCAGCCTCTTGCCACTTGTCGCCCGCAGCTCGGGGTGGATTCTTTTGTCTGCAGTCACCACCGCCGTAGCCGTTTGGGGCGCAGTCTTTGTTGAGTTCGGCAACCGAGCCCTTTACAGCTTCAAATCCGCTCGCGCCGACAGTACCCGCGTACGCGAAACTCTGCAGCGTATTGCGTATGAGCGCTGGCAATCGGATGCGGTGGTTTTCGGGCACGGCACAGTCAGACCCGGAGCGCATCTTGTTGAGTACATGCCGATAGGCAGCCATCACACCTGGTACGGGTTGCTATTCGTGAAAGGGCTGACCGGATTTACAGCGTTTCTCGTTCCTTTCCTCGTTCATTTAGCAATCGTCACCCTGGACGCCATAAAGTCGGAACGCGGGAGGCTGCCGCTCGGACTGTTGCTCACAGTTCTCCTGCTGACCTTTGGAGAGAACGTTGAAATCCAAACCTATCTCCTCTGGCCGACTCTACTGATGCTCGGATTGCATTTGCGAGAGGTCAAATCAGTGCGTCTGGGAAGCTGATGTGCCGCTAGGATTGTTGCGACGCCAGCGTAGTGTCAGCGGTCACTCTTTTGGGTCGGGTCCTTCACTGCTTCTAGGGACATATTGACCATGTAAAGTGAGTACTTTCAAATCGGGTATCCGCCCTGTTGGTTTTTTAACGGCTGCCGCAAAGCGCGGAAAGCGGACGTTCGACTAATACACTGGAAGGCAGGTTTGTACGCATAGCAGACACCCATTTAAGTTGCAGCGAAGGTCCGCTTCGAGCCCAAAGTACCGAATGCTGCGGGCCCAACCAATGGCGGCTATGCAACTTGCCCCGACGCGCTTAGTGTCACGTGCATGAGCACGTTCAGAAACGCCAAACCTTCCGACGCAACTCGATGCTTTGAGATCGAAACTGCTGCCTATGAAGGCGACGACGCAGCAACCCTCAAAAAGATATCCAAGAGGATTGAGGAATATCCCGATGGTTTCCTCATTCTTGAAGTACAAGGCGAGATCGTTGGCTTTATCAATTGCGGATGTGCCCATGACGTCGAAATGTCTGATGAGGAATTTAAGGAGCTTGTGGGGCATGATCCCGACGCTCCGAATGCCGTCATTATGTCTGTCGTCGTTGATCCTGCCCATCAGGGAAGGGGCCTATCGCGGGCATTGATGACTGAATTCGTCGACCGCATGAGAAAAGTGGGTAAATCGGCGATCTTCCTTATGTGCAAAGAGCATCACGTCCCACTGTATGAGCGATTTGGATACAGCTATTTGCAGCCATCGACTTCCGACCATGGAGGAATGACTTGGCATGAGATGTCTATGATGCTTTGAATTCTTTGGAGTACGAGACGTGATACCACTTGAAAAGCCTTTGAGATTGGCCGTTGAAACCGATGCCCATGCACTTGCGGACTTAGTGAATTTTGCAGGTGAAGGCCTGCCGCTCCATATCTGGACCGGGCTGTCACAAGATGGCGAGGATCCTTGGGCCGTCGGTCGCGCGCGACAGGCCGAAAAGGCACGAGAGAGGCAAGTAGTTGTAATTGACTATGGAAACGGGGCAGTTGCTGGGCTCACGGGCTATGGGATCGGATCAGAACCAGAAGAAATTGGAGATGACTTCCCAGCGTTGTTCCGCCCCTTGCAGGAGCTGGAAAACAAAGCGTTAGACAGCTGGTATGTGAATGTTCTGGCTTGTTACCCAGAGAACCGGGGGCAAGGACTTGGTTCAAGACTACTCGATGTCGCCGACGAGATAGCCCGAGACGCGGGATACAACAAAATGAGCGTTATTGTCGCCGATGAAAACGTGGGAGCGAGACGTCTATACGAGCGAAAGGGATACTCTGAGCTGGATAAAGCCCCATGCGCCAAAGATGGGTGGGAGACTGAGACCGAAAACTGGGTTCTCCTCATCAAGTCGCTGTCGTGACGCCGCGCGAAATCGGTCTTTCCTTGTGTAGGCTACTCTCGCTTTTGGGCTAACGTTGCGCAAGGGCGCCACACTCATTTTTGCTGTACCGCCCGAGAACCGTCGTTGGTCTGAGAGCTACGTAGGTCGGGATTGTCCGCATAGCGGTCGTTTGCTGCAACTTGCTTGAATGTCTACTTTGCGAACAAAGCTACCATTGATTGTCCAACGCAATCGGCACTCGAATTACCTCGGTCGGTGAGTAATCCGCATTAAACTTGTTCACTTTCCAACCGGCGTCAGTTCTATTGACACCATACTTATTGGTCACCCAGCGATATGGTAGTGTTCTTGCGCAGACAACACGTTGGATCGCGAATTGACCGTGTTTAGGTTTTCCCCGTCGAAGTATCCCCACCTATAATGCACTGCCACCAGCAAACGTAGTGGCAAGCGCTGTAAACGATGTCGTCGCCCTGGGTGGGCCGTATGCCGGATGCATGGGGCTGGAGGCCGATGCACAGAGGCACGTCAAAAACCAGAACCTATGTCGGATCGAATAACCTGAGAAATCGGATGGTGAAGATGGGACGCCGCCTCGCGCGCACCGCCGTTAGGGACGTCCCGCGAGAGGTCGAACTTGAGTTCGCTCGAAACTAAGCCGCAAATGTTCCGCAGCCCGATCACGAGAGGTTTCTACTCGCACTAACGGCGGCGCGACCAAGCCGGCAAAAAGGGTCGCGTAGTGGCAGATATTGCAGGCGTCAAACAATACTAATTTCAACGGAGCAACGAACGGGAAACAAATTGTGATTAGAAATTAGACAATTACGGACCAGTTTTGTGGTAGACTAGGATGAACTTAGCGCGCTGGGACGAAGGAGTACGAAACCTAGAGGAATTTTTGAAAATGGAGATTTTCGAGCAGTTTGCAGAAGAGTATGGGCGGACAAAGCTCATCGAAATGACATTGCAGGACTATTTGCTGGAATGTCGTGAAGACCCAACTATGCGGGCTACCGCAGCCGAGCGGATGATCGCCGCGATTGGCGAGCCCGAGCTTATTGATACCAGTCAGGATGCTCGGCTCAGTCGCATATTTCTTAATCGAACAATCAAGCGATACAAGCCCTTCCAGGACATATATGGCGTCGAAGAAACCATCGAGCGCATCGTTGGCTTTTTTCGCCATGCCAGCCAGGGTCTCGAGGAACGCAAGCAAATCCTCTATCTGTTGGGCCCAGTCGGTGGGGGCAAGTCAACGCTTGCTGAGATTCTTAAGAACCTGATGGAGCGGCAGCCGATTTATGTACTGAAGGCGGATGACCAGATCAGCCCAATCTTTGAGTCGCCGCTTGGCCTTTTCGACCGTGCGCGGATGGGGGATATGCTAGAGAACAAATACAATATCCCCAAACGGTTGTTGAACGGATTGATTTCGCCCTGGGCTGTCAAACGCCTGCAGGAATATGACGGCGATATTTCCAGATTTTCGGTTGTCAAACTCCACCCGTCGAAACTGCGCCAGATTTGCGTTGCGAAGACTGAACCGGGCGATGAAAACAACCAGGACATCTCTTCGCTTGTCGGGAAACTCGATATTCGCAAGCTGGAGGAATTCAGCCAGAACGACCCGGACGCCTATTCCTATTCTGGTGCTCTGAACCGCACCACGCAGGGGTTGATGGAATTCGTTGAGATGTTCAAGGCGCCGATCAAGGTCTTGCATCCGTTGCTGACCGCCACGCAAGAGGGGTCTTATGCTGGTACGGAGAATATCGGTGCTTTCCCTTTCCAGGGTGTGATAGTTGCGCATTCGAATGAAGCGGAATGGCAGCAGTTCAAAAACAACAAGAACAACGAGGCCTTTCTGGATAGGATCAGTCTGGTCAAGGTTCCCTATTGCCTACGTGCCTCGGATGAATCCCAGATTTACGAGAAGTTGCTTGAGGAAAGCAGCCTAGGTGAATCTCCCTGCGCACCCGAGACGCTGTCTATCCTGAGCCAGTTCAGTGTTTTGACTCGGCTAAAAGAGCATGAAAATTCGCCAACATTTTCTAAGCTCCGCGTCTATGATGGTGAAACACTTAAGGATACCGATCCCAAAGCGCGGTCAGTGCAGGAATATCGGGATGCGGCCGGGGTGGACGAGGGGATGACGGGCACATCGACCCGCTTTGCCTTCAAAGTGCTGTCCGAGACCTTCAACCACGACACCGAGGAAGTGGGCGCCGACCCGGTTCATCTGCTTTATGTTCTTGAACAGGCGGTAAAACGCGAGCAATTCCCCGACGAGATTGAAAGCCGGTATCTATCTTTCATGAAAGACGATCTGTCGCCCCGATACGCGGAATTTATCGGCAACGAGATCCAAAAAGCCTATCTGGAATCCTATTCTGACTTTGGTCAGAACCTCTTTGACAGATACATCTCTTTTGCAGATGCATGGATCGAAGATCAGGACTTCAAGGATCCGGATACCGGCCAGATTCTCAATCGCGGCGTTCTGGAACAGGAGCTTGAAAAGATCGAAAAACCGGCCGGAATTTCCAACCCCAAGGACTTCCGGAACGAAGTGGTCAAATTCGTGCTGCGCGCGCGGGCCAACAATCGCGGTCGTAACCCCGACTGGCGCAAATATGAGAAGCTGAGACGCGTTATCGAAAAGCGCATGTTCGGTCAGATTCAGGATCTGCTGCCGGTTATCAGTTTTGGGGCCAAGAGGGATAAGGAAACTGAAGCCAAGCATAACGAGTTCATCGATCGCATGATCGGTCGCGGGTACACGCGCCGACAGGTCAGGCGCTTGGTTGAATGGTACATGCGGGTCAACAAGGCAGGATGAGGAGTCTATGCTCAAATGGCCCATTTCATCGATCGAAGGCTAAACCCCAAGGATAAGAACCTTGGGAACCGCAGGCGGTTTCTGCGTCGGGTTCGATCTGCCGTCAAAGAGGCGGTTGACGAAAGTGTCCGGCGTCGGAAAATCGCTGATGTCGACCAGCAGGAAAATATCTCGGTATCGTCAGAAGGGATCGGGGAGCCGCATTTTCAACATGACAGCAAAGGTGGTTCCAGACACCGGGTTCTAACCGGAAACAAGACGTTCAAAGCAGGTGACCGGCTTAAGAAACCCCCGTCGGGTCAGGATGGGCAAGGTGGACGTGAGGGGGCACCCGATGGAGAGGGCGAAGACGAGTTCATGTTCGTCCTGTCGCGGGACGAGTTTCTTTCCATGTTCTTTGAGGATCTCGAACTGCCTGACATGGTAAAACGCAGTCTGAAAGAGGTTGCCGTCTCCAAACCGCACCGCATGGGATATACTGCCGCTGGGACGCCCGCCAACCTCAGTGTTTCGCGAACAATGCGCAATGCGTTCGGGCGACGTCTCGCAATGCGGCGCCCGACAAACACCGAGATACAGGCTCTTACGCAACAGGTTGAAGAACTGGAGGCGTTGGAAAAACCAGATGCGGCACGAAAGGCGGAAAGGCAGTTGTTGCGCGAGCAGCTCGACAAGATGCTACGGCGACGCAAGATCATTCCCTACATTGATCCGCTGGACGTACGTTACAAGTATTTCGAGATGCGCCCCGAACCGGCAGCTAATGCGGTGATGTTCTGCCTGATGGACGTTTCGGCCTCGATGGGAGAGCGGGAGAAGAGCCTTGCTAAGCAGTTCTTCGTCCTCCTGCATCTTTTTCTCAAGCAACGCTACGACAAGATCGAACTAGTATTTATCCGCCACACGCAGATTGCCGCGGAAGTCGATGAAGATACCTTCTTTCACTCCCGCCAAACCGGTGGGACGGTCGTGAGCAGCGCGCTTAACGAGATGAAAAAGATTATCGAAGCCCGCTATCCGTCCGCACTGTGGAATATCTATGCCGCGCAGGCATCGGATGGTGAAAATTTCAGCGGAGATTCGCAACTGTGCGCCGACCTGCTGAACAGTGAACTGATGAAGTGGTGCCAATATTTCGCCTATACGGAGATCGTCGACGAGACCGAAGCCAATCTGATGAACAGCGAAGACAATGGTATGGAGCTGTGGCGCTCGTACCGACAGGTCGCAGAGGCTTGGCCAAATTTCGCCATGAAACGGATCGCGCGCGCCAGTGACATCTACCCGGTTCTGCACGAGCTGTTTGCACGCAAGACGAACGGAGTTTCCAATGGCTGATCCTGCCGAAGCTAAGGCGCCGCTGTTTGACGGAGCGGAATGGGATTTCGAGACCATCCAGCGCAGCTTTGACGCGATCGAATCTGTGGCGATTGATGATCTCGAACTTGACGTCTATCCCAACCAGATAGAAATCATCTCGTATCAGCAAATGCTGGACGCCTACTCGTCGACCGGGATGCCGCTCATGTATCGGCACTGGTCCTTCGGGAAGCGTTTCGTTCACGAAGTAAAAGCCTACAGCAAGGGCGCAAACGGTCTTGCCTATGAGATCGTCATAAATTCCGATCCCTGTATTTCGTACTGCCTCGAAGACAACACTATGGCGCTTCAGGTCCTTGTGATTGCCCACGCGGCCTTTGGACACAATCATTTCTTCAAGAACAATCACCTGTTTCGTCAGTGGAGTGATGCACAGGGTATTCTCGACTACCTCGACTACGCGCGCGGCTTTATTGCCCAATGCGAAGAACAGCACGGGGAACGCGAGGTTGAGCAATTGCTGGACGCCGCCCACGCGCTCATGCCGTCCAGCGTTTTCCGGCATAGGCGCCCGCCCCACTCATCGCTCGCGGATGAGAGAACCAGACAGCGTGAGCGGCGTATCGAGGAGGAACGTGCGGTACACTATTTGTGGGACGCCTTCGATCATCCCACACAGTCATCGAAAACCGATGAAGAGGCGCGGAAACGCAAGCGTGAAATGGGGTTGCCAGAAGAAAATCTGCTTTATTTCGTTGAACGCCACAGCCCAATTCTGGAGTCTTGGCAACGTGAAGTTTTGCGTATCGTTCGCAACATAGCACAGTATTTCTATCCGCAGCGCCAAACCAAAGTGATGAATGAAGGGTGCGCCTGCTTCGTTCACTATTACATCACCAACGAGCTGCACCGCGCCGGTCTGCTGACGGATGGCGCCATGCTGGAAATATTGCACAGTCATACCAATGTGCTGACGCAGCCCGGCTTTGACGCTCCGAACGCGATGGGGATCAACCCTTATGCGCTGGGTTTCGCGATGATGCAGGATATCCAGCGCATCTGCACCGACCCGACCGAGGAGGATCGGGAATGGTTTCCGGACATAGCGGGAAGCGGCGCGTGGCGCGATATATTAAAGGATGCCTGGGCCAACTATCGGGACGAGAGCTTCGTGCAACAGTTCCTCAGCCCCAATGTCATGCGCCGATTCCGCATGTTTTCACTGACCGATGACGAAGGGAAACCTTTCTACACAGTCGACGCAATTCATGACGAGCGCGGTTATCACCAAGTGCGCGACACCTTGGCGCACGGTTTCGACGTTTCGGAACACGATCCCGATATTCAGATCGTTGACGTAGACTTGATGGGCGATCGTCACCTCAGGTTAAATCACTCCATGCGCAATGGTGTGCCGTTGAACAAAAAGGCGTCCGAAGCGACTTTAGGCTATCTGCAGCGAATCTGGGGTTTTGATGTGGCGTTTGAAAACTAGGTTCGGGACCCATTGATATCCGCTTTGCGGCGTGATTCATCGTTCGAAGAATGAGCGGTGACATATCTGATCTTCTCTGGCTGAGCCATGCGCAGATGGTGCGTCTGCAGTCCTGTTTCCCAAAGCCCCACGGCAATCTTAGGACGACAGCGGACAGCGACAGTACCAGAGCATTTTGATCAAGATAATGTCGCGCGGATATCGACGCCCTATGGAAAGATTGCGCCGAGTTATTGTTATCTTCACGTTTGGGACAGCGATGCTTCTGTTGTACCGAAGGTTAATGCAACAAAACCGCATCAAGAAACCCACCGATCTGGGGCGATCCACAGGTCACTTCAACCTAATAACTGAACGGGGCCAGTTCTTTAGCAACCCGAAGCCCATCCACTTCCGAACGGCTTAGCGCCAATTCCAGATCAAAGCTCGCTGCGCAAACGTCTGAACTCAGCATGACAGGCGCAAACAGTGATCCATCTTCCTTACCCCAGTTGGCAACATCTATCAGAGCGTCCGTTTAGGTATGGTGATCTTAAATAAGTGCACAATCTCTAAGCCTGTAAAAACACCATAGTTGCTCATTAGAATGCCTCCATGCTGTTGCGTGTCTAGATGCCCGCCAAGGGCAATGGGCGACAGATCTAGATTTAGGCCTAGCCCGCGGGCAAGTACATTGGCCGACCGGTCATACTGACATTGCACCCACCCTCATCACATATGACGGAATGTCTTGCGCGCCAGTCGGTTTTCGTCGGTTTGGGCCACACGTATGCAATCTCCAACAGGCTGTGCCCCGATTTATGTCATGCCCATCGGACATTGCCGCGGACGATCATTTTTTATGCCCAGATATTGGTCATGCGGCCTCGCGATGCAGGGCCTGACACAGGCAGTGAACGCCACCGCCGCCCAAGGTGAACATCGACATATCAGGATCATAGACCTGGAACCCAAGGGCCCGCATTTTTGCGTTTAGGTCGGTAGCACCAGCCATAGACAGTACCTTGCTATCCCCTAGCGCCACCAGATTAACCCCGAGGTTTTTGGCTTCGCGGAACTCGACATCAACTATTTCAATGCCCCATCCTTTGATAACATCCACCAACCAAGGCTCCATCGCGTCAATGCAGGCCACGGCAAGTTTCTCGGCCAACGGAACGATTAACCCGTCCATGTGGACAAACTCGCGACTGATCGGGGCAACGACTGCCTCCCAACCCTCGGCGCGTACAAATTCGGCTACTTGTTCCGATCCCTCTTGCTCAGACCGCTCACCACAATAGCCAATTAGAACACGGCCAGGTTCGATGATGTTGAAATCACCGCCTTCAAAGTGTCCTGCGGTCGCAAATTTCCAAATCGGGATATTGTTGTCCTGATAAAATTTTATCGCGGTGGCATAATCCGCACGCCGACACTTCAACTGCATATGGCAAATCAAAGCGCCCCAGGGGGTCATCGCCGAGCTGTCACGGGCGAAGAAATTGCGGTGAAGGACCGGATCACTGTCCAGATAGTGACAGTTCACGCCGTTTTCTTCGTAAATCGACACCATTTCAGCATGTTGTGACATCGCCTGTTGTAGATCAAAGATCGCGCCGGTTTTGTGCGCATTGGCCAACGTCCGACCGATCAATGGGCCTGCTTCAACCCATTTGAAGTATTCAGGACGACCAAGCAGAACATCCGTGAGTTTTGCGTAATCGTTGTTGATTCCCCAATTGGGCGCATTTTCCGCGTTCAACGCCATGGTGCCATTTCCTCTGGTCTCATTCCTTGTATTGCAAAGCTTGGCACGGCAATTACAATTATAAAATTACAAAATAAGTGATACTATTTGCATAAACATACAAGTAAAGGTCATGTATGCTGCCTCCTTCCTTATCGAAAGCCGACATTCATCTGCTGCACGTGTTTTCTGTCGTCGTTGAAGCACGCGGTTTCTCGGCAGCACAAGTTGTTTTGAACGTGTCCGCTTCGACGATTTCGCGCCAGATATCCGATCTCGAAACGCGTTTGGGTCTGAGACTGTGCCAGCGAGGACGCAAGGGGTTCCGCCTAACCGACAAAGGAGAAATCGTCTATGCAGCCTCTCGCAAGCTTTTTGCAGCATTGGATTTGTTTAATGAAACCGTAGACGGGACGCGCGGGAAACTGGTCGGTCGGTTGACTATCGGAGCAATCGACAATTGGGTTTTCAATGACAACGCGCCTATCGTACCAGCTTTGTCAGAGTTTGCTCGTATTGCGCCAGATGTGGCCATCGAATTGCATTCAGTTGCGCCTGGCGATATCGAGATAGGGGTTCAGGACGGACATATCGCTTTAGGCATCGGAGTGTTCCACAATAAAAAACCGGGGTTGATATATGAGCCGCTGAAAACGGAACGAATTGGCCTGTATTGTGGACAAACCCATCCTTTGTTCAAAGCAGAAACGAAGGCCGCCGTTGATGAATTTCTTTCTCAGGCAAACTTTTGCAATCGTGCCTATTTGAACGAACAAAAAGTTGCGCCGGTTTCACGCGGCTTACGCTCTACAGCCAAAGCGCATCAGATCGAAGGCGTTGCCATGTTGGTGCTGACTGGTCGTTTCATCGGCTATCTTCCCGAAGGCTTGGCTGATATCTGGGTACGTCAGGGACGAATGCGCTCAGTCGGAAATGGTCGGTTCGATCAGAAGTCGCATATCACGCTCGTCCGCAAACGTGGTGACGAACCAAATCTGGTGGTTAAGACCTTCACAGAGCTACTTGTACGCGCATGTAAATCTGATCTGTCTTCAGATTCCTCTCTGTGGGCAAGGTCTGCTACTCTCCCTAATGGCTGATTGTCTTGCGCTCGCAGCGAATGACCGCTTTCCGCCCGAACTCTCACGTGTACCGAACGGCCCGAACCGGCCATTGAACAAGTCTCATGTATTCTGCAGTGCAGCTGATCGATGCAGACCTTAGCTGCACCGGCATACCGCACTCCAAAATCATTCCATGTCATTCAAACCTGACCAGGAAGCCATAGGACGATAGCAGGGAAGGCAACGAGCATCGCGATGGTTGCAGCATCCGCCAGAAAGAAAGGCGTTACACCTTTAAAAACATCCTGAACGCTTAGGTCATCACGAACGCCGGCCACGACAAAGCAATTCAGCCCAATAGGTGGGGTGATCAGGCAAAACTCAGCCATTTTGACAACCAGAATGCCAAACCAGATGGCGCACATAGGCCCAGACATACCGAAGGTACTTTCGACTGCGCTTACGGTTTCGCCACCGTTCAACGCCATGACGGCGGGGTAAACTACCGGCAACGTCAGCAGCAGCATACCTATCGCGTCCATGAACATACCCAGTACAGCGTAAGCCAGAAGAATACAGATCAGGATCAGCATCGGAGACATCTCAAGCGAGGTAATCCAGTCGGAGAACGCACTTGGCAGTTCGGCGAACCCAAGAAAACGAACGTAGACCAAAACGCCCCAGATGATCGTGAAAATCATGACGCTCAGCTTGGCAGTTTCCAAAAGCGCGTCTTTGAGCTCGGACCAGCGCATGCCTTGATACAGCGCCATCAGGAACACCACAAATGCTCCAATTGCGCCGCCTTCGGTTGGCGTACCCCAAGCATCGCCGCCGAACGGGTTGTAGACAAAGAAGATGATGGTGACGACGACAATCACGATGGGCAATGCGGGCGGCAACGAGAGGAAACGTTCTTTCCATGTAAATCCGGTGACTGCGGGACCAAATCCTTTGATAACGACGGCCATGCCAATGATCAGCAAGCCATAAATTACCGCCGAGAACATGCCCGGGATGAACCCGGCCAACAGCAGTTTACCCACGTCCTGCTCGACAATAATCGCGTAGATGACCAGAATGGCCGAAGGCGGGATGAGCGAAGCGAGTGTACCGCCTGCAGCGACGACACCTGCAGCAAAACGCTTGTCGTATCCGATCTTCAGCATCTCGGGGATGGCGATACGGGCGAACACAGCGGAAGTCGCGACCGAGGCTCCGGATACCGCAGCAAACCCAGCGGTTGCGAAAACGGTCGAAACCGCCAGCCCACCGGGGACCCAAGCCAGCCAACGCTTTGCGGCTTCGAACAGTGCTTTGGTCAGGCCCGCGTAATAGGCGAGGTAGCCAATTAGGATGAAAGTCGGGATAAGGCTCAACGCTTGGCTTGAAATCTTGGAGTGCGGCACCTGCCCCGCTGTTTTGACGGCCACAGTCACAGCCTTGCCGAACCGCGCCGGGTCATAACCAAACTTGGCCCAGAAGATCCAGATTAGACCAACCATGCCAGCTGTCGCGGCGGCGAAGGCCACGCGCATCCCCAGCACCACAAGAACAAGCATACCGCCCGAGACGATCAGACCAATATCAATGGGTTCCATCAGATTTAACCTCAGTTATCGTGGCCCGAGACGTGCTCGGCTTCCATTGCAGCTTGAGTGGCTGCGTCAGCTATCAGCGGGACGGCAATAGGTGCTTGATCGGGGTGCCGGATCGCGCGCCCGTAGGCCCAGAGCTGCAAAGAAAGCCTTAGGCAAAGCACGCTAAAGGCAACGGGGGCCAACAGCTTTGCGGGCCACAGCGGGATACCTATGTCGATGGAGCTGTCGCGGCTCCAGAGTGGAGCACCAAAGTCAAAGCTGCGTGCGAAATGCGCCCAGCTCCCCCAGATCAGCAAGACGATCAGCGCCAGAATGACAGCGGTTGTAATGAACTCAACGATATAGAGCGTCCGGCCTCTAAGCGCTCCAACAACCATGTCCATTCGGATATGACCGCCATCACGCTGCGCATAGGAAATCCCCATGAAGGCGATTAACGGCATGGCCTGCTCGATCCAATCCACGTAGCCGGGAAGTGGCGCATTGGCGAAATTCCGACCACCAACGGAGACTACGGCCATGACCATCAGCGAGAAAACCGCAAGACCGCTGATCAGGGCCAGAAAGCTTTCCAGTTTGTAGAGGTGTTGATCGAGAATGCTGAGACGGCTGTCGTCAGACAGCACCAGGGATGACCCGGCCATCGTTTTGCTCCGCTGTCAGGGGGAAAGGCACCCGACGCCAGGTAGGCGACGCCGGGCAGTGAGTGGATTAGCTGCCGTTTGCGATCTTCCCAGTCACAAGGTCATAAAGCTCTTGTGCTGGCAGGCCACGCTCGGTGTTTTCTGCAATCCAGGCCTCGGCCGCGGGGGCGGCAGCGGCTTCTTTGAACGCTGCGATTTCTTCATCGCTGAAAGTGACCCGTTCGATGCCGCGTTGATCCAGTTCAGGGCCCCACGCTTCCATCGTTTTGGTCTGGTAGTGGCTCACGTAGTGATCCAGTGCCTCATCCACCGACCCCAGCAGAACTTCGCGGTGTTCGTCAGACAGATCTTCCAGTGCCAGCGTGTTCACCACGACAGGGCAGTTGACGGTGCCGGGATTGAGGTTCGTCGTCCACCACGTGCCATTCTCAATGGTGCCGAAGGACATATGCGCGTGTGGCGCAAAGCTGACCGCTTTGACGATGCCGCTGTCCATTGCCTGACGCACTTCGGATGCAGACATCGAGGTCGGAACTGCTCCAACCGTCTCCATCGCCTTGCCGATGCCACCTGTCGCCCGAACGCTCAGACCTTCAAAATCGGTTAGGGATTTGGGTGCTTCACCGACACCAACAAGGTTGTACTGCGGCAGCGGAGACGGCATCAGCAGAGTCGCGTCCCAGCGGGCCAGATCTTCGACAACGGCCGGATGTTGATAAACGGCCATCGACAGGTCGACTTCCTGTTCAAGGGATGTCACGCCCAAAAACGGCAGTTCCAAGACAGTGATCGAAGGGTTCTTATCGCGGTGATAGCCAGCGCAGAACTGCGCCATTTCAAACGCACCAATCGAAATCCCATCGAGGTTTTCTTTGTTCTTCGACAGGCCACCATAGCTGATGTTGAGCGTGAACTCACCGCCCGTCTTTTCGTTCACCAACTCCGCAAGTTTCTCGACGTGTTCGGTAAAGGCGCGACGCTTGCCCCACAGGGAAACGTTCCATTCGACAGCCAGTGCTTCGGATGCAACGGTCAGCGACAAAGCTGCAATGGCCGCCCGGTTAAGATGTTTGCGCATAGTGGCTCCTCCCAGATCACGCAATGTGTTTGGGCAGAGTATTCAGGATGTGCAGCAGCCTGCCTATGAAGGAAAATGCGCGAGGAATTTCTGTTTCCCTGCGGATATCCGCAGAGTGGTTTCGCTTACAACAGCGCCTCTTTATCGAGACCGAGTTTGACGATCTTTTCGTTGAGCGTCCGTCGGCCGATTCCAAGCGCTTCGGCGGCGGCATCCATGCGGCCTTTATGCGCCTTGATGGCTTTGCCGATGAGCTCGCGTTCAAAAGCAGCAACCGCTTCGCGTAGGGTATCCGGCACTTCGTCGAAGTGCTGATCGCTTTGGATGGCCTGCGCCACCGACCCTCCTCCGCGTCGGGCCGCCAAAATGCGCCGTTCGCAGACATGGCGCAATTCACGCACATTGCCGGGCCAGCTATGTGAAAGCAGAGCGGCCAAATCGTCCTGATCGAGTTCTGGCGCGTCTATCTCATAAACCTTTGCGTATTCGTTCAAGAAATGCGTTGCCAAAAGAACCAGATCATCCCGTCTTTGACGTAGCGGAGGTAGAGACAGGACGACAGTATTCAATCGAAACAAAAGGTCCTGACGCAAGCGGCCTTCGTCTGCTGCCAGTACAACGTCTTCGTTGGTTGCTGACACGACTCTGAAGCTTACCGGCACCGGTGACACAGCCCCCACCGGCAGCACCTGCTGATCTTCGATGACCCTTAGTAGCTTGGCCTGCGCCGCTGGTGGGCACGAGCAGATTTCGTCCAGAAACAAGGTCCCTCCCGACGCCGCCGCAAGCCTTCCGTCGGATTCACCCGCGATGCCGAACATTTCCGCTTCAAACGTATCGGCCGACAATGCAGCGCAATTCAGTGCCAGAAACGGTGCCTCCGGCGAGCGGCCCAAATCATGTAAAGCGTGAGCAACCAGCTCTTTCCCGGTGCCCGTATCTCCCTGCAACAAAACCGCAACCGATGTATCAGCAAGATCAAGTACTTCTTGTCGCAAGTCTGTAATGGCGTCTGTTTGGCCCAGCAGGATGCGGTCAAGGCCTGACAGTTTGAACAGCCGGTCTTTGAGGCGGGCATTGCTTCTCCGCATTCTGTTTTGTTCAGCTGCGTGCCTCAGGACCGTAAGCAATCGCCGTGGTTCATATGGCTTTTCGATGAACCCGTACGCCCCGTCCTGTATGGCCTGAACCGCCATCGGGATGTCACCATGTGCCGAAATCAATACCACCGGAGGCGCCACTTGTCTGTCCAGACTGGCCAGCAAATCAAGCCCCGACATACCCGGCATACGCACATCGGACAGAATGACATCGGGCGACGCGCTGGCCAGATACTCCATCACGTGGGTCGCGCGCGACAGGGCGCTAACAGTCCAGCCGGCGGCTTCGAGCAACTCGAGAAGAGACTGTCTCATTGATTTGTCATCATCGACGACCAGAACTTTAAAGGGTTGCCGCTGGGTCATTCGTTCGTTTCGTTAGTAATTGAGGCCATCGGGAAGGTGACACGAAAAACTGTTCCGCCGCCATCACGATTTCGGGCCGTCATCTTGCCATCGTGATCTTTGACAATGCTGGTGGAAATGGCCAGTCCCAAGCCCATGCCTCTCCCGCTCTCTCTTGTGGTTACAAATGGCTCTTGCAACTCAGCCAGCGTTGCCTCACCCAACCCGTGACCGTTGTCCTGAATTTCCAACACCGCTTCATCATAAGTAGCTATGACAGCGATATGGATTTCAGGTGCATCCGCTTCGTCCATCGCGTCAATCGCATTGCGCAAAAGATTAGTGATGACCTGTTCGATCCGCAGTGCACTGCCCCGGATAAAAACCGGACCGGTCGGCGCATCAACTGAGATTTTCACCTTGCCCTGCTCGATGTTTGGCGCAACCAGAGCCAACGCAGCATTGACCGAAGTGCATAAGTCTACGTCGTCGAACGCCTCGCTCTCTGAGCGCGCGAAGAACCGCAATTGGCGCGTGATCCCTTCCATCCTGTCGACCAGACTTCCAATTTTTTGGGGTAGCTTGGACTCACCGGAAGATGAGATCTCTTCTGCCACCAGGTGATTGCGCATCGCAGCGATGGGCTGGCCCAGTTCATGCGTGACCGACGCGGATAATTGCCCCAGAGCCGCCAATCGGCTTGCGCGCTCCAACTCGCTTTGGGTGCGCTTGAGACTCCGCTCGGCTGTCTTGCGGTCGTCGATTTCGATAGCGAGCCTTTCATTTGCCTCCCGCAGCTTTCCTTCTTCTTCTTCGGACCGCTCCAAGGCCGCGCTTACGCGCCTCGCGCGTTGTATCTGGAAAAAGATAAATGTAAGCCCCGCCAAAAGGACAAAAACTGCAGTTACAAGCCAACTGCGCGCTACGGCCTGATCGTCACTTGCAAAATAGTGAAGCGACCAGCCGTGGGGTAAATCTGTAGCTGCAAGATGCAGACGCTTCGTCCCCGCAATTCTGGCCTGATCTCCCGGCAACTCAATCCAGTCCAACGCATCTAAGTTTTGCCCCGGAAACTGCCTGGCATCTCGAATCCGTTCTTGCTGTGGTACTGACAAAGGCGTCAACGCGCGATATTGCCAGTTCGAGTTCGAAGAAAGCAGAACGACGCCGTCTTCATTGGCCAAAAGAACCTGTTCGCCCGAGTTTTTCCAACTATCCTGAAGATTGGAGAAATCGATCTTAATCGCTATGACGCCAGTTGAAGCGCCCTGGTCGTCAAGCACTGCGTTGGCGATGAAGTATCCTGGCAGACCAGTCGTTGCCCCGATGGCATAGAAGCGGCCCTGCTTACCAGAAATGGCACTTTGGAAATACGGGCGGAAAGCGTAGTTCTGGCCAACAAAGCTCTCTGTGTTGCGGTAGTTCGATGCAGAAATCGTGATCCCGTCTTCGTCCATCAAGTAGATCGCATCCAGCCCTGCCTGTTCCGCAAAATCCTCGAGGCGTCGGTTCAAAGTTCCGGTGCCGTCTCCTTCAGCTGTTCCAATTACAAAAGAATCCTGTGACAGCACATATGTGAGGTGGGAAAATCGTTCGAGTTCGCTGTTTACCGAGCTTTGGTAAAGAGAGAGCCGGCCCTGAGCTTTCGAAAGTTCCTCCGAAACGAAGTACTGGTAAGAAACCAAATAAAGGCCAATGCTGGCGGCAATGGCTATCAAAATACCTACAATATACGAAGCTGATCGCATCGAATGCCCATGAACTGCGACGGCATAGGATCACAGTAGGTATTAGCCGTCCATCCCAAGCGTACTAAACTAACATTTGGATGTTTAGGCCAAACAAGAATGACCGAGTATTTAGAGAACGCGAAGCAATGAACGAACATGCCGAAACAACTATTTGCATTCCGCAAGCAGATTCGGCCCAGAGCCGACATCCAACCCTTTGTTTCGATGCTGCGGTCGCAGCCCGCATTGCAGACTTTCGCCGCGAACGCAAAATCCTGTTCAAACCGAACTTACACAACGCGGGAAAAACCGTCGTTCTCTGCCTGGTAGAATTGGCATGCAGTTGAACGAAGGAGCTTGCCTTCGAGAAGCTTGATTACGCACCGCTGACATTCGCTTGGCAAAGCAGAAATCTCTGAATTTTACCGCTGGGTGTCTTCGGCAGTTCTTTGACGAATTCGATAAGCCGAGGATAGGCGTGAGCAGAAAGGTGCTGTTTGACATAGTCCTTCAACTCCGCGGCCAACGCATCATTACCTTCTGTGCCATCCGCCAGTACGACTACCGCTTTCACTATTTCGGTCCGTTCCTTGTCAGGAACGCCTACGACCGCCGTTTCCGTTACAGAGGGATGTTCGATCAGAGCGCTTTCAACGTCAAACGGTCCGATGCGATAACCCGAAGAGGTGATAACGTCGTCGATCCGACCAACGAACGTTATACATCCGTGTTCATCCCGCTCCACTGTGTCCCCAGTAAGATAGTATCCGTTCTCGATCGATTTGGTGCCCATGTTTAGGTAGCCGCTAAAGAACAAGAGAGGTGAATCCGCAATGTTGACGGCCAATTGACCTGGCTCATTGAAGTCGGCGATGCTGCCGTCCTCAGCCAGAACCTCAACCCTGTGTCCTGGCATCACATAGCCAGCCGATCCCGGGCGTACCGGATGTTCGAGCCCGTGATGATTATTCACCAGCATACCCGTTTCCGTCTGCCCATAATGATCCTTAATCGGCGCATTCAGTTCGGTCTCGAACCAACGGATGACTTCGGGGTTCAGTGGCTCGCCTGCGCTGCTGATGCAACGGATCTGATCGCGCAGCTGTGACGCGCGCTCGGTTCCCGCGGCGATGATTAGTCGAAACGCAGTAGGCGCGCCTGCAAAGTTAGTCACGCCCAATTTCGAAATCACGTCATATGTACTGTCCACTGTGAAAGGCCCTTCGACCAGAGTGGTTGCATGTCCCAATAGTAGCGGGCCGATCAATGCATAGTAGAGTCCATAGGCCCAGCCTGGATCGGCTATATTCCAGAAAACATCCTCATGCTGCAGGCCGATCCCTTCGACCATGTAAGATCGAAAGGCAGCCAGAGCCTTGAGGGGCACGGGTACTCCTTTGGCGGGACCTGTAGTTCCAGATGTCGCCATCATGAACATCAGATCATCGCCGTTCCGCAAAACAGGGACGAACTCAGGCGAATGCGCGGCCATCGCCTGGCGGAAATCAATGTCTCCCGCAATAACCCCTTGTCTCGTTTCCACAATCGTCGCGACAGGCGGACAACTTTCCACTCCGTCGAGCTTGATGCGGTTCGCGGCGTCAGTCACAACCAACTTCGCGCCACTCATGGTCAAACGGTCCTGAATGGCCTTGGGCCCAAAGGCTGTAAACAAAGGCTGATAGGCCGCGCCAGCCAGGAGGGTGCCGAGAACAACTGTCACAAGATCCGGGGTGCGAGGTAACAGACCCGCCACGATGTCACCGGGTTGGATGCCTTGTTCTTCCAGCAAGTTGGCGAAACGCGCAGCTTCTTCGCGCAACTCTGCAAAACTGCGCGTCTCATGGTGCCCATCCAATGCAACCCAGTTCAAAGCACGGGGATTGCCCTGCAAATGGGCGTCACAACATTCTACGCATGCATTTATCCCGTGGCTGAAGTTGCCGAAAAAGGAAGACTTTGCCAGCTCCAGGTCAAATTTCTCCACCGTTTTGGAGTATTCTGGGGAAGTCTCAGTGTCAGAACTCGATTCCATCAAAACGTATTCCTCCAAGTGCAGCCCTTAATTACCCTGCACTTAAACAAGTCGAGTTTCCACGTTGGAAATTACGCGAACATCAGCGCAACGTGAGTGGTCCATTTGTCCCGAACCAAAGCTCGGTTTGTGTTACATAGCAACCATCGGGGGTTGCGCAGCATCTGCATAGTTTCGGCTTCAGTTTGCGACGCCAACGGCCCATTTCAGACATTCGAGTAAAGCATAATTTGAGATGACCGCTTCCGCCGGTTTGACCTCCGAGTATTGCGAAATATCGGACGGCTACGGCCCTTCGCAGATCAGCGGGAAGGCACCGACTTCTGGTATCGTGAGTGTGCCCACGGTGACGAAATCGTCACCTTCGACGGCTGTTATCAATCGAACCGAGGCAACGATCCGGCTATATTCAGGATCGGCGAAGTCGATGACAGTGTGCATATCGACATCGGCCCCCTGCGCCACGATGATTGGTATCGCACCATCAACTTCTGTTAAGCTCCAGTGTTTGCTGTCTGCGTGAATGGTCGCACTCACGACTGCGAGTCCAGGGACAGTTCCCAATCCGACAGCAACAACTGCGCCTGATCCATCAGGGGCCTCGCAATACAACTCAACAGTTGCGAATGCCGAGGTTGCCGAGAAGAAAGCAAACAGCGCAAGCGCAGAAGTCCTGATCATGAAGATTTCCCTTCGTTCGCAATCCGACCTAAAATACATTTTAGGTTCACTGTTCTCAACAAGCGTGTCTCAACACGGGTCAAAGACAAGGAAACACCGGCATCCGCAGACCACTACGTTGCCCCAAATCATTGGCATCGAACGGCTAGAAGTTAATTGAATCCGTTAAGAGTTTGAGCATTGTAGCGGACATTCAACTTCAGCACGGCAACCGAAGCAATAGTACCCCAGGCTGCGACGTGGCACGACCCAAAAGAGACGTTGGCCAAGGGCTGTGGTGTTGCAGTGCAGCTTCCGGAAAGCAGACATTTCCAGTTCACATCAAACCAACTTCACCTCGGATGGACCAGCTTATCTGCGTTTGCTGCGGCCTACTCGTGCATCGCGCGAAGCAACCCGTCACGCATGAAATACTTGTCGGAGAAGCTCTAGAGCGCGGCAGCCTATACCACGGCTGGTGCAGATGGAATCTTTGTACCGGGACTGACGATTGTTTTGGTGAGTGCTGAATTCCCTTTACAAACCGACCGCCGGTCTAGATATGCAGACCAACGGTCTGTATTGATTGATTCGGAAAACCACTAAAGCCTGACTGCCCTCTCGCCTCGTGAGTACTTAAAACAAAAACGCCGGTCGCTCCACGACACCCATTTCGTGGACGCATTAGCTGTGCCCGAAATTGAAAGCTTGAAACATGCACTATGATTCCCACCGTGCCCCACGAAGTATTTTGGAGTTCTGCGCCCGTCAGTTGCGTCGAATTTGGCAACACTCAGGAGATGTTCGAAAAAGAAATGGCTCAGTAGGAAATCCCAACACTACAACACCATTGTCCGACCACATGCGCCGAGACGTTGGATTGATTGAGGGAGGGCCGGATGATCGTTCGCATTGGTGGTCATATTGACGTGGTCAGCGATGGGATTGTGTATCTTCGCAACCTACAGGTTCAAATTTGCCTTTATCAACTCTGCGCATGCAATTGGCGAGGCATCTTCTGTATTCACCGATAAGTCATATTTCATCCCATCATGAACACGCTCGAATTGCCATCTGGAAAGCCCGATCGTCCGGTCGCCTCGCTTTCGTTCCCGTGCCTCCAGCACGTCCAGCGAAGCAAACAAACCAACCATGTAAAAATCATACGGCTCCAGTAAGCTTTGATATTCAGCTACCGCGCTCGCAGACCCGGCTTCCGTGTTTCCAAACAACACCTCGTCAACAATCAAATTATTCCCGGCGCGCGCCATTGCAGCAACTGAACGGCGCATTCCGGAAAGTGCGCGACTGGCTGTTGGCCCGACCCGCGCGAAGGTCACTGCTTTCCCGCCCACCACACGCTTTTCAAAACTCAATCCATCTGGGTCACCAGCAAGCCGCTGTGGCAACATTGCCAGGAAGGCATCCATTTCGATGTGAAGGAACGGTAGTGTCGTAATGTTCTGAAGCGCTTTTGCGATAGAACTTTTACCAACACTCCCTACTCCGTTTAGGAGAATTACTGTCGCCATTGGTCTCGTGACTGAATGATCGCTGCCAAGGTCCGTTATTTGGCTGAGGAAGGGGGTGAAGGCACAGTTTCCATCGTAACATCCACCGCTTCCGGCCATCCAAAATCTGTTGTCCCATCCGGCAGACCCAGAATTCGGTCGAGTGTTAGAAATTGCATATCGATCGCCGCCTGTAAATTGCGTGCGGCTTCATCTGCTATGTCAGTTCCCCGGGCGTCGATGGCGCGCAGCAATGCAAAATCAAAGAAGTTCATAAGGAAGAGTATAAGCTCTGCCGTCGTATCGACATCGGCGACAGTGAACGTTCCTTCGTCACAGCCCTTCCGGATGATTTTGGTCAGGACCGGCATGGCACCAGTTCTGACCCTGCGCTTGAATTGTTCGAGCAGGAACAGGTTTTTGTCCTGGTTCATGATCTTGAACATCTCGACCTGGCCTGGGTAGTCATGCTCGCGCAGGTAGTTTGCCCTTAGATGGGTGAAGTTATGCAACAGATCGAGTGCCGAAGATTTCTCGTCAGAAGCAACAACAGACATTTGCGCGAACACGCCTTCTGCCATGCCATCCAATACCCCGAACAAAAGCTCATCCTTGGATTTGAAGTGGTGATAAAAGCCACCTTTCGAAACACCGGCCAGATCCAGCACATCCTGAATGGTCGTATCTTCGAAACCTTTCGAAAAGAACAACATTTGCGCACACCCCAGTAACTGCGCGCGCCGCGCTTCTGGCTGCATATTCTTCCGCTTCGTAGGTTTCATACATTTCCCCCTTGCAAACCGACCGACGGTCTGCAATTACAGACCTGCGGTCGGTTTATATCCCGACTCATCTGGCAGGACAACGAAATTCACCTGCCGCCCCGAAATAAATGATGCGCTGATGCAGCCCAAGACCGCAAGCTACAACGCTTCGCGCGCCCAGTTGAGTTGTGTCTACTACACAGGATCGAATGCCATGAATGCTCTTGTCTGCAGGGATTTTTCAATATCCGAGTTACGCCAAACATCTCGGCTGGCTGGTATCCGGGATTTGCTTGAACTTCTGGTCAGGCTTTCCCTGGACTGGGACGAAGCCAGGCGATCTTTGTCTCAAACAAGTCCGCAGACTTGGCTCGTAAATCCGTTCTCCCTCAATTGATCCAAACCTCTCAGGAGAGAAACATGTTGGACAATGTAAGAGCGCTTTCCACGGTTTACCGCGCAGCCAAAAGCATGACGGCAATCGCTTTGACAGAGTTGCCTGAGCCTGGGAATGTCGCGGAAGCATTGCAATTGGTGAACGTGCCCGTGCCAAGACCTTCGCGCCACCAAGTCGCGATTCTGCTGTTCGCTTCATCACTGCATGTCGATGAAATTTATGCGGCTCAGGGCACCGCTCTTGGTCGTTTATTCGGGCCTAAACACGCTTCGGCAAATTCCCCCTACGTCATGGGGACTTCGGTGTCAGGGGTCGTTGTCGCAACTGGTCAGGACGCAACCCGGTTCAATGTTGGAGACGAAGTGATCGTCGTTCCCAACGAGCTTGGCGAAAACGGGTCTTGGGCAACATACAGATGCGTTTCGCACGCCTATCTGATGCTCAAACCCCCGGCCTTGTCTCATGTCGAGGCGGCAGCCGCGACACTATCAGGTTGTGTTGCGTGGGGTGCGATCAACACCGCACGCGTCGAAAAAGGTGACCATTGCCTCGTTGTTGGGGCATCGGGTGCCGTCGGATCCATGATGGTTCAGTTTCTCAAATCAAAGGGCGCAATCGTGACCGGGGTTTGCAGCGGCGCGAATGCCGATCTGGTGCGCACGTTGGGTGCAGATCACACGATCGACTACAACGTCACCAGTTTTGGTTCGCAGGGCCAAAACACCTACGACAGGGTCTTTGATCTGGTAGGCGGTCGGGACATCGAGGCCGCAGCGTACCGAATACTGAAACGCAATGGCCGGTTCGTCACGATTGTTGGCCCAGTGCGCCACATTGGTGAACGCAAGCTGTCCAGGGCCGAGTTTCTTCTGGGTGTTGGACACATTGTTTGCCGCAGTATCGCAACACGGTTCCGCGGTCCTCGGTATCGTTTTTGTGCCTCCTTGCCACGGAACAACGCCTATGCAGCAATACTGAGCATCGCAAAGCACAACATACGCTCTCCAATTGAAGCCGAGATTCCATTCGATTTGCCGCAAATCCGGGCCGCAATCAGAACTCTGATGTCCCATCGGACAAGAGGTCGGATCGTCATCAACTTTGAGGCCGAAAAACAACCAGGCCAGGCTGCAATCGGTTTTAGACCTGAAGCACAACTCAATCGGTCATTGTTCTGGCAAAACTCACAACCCAATCAAGATACGGTAATAATATGAAAAACCTCTGGAAATTTCCGGGATCGGGAAATCCTAATTCTTCGGAATCCCCTCGCAACGAAAACACTCCAGCTCAATGCACAGCGAACTGTGTTTGGCCCGTGCGGTCAATAGTGGTCGCGTTTACCCTTGGCGTCGCGCTGAGCGGGTGTGCAGCAAACATGGCCGCAAAAGGCAGTGATGGTCCAGACTTGAGCGTAGTCAGCCAGGAGGCCACCCGGATGGATGTCGAACGGCAGTTGGGGTCGCCTGAGCAGCTACAGCAACAAGCCAATGGTGATTGGGTGGCCGTCTATGACGTCGAACCCCGGACAAAGCCAAACCTTGCTCGGGCGGCAGGCCACGGAACGCTGGACCTCTTTACCTTCGGGCTCTGGGAGGTTGTCGGTGGGCCTTTGGAAGTGGCCCATGCGCGGCGGGTTCTCGTCACTGCACGATATGACGACGCGGGAAAACTGCTGCAACTGACCAGCAAGCCCAAACCCATCCTTTGATCTGAGGGTGGGTCACCGCCGACCTGCAATAGGCCGGCGTTAAATCCAACACCCCGACGAACAGCAAGCCATCCCCGTTGAACCATAGTGCAGGTCCAGCGAGCAGATACCCCTGTCCACACAAACAAGAAAACGGACTAAAAATGAAGACTATAACATTGATCACACTGGCCGCTATGGCTCCCACAATGTGTTTGGCAGACGAAAGCTGGACCGGCTTCAATGCTGGTTTGCAGCTATCCACGGTTGATGTTTCCCAAGACGAAAACGATAACGGAAACGCAGCGTTGGGCCTCCACTCCGGATATCTTCATAATTTTGACGGCTATGTAGTTGGCGGTGAACTGACTTATGATGCGGGCGCTGAGCTTGTGTCTGACAACAAAACAAAAAAGGTCGATACGATACGCCTGAAGTTCAAAGGCGGACACGTATTTGGCCGGACGTATCTGTACGGCGTCATTGGATATGCGAACATCGATGGCGGTTCCATCAGTGAAGATGGCTACTCTGCTGGCGTTGGCGTTACGTATCGCGCAACGGACAGAGTTCTGGTCGGCCTTGAGTACCTGAGAGACACATATGACACGTCAGCTGACGACATCACAGCTGACTCTGTCGCGCTTCGGGTGTCTTACAAGTTCTGACAGAAGGCGTTTGAGAACCTGACACAAGCAGGGGACAGTCAATTGCCCCCCACTCATAATTCAATTCCCGGGAGCCACCAGGTGACTGAAATACCAACGCTTGAGACTGAACGACTGCTACTTCGACCACCAATAATGGCAGACTGGCCCGACTATCTTGCGCTGATGACATCAGAGCGCTCAAAGTTCATGGGAGGCCCGGTCTCTGACCGCATGACCTGGGGGATTTTCTGTCATGACATAGCTCAGTGGACCCTCATGGGGCACGGGGCACTGATGATGGAAGACCGTGTTTCAGGAGCGTGCCTTGGGCAGGTTAGCATCAACTCCGGACCGCTTTTCCCCGAACCCGAATTGGGCTGGTTTGTCTATGCTGATGCCGAAGGAAAAGGCTATGCGTTTGAAGCTGCGCGAACGCTGCGAGATTGGGCCTGTACATGGAACGTAACCCAGTCGCTCGTCAGTTATATCGATCCGAACAACTTCCGCTCCTGCCGCCTTGCTGAGCGGCTTGGAGGAATTTTGGATTCAAATGCCGAGCGAAATGACCCCAATGATCTCGTCTACAGGTACCATTGAGCTGCGCAAACAACTCCCCGGACCATTCGAGCGAGGGTCACCTTCATCAGTCGCCCGATCAGACCGTCATCCCCAACATCCTTTGCTTTTTGATTGTCCCGGTATCAAGGGGCGCAACGCAGCCCTGTCTTCTTTTATCTGTTGGAAATACCGGATCACGGGCCGGGTTGTCGCAACCCATGCGCGGCAATACGGGGGCACAAAACCTCAGTCAGACAAGGACCAGCATCCTCAGCCCCCCGCGGAAAACCCGAAACGCCCGTCGGGCTGATCATTTGTCCGACGGATCACTTTCAGCATAATCCCGCAGGCGCTCGATATCAGAGATTACGGCGTGGTTGCGGTTGATTTGCACACCTACCGTTTTTAACCGCGAAAACGCCCGGCTAAGGCTTTCCGGCTTCATCCCTAGACGCCCGGCGATCAGCATTTTGTCATAAGGTAGCTCTACGTCGCAGCCATCGGGTTTGGCGTCACACAGGTTCAGAAGAAACTCTGCCACCCGCTGCGCACCCGTCTGCGCCTTGAGCTGCTCCAGCTGTGCCACCAGCGAATGCAGATGCGTGAACGTGGACGCCAGAATGGAAACGCCGATCTCGGGGTCTTCTTTCATCAACGACAACAGCAAAGGGCTTGGGATATGCATCACGTCGCAGGCCGAAACGGCCTCGGCAGAAACGGGGTAAGGGACGTTTCGCAGCGCGACGGCCTCACCAAAACTTTCGCCGCGGGTAAAGACGCTGACCACTGCCTCGGCCCCCGTTGGGGACATGCGGAACAACTTGACCCAACCGGCAAGAACTACGTGGACGGCCTTGGCCTCTTCTTCCTGTAGAAAGATCGTTTCGCCCCGATCATAGCTACGCCAAATTGCGTG
The DNA here is from genome assembly GCF_056539205.1 of Ruegeria sp. BC5. Taxonomy (NCBI): domain Bacteria; kingdom Pseudomonadati; phylum Pseudomonadota; class Alphaproteobacteria; order Rhodobacterales; family Roseobacteraceae; genus Ruegeria; species Ruegeria sp. BC5. The sequence continues at coordinate 230,136 of NZ_JBQFUN010000004.1, forward strand.
GCTCAGCAGTGTATCGACATGCTGGTCCGGCAAACTCTTGAGCAAAAGCGATTGCCGCGCGATCGCTTTTTGTGCTTCGTGTGCCACGGAGTTTCCCCTTTTCCCTGGTCGATCGTCCGACCGGTACGTCCTTTTTCGCAAGGCTATGCCAAAGCTCTGCCCGGCGCGCCAGCCTTTTCCTGCTTCAACTTGACTATTGTCATGTTGCAGGCGTCACCATGCACATAAATTCGGCCCAAAGCCAGCAATCCGGGGAGCCAGTATAATGGACTACGAGCGATTTTTCACCCAGAGCCTGGACGATCTGCGGGACGAAGGAAACTATCGTGTTTTTATCGACCTGCAACGCCGCTGCGGATCATTCCCAAACGCACGTCAAACCGACGGGGCGGTACAGCGCGACGTACGTATCTGGTGTTCGAACGACTATCTGGGCATGGGGCAGCATCCGGCGGTGACCGGGGCGATGCATAACGCGCTGGACCGGTGCGGCGCTGGTGCTGGCGGCACCCGGAACATCTCGGGCACCACACACGATCACGTCCTGCTTGAGGCCGAACTGGCCGATCTGCACGGCAAAGAGGCAGCGCTTCTGTTCACCTCTGGCTATGTTTCGAACTGGGCGGCCCTTGGCACCCTTGCTGCGAAAATCCCCGGCCTTATCGTTTTCTCGGACGCGCTGAACCACGCCTCGATGATCGAAGGCATCCGGCATTCGCGCGCGCAAAAGGTGATCTGGAAGCACAACGACCTTGAAGACCTCGAGGCGAAGCTGGCTGCTACCGATCCTGACGCCCCCAAGATGATCGCCTTTGAATCCGTCTATTCGATGGACGGAGATATCGCGCCGATCCAAGAGATTTGCGATCTGGCCGACAAATACGGTGCGATGACCTATCTGGATGAGGTTCATGCCGTCGGTCTTTACGGCCCGCGCGGTGGCGGCATTGCCGAACGCGAAGGTCTGATGGATCGACTGACCGTGATCGAGGGCACGTTGGGCAAAGCCTTTGGTGTGGTTGGTGGCTATATCGCGGCCTCAGCCGCACTTTGTGATTTTGTGCGCAGCTTTGCCAGCGGGTTTATCTTTACCACCGCCTTGCCCCCGTCGATTGCGGCGGGCGCTGCGGCCTCGATCCGGCACCTGAAACAGTCGAATACCGAACGCGATCAGCAGAAGTCCCGCGTGGCGCAGGTGCGTGCCCGGTTGGATGCAGAAGGCATTCCGCATCTGCCCAACCCCAGCCACATCATCCCGGTGATGGTGGGAGATCCGGTGAAATGCAAATTCATCTCGGACACGCTGCTTGAAGAATTCGGTATCTACATCCAGCCGATCAACTACCCCACTGTCCCCAAAGGAACCGAGCGTCTGCGGATCACCCCTTCTCCGGTGCATACGGACGAAGATATCGAACATCTGGTCGGCGCGCTGTCAGCCCTATGGCAACGCTGCCAGATCGCGCGGATGCCGATGGCTGCCCAGTAGACAAAGCGCTCCTTGCTTGAAGAACTGCCGCCCAAATCGGGCGGCTTTTTTCTGCTTCAAACGAGGTAGAGGGCAAAGATCAGCACCGAAAACCCGGTTAGAACCATGGTGAATCCGCGCAACCAGGCTGGGCTTCTAGAAAGGTCCAGATACTGCGCAAGGATTACGCGCGTCTTGATCAGCGCAAGCAACAGAATGCCACCCCCCATGGCCGCAGCCGGCACCGGCAACAAGGTCAGTACCGCTGAGCCGACACTTAGCCCCAAAAGGGCAAGCCAGGCCCGTGTCAGAGTGTTGTCCCCCATCGCCCTCATCCCAACAGATAGATCACCGGAAAAAGCATGATCCAGACCAGGTCGACCATGTGCCAGAACTGCGCGCCCGCCTCGATATTGCGTGCGTCATCCCGCCAGGACACCAGTAACAGAATGCCGACCCCGGCCAGAACATGGGCCGCGTGAAAACCAGTCAGAAGGTAGTAGAACAGGAAGAAGGGATGCGTTTCATAATTGATCCCCTGCGCCATTTTATCCGCGTATTCCGTGCCTTTGATGATCAGGAAAACAACGCCCAGAAGGGCCGCGCCGATCAAGGCCATGCGCGCCGCCGCGCGCCGCGCGACCTGTCGCCAGTGCAGCGCCTGTGCGGCCAGATACCCCGATGTGACCAGAACCGCTGTGTTAAAGGCCGCTCCAGTGCGATGCAGATGTGACTGCGCCTCGGCAAAACCCGCCGGGTCGGTCAGACGCACGCCCATAAAGGCGATCATCCCAGCGCCAAACACCAGAAGTTCCGAGACGATCAGAACCCACATCAGCAACTCGCCCGGAAGCTCGTCGATCAGAGAGGCATCGCTCATGCGCCGACCAGTTGGCGGTAGATTTGCGGCAAAGCCATCGTCAGGCGGTGCGGGTCAGGGATCACCGCAAAACCGCCTTGCCCGAACATACGCGGGAACCAACTTTTGCCGGTTTTGTCGATGGTGACACCAAAGACCGATTGCCCGGCGCGACGCGCTTCGCGGACGGCCATGCACGTATCTTCGATACCATGGCGACCCTCATAGTGATCCAGGTCGTTCGGCTTGCCATCGGTGATCACCAGCAGCAGCCGGCGCTTGCGCGATTGATCCGCCAAATCGGCCGAGCAATGCCGGATTGCCGCCCCAAGCCGTGTGTAATGCCCCGGGCGCAATGACGCAATTCGCTGTTCGACCGTTCCGCCCATTGGCTCATCAAACCGCTTGCAGCGCTGCACATAAACACGCTGACGTTTCAGAGAACTGAAGGCGTGGATCGCAAAGTCATCCCCACAAGCATTTAACCCCCACGCCAACGCGGCCAGCGCCTCGCGTTCAATATCGATCACGGCGCGGCCTGTGACTGCGCTTTCGGTGGATCGGCTGACATCCAGCAGGATCGAGACCGCCAGATCGCGAGCTTCGGGACGGGATTGCTGCCAGATGCGCTCGTTGGCTTCCCCACAAGCCCGACGTTCAGTCTCGGCACGCACGGCGGCTTCGATATCCAACTGGTCGCCGTCCAGATGGCCGCGTGTCATAACCCGACCGGGGCGCAGCGCCTCGAACTGGCGCTTCACCGCGCGGATGCGGCGGGCAGTGGCCGGGTCCTTGCCAAACTCGGCTGCGTCTTCGCGGATATCGGCATCCGACAACAGGACATTCACGTGGTCTGGCAAGTACTGACCGGTGCGCACGTCCCATTCGGGATAAAGGATTCGGCCCGACAGACGCTCGCGATTCACATCCTCGGGCGCCAGATCCAGGTGCAGCTTCAGCTTGGTGGGCGGTGCCTTCGAGATTTGGCCCAGCCCGATCTCTTCCTGATCGTCGGCCGCCTTTTTGGCATTGTCGGGATCGTCATCATCGACCCGGCGGTTCAGGTTCAGAAACTCGGCCCAACTGAGGATCGCCTCGAATTTGTGCAGGATCAGGCTGTCTTTCCGTTCGGCCTGATCAGATTTACGGCGGCGGGCGCGGTGGGTTTTCTCACCCGATTCCTCGGGCGGGCCATCTGTATCGGGGTTTTCCACCTCGTTATGTTCCGAAAACCCGACGGCGCGCAGTTCGGGCCACAGGGGGACCGGGCGAAAACGCTGATACCCGCGCGGAGCAGACAGGCTGTCATCCAGCTCCAGCAGCTGTTCCGCCTTGGCAGACAGCGATGCCGGATCACCCAGCATATGGCGAACCAGTTCTTCTAGCGCGGCTTCGACCGGCGGCAGGTTAGGGATATCACGTTGGTGCAGCAGACCCTTGCACAGTTCGGTATAAAGGGGGAGCAAGCCGGGCGCGTTTTCCAGCGTGGCCTCGACCATCTGTCGCGCAGCGATCAGCGCATGCAGGTCGGCCCGCAGGGGGTCATCCTCATCAATTCGGGTGTCGGCATGGGCCGAAACGGCTGCCAGCCAGACATATAGCGCGCCGTTGGCTTCGCGCGCCGGGAAAACGGCCAGACGGTCCGGCAGGCGCAATACCTCGCCATCGAACGAAGCACGCGGCATCAGCTCGGCCTCAGTTCCCAAGCGGCGACGCCAGCTTAACCGGTGGCGTGAAATTTCGGGTGAGACCGGGCGTAATTCAACGCCCGGACTACCCCCAAGCCCTCGGAAGAGGACTGCCAGCCGCCCCGCGACCTCAGAAAGGTCGACCGCGGCTCCAACATGCACCTCAGGTGCATCGAGGCGGCTGGCAAGGGTGTGCCACAGTTTCCCGATCGTTTCTTCGGGTTCCCATGGCTCAAAATCGATCTTGACCATTGGCCGGCCTCACCCAAAGACAGCCGTGACAAGATCGAGGAGCCCGCGTTTGATATCCTCGTCATCAGTCAGAGGTTCGATCATTGCGGCAAGAATGGCGCGGTCCGTCGACATACCCTGTGCGATCAGCGTCGCAGCATAGACAACCAGTCGGGTAGAAACGCCTTCCTCAAGATCCTGACCCTTGAGCCCCCGTAGTTTGTTCGCCAACCGGATCAGCGGTTTGCAGCGTTCAAGCGCCAGGCCACTTTCCTGGGCGACAACCTCGGCCTCCATCTCAGGCGACGGAAAGTCGAATTCCAGCGAAATGAACCGCTGCCGGGTCGAAGGTTTCAGGGTTTTCAGGATATTCTGGTACCCGGGATTGTAGGATGCCACCAGCATGAAGCCGGGCGCGGCTGCCAGTTCTTCGCCGGTGCGATCAATCGGCAGGATGCGCCGGTCGTCAGTCAAAGGGTGAAGCACGACGGTCACGTCCTTGCGGGCCTCGACCACCTCATCCAGGTAACAGATTGCGCCTTCGCGCACTGCGCGGGTCAGCGGGCCATCGACCCAGACGGTTTCCCCGCCTTTCAGCAAATAGCGGCCAATCAGGTCGGCAGCGGCCAGATCATCATGGCAGGCGACAGTATAAAGCGGGCGGCCAAGCTGCGCGGCCATATGGGCCACAAAGCGGGTCTTGCCGCAACCTGTCGGCCCTTTCAGCAGAACCGGCAGATCGTTGTTATAGGCGGCGGTGAACACATCGCATTCATCGCCCTGGGGCAGGTAGAAGGGGGCGTTTGCCGCCCCCGTTCCCATTTGTATGGAGCCATCCATTTGCATTACTCCGCAGGGGTTTCGGCCGCGCCGGGTTCGATGACCTCTTTCCGGGGCACCCAGATCGAGTAGACGAACAGCAGCGCACCAAGGACCACGACTACACCAGACCCAAAGCGCATCCAGTAGAAGATCGCGATCTGATCCTGCACGTCCATGAAGTAGTCACCGATCACACGTTGCATGTGCGTCTGCACGGTTCCGCCGAAGGTCAGCACGAAGGTCATGAAGACCATACCGCTGGTCATCAGCCAGAACGAACCCATGTTCAGCACCTGATTATACGGATCACGGTTTTTCAGGATCGGCATGGCATAGGTGAAGATCGCCAGGTTGAGGCAGACATAGGCGCCGTAAAAGGCCAGGTGACCGTGGGCCGCGGTAATCTGCGTGCCGTGGGTGTAATAGTTCACCCCGTGCAGCGTATGCAGGAAACCCCAGACACCGGCACCAAAGAAGGCCAGCGTGGCACAGCCCAGCGACCACAGCAACGCGGCCTTGTTGGGGTGGTCCCGGCGGCCCTTCCAGACCATGACGAAGGCAAAGGCCATCATCGCAAAGAACGGGATCACCTCAAGGCTCGAGAAGATCGAACCGATCCACTGCCAATACGCTGGTGTACCGATCCAGTAGTAGTGGTGACCTGTCCCAAGGATGCCCGAGAACAGCGCTGCAGCGACGATGACATACAGCCATTTCTCAACCACCTCGCGGTCAACACCGGTCAACTTCAGCATCAGGTAGGCCAGGATCGAGGCCATGATCAGTTCCCACACACCTTCGACCCACAAGTGAACAACATACCACCAGTATTGCTTGTCCAAGGCCAGGTTGCCGGGGTTGTAGAAGGCAAACAGGAACAACAGCGCCAGACCCCACAAACCCAACAAGAGGATGTTGGTGATCGCGGTCTTTTTGCCCTTCAGAACGGTCATCGACACGTTGTAAAGGAAGATCAGCGCGGCCACGACAATGCCGGCCTTGACCCATTTGGGTTGCTCAAGGAACTCGCGCCCCTCTTTGCCCAGCAGCCAGTTTCCTTCGAACAGGTTGAAGGTATAGGTCAGCACCACACCCAACGTCCCCACAACCAGAATGATCAGTTGTAGATAGGCCAGCTTGGGTGAATGGATTTCACGTTCAGCCTCTTCCGGGATCAGGAAGTAGGCCGCGCCGAAGAAGCCCAGGATCAGCCAGACGATCAGCGCATTGGTGTGCAGCATCCGCACGATGTTGAACGGCAAAAGCTCGCTCAGGAAATTTGGTGATACATAGATCAGGCCAGCCAGAAGGCCACCCAGAACCTGTATCACGAACAGGGCCATGGCCACCGCAAAGTAGGCGTAGGCGATTTTTTGGGATTCGTATTTCATTGCTCCGTTCCCTTTCTCAGCCAGCCTCGTTGGGCGGCCAGTCCTGAGCGTCGATATTGTCCGTCCAGATCAGGAAGTTGGTCAGGTCGCGAATTTCTTCGTCGCTGAGGTTGAAATTGGGCATCTGCCGACGACCGGGAATGCCGGTCGGTTGTGCCTCCATCCAGCCCTTGAGGGACTCAAAGGCTGATTCCGGGTCGTCCAGCACACCCCAACGTGTCATCACGTTGCCGACTTCGGGGGCGAAATAGGCCCCTTCACCCAAGATCGTGTGACAGTTGATGCACGCGTGTTTTTCCCAGACGTGCTTGCCCCGAACCACACTTTCATCGAGTTTTGCCGAATTCTCGGAATTCACGATGTACCAGTGGGAATGGGCCGACAGGGCCAGAAATATTAGGATAAAGAACAGGGACCCGCCATAGAATATGTTGCGAGCCATGCTCTTGGTCATGACTTCTCGCATTGCGCTCTCCTTTGCGCAGTTTAGCTTGTCTAGCCAGAATGGCGGCTGGGCCGTAGGAGGGCCTTAACGAAAGTCAAGGCTGGCGGAAGTAAATGAAAATCATCCCTCCCGGCCCGTACGAGGACCCGTCAGCGCAGGCCACATGGCGATCAGGTAAAGCGCAAAGGCACAGACCCACAGGCCGTCCGACAACAGCATCGCCACCATATAGCCTGCGTTCAGCTCGGCCCCGATCCAGCGTGACAGGGCAGCAACCGCCATCAGACCATAGGCTACGACCATCGGGGCGGGCGCGATTAGTGCACGGCCGCTGTGACCCAGCGCGGCGCGGCTCATGACTGCCAGGGTCATACCGCCCACACACCCTATGCCCAATACGTGCAGGGCGGCGATTTCATTGCCCAGACCCAGCACTGCCAGCCCCCACAAGATCAACCCCATCGCCAACATGCCTAGACCCAAATGCAGCGCCAGCAGAATTGGCTGCCGGGCGGCCCAGCGGCTGCGCCAATTGGCCATGCGCAGTATCTGAACCACCCCAAGGGCAAGCGCCAAAACCCCGGCCAACGGCCCTGCACCGAGCACCAGAACACCCAGCGGCAAGATCAGGGCCAGAACCATGCCTGCCTTGTCGAACAAGGCGACCGAAACCGGCCAGTCCGCCTCTGGGACCCCAGCGCGTTTCATGGCATTGCGGGTAAAGGCCGGAGTAATCCGACCACCCAAAATGGCGATCATCGCACACAACGCCAACAATCCCGCGCGCAGCCCAGTTTGCAGAGTGCCTTCAGTGACCTCAATCCATTGCAGATGTGTCATCATGTCCGCGACCCAGATCAAGCTCAGCAACAGCAGGAAAATCATGTTCTGCGGCTTGGGACGGCGGATCAGCTGCGTAGCTATTTTGGCCCCCAGAACCGGCACAAAGGCCAGGTCGACCACCGCAACCAGAACTGGCGGCAATACACCTGAAAACCACATGGCCATCCGACCGGCCAACCACAGCCCGGCAGCCAGAGTGATAAAGTGCGCCCGCGCCTCGGGGGCGCCGGTCCAGTTCGGTACTGCGGTCAGAAAGAACCCGCCCAGCGCGGCCGTCGCATAGCCGAAAATCATCTCATGCGCGTGCCACATCGGCGGCGTCATACCGTAATCCGGCGCCATGTAAGGCACTGTCAGCCACAGCCCCCAGACCACGCCGACAAACAGGCCGTAGAGACCGGCAGACAGAAAGAAAACACGAAATCCTTCACCAAGAATGCGGGCGATGATTGTGGGCATGGCTGCTCTCCTCAACCGTTTTTTTCAGCCCTAGCAGCCAACCCGCGCAACGGACTTAACAAAAATCAATCCTCACGAAAAACATGCCTCTAAAACACAGATTTTATGACGGTTTTTTTCGCCATTTTTTCCTGCCGAACCCTTGAAATGGGCCCCTGGCGTTGACTTTCGTCAAGGAGCCGTCGGGCGCGATGTCTCACCCTTGGACCTGCCTCACCACGCAAATGGAGAGTGATCATGTCACTTGGAATCAGCTACAACAAAACTGGCCGCGCCTTTGGGGTCGGTTTGGCGATGCTGCTGGGCAGCGTCGCTGCGCCAGCCTTCGCCGAAGAGCCAACCCTTAGCGAGGAAGCCTTTGAATCCTCCAAACAACTTTATTTCGAGCAATGCGCAGGCTGTCACGGCGTTCTACGTAAAGGTGCCACCGGTAAAAGTCTTGAACCGATGGTCAAAACCAAAAACGACGATGGCACCGTAACCGAATCCGGCACCCTAAAACTAGGTCAGGAACGGCTTGAAAAGATCATCGCCTGGGGTACCGAAGGCGGGATGAACAACTTCTCGGACATCATGACCGAGCAGGAAATAAAGGACATGGCGACCTACATCATGATGGAGCCGCCAAAGCCGCCTGAAATGTCGCTTGAACAGATGATGGCGACCCGCAAGGTCTATGTCGAAGAAGCCGATTATCCAACCGAGCCGCTGCATGGCCGTAACTGGGAAAACTTCTTTGTTGTCATCGAACGCGATGTGGGCAAGGTGGCCGTGATCGACGGCGACACGAAAGAGGTTCTGACACACATCCCGACCGGCTATGCCGTTCACGTTCTGAAAGCATCTGAACACCACGCACTGGAAGAGCCAGAACAGCCCGGGCGTTTCTGGTACACCATGGGCCGTGACGGCAAGATGACTAAGATCGACCTCTGGCAGACGCCAGACAAGATGTTGGTTTCCGAGGTCAAGATTGCCTATGACGCCCGCGACGTTGCCGTTTCTGGTGACGGCAAATACGTCATCGGTGGGGGCTATTGGCCGCCGCATTTCGCAATCGTCGACGCCCAGACCATGGAACCGGTCAAGGTCGTATCAACCCGCGGTGTGAACGTGGACGGGGATTACGTGGAAGAGGCCCGTGTGGCCGCAATCTACACAACTCCGAACGAACCCACCTGGATCGTTGCCGTGAAGGAATTGGGGCAGTTGTGGCAGGTCGATTATACCGATCTGGACAACCTGCGGATCGACAAGATCGACAGCGCCAAGTTCTTGCATGACGGGTTCTTTGACCCGACAGGCCGATACTTCCAGATCGCCGCGAACGCGTCGAACAAGATGGTAGTTGTCGATACCGAAACCCACAAGCTGGAAGCGATGATCGACACAGCCGCGTTGCCGCACCCCGGCCCGGGTGCCAACTGGGTCGACCCGAATTGCGGCCCGGTTGCTGGTACAACTCACCTTGGTGTCGGCACCGTGACCGTCTGGGGTAACGATCCGGAAAACCGCCCGGATGATGCCTGGAAGATCTGCTACGAAGTGGAAACCGACGGCCCCGGCCTGTTTGTCCGTACGCACCCGAATTCGGACTACATCTGGGCTGACCAGACCAAACACCCGGAACCTGAAGTTCAGCAATCTGTGCAGGTCATCTCGAAAGAGACCGGCGAGATCGTGAAAACCATCCAAATCACCGAAGACGAAGGCAGCGCCGCTGTTCACTTTGAATTCAACGCGGATGGTACCGAGGTCTGGGTTTCCAAGTGGAACCTGTCGGACTCGAAAGAACCTAACGGTCAGATCGTGATCTTCGACGCCAAGACGCTGGAAGAAATCGGCCGCATCGAAGGGCTCTATGCTCCGACCGGCAAATTCAACGTCTACAACCGTTCGAACCACGTCACCTGACGAGTTCGCAACCAAAACCGGAAAGGGCGGGCCCCTCGTCCGCCCTTTCCTCGTTTGACCAAATAGCCAAACTCACCGGCCTGCCACCCAGGGCCAGATAAGACAGCCAAACGGAGCCCGGATATGACTTCCGAACCGGAAAAAAAGAAACCAATTTGGCGCCGGTATTTCCTGTGGGGAATGCCCGTGGCCGGAATAGCCGTGGCCTTTGTCGCGGGCATCGTCTTTTGGGGCGGGTTCAACACCGCCATGGAAGCCACCAACACAAAGGAATTCTGTGTCTCGTGCCACGAGATGCGTGATTTCGTCTATGAGGAATACACCGGCACGATCCATGACGTGAACCGGTCTGGCGTAGGCGCGGTCTGTTCCGACTGCCACGTTCCCAAGGACTGGACCCACAAGATGATCCGCAAGATCAAGGCGTCCAAAGAGCTGTATGGCAAGCTGGTCGGCACCATCAACACCCGCGAGAAGTTTGAAGCCAAGCGCGTACATCTGGCGATGAATGAATGGGAGCGGATGAAATCCACGGACTCACGTGAATGCCGCAACTGCCACGATTTTGAATCGATGATGCCCGAGTTCCAGAAACCGCGTGCACGTCAGCAGCACCTGAATGCGATGGAGATCGGCCAGACCTGTATCGACTGCCACAAGGGGATCGCCCACTCGGACGCCCGTGATCGAGCCGATGAGGATTATCTGGAAAAGCTTGAGGCACCCAACCCGGCCTTCATTCGTGAAATCCCGCAGGAATACCTGACCAGCCTTGCGAAGATCGAAGCCAAGGAAGCTGCCGAAGCCGAGGCTGAAAAAGCAGCCAAAGCCGCTCAGCAAGAGGCCGTTCAGGCACAGATCGCGGCCGCCGTAGACGCAGCCGTCGCCGAAGAACGCGCCAAGGCAAACGGCGAAGAAGCCGCAGCACCGGCAGGCGGTGGTAGTGATGTTGGCAGCAGCGTCGACTGGAATGCCGTTGCAAGCGCCGATCTGAAACTGTTCTACCCCGGGCAAGCCTCGTTTGAGTGGGTGCAGAACGGCAAGTTCCACGGCGGGGCCCGTCCCCTGACCAAGGGCGGCGATCAATGCTCGACCTGTCACGCCAAAGAACTGGATACGATCGGCAACAAGATCGTTGCGGGCGGTGATCTGGAACCAACCCCGATCCCCGGCAAACGTGGTGTGATCGATGCGACCGTGCAGGCCGCGCATGATGACGAGAACCTTTATATCCGCATGCAATGGCCGGATGCAGGCCATAACCCTGCCCCCTTCGTCGATGGCGGTAAGATGGACCCCGACAACCAGATCAAGGTCGCAATGATGATCACCGGTACCGGGATCGAGTTGGGCGATCAGGTAGGCTGCTGGGCCTCGTGCCACGCAGACAACAGCTATATGCCATTTGATCCGGGCGCTGACGCGATTGCCGCCAATGGGGATATCGCAGGCCGCCTGAGCACTCAGGACACAGTGACCAAATACATCAGCGAAAGCCGGACCGAGGTCGAAGTCAAAGGTCGCCGCGGCAAGGCATTGGGTGGCTGGGACAAGTTGGAGGCCGAGGCGCAGATCCAGCAATACTTGGCCGATGGCACTTACCTGGACCTGATGCGTGTCTATGCTGATGGCAGCGCCTCCAACGGTTATCTGTTGGAACAGCGCGTGGTCAATGACGGGGAAATTGCCGCCTCGGCCAATCTGTCCGGTGGCGTGTGGACCGTCGTCTTCTCGCGGCCACTGAACTCGGGTGCGCCCGGCGACGTGCCGCTGGAACCGGGTCAGACCTATACGGTGGGCTTTGCCATTCATGATGACTTTGCCGCCGCGCGGTTCCACCACGTTACGCTGAACACCAGCCTGGCGCTGGACGACGACAGCGCCAACATCAACGTGGTCAAACAATAACGGATAGGGGCCGGAAAACCCGGCCCCCGCCCCTTTTTGGAAAGGAGAGATGGATCATGAAACCCCACTGCCTTCTTCCTGCGCTTCTACTTCTCGCCCCACCCGTCTTGGCGGATGAAACCGCCGAGATTTGCGCCGAGGCTGAGCAACGCTATGTCGACTTGTTCGGGCAACCTTCGTCAGCCGTCGAAGACGCCGAAGTGGTGCTGATGTACAAATACAATTTCTGCCCCGGTCAGTTGACCGTGAAAGCAGGAACGACAGTGCGCTGGATGAACGTGGACAAACGCACCAGTCACAGTGTGCTGCTGAAAGGCGGCAGCGAACCCGAAAGCGACCGTTTGTTCCCTGAGGAATCCGTTGATCTGACATTCCTTACTCCAGGCCCGCAGGAATACCTGTGCGGGCCGCATTGGGAAACGCAGAACATGATCGGAATGATCACCGTAGAACCCTGAGCCGAGGCAAAAATACAGGCAAGTCAAAGGAGCGCGGGCGCAAATCCCGCGCTCCTTAACTTTAGTCAAGGAAGCCGCGAGCAGAATCCGCCAACCTGTTCTCATGACACGCCCGGTTCGCCCAGCAACGTCCCTTTTCGCAGGCAAACCCGGGCTCGGAAGACATTCAGACCAAGCGAGTTTGCACATGAGCGGTAAGGTTTTTCTGATTGGCGCCGGCCCCGGCGACCCCGAACTCATGACCCTGCGTGCCTTGCGCATGCTGCAAGAGGCCGACGTGGTCGTCTATGACCGGCTGGTTTCGGACGACATCCTTGCCCTGCATGCCGAAAAGGCGCGGCTGATTCCGGTCGGCAAGGCCCCCAAATGCCATACCGTACCGCAAGATCGCATCAATGAGATTCTGCTGGAAGAGGCCCGCGCCGGTCACACCGTCGCACGGCTGAAAGGCGGTGACCCGATGATCTTTGGCCGTGGCTCGGAAGAAGCGGCCTATCTTGTGGCCCATGGCGTCACGGTCGAGTACGCACCCGGCATCACGGCCGCGCAGGGGGCATCCTGTTCGACCGGCGTGCCGCTGACCCATCGCGGGCTGGCAACCTCGGTCCAATATGTCACTGGCCACCGGCAGGAAGACAAGGTGCTGGACCTGGATTGGAAGCGGTTGGCCGATCCCGACTCGACGTTGGTGGTCTACATGGGCGTAGCCAACATTGGCCAAATCGCCATGGGGCTGATGACCGAGAACCTGCCCGGATCGACCCCCGTGCTGGCTGTCAGCAAAGCCACCACAGGGACCGAACGTCGCATCGTGTCCCGGTTGGACAGGCTGGCCACTGACGTGCGCAGCGCTGCACTTGAGGCACCCACTTTGTTCATCATCGGACAGGTGGTTTCGCTGTATGCCGAACGTTCGGTGGCCGAATTGATGGAACAAGCGCATGGCTAGGCTAGGTCACCGGACTGTTGCGCCTGGCAGGCAGAGCAGCCAACCGTTGACTTCGGTTCTGCTGGCCGGCGCGGTTGTGATCGCCACCTCGGCATTTGCCGCCGACACCTTGAACCCCGACGCCCTGAAACGGCTTGTCCATCAGGATTGCGGGTCGTGCCATGGGCTGTCGCTGAAGGGTGGCCTTGGTCCCGATCTTCGGTCCCAAACGCTGCAACACTATGATCCGGACGTGTTGACCGGCGTCATTCTCGATGGGATTCCCGACACGGCAATGCCCCCCTGGCGCCCCCTTATTACCGAGGAAGAGGCGGAATGGATCGCCCGTTACCTGCTGCAACAGGAGGCACAATGAAACAGCTTATTCTTGGCCTTGCCGCCACCCTGATGATGACCTCGGCGCATGCTGAACCAACCGCCACCGGTGATCTGGGTCTTGTGATCGAACGCGCCAAGGGCTCGGTCCTGTTGGTAGATCAATCCGACCGGGCCGCGCTGGCGCGGATCGAAGGGCTGGGCGATCTGTCCCATGCCTCGCTGGTCTATTCGCCCGACGAACGCTTTGCTTATGTGTTCGGGCGCGATGGCGGGCTGACCAAAGTCGATATCGTCACCCGACAGATCGTGAACCGCGTCGTACAGGCCGGTAACGCAATTGGTGGCGCAATTTCAGACGACGGACAGCTAATCGCCGTGTCGAACTATGAACCCGGCGGCGTCCGTGTGTTCGACGCCAATACGCTTGAGTTGGTCGCAGATATCCCAACGGGTAGCAAAACAATCGGTCTGGTCGACGCGCCGGGCCGCAGGTTCGTCTTCACCATGTGGGACTCTGGCGAAACCTGGATTGCCGATTTCGCGACAAGCACGCCCGAGATCACCAAGATCCCCGATATGGGCAAAAACCCCTATGACGCGCTGATCACCGCCAATGGCCGCACCTATATCACTGGCCTTTTTGGCGAGGACGGGCTGACCGCGCTGGATCTCTGGGCCGAGGCCCCGGAACCGATCCGCGTCCTACCGGATTACGGGCGCGGGCAGGAAGAAATGCCTGTCTACAAGATGCCCCACCTGGAAGGTTGGGCGCTGACAGGCCGCGAATTCGTTCTACCCGCCGTGGGCCATCACGAGGTTCTTTGGATCGATGCCGACACTTTGACCGAAACCGGACGCACACAGACCCACGGTCAGCCGGTCTTTGCCATGGCCCGGCCCGACGGGCGGCAAGTCTGGGTGAATTTCGCCCATCCGCTGAACGATACGATTCAAGTGATCGACAGCGTCACCAAGGACATCATCCACGAATTTAAACCCGGTCCGGCGGTGTTGCATATGGAATTCACCCCGCGTGGGCACGAGGTCTGGATCAGCGTGCGCGATGCCAACAAAGTCATGGTCTATGACACGCAAACCTTTGAAAAGCTACGCGAGATTGAAGCGGACAGCCCATCAGGCATCTTCTTCACCGCACGTGCGCACAGAACGGGGCTTTGAGACGATGGATCACATCACTGACCCGATCGACTGTCGCTTGCTGGACGAGTTTCAGCGCGATTTTCCCATAACCGACCATCCGTTTGAGGTACTTGGCGCAGCGTTGGGTCTGGACGAGGCCGAGGTCATCGATCGCCTGACCCGGATGCGCGCAACCGGTCGGATCACGCGGGTGGGTGCGACGATTGCACCGGGGGCAGTATCGGCCAGCACCCTGGCCGCCGTTGCCGCCCCCGAGGAACAGTTGGAAGAAATCGCCGCCCTGATCGACTCAGAACCCGGAGTGAACCACAATTACCAGCGCGAGGATACGTGGAACCTGTGGTTCGTTGCCACCGGGCCGGACCGGGTGCATGTGAACGATACCCTTGCCCGGATCGCCCGACGTACCGGGCTGCGGGTACTGGACCTGCGGCTGGTACGCCCATTCAATGTCGATCTTGGTTTTCGAATGTCGGGCAATTCCCGCAATGTGCCCGGCCCCCGCAAGGTGGATCGCTCGGCCATGCGGGACGGCGACCGTGCTCTGCTACAGGCGCTCAGTTCCGGCCTAGAACTGGTCGCGGAACCCTATACCGCGCTGGCCCGATCAATGAACCGATCCACGCCCGAGGTTCTGGCGCGGATCAAGGCGCTGCACGATGCCGGCATCATCTCGCGCCTCGGTGTCATCGTACGTCACCGGGCGCTGGGTTGGTCGGCCAATGCGATGGTGGTTTGGGACATGCCCGCCAGTCAGATCGACACCGCCGGCCCGGCGCTGGCCGCACATCCCGGCGTGACCCTGTGCTATGAACGTAACCCGGTCGAGGACGTCTGGCCTTACCGCCTGTATTCCATGATTCACGCCCGCTCGCGCAGCGAGGCGCAAGAAGTTCTGTCCGGCGCCGTTGCCCTGCCGGAACTGGCCGGTGCGCGCCACAAAGTTTTGTTTTCGACCCGCTGTTTTAAACAGACCGGCGCATTGATCCAACCAAAAGAGGCCGCCGCATGAGACTGGACGAAACCGACCGTGCAATCCTGAACCGAATGCAGGACGACCTGCCGTTGATCCCTCATCCCCATGCCGCGATTGCCACCGAACTTGGCATTCCGGAAAGCGAATTGCTGCACCGCCTCAGCCGCATGAAAGAGGAACGCATCATCACCCGCTTCGGTCCGTTTTTCGACGCGGCCGCCATGGGGGGTGCGTTCTGTCTGTGCGCCATGGCGGTGCCGGTCGAAAATTTCGAAACCGTCCTGACCAAAGTCAATGCGCACGCGGAGGTTGCCCATAATTATGAACGTACGCACCGGCTGAACATGTGGTTCGTACTGGCCACCGAAACGCCCGAGGGGATCGAGGCCACCGCTGATGCGATCGAACGGGAAACGGGGATCGAGGTTCTCCGTTTCCCCAAATTGCAGGAATTCTTCATCGGCTTCCGGGTAGCGGCATGATCGACGCAAAAGACAGAGAGATTATCGAGGCGCTGCAAGGCGGCCTGCCCCTGGTGCCCGCGCCCTATGCGCGGGTGGCCGAGCGTCTTGGCATGGACGAAGACGCGTTGCTGTTCCGCCTGGCCGAACTGAAATCGCGCGGCGTTATCCGTCGCATTGCCGCTGCTCCTAATCACTACAAACTGGGCATGACCTCGAACGGCATGACCGTGTGGGATGTGCAAAACGACCGTGTGACTGAACTGGGCACCCAGATCGGCGCGCTGCCCTTTGTCACCCACTGCTATGAACGCCCCCGCGCCCTGCCCGACTGGCCTTACAATTTGTTTGCCATGGTTCACGGCGCAGACCGTGACGAGGTCGAAGAAAAGCGCGCCGAGATCACCGCCATTCTCGGCGATGCATGTCGGGCTAAAGACATCCTCTATTCCACGCGCATTCTGAAAAAGACCGGGCTGCGCCTGAAAGCGAAAGGCTGAAACATGTTCCGCCTGACCGAATACATGCACCAACTCGTCACCCCGACCCCGGTGCGAAAACGCCGCCCCGGACCGGTGAAACCGGTGGTGATCTGGAACCTGACGCGGCGCTGCAATCTGAAATGCCGCCATTGCTACACCGTCTCGGCGGATGTTGCGTTCCCCGGTGAGCTCAGCCACGAGCAAGCCATGGTAACCCTTGAGGATCTGGGCCAATTTCGCGTCCCGGCCCTGATCCTCTCGGGTGGGGAACCGCTGGACCGGTTTGATTTCTTCGACATTGCCAAACGCGCCCGCGATCTGGTGCCGATGCTGGCGCTGTCGACCAACGGCACGCGGATTTACGATGAAACCGCTGATATGATTGCCGATGTGGGATTCAACTATGTCGGCATTTCCCTAGACGGGATCGGGGCCACAAATGACTGGTTCCGCGGCGTTGAAGGCGCCTTTGCCGACGCTTTGCGCGGTGTGCGCGAGTGTAAGAAACGTGGGATCAAAGTGGGCCTGCGATTTTGCCTGACAGAAGGCACTCAGCATCACCTGCCCGACCTGCTGCAACTGTGCGATGACGAAGGGGTCGACAAGTTCTACCTGTCGCATCTGGTCTATGCTGGGCGTGGCGACAAGAACCGGGGCGAAGATGCTGAACACCTGCGCACCCGTAACGGGCTGGACCTGCTGCTGGAGCGCGCGTGGGAGGCCGCCTCCGGCGGGCGCCCGCTGGACATTGTGACCGGCAATAATGATGCAGATGCGGGGTACTTCCTGAACTGGGTGCGCACGCATTTCGATGCCGATAAGGCCGCTCATGTGCGCGAACATCTCGCCGCGTGGGGCGGGAATTCCAGCGGGTTGGGCGTGGCCAATATCGACAATCTGGGGCGCGTGCATCCCGATACGTATTGGTCCGACTACACGGTCGGCAACGTGAAGACCCAACCGTTCTCAGAGCTGTGGGCCAGCGAGGACCAGATGCTCTCTATGCTGCGCACCCGACCACGTCCGCTGAAAGGGCGCTGCGGGGCCTGCCAATTAAAGGACGTCTGTGGCGGCAATACTCGTATCCGGGCTTTGCAGGTGACCGGCGATCCCTGGGCCGAAGATCCGGCCTGCTATCTTTCTAATCAAGAAATCGGCGTGGATGACGTGGGCGAACGCCTTAAGGTCACGCCGTTCCGGGGGAAACGTCATGATCCGGCACATCAGTTCTTTTGACACGCTGAAAATAGGCACGCTCTGCTCGCTGCTGCTGGCTGGTTCAGCATGGGCCGACGCCCCGTCGGACTATGCCGAACACTGCGCCTCGTGCCATGGCGAGAACCGTTTAGGCGGTGTTGGCCCGGCCCTGATCCCCGAGACGCTGAAGCGCATGCGCGGCCCGCGTGTGGCCGCCGTTATTGCCGAGGGGCGTACAGCCACTCAGATGCCCGCCTTTTCGCATGAACTCGACGCCTTGCAGATCGAAGAACTGGCGGGTTGGCTGAAATCCCCGCTGGAAACCAACCCCGAATGGGGCGAGGCCGAGATCATGGCCAGCCGTACGCTGGACGCAGAATACAGCCCGGTCGATGCTCCCGTCTGGGACAGCGACCCGATGAACATCACGCTGGCCGTCGAAACCGGCGATCACCACGTGAGCGTGTTGGACGGTGATACGTTTGAAGTATTGGATCGGTTCGAAACTCCGTTCGCCGTCCACGGAGGCCCGAAGTTCAGCCCCGACGGGCGCTATGTTTTCATCATGTCGCGCGATGGTTGGGTTCAGAAATACGATATCTGGGCTCTGAAACAGGTGGGCCGCGTGCGCGCGGGGCTGAACAGCCGCAACATCGCCATGTCAGGTGATGGAAAATGGGTAGCCGTCGCCAATTACCTGCCCAACAGCCTGACCCTGCTGTCGACCAGCGACCTTTCGGTCGCCAAGGTCATCGAGATCAAAAGCAAAAAGGGCAATCCCAGCCGCGTTTCTGCCGTTTATCAGGCCCCGCCACGCGAAAGCTTTGTGCTAGCCCTGAAAGATGTTCCCGAGATTTGGGAAGTTTTTTACGGCGACAACCCGCCTCAGTTCGGACTGGGTCATGACTTCCGTATCGAAGGGCAGTTCAAGAACCCAAATCCCTTCCCGGTCCGCAAGATCACCACGCCTGACTATCTGGACGATTTCTTTTTCGACCAAAGCTATGAATACGTCATGGGTGCCTCGCGCGACGGCAAGGGCGGGCAGGTTATTGATCTGGTCATCGGTCAGAAAGTGGCTGATCTAGACCTGCCAGGTATGCCGCATCTGGGATCAGGCATCACGTGGCAGTACGGCGATACAACCGTGATGGCCACGCCGCACCTGACCGACGGCACCGTGTCTGTGATCGACATGCAGACATGGGAAACGGTCAAACGGATCAAGACCGAAGGGCCGGGTTTCTTCATGCGCAGTCATGAGAATTCTCCTTACGTCTGGGCCGATGTGTTCTTTGGGCCCAACAAGGATGCGATGCACGTAATCGATAAGCAAAGCCTTGAAATCGTGCAGACTTTACGCCCAGCGCCGGGCAAAACCGTAGCCCATGTCGAGTTCACCAAGGATGGGCGCCATGCACTGGTATCGATCTGGGAAGATGATGGTGCCGTGATCGTCTATGACGCGCAAACTCTGGAAGAGGTTCGCCGCTTGCCCATGCGCAAACCTTCGGGGAAATATAATGTCTGGAACAAAATCACCTTCTCGGAAGGTACCAGCCACTGAGGGCAAATGGCCGGTCTGGAAACTGGCCATCCTGCTCTACCCCGCCACGGCACTAACCGTGGCCATCAACCTGTTTCTGGCGGGTCTGGTTGCCAATGGCATGGGGCTTGGCGTGATTGCACCTGTAAGCGCAATCCTGTGGTCGATCCCGCTGGGCTTGCCCGCATCCTGGCTGGCCGGGCGCTGGTTGCGCGGGTTGATGGATGAAGCCGACGATTAGTCACAAATTTCGGATACCTGACCTAAGTCAAGTATCCGTCTGAGAGAATCCCGTAGGACAAAGGAAAGAACGCCGAGTTGGATTCTCCATGTCTGCCCCAGTCCCACTGCACACACTGTCTGTCCGCGCTTCACGCGCGGCGTGCGCCATGGCAGGCACCCTTCTTTTGCTGTTGCAACTGCTTAGTCCGGCGCTGGCGAGTCCCGGACAAAGCATGTGGGTTGAGATCTGCTCGGAGGCAGGCGCGGTCTGGGTTCAAGTGGACCTCGAAGAAGGGACCGAAGACCCAACCGCGCCCTGCCCGAAATGCGCCGACTGTGCCTTGTGCGCCGTCACCGCTGCGGCACCCCTGCCAAACCTGCCGGAACTGAAGTCGGACGGGATTGTTCAGGTCGCTCGCTGCGATGACCGCAATCTGGTCAATTGCTACCAAGTTAGGCGGTTGTGGCCCGAAACCAGAGGCCCCCCGCACGCGCCCCAAGAAACATCCGAACGCGCCCCGCGCGCGTCCATGGCGTCAATCCAAGTAACCGGAGGTGCGCCGTGGTCGTAAGTCGCGCAACCCATATCCTGCTGGCCTTTGTCCTGTCCTGCCTGATGGCGATCAGCGCCCATGCCGACAGCCTTGCCAGCTTCCTGCCCGAGATTGAGCCCTCTGACCTTGCCCCCGGTGCCGATGCCTTTGGCCCGGTGCGCGATGACGTGCCTGTTGCCCCGGTTCTGAAGGGGGGCGAAACCGTCGCCTGGGCTTTCCTGACTTCGGATTTCGTGGGCACGACCGGCTATTCGGGCAAACCCATCCATGTGGTTGCCGCAATAAACGCTGGTGCCGTGCTGACCGGTGTGCAACTGGTCAAACACTCGGAACCCATCGTACTGATCGGCATTCCCAATTCGCGCATGGTCGAGCTGACCGAAGGCTACACCGGTCTGGACCTGAAACACGAGGCCGCAACGGGTGGTGAGGGGCATGACCTCGACATCATCTCGGGTGCCACTGTGACCATCATGGTGATCGACGACAGCCTTGTGCGCGGCGGTATCAAAGTGGCCCGCGCGCTGGGTTTAGGTGGGCTGTCGCCATTACAGGCCGACGGGCCGAAACGCGAAGTCGATATGGCTAAGAACGCCATCTATGACTGGACCACCCTGTCGGGTGACGGCTCGATCCGGCGGCTGACGCTGGATGTAGGTCAGGTCAATGCCGCTTTTGAAGCTACCGGAGATCAGCGCGCCAT
The DNA here is from genome assembly GCF_056539205.1 of Ruegeria sp. BC5. Classification (NCBI taxonomy): domain Bacteria; kingdom Pseudomonadati; phylum Pseudomonadota; class Alphaproteobacteria; order Rhodobacterales; family Roseobacteraceae; genus Ruegeria; species Ruegeria sp. BC5. Next base: position 251,191 of record NZ_JBQFUN010000004.1, read on the forward strand.
CAAACGCCCGGAACCGGGCGAACCGGATGACACGTTTATCGATATGCATATGGCGTTGGTCTCGGTTCCCTCGATCGGGAAATCCCTGCTGGGTGAAGCCGAGTATCAAAACCTGGTCGAGTGGCTGGACGACGGCGAACAGGCCATTCTGGTACTGGGGCGCGGGGCTTACAGCTTCAAAGGCTCAGGCTATGTGCGCGGTGGGATCTTCGACCGGATTCAGCTGATCCAAGGCGACAATTCGGTCCGGTTCTTTGACAAGCAACAAGAGCGCCTAGGCAAGGTTGCGGCCGCTGATGCGCCCAGCTTCACCGAACTGGATATCTTTAAAATCCCAGCCGAGGCGGAGTTTGATCCCGCCGAGCCGTTCCGCCTGCAACTGCTGGTACAGCGGGCCGTGGGCGCAGTTGAGAAAACCTTCCTGACTTTCGATCTGGGCTACAAACTACCCGAGCAGTACCTACTGCCCGTTACCGCCCCAACCGTTGTTGACGACGCCACCGGCGAGGCCGCCGCCAAAGCCGCCCTGTGGAAGCGCATCTGGAAAGACCGCACAGTCGAAATTGGCGTCCTTGGCGTCATGCTGCTGGTCCTGACGGCGACGTTCTTCTTCCAGTTCCACGTGACGATGAACGCGAGGGTCTTCTATTGGTTCCGCATCGGTTATCTGACCATGACCCTGTTCTTCATCGGCTGGTACGCCAATGCGCAGCTGAGTGTGGTGAACCTGATGGCACTGGCTGGCAGCCTGCGGACCGGGTTCAGCTGGGACGCCTTCCTGCTGGATCCGCTGGTCTTCATCCAATGGTTCGCGGTCGCCGCCGCGCTGCTGTTCTGGGGGCGTGGGGCCTATTGCGGCTGGCTGTGCCCGTTTGGCGCGCTGCAGGAGTTGACCAACAAGATCGCTCGTGCGCTGAAAGTGCCGCAATGGACCCTTCCCTGGGGTCTGAACGAACGGCTTTGGCCCGCGAAATACATGATCTTCCTCGGGTTGTTCGGCCTCAGCTTTGTCTCGATCCCGCTGGCCGAAACATATGCCGAGATTGAGCCCTTCAAGACTGCCATCATTCTGAAATTTATGCGCGATTGGCCGTTTGTGGTCTTTGCGCTGACCCTGCTGGGGATCGGGCTGTTCATCGAACGGTTCTACTGCCGCTACCTCTGCCCGCTGGGTGGAGCGCTGGCGATCCCCGCCCGTATCCGCATGTTTGACTGGCTGCGCCGCTACAAGGAATGCGGCACCCCCTGTCAGACCTGCGCCAACGAATGCCCCGTTCAGGCCATCCACCCCACCGGTGAGATCAATCCGAACGAGTGCGTCACCTGCCTGCATTGTCAGGTGCTCTACCAGTCCGAGGAAAAATGTCCCGTCGTTATCCGCCAACTGAAACGGCGGGCCAAGACAGGGTCGGTCGACCTCAAGACCCCCCTCGGACAGCCACCGGCGAACCATCCGAACGCCAAACCGCAATCCGTTTCCTAAAAAAAAGGAGGAACGAACATGTCGGAACATGACAACAAGCTGAACATCACACGCCGCGGGATGCTAGGTGCAACCGCAACTGGCGCGGTGCTGGCCGGGACCGGTCTGGGCTCGACCCTGATGACCGCGAAACAAGCCAGCGCTGCGGCCAACGCCAACCTGCAGCCTGGTGAGCTAGACGAATACTACGGTTTCTGGTCCTCGGGTCAGACCGGCGAGCTGCGCATCCTGGGCTTCCCGTCCATGCGCGAGCTGATGCGCGTGCCAGTGTTCAACCGCTGCTCGGCCACCGGCTGGGGTCAGACCAATGAATCGTTGAAAATCATGACCGACGGCCTGCTGCCTGAAACCAAAGAGTTTCTCGCCAAGCGTGGCATGAAAACCTATGACAACGGCGACCTGCACCACCCGCATATGTCGTTCACCGATGGCACCTACGATGGCCGCTACCTGTTCATGAACGACAAGGCCAACACCCGTGTCGCTCGTGTGCGCTGTGACGTCATGAAATGCGACAAGATCACCGAGATCCCGAACGCCAAGGCGATCCACGGTCTGCGACCGCAGAAATTCCCGCGCACCGGTTATGTCTTTGCCAATGGTGAAGATGAAACTCCGCTGGTCAATGATGGCAGCGTACTGGACGATCCGTCGCAATACGTGAACATCTTTACCGCGCTGGACGGCGACACCATGGAAGTGGCATGGCAGGTGATGGTGTCGGGCAACCTCGACAACACCGACTGCGACTATCAGGGCAAATACGCCTATTCGACCTCCTACAACTCGGAAATGGGTATGAACCTGGCCGAGATGACCGAGAACGAGCTGGACCACGTGGTTGTTTTCAACATCGCAGAAATCGAGGCGGGTATCGAAGCCGGTGACTATCAGGAGCTGAAAGGAGTCAAGGTTCTGGACGGCCGTAAGGGTCAGAACAAGAAGTACACCCGTTACATTCCGATCCCGAACTCGCCGCATGGCATCAACACCGCGCCCGACGGCAAGCACGTCTGCATCAACGGTAAGCTGTCGCCGACCGTGTCGATCATGGACGTCACCAAACTGGACGCCTTGTTCGAAAGTGATGCCGACCCGCGGTCCTGCATCGTGGGTGAGCCGCAACTGGGTCTTGGCCCGCTTCACACCGCCTATGACGGCCAGGGCAACGCGTTCACCACGCTGTTCCTGGACAGCCAGATCGTGAAGTGGAACATCGAAAAGGCAATCGAGGCTTACGGCGGTGCCGATGTGGATCCGATCATCTCGAAGGTCGACGTGCACTATCAGCCGGGCCACAACTCGACCTCCATGGGTGAAACCAAGGATGCCGACGGAAAGTGGCTGATTTCGATGAACAAGTTCTCGAAAGACCGCTTCCTGAACGTGGGTCCGCTGAAGCCCGAGAACGAGCAGTTGATCGACATCTCGTCCAACGAGATGAAAGTGGTTCACGACGGTCCGACCTTTGCCGAGCCGCATGACTCGATCATCGTTCGCAGCGACATCGTCAACCCGGTAAACGTCTGGGACCGCGCCGATGTTACATGGGAAGACGCCCGCAAACAGGCCGAGGCCGATGGCATTGATCTGGAAGAAGGCGCCGAAGAACCCATCCGGGACGGCAACAAGGTGCGGGTCTACATGACATCGCAGGCTCCAACCTTCAGCCTTGAGAAGTTCACCGTCAAACAGGGAGACGAGGTGACGGTCTACATCACCAACCTGGATGACGTTGACGACGTGACCCACGGCTTCTGCCTGGGCAACTACGGCATCGCAATGGAAGTTGCACCGCTGGCAACTGCCTCGGTCACCTTCACAGCCGACCGTCCGGGCGTACACTGGTTCTATTGCCAGTGGTTCTGCCACGCACTGCACATGGAAATGCGCGGTCGGATGTTGGTCGAACCGCAGGGAGCATAACCCATGCGTTGGCCTCTGCTCATACCGCTCCTGCTTGGCTCGCCCCTATGGGCGGCGGACTGGGATGTGCCCAATCGGGCGGGGGCCATCAATGAAATACTGGCGCAGGCGGCGGATGGGGACACCCTCCGCCTGAGCCCCGGTGTTTACACCGAAACGCTTGTGCTGGACCGGCCCGTCACCATCGATGGGCTGGGACAAGCCACCATTGACGGCCAGAGCACGGGAAGCGTCATCACCGTGACCGGACCGGGCGTGACCGTACGCGGTCTGACGGTGATCGGCTCGGGCTCAAGCCATGACGGGATCGACAGCGGCATCCAACTGACCAAAACGGCCAAAGCGCCGGTGGTCGAAGACAATGTGTTGTTGGGCAACCTTTATGGCGTCGACATTCACGGTGCCAAGGACAGCATCGTGCGTGGCAACCGGATCGAAGGTCGGCAGGACCGGCGGATGAATGACCGCGGCAATGGCGTCTACGTCTGGAACGCGCCGGGTGCGCGAGTTGAAGACAACGACATCCGGTACGGGCGCGACGGGATCTTTGTGAACTCGTCGAAAAAGAACACCTTCACAGGCAACCTGTTCCGCGACCTGCGGTTCGCCGTGCATTACATGTATGCGGACAATTCGGTCGTCAGCGACAATGTCTCGATCGGTAATGATCTCGGCTACGCGGTTATGTTCACCACAAACGTGACTGTGGCCAACAATGTCTCGATCGGTGACCGCGAACATGGCGTCATGCTGAACTACGCCAACAAGAGCGTCATCACAGGCAACGTGGTAAAAGGTGCCAAGGAAAAGTGCACCTTCCTGTATAATTCCAACAAGAACGAATTCACCGACAACTGGTTCCAGGGATGCGGCATCGGCATCCACTTTACCGCTGGCAGCGAACGCAACCGCATCGTTGGCAACTCTTTCATCGGGAACCGGACACAGGTGAAATACGTCTCGACCAAATGGGTCGAGTGGTCCGAAGACGGGCGCGGCAACTACTGGTCCGATTTCGCCGCATATGATGTGGATGGCAACGGCATCGCCGATGCCCCCTATCGCCCCAACGACTCGATGGACCATGTGCTGTGGACCCAACCCTCAGCCAAACTGCTGCTCGGCTCCCCCGCCGTGCAGCTGGTGCGCTGGTCGCAATCTGCCTTCCCGGCCCTGTTGCCGGGCGGCGTGATGGACAGCAACCCATTGATGCAAGCCCCTGAACCCCCAGCTATGAAAAAGGTGCCTCATGACGGATAAGGCCCTAGTTATCGACCATGTCAGCAAGGACCGCGGAAAAACTCGCGTTCTTGACGATATCAACCTGTCTCTTGCCCCCGGACAGCGCGTGGCGCTGCTGGGCCATAACGGCGCGGGCAAGTCGACCCTGATCAAATCCATCCTCGGCCTGACGCCGATCCATGGCGGAGCCATTCGGATCGGAGACGCCACCCCCGGCAGCGAACAAGCGCGGCGCGAGACCGCGTATCTACCCGAGGCGGTGTCGTTTCATCCCGCTTTAACCGGACGGGAACAGCTAACACTGTTTGCGAAATTGTCGGGAACCAAAGCTGATGTACCCGGCCTGCTGAACCGTGTCGGTCTCAGCGATGCGCTGGATCGCCGGATCGGAACGTATTCCAAAGGGATGCGGCAACGTCTGGGCTTGGCTCAAGTTCTGTTGGGTCAGCCGAAAGTGGCGCTGCTGGATGAGCCCACCTCGGGGCTAGACCCCATTTCGCGGCAAGACCTTTACGCCATCATTGACGAGTTGGCAGCGAAAGGTACCGCTGTCCTGATCGCATCCCACGCCCTGACCGAAGTTGAGGCGCGCACCGACCGCATCGCCATCATGCGCAAAGGCCGGATGGTGGCTGATGATACGTTGACTAACCTGTCGGCCCTAGCTGGTCTACCGATCCGCCTGCGCGTGCGCGCCAGCACCAACCCCGAAGCGCTGGCCGCGGCATTGGGTGGCGACCGGATCAATGGCGCATCCGTTGAGTTGCTGTGTTCCCCAGATGACAAAATGGAGGCCCTGCGCCGGATCGCTGGAATGGGCGATGCCGTGGCGGATGTGGAAATGACCCCACCCAAGCTGGAAGACCTTTATCGCCACTACGCTCAGGAGGAGATGCAATGACCCGCTTCCTCGCCATTACCCGCACGGAGATGCTGATCCTGCGCCGCAACCGCTGGCTGCTGGTGGCCACCCTGATCATGGTGCTGTTCGCCTTGGCGCTAACCTTTGCAGGCAGCGCGCCTACCGGTACGCTGGGCGTCGATATGCTGACCGTCTCGGTTGCCTCGATGACTACGTTGTCAGTATATCTTGCCCCCTTACTGGCGTTGATGATCGCTTTTGATGCCATCGCAGGTGACGTGGACCGGGGCAGCTTATCGCTGCTGCTATCCTATCCGGCGGGGCGTGGAGAAATCTTGTTGGGCAAATTCACCGCCCATCTGGCCGCACTTGCCTTTGCCATGACCGTCGGCTTTGGCACCGCTGGTGCAGTGGCCGCATGGTTCGGCGGCGCGGGGCCAGAAAGCCTGATGGCATTGCTACGCCTAATCCTCACATCCATCCTGCTGGGCGCCGTGTTTCTGGCGCTGGGTTACCTGCTGTCTGCCCTGGCTAGGGGCGCCACGGCAGCAGCAGGTTTGTCGGCCGGGCTCTGGCTGGTCTTTGTCGTCCTTTATGATCTGGGCTTGTTGGGAGCCGTCGTCATGGACAAGGGCGGCACCTTCACCCAATCCGTCTTTCCGTGGGTGATGGTAGCCAACCCGGCCGACGCATTCCGTTTGTGGAACATCGCCGCGACCGAAGGCGTTGCGATGGCGTCCGGCATGACCGGGGCCGCGCAGGCACTGCCCGTCTGGGCCGCTCCTGCCTCCCTGCTGATCTGGCCGGTATTGGGCTTTATCCTCGCCCGCGCCGCGTTTCGGAGGGTCGAGCCATGAAACGTCTTGCTTTGATCGCGTTTGTCGCGCTGGCGGCCTGCAAGGAAGAGATCGCCGAGGCCCCTGATCCAGTGGACCTGACCCCCGATGCGCTAAGCTTTTTCTGCCAGATGAACATCGCTGAACATGGTGGCCCCAAAGGTCAGATCCATCTGGAAGGCTACCCTACACCTCTGTTCTTCGCCCAAGTGCGCGACATGGTGGCCTACCTAAAAAGCCCCGAGCGTGATGCACCCATTGCAGCGGTCTATGTCAGCGATATGGGCGCCGCGCCCAACTGGCAACAGCCAGGTGTTTCCAACTGGATCGCCGCCGAGGGCGCAACCTTTGTGGTCGGAGCCAATGTTGCGGGCGGCATGGGCGCGCGCGAGGTGGTGCCCTTTGCAGACCCCGCTGCCGCTGAAACCTTTATTGGCCAGTACGGTGGCAACCTGCTGCCTCTGTCCGGCATCCCCGACACCGAGGTTCTGGGCCCCGTTGATCTGGACCTGAAACTGGAGACCCCCTCATGACCGCCCTCTCCCGCCGCCGGTTTCTGACCATGTCCGCCGCTTGTGCCGCCTTTCCCGCGGGTGCCAATTCTGCCCCTACGTCTCACTGGCACGGGGTCGCGCTGGGGGCCTCGGCCAGCTTGCGACTTGAGGGGCTGACGGACACACAGGCCGCGCCAATCATCACCGCGGTCGAAGCCGAAGTGAACCGGCTTGAGAACATCTTCAGCCTGTACCGACCGCAATCCGAACTCAGCCGACTGAATCGCGACGGGCAACTGCCAGCCCCAGCTCCCGAACTGCTGAACGTCCTCAGCCTGTGTTCGGCCTTGCACGAGGCCACAGACGGCGTTTTCGATCCTTCAGTTCAACCGCTCTGGTCCGCGCTGGCTAACGGGGCCACCGCGCAAGAGGTCCATTCCGCCCGAAAATCCATTGGATGGTCTCGCGTTTTAATCGGGTCCGACATGATCCGCCTGCCCCAACCCGGTGTTTCAGCACTGACGCTGAACGGTATCGCACAAGGCGCCATTACCGACCGCATCGCGGCTTTGCTGGCCTCGCACGGTCTACGCGATGTATTGGTAAATATGGGGGAAATCGCCGCCCTTGGCCATCGCCAAGACGGGCAAGCCTGGCAAGTCGGACTGGCCGGACCCGGCAGAGAAGTTCTCAAATCCATCGAATTAAGCGATCGTGCCGTTGCAACCTCGGACGCAGGCAACCTCATGCTGACCGATGATCAAGGCCACATCCTGAACCCGCAAGACGAGGTAGCAACGAACCACATAGTATCGGTCTCAGCCCCCAGCGCAGCCATCGCCGACGGGCTGTCCACGGCCTTGTGCGCGTTGCCTGAAACGCGCGTTGACGCCGCGATCAGGTCATTCCCCGAGGCGCGCAAAGAAATGTACATCTGAAAAAACTTCGGTGGTCACCTTAGTAAGCGAGGCCATTGGCTTTCCAATAAGACAAACCATCAAGTGCCCGCAACGGCTTACAACATAAGCCGTTGTTCCGACCGCATCTAAAAATGGTAGGTGGCGGAGACGAAGGGATTCGAACCCTCGAGACCCTTCCGGGCCTACTCCCTTAGCAGGGGAGCGCCTTCGACCACTCGGCCACGTCTCCGCTGGCGGGTATATCCTTGCCTGTCACCCGGATACAAGGCGATTTTCTATGCCTTGCTCACTTTTCTCAAATTCGTCGCAAACGCACACGCAATCAGCGAAATTTCGACGCTCTTGAAGACAGATATAGGCAGTCGTAATTGCGCGAAGGAATTCTTCAAACTACTCAATATGACGCGCTCTGAACTGAAAACTTGCCAAATACACGGGCTATAAGGCATATTTGTATAGATTTATTAGCGTATAATTCAAAAATACGAATTTATTGAGGGGCAAACCGAGCGGTGGGCGCGATGCGCTCAGTACCTATCTGTGGGGGAAGGACGTTAGGTTGGCTTGGTTGAAATCGTTACTCGTTATTTGTTGTGTTTTGCTTCTGCCTTCGCAGGCCTTAGCCAACATAGGAAAAGTTATCGGCGTCGAACAAGGCGCTGAATTAACGCGCGCAGGGAAATCGCAGCCGTTGCGCACAGGGATGGAAGTTGCATCTGGCGATTCCATATCCACCGACGGCAGCGGTCTGGTTCAGTTGGTTTTCGTCGATGAAACCAAGATCGCGATTGGCCCGAATGCTCGGATGACACTGGATGTGACAATGCTGCGCGGCAACAAAAAGGCCAAGAACTTCGCGGTTCAGGCCCTTGGCGGCAGTTTTCGCTTTATCTCTGGCAAAAGCAAAAAGCGCGCCTACTCGATTCAAACGCCCACTGCGACCATGGCCGTACGCGGAACGACTTTTGACATATGGGTCGCGCCCGGCGCGCAAAGCGCCATGCTGATTTTACAGGGCCGGGTAGAAATGTGTGGTCAGAACGGCATTTGCCAAGAGACCGGGCGCAAATGCAACCTTCTCGCCACCACACAGAGTGGACGTATCGGGCGCTCTGTCGATCAGGAAAGTTACGAACAAGCGGTGAAAGAGGGGTTCCCCTTTGTTCAGTCACAAGAGCAATTGCTGATTCCATTGCAAACAGATGTGACGGGCTGCGGCAGGGATGCCGTGCCACCTCTGCCGCAACGATCAGAGGTCCCTGCATCAGGCCCTGACTGGGGACCGCGTGAGGTTCAAAGCGCTGGGGCCTCCGGGTCGTCTCCGTCAAACAGCGTCGGCGTCGGCAGCGGCAATGGCGGCAGCGTCGGCAGCAGCACTGGCAGCAACAACGGCAGTGGCGGTAATGTCGGAAACGGTAGCGGCAGTGGCGATGGCAGTGGCGGCTCGATCGGCGGCGGTTCCGGCAGCGGCGGGCCAGGCAGCGGTGGCACGATTGGTGGTGGCGGAACAGGAGGATTTGGCGGCGGTAGCGGCAGTGGCACCACTGGCGGTAACGGCGGCAATAGCGGCGGTTGAGCAAACACAGGGCCCGCTGCATGACATCAGATCAGTCGTTGCCGCAGAAAAATGCGCACATCCCGTTCAGGTCCGTCCGGGCTGACCACGACATTCGGAGGCAAACGTGACCGGGAAGCCCAAAGAACGAACAGGGCGGCGGCGGGCCTTCCAGCTGGTAGGGCTGGGCCTGATCCTTTTCGGGTGTTTTATCCGGGTTCTCGATCCGTATCCGGTGCGGATGACGCGGCTGATCTATTTCGACATTCTGCAACGCATCTCACCACGCGAATACAACCCTGATCTGCCTGTCCGCGTTGTGGATATCGACGAACAGTCGCTGGCAAACTGGGGGCAATGGCCCTGGCCCCGAACCCTTTTGGCACAGATGGTCCAGAACCTGGGCGAATATGGTGCCGCCGCTATCGCCTTTGACATTTTGTTCGTCGAACCTGACAGGTTCTCGCCTGCGCGGTTGCTGGAAGAACCCTCGCTCTCTGGGGTGCTGTCAGTTGAGCGCCACGCCGAGAAGCTGGACCATGACGTGCTGTTCGGAATGGAGATCGCCAATTGGCCGGTTGTATTGGGCGCGGCAGCCCGACAATCCAGCGACGGCAGGCACGTTACGCCGATGGCCGGGATCATCGAAATAGGGGAATCGCCGACCTCGGGGCTGGTTACTGTTCCTTATTGGACCCCACCAGCCTCACCGCTGGATCGAACGGCAGCAGGCATCGGAGGGGTCAATGTCTCACCCCTTGGCGGTATGGGCATCGTGCGCCGCGTGCCTATTTTGTGGGGCGGGCCGGATGGTGCGCTGCCGGGGCTGGGGATTGAGGCGCTAAGGGTTGCCATAGACGAACCCGTCATCATTGCCGAAGGTATGCCGGATGAGGCCGGTATCATGCTGGCGGTCGAGATTGGTCAATTCCGCCTGCCAACCACCGAAAACGGCGAGGTCTGGGTCAGATACAGGCGCGATAACCCGGACCTGTATCTGTCAGCTGATGATATCATGCAGCCACAGGACAATCCCGATCTGCGCGCCGAAATCGAAGGGCGGATCATTCTGGTCGGCACGTCGGCCGCCGGATTGTTTGACATGCACCAGACACCTTTGGGTGAATCTGTTCCGGGCGTGTCGATCCATGCGCAAATTCTTGAACAGGTCCTGACCGACGAAATGCTAAGCCGCTCGGATGTGACGTCGGCGCTCGAACTGCTGTCTTTCGTCATTCTTGGCGTAGTGGTCACGGCCGTCATGGCGCGGTTCGGGGCGGTTGCGTCATTTGTTGCAGGTGGCGTTGCTGCGGCGGTTGTCCTTGGCATCAGTTGGCTGGCATTCCAGCACCAGTTGGTTCTGTTCGACGTTACCTTTCCTCTGATGGGGGGCATGGCTAATTTCGGCCTGCTGGCGGGCTATCTGTTCATTTCGACCGAGCGCGAAAAACGTGTGATCCGACAGATCTTTTCCCACTATGTCGCGCCCGAGATTCTGGACGAAATTGAGGTGTCGGGTCATCAGCTTCAACTGGGCGGTGAAACACAGGAGATCACCGTCATGTTCTCGGATATACGAGGCTTTACGCCTTTGTCCGAGTCTGTTTCGGCCACCGATCTCGTCACCTTGCTGAATCAACTGTTTTCTCAGATCGGCGACCAGATTTTGCTGGAACGGGGTACCATAGACAAATTCATCGGCGATGCGGTAATGGCGTTTTGGAACGCCCCCCTGCCGGTCGAAGATCACCCATGCCGTGCCGCAAAGGCGGCGCTGTTGATGCGACGGGCGCTGGTAGAGTTCAACGCCTCGGACGTCATGCAGGGGCGGCCGCCGATTGCGCTGGCGACCGGTTGCGCCACGGGTCGGGCCTGCGTCGGTAATATCGGGTCAAAGCGCAGGTTCAACTATACCGTCATCGGGGATGTGGTGAACGTCGCCGCACGGATCGAACAAAGCTGCCGCCATGTGGACTATGACATCGTTGTCTCAAGTTCGGTGTATGAGAAAACGCGGCACGAAATGGCGATGCTTGAGGCCGGGTATGTCGACCTTAAGGGACGAACTGACCTGGAACCCGTTTTCGTGCTGGTTGGCAATCAAGACGTACTGGAAACCCCTGAATTTCAGAAATTGGAAACAACCCACCAAACGCTGATCGCGGCTATTCGGGACCGGCACCCTCAGGATCGGATTGAACGAATATGCGAGGATTGCATCGAACAAGCCCACCATATCGAACCCGGATTGATGAAGTTTTATTACGCGCTGTCCGGCAGGGCTGCCGATTTCCGGTCGGATTTCCAATCCAATCAGTTGATCTTCAGCCACCAAAGACGCGCCCGGAAACCATCAGCCTGAGCAATTTGAATGGAAAGGCTATGCCAATTCCGCCAGCGCCGCATCAATGCGTGTTAGCATCGGAGATCGCCCTGCAGACTCGACGATGACGCGGGCCCGGCTTAGATGCTCGATAGCCTGCGCCTTCTTTTTCTTCGCCTTGTACAGCAGCCCCATGATCATATCACAGCGCGCGATATAGTGGCCCTTTTGGTCGAACTGAGGGTTCTTGCGCACCTGCTCAACCATCGCGATCAGACGTTTTTTTCCAAACAGCATAACCCAAAGGATCGACCGGAAATTTCGAAACAGAACCCCCAGCGAACCGCCGCCTTCACCTGTTAGGATGGCCAGATACATCTCGCACAGAAACAGACGGGCCCAGTCAGCGGATATCTGAGTGCCCTCGTCGGTACGTTTCTGAATGGCGCATTCAATCTGGCGCAACCCGTCCGTAATCCGACCGTTCAGCGCATAGGCCACCCCCAGCATCGCCGCGGGCCCGAAGGTGAACAGCGTCCACCCCTTTTCGTTGCAGGCCTTGATGTGGTTTTGGACCACCTCAGTCGCCCCTGGCATTTCCAGCGGCACCATGGCTCCTACTCTGGCTGCTTCGGCTATGGCCAACTCAAATTCGACCTTTGATGCTTTGCGCGCCTTCTCAGCCATTTCAAGCGCCAGTTCGTGATCATCGGTGACCATCGCGATCAGCGCCTTCATGGCGGTTCCATAGCCCAGCGCACGCGGGTCGTTTTTGGCTTTTCCCAAGGCGATCATCCGATCTGATGCGGCATGCGCCCGCGCCACCCGCCCCCGCGTCAGTTCGTTCCAACCAACAGTGGCCTGATAAAAATTGTGGATATAGGCGTCGTCGATCTGTTCCAGCACGGCCTCGACATCGCGTTTTCGCGCCTCGAAACGGTCATTGTCGATCGGCGCGTGATAGATTGAGACCGAAAGCTCATTCACCATGGCATACGCCTTAGAGGCCGGATCATTCAGACGACCTGCCATGTCTGTCAGTTCCTGCTGAACCCAATGCGCCTCGTGATACTTGCCGTTGCAGACCAGACAAGAAACATAGTGGTGCAGGAACAACGTGTGATCCTGACTGTCACCAGCCTTTTGCAGGATCGGGCGAACTGTCCCGGCCAGTTCGATAATCTTTTTGACCCGCAGTGAGATATTGGAACACAGCGCGAAACTGGCCATGAATCCGGCAAATTCTGCATCTGTGGCGCAACTTGGGTCGTTTTGGTACAGCTCAAGAGCGTCCACAAAATACCGGTTGGCTTCGTCCAGTGAATAAACGCCGAGGCATTTATCACCAGCCATGGCACTGTAGTGAAACGCCTGATCTGCCCGATCCGTCTGTCCATAGTGAAAGGCCAGCACCTCGGCGGCCTCGTGCAACCGGTTGGCGTTGCGCATCACCAACGCCTCGGCAATGGCAAGATGCAGGTCGGACCGGCGGGACAGAACCAGGCTTTGATAAACCGAATCCCGCAGCAGAATATGTTTGAAGATGTAATCCGACGAGTTCGGCTCGCGGTACAGCACATCCTGCGCTTGCAGCCGTTGTAGGGTGGCGCCGGTTGACTTGGTCGTCTCGGTGATCTGGGACAACAGACCGGGATCAAAACGCCGACCAATCACGGCTGCAGCCTGCAGCAAGGCGCGATCTTCGGGATCAAGCCGTTCAATTCTGGCTGTCAAAAGGCTGCGCATGGTGACGGGCAATCCGCTGTCGCTGATATCCGCTTCGATATGGGCGCGGCCATTTTCGACGCGCAAAACTCCCTGATCCTGCAGAAAGCCCAAGATTTCTTCGCCAAACAGTGGATTGCCCCCAGCACGGTCAGCCAGCTGTTCTGCCAACCCATCGGGTAGAGCGTCCACCCCAAGACGGTTTTGCGCTAGAGCGGCAAGGTCTTCGACCCTCAGCGGGCGAAGCGCCACGGTTGTCACCCCGGCCATGTTTTGCCAACTGGGTGTGTATTCGGGTCGCCGTGTCTGGATGATCAGCAGGTTCGACAGGCCCGGAGCCTCGATCATATTCGCCAGCAAATCCTTTGACGCGCTGTCGATCCAATGTCCATCTTCGATCAGCAAAACAACCTGGCCCCGCGCGCATTTCAGACGCAGCAGTTCGGTCAGCAACTCGCGAATACGCAGACCGATCAGAACACCGTCGAGACCGTCCAGAACCCCCTCGGGCGGTGTGAGACCCAGAAAATTCATCATTAACCCAAGGTTCTGTTGCGCGAACAGCCCGGATTTTTTTAACCCGGCCTCAAGCTTGGCCCGAACCCGCAGCGGGTTGTCGGCATCGGTGATGAGAAATGAATTTCGCGTGATTTCCAGGAAGGGCAGAAACGGAACCTGCTGGCCATCTGCAAAGCAGTTTCCCGTCAGGACCGACACCTCGTCCGCAGGTAGGCGATGAAGAAACTCGAAAACCAGCCGCGTTTTGCCCAACCCCGGCTCGGCAACCAGGTCAATCACGGACCGGGTGTCTTTCGCCCGCTCCAGCGCGGTGGAGATCGTGCTTAGTTCATCTGTTCGGCCAACATAGCCGCTCAACCCTTGCGCTACTGATGCGTCGAACCGGGTTGCGTCGGGGTGAACGGCCTGCAACTGCCACAGCTTTTGCGGCGCGGACAGACCCTTGATCTGATGTTCGCCGAAAAAGCCAAGTTCGGTCACCCATTGGACCAGCCCCCGTGTGGTGTCGCAGATCAGGCTTCCACCCGACGGGGCAAGATTTTCAAGCCGCGCGGCCAGATTCACTGTGCTGCCCACAGCAGTCGTCGGGCCGCTCTCGCCCTGGACAGCCGCCATCAGAACCGTACCGGAACTGATCCCCACACGCACCTTCGGGCGCACGCCGAAACGCGCTTCGATATCCGCGGCGGACGCTTCGAATGCCGCATGGATCGCCATAGCGGCCCGGCAGGCCCGCAGTGCCGTATCTTCGGTCGCGTCGGGAATGCCGAACAGCGCCATTATGCTGTCGCCAGCAAAATCGCGCACCGTTCCACCGTGGGCCTCGACCGCCCGGACCAGCGTATCGTAGGTCAGCCGAACAAAGCCCAACGCCTGTTCTTCCCCAAGCGATGCAACAATTGCGGTGTAGCCGACCATATCGGCAAACAGCACCGTGACCTGACGCCGTTGCTCGCTATCTGCTTGTTCCCGCTTAGGTTTATCCGCAATCTTCCCCATAACTGCAAAGGTGTACTACAGCCAACCCAGGCTCGCCAGTATTTGCAGATGAATTGCCGCAAAGGCTTATTCAAATAGCAGTGAAAATGTCACGCCCAAAGCCGGGTGCGATCATAGTCGGCGACACCTGTCTGTTTCAGACAGTTTCCGCCCAAAGATCATCTGCCTGAGGGATGCTGCAGACCCCAAGATACCGACGAACCGTCTCAGTCATTCCAAAGTTCAGAGCATCGCAAAACAACGCGTGCCCGATGGACACTTCGGCAATCGACGGGATCCGAGCAATCAGTTTGCGCGTGCCACTGACCGTCAGATCGTGGCCCGCATTGACCTTGAGCCTTTGCGCCGCAGCCGCGGTCGCTGCGGCGGTCAGACGGTCAAGTTCCCGCGTCTCGGCCACTGGGTCGTCATAAGATCCGCCGAACGGGCCGGTATAAAGTTCAACCCGATCTGTTCCGGTCATCGCGGCATGGGGCATGTGCGCTGCCTCGGGATCGCAGAACAGCGACACGCGGTGACCCTTCGCCTGTAACCCGGCAACCACATCCGCAAGCATCGCGCCCTGTGCCGGGAAATCCCAACCATGATCACTTGTCGCCTGACCCGGATCATCGGGAACCAACGTCACCTGGTCCGCGCGCACCTGCTGAACCAGCGACAGAAACCGTTCATCTGGATAGCCTTCGACATTCAATTCCCGGTCTGGAAATTCCGCGTCAAGCATAGAGCTTAGCCCGCGCACATCATCGGGCCGGGTGTGACGCTCATCCGGGCGAGGGTGCACCGTCACGCCCGCCGCGCCCGCGTTCAAGGCGATCCTTGCCAGACCTATCAAATCCGGCCAGGGGTGCTCACGCCTGTTGCGCAGCAGGGCGGCAACATTCAGATTTACCGAAAGGTCCGTCATCACCCTGCCCTACAGCCGAAAGGATTGCACATGTTCGGGCGTCGGCACGCCATCGATGTTTCGGGGATCAGGAATAGGATCACCAACCGACGTGTGAACGGGAATGACCCCGGCCCAGATGGGCAGATCATAATCCTCTTCCTCGTCATTTGGACCGCCCGTGCGGACCTTGGCGCTACCTTCCGATATATCCATGCCCAGCACCATTGTTGCCTTCAGATCCTGCGCGTGATCGGGCCGCAGGCTTTCATATCGCCCCGGGAACAGGCCGTTCACAAACCTGCCTAGCTTGTCCAGCTTTTCTGCCGGGTCTTCAACCTTGACCGCGGTGCCAAACAACGTGACCGACCGCGAATTAACGGAATGATGCATACCGGACCGAGCTAGGACAAACCCGTCAAGAATTGCGACCGAGAGACAAACCTGCGCATTGCGAGAATTGCGCAGCGCACGACTGGCCGAGGACCCGTGCCAATAGATGCGATTGCCCTCTCGCCATTGCAACGTCGGAGTGACAAAGGGCTTGCCATCAATCACATAACCCACGCTGCACATGGGTTGCGCGTCCAGGATACTGTTGATGGTGGCACGGTCGAAATGCCCCCGCTCATGGGATCGACGCAGGCGGGATTTGTCGGTGATGTTCAAAGTCTCATTCATGGTCATGGCTCGGGTTTGATCTTGCTATGTCTGTAGTGCCCGGGTATTGGATGTTTTTAAATGTCCAATTTTAAAACTTTTCCTAAGGCCAATTTGAATCGAGATCTTTTTGCGATCTCGGTGGATGCATCGCTGAAGACCTCGCTTCAGGCGCAACTGCTTGAGGCGCTGCGCGGTCTCATATCTAAGTCCTCTGACCTGGTCGGGACGCGGCTGCCAGCCAGCCGCACACTGGCATCCGAGTTGTCGATATCCAGAACAACGGTTCAGGCGGTTTATGACCAGATGATCAGCGAAGGGTATCTGGTCACCCGGCAAGGCAGCGGCACATTTGTGGCCAGCGAGATCACCCACCTGTCGCAACCGCAGCCCATCCCCCGCCCGGCGGGTCCAAAGACCCAGAAATGGCTGCCCTTTCAAACCGGTCTGCCGGATCAATCCCTGCTGCCGCACAAACAATGGGCACGCCACCTTGAACGCGCATGGCGCAACCCAACACCCGAGCTTTTGGCGCGAGCGGACCCTTTGGGTTGGTATCCGCTGCGCGCGGCCATCTCGGACCACGTTGCCGCGTGGCGACACTTGTCCTGTGATCCGGGGCAGGTTGTGATCACCTCGGGCGCGCGCGAAGCCTTCGAGGTTATATTCCACGGGCTGCTTGGTGCGGGCAAACAAGTTGCGATCGAAGACCCATGCTGGCCGAAACTTCACACGATTCTGAGGGATACAGGAAACTTAGCCTGCCCCGTGCGTATCGATCAGGACGGGCTGGATGTGACACGCCTTCCAGACAAGGCCCATGCCACTATCGTCACGCCTTCGCGGCATTATCCAACAGGGGTCAGCCTGCCCTTGCCCCGCAGGGTCGCCTTGCTGGATTGGGCCAGACAGACCGGTGCGGTGGTGATCGAGGACGACTACGACAGCGAATTCCGCTATCGGGGGCAACCTTTGCCATCGCTTTCGGGGTTGGATGGCCTCAATAACACGATCTACCTTGGCAGCTTTTCAAAACTCGTCAGCCCGGCACTGAGGATCGGGTATCTAGTTGTGCCCAAACACATGCTGCAAAGCACGCGGACCTATCTTGATCGTGTGGGACCACGCGCCTCGCTGATCCCGCAACCCGCCTTGGCGACATTCATGAACAGCGGTGAATTCGCTATGCATTTACGACGCATGCGACGTGTTTATGCGCGACGTCAGAGCCATCTGCTCAGCGCGCTCGCCCCCGCCTGTGACCTACTGGAGCTTCAGCCGGACTCGTCGGGCATGCATCTTTGCGTTGCACTTCGAGCGGCACTTGCAGACAGAATGTCCGACATTGAAATCAGCCAGCGTGCCGGGGAAAACGGACTGCGCATCAGCGCACTGTCTGACCAATGTGTGTTGCCGCAAAAGATGCAGGGCTTACTGCTGGGGTACGCGGCGTTTGACGAAGATACACTTTCAGACGCGGCGGATCGGTTGGTTTCTCTTATACAGCTGCCACTTTGAAGCAAGCCACGCTGCCCACTGGTAATGGTCAAAAAGTTTTTCACACGTGAAGCACACAACATGATATCGTCAAATTAGAATATATATTCTCGGTATTTCACACGCTGAATCCACGAACTCTGTGAATGGGGAGGTTCACATGCTTCGACTGTCTGTCTGCTTACTTACTTTCGTCTCTGTCCCGGCAAGCGCTTTTGCCGATGCCGTTCCCACCAAGGAAGCCGCCGAGGGAACCTTTGCCGAGCGTCCCTTTTCACCCTACGCCAACCGCACTTTCCCCGAGCGCCCGCTTTGGGGCGACACGCATCTGCATACGGGGCTGTCACTAGATGCGGGCGCATTCGGCAACACGCTGCTGCCTGACGACGCATGGCGATTTGCTAAAGGCGAGCAGGTGATTTCCTCCACCGGGCAACCAGTCAGACTGGCCAGACCACTGGATTGGATGGTTCTGACCGATCATACTGACCTGATGGGTTTCGCGCCCGATCTGCAGGCGGGCAAACCCGGTGTGATCTCAGACCCGAAGGGGTTGGAATGGTACGAAGGATACAAGGCCGGTGGCGAAGAAGCTGGTAAAGCAGCCTTCGATATCATCACAAATTTTTCTCAGATGACGTTGCCGGAGATTTTGCTGGAGTCCTACAGCCCGGGGGCCGATGCTTTTGCGTTCACCTGGGAACATATTGTCCTGGCCGCGGAACGGCACAACGATCCCGGTCAATTCACCGCGTTTATCGGTTTCGAATGGACCTCGGTGCCCAAGGGCTTCAACCTGCACCGGAATGTTATGTTGCGCGACGGACCAATCCGCGCGTTGCAGGTTGTTCCGCCGGTAACACAGCCACCCTACGGCAACACCGATCCCAAGGCGCTTTACTCTTGGCTGGAGGATTACGAAGCCAAAACCGGCGGCCGGGCGGTGGCTTTCGCCCATAACGGCAACCTTTCGAACGGCTGGATGTTCCCAACCGAAGACACGTATCACGGTGGCCAGGTTGACGAAGAATACGTCCAGAACCGCGCAAGGTGGGAGCCTCACTACGAGGTCACGCAAATCAAAGGAGACGGCGAGGCCCACCCGTATCTCAGCCCGGATGATCCCTTTGCCGATTATGAGAACTGGGATATTGGCAACCTCGATATCACCGAATTGAAAACCGAGGACATGCTGGCGGGCGAGTATGCGCGCGAAGCCCTCAAGCGCGGCCTGATGCTAGAAGAAAAGTTCGGCGTGAACCCCTATAAATTCGGCATGGGCGGCGCGACTGACAGCCATACTTCGCTGGCAACCGCCGAAGAAGACAACTTTTTTGGCAAATCTGTAAGTGTGGAACCGTCGCCCACCCGGATACAACATCCCTTTATTGCCAATGAGCTGGGCGAGATACCGGGCGATCTGCTGGTCGCTTCGGGCTACACTGCCGTTTGGGCCACCGACAACACACGCTCAGCCATTTTCGATGCGTTCAAGCGCCGCGAAACCTATGCGACCACCGGTCCTCGGATCGGTTTGCGTTTCTTTGGAGGCTGGGCGTTTGACGAGGGCGACCTTGAGACGCGCTTTCTGGCGGATGTCGGTTACACGAAAGGCGTACCCATGGGTGGTGACCTGCGCCCGCGCGAAGGGGATGGCGCACCGAATTTCCTGATTGGTGCCTTGCGCGACCCGATCGGTGCAAATCTGGATCGGGTTCAGGTCGTCAAAGGATGGGTGGATGCAGACGGGTCGATGCAGGAAAAGGTTTATAATGTCGCCTGGTCTGATGATCGGCCACAGGATGCAGATGGCAACCTACCCGAGGTCGGTAATACTGTGGATGTGGAAACCGCGAGCTGGAGCAATACCATCGGCGCGTCCGAGTTGATCACTGTTTGGTCCGACCCGGATTTCGACCCGAATGAACGGGCCTTTTATTACGTCAGGGTTCTGGAAATCCCCACCCCGCGTTGGTTGCTATACGACAAGTTGCGGTTTGGCATTGATCTGCCGGAAGACGCACAACTGATACATCAGGAACGCGCCTATTCCTCACCGATTTGGTACACTCCGGGGTGAATGGCCTTTTTCGAAGAACCACCACTGCGTTGGAATATAAGCGTAATTATTCTGCAGTCTGTTTGACTTATCCAAGGACCCGCCACTACTATTAAGGCGGGTCTGAAAGCGTCTTCGGAACTAAGCATGCATATTTTGAAAGAACCCCTGCTCCACTTTATTCTGATCGGAGCCGCCATCTTTGGCTGGTTTGCCATTGTGGGCCCAAAGGACGAAAGCGCTGAACGGGGTGATGCAATTGTTATCGACGACGCTGATGTCACGCTTTTGGTCACCCGCTTTGAAACAACCTGGAAACGCCCGCCCAATGACGCAGAGTTGCAGGTGCTGATCGACGCCCTGGTGCGCGAGGAAATCTTGGTGCGCGAGGCGCGCAACCTGGGGTTGGATCGCGGGGATCAGGTAATCCGGGCACGGTTGGCACAAAAGATGGATTTCCTGTCGGATGCAATCGCCGCCTCGGTAGACCCCGAAGATGCAGTGCTTGAAACTTATGTCGCAGCAAACTCGGCACGTTTTACTAAACCTTGGCAGATTGCATTCGATCAGGTGTATCTGGGCGATCAGCCGGTGCCCGAGGATGTGGACACCGCGCTTACCGCACTAACAGCGGGCAGGGAATGGTCAGAGTTTGGTGTACGATCCCTGATGCCTCGATCAATGCCGCTGTCGCCCGCCGGCGCCGTCGATGCCGCATTTGGCCCGGGGTTTTCGGCTGCGCTGGTCCCATTAGAACCGGGCGTCTGGGCTGGGCCGATTCAATCGGGATATGGGATGCATCTGGTCCGTGTAACCGAAACGCGCCTCGAATATCTGCCGCCACTTACGGACATTCGCGATGCGGTTCTGATAGCATGGCGTCGGGACACGGCCGAGGAACTGGCGCAAGCGCAATACGAAACCCTTGCCGCGCAGTACCGGGTTGAAACACCAGGGTCCGGTGAATGAGGGCCCTGTTTTGCTTGATAATAGCGATCTGGTTGGCCTGCACCCCAAAGTCCGGCAATGCACACGCGCTTGACCCCGGATATCTGGACCTCCACCAATTGACGCCAGGCACCTGGCAAGTGATGTGGCGCATACCGGATGTGAACGGCCAACCCATGAGGATTGACGCGATCCTGCCCGAAGCTTGCACCCCATCGCA
Source organism: Ruegeria sp. BC5 (assembly GCF_056539205.1). Taxonomy (NCBI): domain Bacteria; kingdom Pseudomonadati; phylum Pseudomonadota; class Alphaproteobacteria; order Rhodobacterales; family Roseobacteraceae; genus Ruegeria; species Ruegeria sp. BC5. The sequence goes on from NZ_JBQFUN010000004.1 coordinate 272,345, forward strand.
CGGTCCACCGCCGATCTTCGACTCGGTTGCTTGGGTTTCCTCTTGGGTTGCAGAGTGCGGGGCTGAGATCGAAGGACACACAGTCAGAATCCGGGGCCTCGAACGACAAAACAACGATGTCCTTCTGCGCGTTCAGCCACTGGAATCTGCGATTTCCACCCTCCGGTTCACACCTGAAGAGCCGGCCCTGACTTTGCCAATAGATCCGACCACATGGTCCGTTTTCATCAGCTATTTCTGGCTTGGCTTCGAGCATATCCTAGAAGGGTGGGACCACCTTCTGTTTGTCTTCGCCTTGTTCATTCTGGTGCGTGATCCTTGGCGGCTGGTCGGCGCAGTGACAGCCTTTACAGTCGCGCATTCGATCACGCTGGCAATGGCAACGCTGGGGGTGCTGCACGTTCCTGCCGCCCCGGTCGAAGCGGTGATTGCCCTGTCGATCGTTTTCCTGGCCCTGGAAATTCTCAAACACAAAGAAGGGCAGATCAGACTGTCCGAGCAATACCCATGGATTGTCTGCTTTTGTTTTGGTCTGCTACACGGGCTGGGTTTTGCCGGTGCCCTGTCCGAGATCGGCCTGCCCTCTCAGGATATCCCAGCTGCACTTCTGGCCTTTAACCTTGGGGTCGAGGCCGGACAACTTACCTTTATTGCGGGCCTGTCAGTAGGAATGTTTCTGTGGCGTCAGGTGGCGCGCTTTAATCCATCACGGCTGAGCGGGGTTACCCGACCAATCACTGGCTATGTCATCGGCAGCGTGTCGGTCTATTGGCTGGTCGAGCGTGTCAGTGGGTTTTAATTTATTGGCCTCGCATCGCTGAGGTCTATTTGGTTTTCCGGCATTGAAGCTTTGTTTTGGATGAGGTTATTGCCTCTCACCCTATTGTTTTGTGGTTCTGACGGGTTGAGGGTGTTAAGCGATTGATCTTGGGGATCAATTGTAGTGTGACCGGGCTGTTCTGA